>JAKEHY010000002.1 GCA_022614805.1 Candidatus Zixiibacteriota bacterium | reverse complement strand
CTACCCGAAACCTTCCGGATCTGAACAGGCATCGTCGCTGTCTCCATTTAACCTCCTTGACCAATTATACCTGTCCAAATCTTAAGTGGGGCACGGCAAAATACAGTTTGAACCGGTCGTCCTTTTTCAACTTGTAGCCCAATTCCTCCAAAAGAAATCCCATCTTCAAATGCCCAACGGCATACGGTGCCATAATCAATTCAAAGGCGTAAAAATCCTGCAAAATATGCTCTTTGATAAACCCTTCCGTGCTTCCTTCGCCGTATTTGGAAACAAACTCATCCACGGCCAGCTTGGCCGCCTCCGCCAAAAAGGTCAAAGTCCCCGCCGCCGGGTCCAAAACGGTGACGGAAGTGCTGGCAAACCCATCCGGCCGGTTGAATTCTTCTTTTAAAATTTGGTGCAAAGACCGCACGATGTAGCCAACCACCGGCTCCGGCGTGTAATAAACCCCGCGCCGTTCCCTCGTTTCCGGGTCATATTCCGCCAGAAACGTTTCGTAGAAATGGATAATTGGATCTTTTCCTTTGCCTTCGCGGAAAAACCGGTGGAGAATGTTTTTCACGTCCGTGGCTGCCAGAATCTGCGAAATGTCGTCAATAATCCATTCCATCTCCGGCGGCGGGTCTTCGAGAGAAATGTACTTGAAAAGGTCCCGTAGGATTCCAATCGTCGGCGGAATCAAATGAAAGGCCGACCTGCGGTTAAATCCGTTTTCCGACCGGGTGCGGGCGGCAAAAAGCCCGTAGGTAATCGTCTGCGAATACAAATCGGCAAAATCCTCCTCGGTCAAACCGCCTATCAAATACTTCTTGAACGCCTCATAAAACCCGGCGATGCGCCCCTTGCCCGTCTTTAATTCTTCGGAGATAATTTCATCCCGCAAAAACCGCGTCCGTTTCGCCAGCTCCTCCGCCAAGGTCTTGGCGTCATTGATGGCCGGAAAACTGAAGGCAAAAAACTTCTCCAACAGTTGGAAAAATTCTTTTTCCTTTTCAACGGGAGGGGCGACCTTTAGCTTGCGGGCAATTAGAGGGCGGGAAATCAAAACCCGATCTACTTGCTGGCCGTCCCGGTAAAGCCGGAATTCGTGAAAATTGGTCAAAATTAGATTGGGGAAAATGCCTAAATAACGCTCCAATTGCTCGGTCGTTTCAATCTGATCCAGATATAATTCGGATGGGTCCTTGGCTTCAAGGTAGCCAACAATTTTCTCTTTCCCGTCCCACACTCGAAAATCCGGATTTCCTCCTTCGGTTTTCTTGGGCAGGGTCGTGACCTCAATTCCTTTCTTGCCGACTGATTCCGCGTAATCCTTAATCAAACTCGAAAGGCAGGAATAATAGCTTACCTCTGTGGCATCCCCCCGCTGGCCTGTTTTGAAAATTTTGGAAACGTAGGATTTTAACATTTGATTGGGAAATGTTACCGTTTTCTAACCAAAAAATCAACAATCCATATAGGGGCGGCTCCCCGTGGCCGCCCTTTTCTATCCCCTCCTTACGCCGAAGGTCTTGAGCTTGTCGAAAGAAAGGAGGGGATTAAGGGGAGGTTACAAATTCCTTAAAAAAAATTTTCAATAAATTTTCACCCCCGCCTTTACCTGCCCAAAAACCCCTCAAAAAATGCCCGGCGCAAGTTCCTGCTGTAGAAGAAATTCAACCCGATGACCGGAAAATAATTGGTCACATTTTCTAATCCGCTCCAAGGCATTGGGTTTAAGGATGTGTATTAAATTGCACTTTCCCCTAAAATCGCAACAACTTTCCAACAGTTTTTGTTTTGCGATTTTTCAAAAAAACCCTCAATTTCCCCCCTCTTTCCCCGCCGTTTTTGCCAAAATTACTTTTTGTCCCCCTTGGCAAGGGGGACGAGACCGCGAGGCCGAAGGGGGTGTTTTTGTACAAAATCACCTCGTCTTCGGGGTGGAATCTGCCGGGTCTTTCCCCCTCTCCGCATCGGAGAGGGGGTCAGGGGGTGAGGTGTCTTTCAATCGACAATTTCTCCACTCTTTTCCCCCTTCCCCCGCTTCAACCGTTGCCGCCGACCAAAAAGTAGGAGAGCTGTTCCAACTCCATAGACATATTCTCGTTGCGCAAAGAAACGCTGGCGGGAATTTTCAAACTGACCGGAGCGAAATTGAGAATTGCCCGGACGCCGGCGGAAACGGCCTCCTCCGCCACCCCCTGCGCCGCCGGGCCCGGCACCGCTATCACCACGATGTCGATGTGGTGAGCTTTCAGTTCATCCGCAAGGTGGGAAACGTCCGAAACGGGAATCCCCTTATGGCTGGAGCCGATTTTCCGCTGGTCGTTATCGAAAATAAGCTTGATGAGAAACCCCTGCTTCTGGAATTCCTTGTAGGAAACCAGAGCCGAGCCGATGTTGCCGGCCCCCACCACGGCCACGTTCCAGGTTCGGTTCAAGCCCAAAATCCGGGCGATTTTCTCCCGCAGCTCCCGGACCGGATACCCCAGCCCGCGGGTGCCGAAGCTGCCGAAAAAGGATAAATCCTTCCGCACCTGGGCGGGGGTCAGTTTTTCCTTTTCCGCCAGCTCGCGGGAGGAGACGGTCGGCGCTCCCTCTTTTTCCAATCCGCTCAAAAGCCGGTAATAAATCGAAAGCCGGCGGACGGTCGACTCCGATATGCGGCGGTTTCTGGGCATACGCTTCCACGTTCTTGTGAACGCATTCACATAATAAGGCAAAAAAAGAGACCGTCAACCCCGGCTGTGCGGAGAAGCGGCCCCTTTATTCCGGATGGTGGTTTCTACCGGTATCCCTGTTTTTGCAGTTCGGCGGTCACTTCGTTGGCCAGCTTTTCCCCCCAGACCTGCCCGACCTGCATCGATTCTTTCATTATGGCCGGCTGAACGGAAATAAGCTTTTTCCCTACGGGGCTTTCGAAAAACTCGATTAAGGAAGTCACGTCCGCGTGGGTCAAATGCCGGTCGTAAATCGGCACCAGCATCTCGACCAAATCCTCGGTTTTGATTTTCTTGGCAAATTTGAGCCAGAATTCATCGGGGACCTTCGGCAAACTCTGCCGGTAGGAATTTAACATCTCCTGCATCATCGAAACGGCCAGCTCTCCGGCTTGGGTCAAGGATAAAAGGGTTTTGATGTCGGCGGCCTTGGTGGCGCCGGTTTTGGCTGCGGCCGGTTTGTTTTGAGCCGGAGCGGCGGGGGTGCTCGGTTTGGTAGCGGTGGTCTGGGCTCGCAGCCCCGCGGCGACGGCCAGGATAAAGATGGCGATCAGGAACTTTTTCACAAACCCTCCTTTTGCCTTTGTATCGGCAGTTCTGCGGTGTTTCAGAAGTTAAATTTGGTGCCGCTTAGTACGGAAAGAGAGCTACGATTCGCGACTAACGGAAGCGGTGATGGCGAAGAACGCGGCCAGCGAAATAATCAAAATCAAGCTGGCGGTCACGTTTGCAAAAGCCAGGATGAAAGCCAGCCCGTAAAACACCGGGCCGACGAAATATTGCCGGTTGATGCTTTTCACCTGCCCCGCCGTGACGCTTTTGGCCAGCAGGCGGTGCTTGTGGGAGGCGTAGCGCCAGAGAATATTATAGGCGAAGGCCATTGCCAGCATCGTTCCCGAGTACAGCACCATCGCCGTGGTCTCCCCCGTATCTCCCATATACTCCGCGACAAGCGAGGTGGGAAACGGCACAAAAGTGACGCAAAACAAAAGGGAGCCGTTCAAAAACATAAAAAGGGTGTTGGAGCGAACGATGTGGTTGAAAAGATTGTGGTGGTTCACCCAGAGGATGAGAATGGTGGCAAAGCTGGTCAAAAAGGCCAGAAAACGGGGCCATTCTTCCAATAGTTTGTAGACCAGCCCCTCCGAGCCCGAAGGAGGGGAAACCTTGAGGTCGATGACCAAAAGGGTGATGGCGATGGCAAAGACCCCGTCGCTAAACGCCTCAATCCGTCCGGTTTCTTTTTCCGCTTTATCGGTGCTGGTCATTTTGGAGCATTTTACACCCGTTTTGGTCGTTTAAATCCACACTTGAAATTATAGTTAATTTCCGCAAAAAGCAAAATGTCAATTGGAAAGCCGAAGAAACATCCGCTACTCTCCTTTTCGGGACTAATGCTCCATCCTATTTGACCAAATTACGATTTAAGCATACACCGTGGCAGGCTGAAGCTCAAAACAGCTGGCACTTATCCGTTTCTACTATGTACAGCATTTGTTTTGGTTTGTTGATAATATTAAGAATATCAATAAGTTACGATAAAAGTAACGCTCTAACGAAAAATTTATTGAAAAAAATGAAACTTTTAGGTATGCTTATATGTAAATAATGACTGACGGTCAGTCAGTATTTGTAGCGATGACCATAAAAGAGGAGAAGAAATGGGAGTGCCTAAACAGAGAGGAAGCTGGAGAGCAGAACAAGATATCGCATTTGCGGGGCATCAAGGAGGTGAATCAATGAAGCTGAAATACACGGGGGAGGGGGGTGATTCGATTTTCCGCATTCCCATCGGCTATGTAACCATCAAAAAAGAGCCGATGGAAGTGCCCGATGTCATCGCTTGGGAGCTGTTAAGGAGCTATCCGTCCCTCATCGAAAGAACAGACAACGGAAGCGCTTTTGGCCCCGGCGGAAAAGGTCTGAATTGACGACCGAAGTCGAAATTGAAGTTGAATGAGGACAGAATTGAACCAGCGTTTACAAGAAGGAGGAGTAACGCAATGAAACCGAGAATCATTCTACCCGTTCTGATTGCCGCTCTGGCAATCGTTGTTGCCACGTTTTCGCCGCTTTCCGCCCAATCATCGTTTGGGTATCAAGGGGTCACTTTTGGAGGTGCCTTTGGCGGGCATTGGGGAGTGTCCGACTTAAACCAAAGCGGCACGACGGTTGACTGGCGGCTCGGCTGGGCCGCCTCCGCCGACGCCACCCTCTGGCTGCACCGCTTCGGTGGTCTGCGGGCCAGCGGAAGCTGGGCGCAGGACAGCCTGCGGGGAGCCACCAGTCTTTCCGGCCGGGGAAAGTTCAACAAGTTCTACTATGATGGCGCCGTAGTCCTGCGTTACCCCATCCAGGCCGGCACAGGCACCTTCACCCCCTATGTTTTAGGGGGGGGCGGGGCTGTAAGCCTGCACCAGTTGGGTTCCGACGAAACCTGGACCAAGTTCGCCGGCAATTTTGGCGCCGGTTTGGAGTACCGCGTTGGGCGGATAGGCTTCCGCGCGGAAGGGCGCGACTTCGTCTATAAATTTGACGAGTACGGGTTCGACAAGACCCAGCATGACGTAGCCTGGCAGGGGGGACTTACCCTGTCTCTCTGATTAAAGGATAAAATGGCGCCCCTCTGTACTGCGGCAACTACCCGCTAAGCACCAAGGACGCCGCAGCAGAGGGGCGCCGCCATATTCGATGGGCCAAAAAAGTCCCAAAGAAGGATAGGAGTAAAAATGACCACCGCCATAATGGACGCCGACCGCAAAGCCGAAGATTACGCCCTCCTGCAGGAAATACGGGTGGGCAGCGAGGAAGCTTTCACCCGGTTGGTGGACCGGTACAAAAACCGGCTTTTCAATTTCGTTTTTCGGATGGTCCGCACCCGCGAAGAGGCGGAGGATTTGGTGCAGGAAACTTTTCTGCGGGTTTTTCAGCACAAAAACGACTTTGACCCGGCCTTCAGCTTCTCCACCTGGATATACACCATCGCCTTAAACTTGGTCCGGAATCAGCTCCGCCGGAAAAAGAAAGTCAAGTTTTTGGAGCTTTTAGACCTTGAGGAAACGAGCGAAGAGCCGGCCACAGAGCCTTTCCGGGCGGCTTTGGGCCTTTGGCTGGAAAAAGAGATTGAAAAATTGCCGGCCAAGTACAAAGCCCCCTTTCTCTTGCGCGAAGTGGAGGAGCTTTCCTACGAAGAGGTGGCCGAAGTCACCGGCCTCCCTTCCGGCACGGTGAAATCCCGGGTCAGCCGAGCGCGGATGATGCTGGCCAAAAACCTGCGCCCGAAAAGAGAAAATCTGGAGGCATTGGCCGGACGGTCGCCGAGCTTTGGCCGGGCTTATTGACCGCAGGGGCGGAAAACAGGAAAGAATACAGGGAAAGGAGGAAAAAGGTGAAACCGGTATTTGTATTTATGGCGAGCATTTTATTGAGCGTTGCATTGCTGCTGATTGGCAATCAGCTCGCTGACAACAACTCCGCTCGAGCGGATAATTCAAAAAAGGAAATAAAAATGCCTGGCACCCAAATACCGGAGAAAAATAAGGAGGCCGTACTCAAGCTTTACGAAGAGGTTCTCAATACGGGGAAGTTCGATTTGCTGAACCACTTTGTCGCCGAAGATTACACGGGCGTTTCAGGTCAAAAAGGCCCAGCCGCCTTTGCCGAACCAATTAAGCCGCTCCGGCAGGGGTTTCCCGATATCCGCTGGACGGTCGAGGATTTGGTTGCGGAGGGGGACCGGGTGGCGGTAAGATGGATTTGGCGGGGAACCCATACCGGTCCGTTCAGGGGATTTGCGGCCACTGGAAAAAATGTCACCAACCGCGGTATGGTCATCTTTAACTTCCGGGACGGCAAAATCATCGAGAGCTGGATTGAGACCGACCGGTTGGGGTTCCTGCAGCAAATCGGCGCCGTCCCCCAGGATTTGGGCTCCGCACCACAACCCCAAAAAACAAAGTAGTCGGTGAGCGGAGCTATCTTTTCACGGAAAGCTCTTTGCGAACGCGGCTCAAAGACTCCGGCGTGATTCCCAAATAGGATGCGATGTGGCGCTGGGGGATGCGCTGGGCAAGATTGGGATAGGTTTTGAGCAAGTCGAGATATTTCTCTTCCGCCGACATCGACAAGAATGCTGCAATTCTCCGCTCCAAGGCCGCCCTGGCATTTTGCGACAGAAAATTGAAAAAATGTTCAATTTTTGGGCCCAAGGCCAAAAGTCTTTCCGCCGATGGTTTATCCAGCAACAATATTTCGGAATCCTCTAAAGCATCGATGTTATATGCAGCCGGCGTACCGGTTTGGAAGCTCTGCATGTCCTCTATCCACCAATCCTCGACCGCAAACCGCACCACGTGCTCTTCCCCCTTGTCGTCAATGGTATAGGCGCGCAGACAACCTTGGGTGACAAAAGCAGTGTATTTGCACACTTCTCCTTCATGCAGTAAAAACTGCCCTTTCTTCAGTTTTTTCAAAACGAAAAGCGCCCGTGTGGACTCAAATTCCTGCTCGGACAAATCGATTTTATTGGAGAAATACGAGCGCAAGGCCTCGTACGGAGGCGGGCTTTTGGAGAGCATACAAAATATATACTTAATCCCTCCCTGAAGCGCAAGCCCTTATCTACTAACATATTGACCCCTTTCCCACCGCTCTGTTCTGTCAATATTTTGATATAGTTCAATCTTATTTCTTATCACAGGTCAAGGCCGTTCGCTTTGAAATAGCCGTTATTGGGAAACGAGTGAGCGAGGATGAAACTAAACCAAAACCAACAAAAAGGAGGAAAAACTATGAGCAAGACAGGACTTCAGGCGCTTTTGACGCCCAAAGACAGCGTTCTTCTGCTGATCGACCATCAGCCGTTCCAGTTCGCTAACTTGCACAGCCACGAACCAACGATGGTCGTGAACAACGTTATCGGTCTGGCCAAAACAGCCAAAGTGTTCGGCGTACCGACCATCCTGACCACAGTTTTGGAAGAACGCGGTGGTCTTTTAATCAAGGGGCTTCAAGACGTCTTCCCGGAGCAGAAGCCGATCAATCGGACCTTCATCAATACCTGGGAAGACAGCCGCGTCGTCGAGGCCGTGAAGAAGACCGGCCGAAAAAAACTGATTATGGCCGCGCTCTATACCGAGATCTGTCTGGCCATGCCGGCAATCCAAGCGCTGGGTGAGGGGTATGAGGTCTACATCGTCACCGACGCCTCGGGCGGCGTATCCGTAGAGGCGCACGAAATGGCCGTGCGCCGTATGGTTCAGGCCGGTGTGGTGCCGCTCACCTGGCAGGTCGTGGTGGCCGAGTGGCAGCGTGACTGGGCCCGACAGGAGACGGCAATGGCTCTTGCCGAGGTATTGTCGCAGCACGGCGGTGGCAGCGGGGTCGCTTTCGCTTGGGAGTTGCAGCTATTGGCGACGCCCACCCCGGAGTGGCTGAAGCAGAGCCAAGGCCAAATACAAACAACAGAAATGGATGGGCTCCAGGCGACGCCGGCTCCGGAATTGTCGAAGCAAGTCAGATGACCCACACCGACTGGCGGCGGGGCACTTCATAAGGAGCGGCCCCGCTGCCGCCATCGGGCGAATAGAGTTGCATTGAACCTATGGTTAGGCAGGGACGGCAATAGATGAATACGGAGGTAGTCATGGCCACCAATCACCGGCAATCAGGGTCAACCATCTTGTGGATTGCTACTAGCCTCAACCTAGTTCTGCTGCTGTCCAGGCACCTCCTTCCCTACCTTATCGGCATCACTTTGCTCATTGTCACCCAAACGGTGTTCACGCTGTTGCACGGCTCTCGCCGGTACGGTTGGCGCGCGATTCTCGCGTTTTACGCGGTGACGCTGGTCGTCAGCAACATCCTGGAAAACCTCAGCATCCTCACCGGCTTCCCGTTTGGAAACTACCACTACACCCAGGATCCCAAGCTCTTCCTGGTCCCGCTGTGGATCGGGCCTTTCTATGTGGCCACCGGCTACCTGGCGTGGACGATCGCCACACTGCTGGTCGGAGAGGTCCGCCGTGGTTCGGGTTGGTTGACCACCATCGGTACATCCGTGATCGCGTCCTTTGCCATGGTCGTCTGGGATCTGTCGATGGATCCCACCCGCGCCACCATCCAGAAGCTCTGGATCTGGGAGAACAGCGGCGGATTCTTCGGCGTGCCCCTGGTCAACTTCCTCGGGTGGTCGCTGACGACCTTCTTGTTTCTGCAACTGTTCGCGCTGTACCTGCGCTACTACGGTGCACAGCCGACGCCGATGCCCGAGCCAGCCACCGCATCCCACGTGCAGTCCCTGTTGCTGTACGCCGCGACCGCGGCAACGTTCATCATCGCCTTCCTGACCGGCGAGCGCACCACCGTGACCGACGCCCTGGGACAGACGTGGCGTACCGGCGACATCTATGAAACCTCGGTGCTGACCACGATCTACGGCATGGTCTTCATCACCATTCTTGCCGCACTCAGCCTGGCCCGGCGAAGCGCCGCCGCGCCGGCGAACCGGACCGACGCCGTTGCCGGGCTTTAGAACGGGCTTTTGACCACAAATTGAAACCGAAAAAAGAAGGAGATGAATAATATGAACTACATCGTTCCGTTGGGCAGGATTCTGTTTTCATTGATTTTCATCACTGCGGGATTGGGTCACTTTTCGAAAGCAACCATTGGGTTTGCCGCCTCCCAAGGGGTGCCGCTTGCGTCCATCGCCGTTCCGTTTTCCGGGGTTTTGGCGCTTTTGGGAGGTTTAAGCGTTGCCTTGGGATATAAAGCCAGATGGGGCGCCTTGCTTTTGGCGGCCTTTATCGTCCCGGTGACGGTTATGATGCACAAGTTCTGGGGTCTCGCCGACCCGATGGCGGCGCAGATGCAACAAATAATGTTTATGAAAAACGTTACGATGCTGGGCGGGGCCTTGCTCATTGCCTACTTTGGCACCGGGCCGCTCTCCCTGGATGTAAGGCGCAGCATTAGCCCGGTCGCATAACCCCGGAGCAGGGGCTCCGGGCTACCCTAAAAGGAAAAAAACCTACCGCTCCACTTTCAGAACCGCCAAAAACGCCTCCTGCGGGATTTCCACCGTGCCGACCTGCTTCATCCGCTTTTTCCCCTCCTTTTGGCGCTCCAAAAGCTTGCGCTTTCGGGTGATGTCCCCGCCGTAGCATTTGGCGGTTACGTTTTTGCGCAAGGGCTTGACGGTCTCGCGAGCAATCACCTTGCTGCCGATGGCGGCCTGAATAACCACTTCAAAAAGCTGCCGCGGAATCAACTGGCGCAGCTTGGCGCACAGCTCCCGCCCCCAAAAGTAGGCCTTTTCCCGATGCACGATGGAGCTTAAGGCATCGACCGGGTCGCTATTGAGCAGGATGTCCAGCTTGACCAGCGGCTCTTCCTTGTATTCCAAAAACTCGTAATCCAGCGAGGCGTATCCCTTGGTGGTGGACTTGAGCTTGTCGTAGAAATCGAAGATGATTTCCGCCAGCGGCAGTTCATACACCAGCCGGGCACGCTTGGAGTCCAGATACTCGGTGGTGCGATACACCCCGCGCCGGTCCATGCAAATTTTCATCACGTTGCCGATGAACTCGGCCGGGGTGATGATGTGAGCCAGCACGAACGGCTCCTCGATATGGTCGATTTCCCCCGGCGGCGGCAGGAAGGCGGGATTGTCAACGAGCGCGACCTGCCGGTCGGTTTTCACCACCCGGTATTCCACGTTCGGGACGGTGGAAATGATGGAGAGATTGTATTCGCGGGAGAGCCGCTCCTGCATAATTTCGAGATGCAAAAGCCCCAAAAAGCCGCAGCGGAAGCCGAAGCCCAAGGCGTTGGAGGATTCCGGCTCGTAAACGAGAGCTGAATCGTTCAGCACCAGCTTTTCCATCGCATCCCGCAGTTCCTCGTAATTTTCGGAATTGGAGGGATACAGCCCGGCAAAAACCATCGGCTTGACGTGCTTGAAGCCGGGCAACGGCTCCGCCGCGGGGTTATGCGCGAGGGTAATCGTATCGCCGACGCGGGTATCCGCCACCCGCTTGACGTTGGCGATGATGTATCCCACCTCGCCGGAGGAAATTTCCTCCGCCGGATACATTTTCAATTTCAGGTAGCCGACTTCGTCCACTTCGTAGCTCTGCTCGTGGGAGAAAAACTTGATCCAGTCCCCTTTTTTGACTTTCCCCTCGAAAATCCTGACGTAGGCAATCGCCCCGCGGTAGGAGTCGAAAACCGAATCGAAAATCAAAGCCCGCAGCGGTTTGTCATCCGCTTCTTTCGGCGGCGGCACGCGCTGGACCAGCGCCTCAAGAATTTCTTCGATCCCCGTTCCCATCTTGGCCGAAGCCAGAAGCACTTCTTCTTTTTGGACGCCCAGAAGTTCGGAGAGCTGGTGAACGGTTTCTTCCACCTGCGCGCCGGGCAAATCGATTTTGTTCACCACCGGCACGATGGTCAGATTGTTGTCCAGCGCCAGAAAGAGGTTGGAAAGGGTCTGCGCCTCGATTCCCTGCGAGGCATCCACCACCAAAATCGCCCCCTCGCAGGAAGCCAGCGAGCGGGAAACCTCGTAGGTGAAATCGACGTGGCCGGGGGTGTCGATTAAATTGAGGATGTAGGTCTGGCCGTCCTTGGCCGGGTAGCTCATCTTGACGGCGTGGGCCTTGATGGTAATCCCCCGCTCCCGCTCCAGGTCCATATTGTCCAGCACCTGTTCCTTCATCTCCCGCGCTTCGAGGGTATGAGTCGCCTCCAAAAGCCGGTCCGCCAGGGTGGACTTGCCGTGGTCGATATGGGCAATTATCGAAAAGTTGCGAATTCTCTTCATTTTATATCTCCATGGCAAACATTGCCGAACCCCCAATATAACTACTTCGTCAGCTATTCGAAAATATGCTAGAGGTTGCTGGTCCAAAATGTCATTCAAGAATTAAGCCGTTTCAGTTGCCTTTTTGTAATCCGGAAAAATTGTTTCACGTGAAACATTTTTTATAAGTCAAAGATTTTCTTCTTCTTGTTCAAGAGCAAATTCTGTTTTCTTGTTTTCCGCCTCTCTTTTTTTGCTTAACTTTCCCGTATGAATCTCGTTGAACGGCTGAAGGCCGGCTTTTGGAAGGGGCCGCGGTATTTGGGAAAACTGCAGGCGGGGCTGATTTTGCTGCTTTTCTATTTGATTGGAATGGGGCTTTTGAAGCTTTACATAATTTTGACTTTCAAAGACCCTTTGGGAAAGCGGAAATCGAAGGCCGATTCGTTTTGGAAAAGCCGCACCGATGTTCCCGAACCAGAAAGCCTTAAAAGGCAGTTCTAATGTACATTTTGGGTCTTTCCTGCTTTTACCACGACTCGGCCGCCGCTTTAATCATGGACGGTGAACTGATCGCCGCCGCACAGGAGGAGCGCTTCACCCGCAAAAAGCACGACCCCGGTTTTCCGGAAAACGCCGCCCGCTTTTGCCTGAACTTCGCCGGAATCACGGCCAAGAATTTGAGCTGCGTCGCCTTTTACGAAAAGCCCCTGCTCAAATTCGACCGCATCGTCACCGCCCATGCGACTACATTTCCCCGTTCCTTGCGTGCTTTTATGCTGGCTATGCCGGTCTGGCTGAAGGAAAAGCTTTGGATGAAGGAGCTGATCAAAAAGAAACTCGACTATAACGGGGAAATTCTTTTTTCCGAACATCATATCTCCCACGCCGCTTCTTCGTTTCTGGTATCCGGCTTTGACGAGGCGGCCATTTTGACGGCGGATGCCGTCGGCGAGTGGGCCACGACTACCTACGGAATCGGCAAAGGAAACGAAATTGAAATTTTGGGAGAACTTGACTTCCCCCATTCGTTGGGGCTTTTTTATTCCGCCTTTACCTACTACCTCGGTTTCAAGGTCAACTCCGCCGAATACAAGGTGATGGGCCTGGCCCCCTACGGCCAGCCGGAGTATTACGATTTCATTCTGAAAAAACTTATCGACGTGAAAGAGGATGGAACCTTCCGGCTGAATCTCGATTACTTCGCCTATCCCTATGGCCTGACGATGACCAACCGAAAGTTCGGAAAGCTTTTCGGCCGTCCGGTGCGCCGACCGGAAGAACCCATCGAAGATTTTCACAAAAACCTGGCCGCCTCCCTGCAAAAGGTGACCGATTTGATAATGGTGCGTCTGGCCCGCTCGGTGCGGAAGAAAACCAAACAGAAAAATCTTTGTATGGCCGGGGGGGTGGCGCTCAATTGCGTCTCCAACCGGAAAATTTTGGACGAGGCCGGTTTCGAGCGGCTTTTCATCCAGCCGGCCGCGGGGGACGCCGGCGGGGCGATCGGTACCGCCTTTGCCGTCTGGAATCTTTTCTTAAAAAAGCCCCGCCGCTTCCTCTGGTCACACGCTTTCTGGGGACCGGAATACTCCGCCCGGGATGTGGAGAAGTTTCTGGCGCAAAAAAACGCTCGGGCGGTCAAATATGAAAAAGCCGACCTGCTTTCCAAAACGGCCTCCCTTTTGGCGGAAGGCAAAGTTCTCGGCTGGTTTGCCGGGAGGGAAGAGTTCGGCCCGCGGGCTTTGGGGAACCGCTCCATTCTGGCCGACCCGCGCCGGGCCGAGATGAAGGATACCGTCAACGCCAAAATTAAGTTCCGGGAAAGTTTCCGCCCCTTCGCTCCATCTGTGCTCTACGAAAAATGCCGGAACCACTTCGACCTCGCCGGTGAATCTCCCTATATGCTCTTGACGGCGCCAGTGAAAAACTTCGACCTTCCGGCCGTAACGCACGTGGACGGCACAGCCCGGCTGCAGACCGTTCGGAGGGAGCAAAACCCGCTTTTCTACGATATGATTGCCGGGTTCGAGAAAAAAACCGGCTGCCCCGTTTTGCTTAACACCTCCTTCAATCTCCGGGGGGAGCCGATTGTCTCTTCGCCGGAGGATGCCTATCGCACCTTCCTTTCCTCCGGGCTTGACTACCTCGTTTTAGCCCCCTTTCTTTTAGACAAGATGGAAATGAAAACTTCGGAGGTGAAAGCCGCCTCCGAGCGGGTTCTGGAACCGGATTAAAAATGGCGTTCAAAGATTACACGCACCGTTTACAAATTTTGAAGGAGTTGTGGTTTTTTGCCCGCACCGAAAAAAAGCTGTGGCTGTTTCCGGTGATGGCCTTTCTGGCTCTGCTTTCCCTTTTCATTCTCTTTGCGGAAAGCTCGGTTTTGGCGCCGTTCATTTATTCCCTTTTCTAAGTGGCAGACCTGACTCCGAGAAAGAAAATCCTTTTCTCGATTTTGCTGGTATTTTTCTCGCTTTCAGTCGCCGAGCTTTTCTTTCGGCTGTTGCCCGAACCCCCCCGCCCGCCAAGCTTCCGGCTCATTTACAATCCGGAGATGGATTTCCCCAAATTTTACCTAAAAGACAAAAATCTTTTCTGGCGGTTGCGCCCCAACCAGAATATCAAAAGCGATTTTGTCGTGGCTGGAAGCTACCGAACCAACTCGGGAGGTTTCCGTGACCGGGAATTTTCCGAAAATCGACCTTCAAGCAAAAGGAGGATTCTTTGTCTAGGGAATTCCATCACCTTCGGCTGGCAGGTCGCGGAAGAACGCGCCTACCCGCAAGTCTTGCAAAAACTCCTGCCGGACCGTTACGAGGTTTACAACTGCGCCCAGACCGGTTACACCACCTTTCAGGGAAAACGGCTTTTGAACGAACTTCTGCAAAAATACCGGCCGCAGGTGGTAAGTGTCGCCTACATCTGGAACGATTTGTTGCCGGCGGCCAACGGCGTTGCCGACTCCGAGCAGAAAATGCCGCCGCAAAGGGTGCTGGCCCTCCAGAACTTTCTGGCGCGTTTGGCGGCCTGCCGCTGGGGACGCTATTTTTCTTTGCGGATTTTCTCCTCCCCGGCCAAAACTTCCGGCCTTCCGCGGGTACCCCAAAAGGAGTATCGGGCTAACTTTGAGGAAATGTTGGAACGCAGCCGCAGCCACGACATCCAGCCGATTTTGATTCTGCCTCCCGCTCCAAAACCCGAATGGATGGGCGGCCAGGAGAAACGGTACCGCGAGTCCTTCTACGAACCGTTCCGAACGTACGCCGCGGAAATAAGAAAACTCGCATCGGTCCATCACATCCCTCTGGTGGATGCCGATTCGGCCCTGTCCGGCGAGCTTTCCGTCTGGCAAAACCTGCCGGACGATTTCATCCACCCGTCGGCCGCTGCTCACCAAAAAATTGCCGGTATGTTGGCGGCCATTTTATCCGAACAAGAAGAATTTTCAGGCGGGCCATAAAAAAGCTCCGGCGGTCGCCGGAGCTTTTTCACAACAGAAAAATCCACCTTACGGCACGCTGGCCGTATCCAAAAATTGGGTATGAAACTTTAGCACCTTCACCAACTGGTCGGCTATGAAAGTCGAATGTCCCGCCGGCCGGCCCGGGTAGCCGGAATACTCTTCGTAGTAAAACTGGTCGCGCCCCATTCCAATAAAGTTTGCTGCCTGTTTGGAAGCTCCCCGCACGGCCAAAAGTCGTTGATAAAAGTCCCGGTTCTGCTCCAGCATCCCCAGCTCATCCTGCAACCCGCAGGAAAGGTAAAGCGGCGTGGAGTCCAGCCGACCGGCCCGGGCCGGGTTGGCGAGCATCCGCTTGATATCGTGGTCAATCCAGCGGTTCCAGACCGACTCGATAACCACTCCATTCCAGTCAAAGGGAAAAAAGAAACCGGGGTCATGCGTACTTTTGGAGAATTGAAAGTAAGTCGGGTATCGGGCTAAGAGTGCTTCGCGCCCGGGGCCATTTTTAGGAGGTTGAGTATCAATGGAATCACGAAAAGTGGTATCCGCCGGAGAAAAAGACGCCCCCATGGCAAAAAGAAGGTTCGTCTTCAACTTGGTGGTATGCAAAGGGCTTGGGAAAAGAACGGTATCGCTGCGGAAGCGGATCGAGTCGCCCGGCGTTATCCCGTTTTCCGTAAAAAGGGCATTGATGTAAGCCGGGCTTTGAAATCCTTTTCCCGTTGTTCCAGAGTCGCCAAAGGCTAAAGGGGCGCCCAAAACGGAAACCGAACCGAAGGTGGTGTCATTTCCCATTAAAACCATCTTCAAAGCCCCGTATCCCCCCATCCCATGCCCCGAAACCGCCCGGGAACGACGGCCGAAAACCGTATTATAGAAACTGTCCACATAGTGAACCAGAAAACTGTCGACCGCCGTAAAGTAGCGGGCCGCCGAGGTGGAATTGGTATAGAAGCTGCCGCCGTAAAAGTAATTGGCCAAGTCGACCTGCACCACAATCATCGGTTGAATCTCACCGGAGGCAATCAGCCGGTCCATGATTGAGGCCAGTTCATAAAGGTTAAAATATCCCTGGTTCCAAGCCGGTTGGCCTTTTAGGTCCGGATAGAGCCCAAAATCATGCAACAGATAAAGAGTGGGGAAAGGACGACCGCTCCCTCGGCGTTGGTAGCCAGGAGGTAGATAAAGTCGAATCCGCCGCTGGTCCGGATCCGGGCGAAGGCCGTTTAAAATGAGCGCATTGTGGGCCAAATCCAGAGTTCCCTCGAACGGAACCGACGGCTGCTCCTCCACCTGCCCCTGGGGAGGCAAACCCGGCTTGGCCGGGTTTTTTCTTTTGCTGCAGCCGGCTAAAGTCAGCGTTCCCAAACATAAGGCCAGAAGAATAAAGTTAACCCGACGCATTTTCATTTGTTCTCCTACTTCCCAGATTGAATGTCGAAGCGATAGGTCACCGAGGCGGAAGAGGTAAAGCGGGTATCCTTGTAAACCCCCGGCAGGTTGACATAAAGTCCGGTAAGTTGGGAAAAATCTCTCTTTTGAGCAGCCAAAAGCTCAAAATTATAGTTCATCTCCCATCTCCCTATCAAATAAGCCACTCCAAGATTAAAGGAATGTTTGTCCCCCACGTCCAAAAAAAGGGGGTTGAAGGAGGAATCCGGTATGGGGGACTGGTCGAAGAACCAGCCCACCCGGAAGACCCAGCGGTCTTTGAAATTATACCGGGCCCCCGCCGAGACGCGAATCGTGTTTTTCCAGCCGAACCTAAAGGTCGGATATCCCAGTTTCGAGACCTGCGAGGTATCCTCAAAGGTAACCGGTATGCTGTCCATCACCTTCCAGTTAAACCAGCTAAAATCGGCCGCAACCGTCCAGTGCTCGCTCGGAGAGAACGCCAGGCCGGCCCCAAAATCCTGCGGAAGTTCCAAGGTGAACCGGGTGGCGTTGGAACCGATAAAAAGGTCTTTTCCCTGCCCGCTGAAGATGAAGCGAAATCCGTCCAAAGTCTGGTCGCTGGTGGGAAAATAATTTAACTTGGACTCGTTGAAGGGAAAATAAAACTGTTGGTGGTAGTCTCCTTTAAGCTTGAACCGTATAGGGGACCGGTAGGAGAGCCCGATGGAAAGTTTCTCCGTGGGCTTAAAAAGCAGGCCCAAATTTCCCCCCACTCCCCATTGCCCCAAACCCAGCCGCACCATTGTCACCACGTTTTCCTGCGGATAGCTTATCAGGTTTGGATTGTTCTCGAAAACCCGCTCGGCGCTGTCCACCTGGGCGGCCTGGGCGGAATCCCTCTGGTCAAAGAACGACTGAAAACTTTCTTCTATCGGGAGCAAGACCGGCCGGGAAAAATTCCAATCCGCCCGGGCCACCGAAAGGCCCGCACCCAAAGCCAGCTTGCCTCCCAGAAGGGAGAGGGCCGCCGTGGGGTGAACATCTACCACCCGGATGTTTGAGTTGAAGTTTTTTTCGGGAAAAGGAAAGGGAACCTGCGATTCCGTCTCTCCAGTAAACTCATAGGGAAGGGAAAACAGGTCCCACTCGGAAAAAGAATGATAGGGGGTGAAAACGGCAACTCCCACGTTAAGCCGCCCGAGTTGCGGAAAACGCAAGAAAAGGGAGCCCGTGCCGAAAGGGACGGTCCGGTCGAACGGATAGCGTTCTTCGGTGCTGTCGGAAACAAATCCGAGGTTGTAGCCGCCGTTGGCCGTTCGGGGAAGATATTTTACCCGGCTGGCGGTGAGGATTCCACCCAACGTAAACTCCGAGCGGGTCTGAAAGGCCAGTCCGGCCGGGTTCCAGTAGGCCGCCGACCAGTCATCGGCCAGAGCCCGAAAGGCCCCCCCCATTCCGTTGGCGTGTGCCCCCACTCCCGGAAGGGCATAACCCCCCGTCTGTCCGGACTCGGTTAGAAGAAAAATAAAAAAAAGCATCCCCCCAAAAAATCGGTCACTTCTCATACCCTAATAACCTCGCGAAACGGACTCTTCCGATTCTTTTATAGTTTTTCTATTTCGACTTTTCAGTCGCTTTACCAAACAGAGCCGAGGCGAACGCGCTACCTCTTTCCAACAAAAGTAAGAAGTTACACCCCGGTCATTTTTTTGTCAACATCTTTTTGGCGCCTTGGTAAGACGTGCTCTTCTTGACTTGCGCCCGGCAAACCGGTATAATTTGAGTCGATCGCGGGGTGGAGCAGTCCGGTAGCTCGTCGGGCTCATAACCCGAAGGTCGTTGGTTCAAATCCAACCCCCGCTATTAATAGAAACAGAAATCCGCGACACGGGATCAGAAAAACTTCGCAAGTCATTTGGGACAGAAGGGTCTGTCGGCGTTTAAGGGTTTCCAAGATTTCTCAGATGCGCCAAACGACGGTACCAAAATGTACCGGTGCCCGGCTTCCCGAAAAGGTTATCTGGTCATTTTTCTGCCATAATTGCCAGCAACTAAATTCGCAATTCCTGCGTATAATATTTTGGAAATGGGCCGTGCGCTTTTTATTAACCCAATGAAGTACAACGGCTTGCCAAAAAATGTAAGAACTAGAAGAAGAATCTTGACTCAAATTCAAATTGGTATATATTGAAATTTTGTCTTAAAAATCGATTGGGCGGCTCGAAAACACTCGGAGCCGCGGAGGAGGAATGAAGTTGGTTCGCATTCAAAACCAGCGGTATCTAAGCTATTTCTTTATCGCCGGGTTTTTTACCCTCGTTGGCATCTTCATTGCCACCGGGTTGGACCTTCCCAACCGGGGTTTTAGCCAGGAAAAACGGCCGAGCACCTACCTCAATCCCGGAGTGGCTTCTCCTTTTGTGGCGGTGGTGGAGCGGGTTCGGGACGGGGTGGTGAACATCTCCGCCGAAAAAGTGGAGGATTTGAGCCGCTACCATTCCTGGTTTCCGTTCGGA
The DNA here is from genome assembly GCA_022614805.1 of Candidatus Zixiibacteriota bacterium. Classification (GTDB taxonomy): domain Bacteria; phylum Zixibacteria; class MSB-5A5; order DSPP01; family DSPP01; genus DSPP01. The sequence goes on along the minus strand of JAKEHY010000002.1, from coordinate 52,307 downwards.
GACCGCCGTCGGGTCCCCAGCACTTCGCTCGGCTCCGGCTTTGTTTTTGGCCCGGACGGCCACGTTTTGACCAACAATCATGTCGTCGCCGGGGCCACCGAAATCTGGGTTACTCTTTCCGACCGGTCCCGCTACAAGGCCCGTTTGGTGGGGGCCGACAAGGAGACCGACGTGGCGGTATTGAAAATCGAGGCCGACCGGCGGCTTTGGGCTTTGGATTTGGGAAACTCCGATTCCCTGCGGGTGGGGGATTGGGTTTTGGCCATCGGCAATCCCTTTCCCCAGGAAGAGCTGGACCGGACGGTGACCGTCGGCGTGGTCTCCGCCAAGGGGCGCTCCAATTTGCAATTCGGCCGGGACGAGACCCCCGCCTATCAGGATTACATTCAGACCGATGCCGCCATCAACCAGGGGAACTCCGGCGGCCCGCTGGTGGACATCCACGGCCAGGTGATTGGCATTAATTCCGCCATCGCCTCCCCCTCGGGCGGCAATGTGGGAATCGGCTTTGCCATCCCTATAAATATGGTCAAAGAGGTTTTGCCGGATTTAATGCGCACGGGCCGAGTCTCCCGGGGATGGCTCGGTGTTTACCTGCAGGACCTTTCCAAGGACCTGGCTGATTCGTACGGGTTGAAATCAACCGAAGGAGTCATTCTTAGCGAAGTTTTGCCGGATGGCCCGGCCGCGGCGGCGGGACTCAAACAGGGGGACGTCATTCTCAAGTTTGACGGCAAGAAAGTTGCCGATTTGACCCAGTTGCGTTTCTGGGTCGCCTCGGCCGGACCGGGAAAAGCGGTGCCGGTGGAAGTTTTCCGGGAGGGAAAGATTATCAGGCTCAACGTTCGGCTGGCGGAGCGGAACGCCTCGTTGGTCTCGCGAGCAGAAGAACGCCAACCCCCGGTTACCGCGGATCCGGTGGTCGGCGTCCACGTGCGCACCAGTTCGCCGGAGCTGTGCGAGCGCTTCGGCGTGGAGTTCAACCCGGGCTTAATCGTGGTGGAGGTGGAGCCGAGCAGCCCGGCCGAACAGAAGGGAATCGAACCGGGTTTTATCATTTCGGAAGTGAACAACCAGCCGGTGCGCTCGGAGGCCGAGTTTCGTCAGGCGCTGAAGACGGTCGGCCGGGAAAAACCGGTTTCGCTCCTGGTGCACGACTTGGACTCCCAGCCGGTTTACGTGGCCATCCGGGCCGGCGGGTAGGAGCCATGCGGTCGGAAATTTGGTTCAAAAAATTCCAGGGGTTGGAGCCGGTTTTCGGCCGGTATCGTAATTTTAGTGAGGAGAACACCAAGTAATGGCGCGACAGTCGAAAAAATACCGGGACGAGGACCGCTCGCTCGATTTGTATCTGAAGGAAATCGGCGAAACCCCGCTCATCACCGCCGCCGAGGAAGTGACCTTGGCCAAGCTTATCCGGGCCGGCGACCAGGAGGCTTTGGAAAAGTTGACCAAGGCCAATTTGCGCTTCGTGGTCTCGGTGGCCAAGCAGTACCAGAACCAGGGGCTTTCCCTGGCCGATTTGATTAACGAGGGGAACATCGGGCTTATCAAGGCGGCCAAGCGGTTCGACGAAACCCGCGGCTTCAAGTTCATCTCTTACGCCGTCTGGTGGATTCGCCAGGCGATTTTGCAGGCGTTGGCCGAACAGTCCCGCATCGTCCGCCTCCCCTTAAACCGGGTCGGCACTCTGCACAAAATCGGGAAGGTTTCCGCCGCCCTGGAGCAGGAGCTTGGGCGCGACCCTTCGGCGGACGAGATTGCCAGCGAGCTGTCGCTGACTGAAGGGGAGGTTTCCGACACCTTGAAAATCTCCAATTCGCACCTCTCGTTGGATGCTCCCTTTTCCACCTCGGAGGACAATTCGCTGATTGACGTTTTGGAGGACGACAATCAGCCCTCCCCGGACGAAGAGCTGTTGCGGGATTCCCTGCGCTCGGAAATCGAAAAGGCTTTGGACACGCTGACGCCGCGCGAAGCGGAGGTCATCAATCTCTACTTCGGGCTGAACCACGAAAAGGCCCTGACGCTGGAGGAAATCGGCGCCCGCTTTAACTTGACCCGCGAGCGGGTGCGCCAGATTAAGGAGAAAGCGATTCGCCGGCTGCGGCACGCCTCCCGCTCCAAGGCATTGCGCGCGTATTTGAACTGAAGACATTGCCCGCTCGCGAGAGCCGGTTTTTCGGTATCACCTCCCCACAGCCGCCCCGAGAAATCGGGGCGGTTTTTTATATCGGGGAAATTTGACCTGACCTCTGCCCCCCTCTCATCGGGGAGGGGTTAGGGGAGAGGTTTTAAAGAATTGCCCAAAAGTTCCGTTCAAGGCATATTCTCACTCGTGCCGCCAAAGCGAATCTTTTTACTTCCAGCTGATGTTGCCACACTTGGATATATAGCGGTTATCTCGATTTTGATTCTGATTCTCCACGCCAACCTCTCCGGCTGGTGGCGTTTTTTGCTCCTGCATTTTGGCATTGCTTCTTCCATTCTTTTCGTAGCAAGCATTCAGTGGACAAGTCCGGCATTCAAGTTTTTCCGCCACTGGTATCCGTTTCTTCTGGTAACTTTTTTGTTCTGGGAAGCGGAGAATTTCGTGCATTTGATTCATCCCGAATGGAAAAACGGATGGTTGATAGCGGCGGATTTCAAGCTTTTGGGGGGGCATCCAACCGTGGTTTTAGAGAAAATCACGAATCCATATGTGACCGAGTTTTTTGAGTTTATTTACTTCACCTACTACTTCATTCCGCTCTTCGGACTGTGGATTTACCTCAAGCAGTCGGAAAGAAATTTCCAGACCTTCGCCGCCCATTATCTTCTGGCTCTTTATCTGGGATACCTTATTTTCCCTCTGGTTCCGGCCGAAGGCCCCTGGAAAACTTTGGCCGGCCACCAGACGATGTTAATCGAGGGGAAGTGGATTTTCCGCCAACTAAACGACTACCTGCACCACAAGGGCGCCATCACCGGCGGCTGCTTTCCCTCCACCCACCTGTCCGCCGCCACGGCCCTCCTCCTCAGCGCCGCCCGAACGGACAAAAAAATCTTTTGGGGCAGCGTCATCTGGTTTGCTTTGCTATTTTTCTCCACGGTTTACGGCCGCTATCATTACTTCGTGGACGGCGCAGCCGGGCTTGCCATTGGAGCTGCGGCCTTCTTATTTTCATCCGTGCTCGTAAAACGTTGGTATCCGAAAACCACCGCTTTCCCAACCGGCGGAGAAACGAGGTAAAAATATGCAGGCCAATATTATCACCCTGGCCCGAATCACGCTGGCCTTTTTAGCCATCGCCCTCTTCGGCGCAAGCTTCTGGGGAAACCTTTTGGCTACCCTTTTAGTTGCCGCCGTCATCTGGATGGATGCCTGGGATGGCTATGTGGCCCGCAAGCTGGGAATTGCCTCCAAGCTCGGGGCGCTTCTGGACATCACCGGCGACCGCATCGTGGAAAACGCCTTCTGGATTTATTTTGCGGTCGTCAATATGGTGCCGCTCTGGATGCCGTTGGCGGTGATTTCCCGGAGTTTCATCGTCGACAGCCTGCGGGCGGCCGCCTTTGCCGAGGGGAAAACCGCCTTCGGACCGGATACGATGATGAAATCACCGCTTACCAAATTTCTGGTCGCCAGCCCGTTCTCGCGCGCGTTGTATGGTTTCGCCAAAGCGGCGGTTTTCATCTGGCTCGGGCTTATTTTGACTTTCGTTGCCGCCGCGGCGGAAGGGTTGTTCCTTTTGCCGCAATGGGCCTTCCGCTCCACCGTGTTCATCGGCGACCTGTTGGCTTACGTGACGGTAATCCTGTGCCTGCTCCGAGCCCTCCCGGTCATTCGGGACGCCTGGCCTTTGGTGGTCAAAAAACAATACCCCCGCTCGGACGAAATCTGAACCCGGAATTTTGCGGCCAAATAAAAACGGCCTCGGCACAAACCGAGGCCGTTGGACTTGAATCGAAGAATCTTACTGCTGCCCCCCCGAACCTAAGCCATCCCCGTCCTCGCTGACCGCCCACTTGGAAAAGTGAAGGATGGAGAAAGTAGCCGTGCCGGCGATGACGGTGGCCGAACCAGCCTTTTCCCACTGCTTGGAGGTCGGGTTGAAATACCACAGGTAAAGAGCCGTGCCGTTCGGCTCCTGGGCCCGGTGCGAAAGCAAAGCCGGCTTCAGGAATTGCAAACCGTCCGGGCCAAAGTCGTAGAAGGTGGCCTTCTTGTAAGAATCAAAGCGGGCCGACGCCGTGACGTAGACGGACTGCAGCAAGCTCCCCGGTTGAACGGTCAAAAGCGAGGTTTTGGTCGTGTTCTCAACCGGAATGGCCAAAACACCCCCCAGCCATCCAATCAATTTGCCGACGGTGTTTCCCAGCAGGTTCCCCCCGACCGACAGACTGGCCATGGTGCCGGCGGGAACCGCCCCTGCCGTCGGGTTCGGCGCCTGGCTGGTAATGGGGGTAGTGGGCAGTTTTTGGCTGCAGCTGAAAACCAAAAAGAAAAGCGCAATGCCAATTACACCCAATCCGCCAGCCAGGTGCGCAAAGAACTTACGCACTGGTCGCATAAAAACTCCTTTCGGTGAAGAATAGCTGTGTATGGGAAGTTGTATCAATTTTCTAACCTTTTCTTTCCCTCCTCTTTTACCAAATGCCTGTAGCCGCAAACGATATGCGGGAAGGAAAAATTTTCCCTCAAAGCACAACCCGTTGTTTCTCTTGCGGTTGCCCGGATACAAGCAAACTGAAAGCCGTTTTGAAAACAAAATTTTGCCTTTTTTTATGGGAAAAGCCCCCCAGTTGTATGGGCCAAAAACCATATATCCGGGATTTTTTCCATCCGATTTTTCGCTTGATTTTCTCCTTATCTTTTTTTATAACTTTCCGTCAACCATTTGTTGGGAACAATCCGGAAAAACAAGAGGAATGTGAAAAGAGATGAATAGTGCGAAGGAGGATGAGTTGAAATCTGCCTACGTTCCGGCCCGGGCCTGAATATGGGGGAGCTTTGCAACATCGGCCCGAAAGAGATTCAAAAACGCCTCCTTGTGGGCCTCTTTGGCTTGGGTTTTTCCGCCATCTTGCTGGTTGCCTTCGTGTTTGCGAGCGAGCCAAATGCCGCCTACGGCCTGCTCTTCATTTTTCTCTTTTTGGGCTCGCTGGGGGTGGCCCAGGCCCGTTTCTGCACGTGAGTATTTTTGGGCTTGCGCCGGGCGCGCAACTTGGATACGGGAATTGAAAAACTGCCGGACGATGCCGTCGCCCGGTTCTTCCAGCACCGCTCCGAGCTGATAATATTGGCCTCTTTCCTTTTGGCCCTGGTGCTTGCTCTGATTGCCTGGTGGCTCTTTAGTTAGGGCAAAAGCTTTCCGGCCGCCAAAAGCGGCACGATTTTCTGATTGGCTCTCGGGAAAGGGTATTTCACCAACTCTTTGGGACGAACCCACTTAATTTTTTGGCATCCCAAAGGCCGCGGCGTTCCGTTTTGGTATTGGCATTGAAAAATCGAAAGGGTGATGGAAAAATGGGAATAGCTGTGCCGGATTCTTTGGGCCAGCGGGCCAACCTTCACCCTGATGCCGGTTTCTTCTTTCACTTCCCGGCGGCAGGCTTCCGCCAAGGTTTCCCCTTTCTTCCATTTCCCGCCCGGAAACTCCCATAATCCCCCCAAAAGCCCGTTCGGTTTCCTTTGGGCAATCAGAATTTTACCCTCCTTCCAGACAATTCCGGCCGCAATTTGAAAGTGTGGCGGCCTCAACTTCCGCCGGGGCAGCGGATATTTGCTGACATCCCCCCTTTTATAGGCCCTGCAAAAGAAGCGCACCGGACAAAGAGAGCATTTTGGATTTTTGGGGAGGCATACCAGCACCCCCAGACGCATCAGGGCCCGGTTAAACTCTCCCGGTTGACTCGGGTCAAGAAGCCGGGATGCTGCCTCCGAAAGTCTTTTCCTGTCCAGCTGTCTTGAGAACCGGAACGGCCTTGCCAAAATCCGAGACAGCACCCGAAAGACGTTGCCGTCAACGGCCAGATAGGGCTGGCGGTGAATAAAGCTGGCCAGAGCCGCCGCCGTGTAATTCCCCACTCCCGGCAGGGCGCGAATCTTTGCGTAATCGGGCGGAATTTCGCCGCGATGTTTGCGGACGATAAGTTGGGCCGCTTTCTTTAAATGCCTCACCCGGGCGTAATATCCCAATCCCTCCCACAGCTTCAAAAGTTTCTGCATGGGGGCTTTTGCCAGCGCCTCAAAAGAGGGGACACTTCTTGTCCAACGTTCGTAATAGGGGAGGGCTTGGTCCAAGCGGGTTTGCTGCAACATTATTTCCGAAATAAAAACCCGATAATCCCGTTCTTTTTTGCTTAAGTGCCCGACCCCATCCTGCCAGGGAAGCCGGCGGCGATTCTTTTTATACCAGACCAAAAGAGCTTGTCGGAACTTTTTTGTATCGGAGAAGGATGCCATCGGGACGGAATATAGTCGTCCGGCACAAAACCGTAGCATTTGCCCCGATTTTTATTATATTTTCCGCCCTTTGGGAAAGCGCCGATGAGCAACCGCTTGAAACTATTGACCGGAACGGCCAACCGTCAGCTGGCGGAAAAAATCGCCGATTTTTTGGGGCTGCCGCTGGCCGCCTGCGAAGTCTCCCGCTTTTCGGACGGGGAAATCTTCGTCCAGATTAACGAAAACGTCCGCGGCGGCGACGTTTTCATCATCCAGCCCACCAACTCCCCGGCCGAAAACTTGATGGAGCTTCTGATTTTAATCGAGGCCAGCCGGCGGGCCTCCGCCGCCACCATAACGGCGGTCATTCCCTACTACGGCTATTCCCGGCAGGACCGCAAGGACCAGCCCCGCGTGGCCATCACCGCCAAGTTGGTCGCCAATTTGATAACCATCGCCGGGGCCAACCGGGTAATCACGATGGACTTGCACGCCTCCCAGATTCAGGGTTTTTTCGACATTCCCTCCGACCACCTCTATGCTTCCACCATTTTCAACCGCTACTTTCTCGAACTGAAATTGCCCAACCCGGTGGTGATTTCGCCCGACGTCGGCGCCATCCGAATCGCCCGCGCCTTCGCCAAGAAACTGGATGCCGGCCTGGCGATTATCGACAAGCGCCGCCCCCAGGCCAACCAGGCCGAGATTTTGAACATCATCGGCGAGGTGGAGGGGAAAACGGTCATCATCCGGGACGATATGGTGGACACTGCCGGCACCATCGTGCAGGCGGCCGAGGTCCTGGCCCAAAAAGGGGCCCAATCGGTTTACGCCTGCGCCACCCACCCGGTCCTCTCCGGCCCGGCCCTTGAGCGGATAGCCAAATCCAAAATTAAAAAGTTCGTGGTGGCCGACACCATCGATTTGTCCAAAAAAAAACTCCCCCGCAACCTCGAAGTGCTCACCTCGGCTGCGCTTTTCGGCGAGACCATTCTGCGCATCTCCCGGGGAGAGTCGGTTTCCTCCTTGTTTGATTAGGTTAGATGTATTATCTTAAATGCTTCGCAGAAAGAAGGGGGTGCCTGGTTGTACACCCCTTTTTGTTGCTATTAGTCCGAACCCGAGTTTGAGCCGGTAAAGGTAAAGGAGTGCACAATGAAGGAAGTAATGTTTAAAGTTCAGGCCCGCAAGGAAGCGGGCAAGGAAAAAACCAAAAAAATACGCGCCCAGGGGCTTCTTCCCGGGGTCGTGTACGGGGAGGGAAAATCCACCCCGGTGGTTTTCAACGCCCACGAGTTTGAAAACCTCTACCATTCCATCCGCGGCGAAAACGTTTTAATCAACCTTGAAATCGTAAACGGAGGGAAGGAAACCAAAAAGACCCTCATTCGGGAAATCCAGCGGGAACCGGTCTGGGGGAAAATTCTCCACGTCGATTTCCAGCATGTCTCGCTGGCCAAAAAAATTTCCGTCAAAGTCCCCGTGCATCTCGTCGGCACCCCCCCGGTGGGGGTGAAGGAGACCGGCGGCATTTTGCAGCACACCTTCCGCGAGCTGGAAATCTCCTGCCTGCCGACCGAAATACCCCAGCATATCGATGTTGACGTCTCCTTGTTGAAAATCGGAGACTCCGTCCACGTGCGGGATTTGAAGCTGGCCGAGGGCATCCAGATTTTGGTTGACCCCGACCTTTCGGTCGCCTCCGTGGTGCCCCCCACCATAATCAAGGAAGGGGAGTTGGAAGCCGCCGCCGAAGTGGCCGAGCCGGAAGTGATAACCGAGCGCAAGCCGGAAGAGGGGGAGGAAGCGGAGGAAGGGGCCGAAGCCAAAGGCAAAGAAAAGAAACCAGCGGCGGAAGCCAAGGGAGAAAAGAAACCAGCCGAGCCGGCCAAAACCGAGAAGAAGGAAGAGAAAAAGCCGGAAAAAAAGTAGTTTTCCATCAATATTCAGGGGCGGGTTGCCAGCCCGCCCCTTGCTTTTTGGGTCAATTAAGCCAAACCGGAATGGGTAAGGGAGTACTGAGCAGAAAATGAAAGGTGTTATTTTGGCCGGCGGGCTGGGAACCCGGCTTTTTCCTTTGACCAAAATCACCAACAAGCATCTGTTGCCGGTTTTCGACCAGCCGATGATTTTTTATCCCATCCAAACCCTGGTGGAGGCAAGCATTAAGGACATTCTTATCGTCACCGGCGGCAACTCCGCCGGCGATTTTTTGCGGCTTTTGGGGAACGGCCGGGCTTTCGGGCTTAAACATCTGAACTACACCTACCAGGAAAAAGAAGGAGGCATTGCCGAGGCGATTGGGCTGGCGGAGCATTTCGCCGAAGGGGAAAAGGTTTTGGTGATGCTGGGGGACAACCTGATATTTGAATCCATCCAGGATGAGGTGGAGGCCTTCAAACGCCAGCGCTCCGGCGCCAAGATTTTCCTGAAGAAAGTGCAAAACCCAAAGGCCTATGGCGTGGCGGAAGTCAAAAGCGGCCGGGTTTTGAACATCGTCGAAAAACCCAAAAAGCCGAAATCGGACTTGGCCGTAATCGGAATATATATGTACGACAACGAGGTTTTTGACATCGTCAAGACCTTGAAACCCTCCGCCCGCGGGGAACTGGAAGTGACCGACATCAACAACGCCTACATCGGCAAAGGAACGATGACCTATTCGGTCCTGAAGGGGTTCTGGGCCGACGCCGGAGAGTCGATTGGGGCTTTGGCGGAAGCGGGGCGAAGAGTTTTCGAGTACCGAACCAAGCGAAGCAAATGAGCCGCGTCTTGGTCACCGGGGCTTTGGGACTTTTGGGACTCAAAATCGCCCGGCTTTTCGCCCAAGACCCCGGCCACGAGGTTCTGGCCACCTTTAATTCTCCCAAGGAAAACTGGACTTTTGACCCTCCCGCCGGAGTTTTGAATATCGCCGATTTCGGCGCTGTCACCGCCTTGCTTTCGGACTTCAAACCGGAGGTGGTGATAAATTGCGCCGCCTATTCAAAGGTCGACCAAGCCGAATCCGAGCGGGCCGCCGCCTATCAGGTCAACGCCGAAGCGGTCGGGTTTTTGGCTCAACAGGTCAAGCGGAACGGCAGCTTCTTGGTTCATTTCTCCACCGACTACATCTTCGATGGCAAAGCCGGCCCCTACTCCGAGGAAGCCCGCCCCAACCCGCTCGGCTATTACGCCAAAACCAAATACTGGGGGGAGGAAAAAGTGGTGCGGGTCGGCTGCCGCCACCTGGTGGTGCGCACCAACGTCCTTTTCGGCATCCACGAAGAGGCTTCCAAACCGAATTTTTTTATGTGGCTAGTGGGGGAGCTTTCGGCCGCGCGACCGGTCAAAATCGTATCCGACCAGTACAATAACCCGACTCTGGCCGACAATCTGGCCGCCTTGGTGAAAGAAGCGGTGGAAAAAAAATTGGAAGGTGTTTTGAATCTGGCCGGGAAAACTTATTTATCCCGCTACGATTTCGCGATGCGCATCGCCCGCTTTTTCAACTACGACCACGAGCTAATCGACCCGGTTGACACGGCTTCGTTGAAGCAGCCTGCCCCCCGCCCCCTTTTGGGCGGAGTGAGAACCGAAAAAGCACAGGCCGTTCTGAAATCCTCAATCTTCTCGGTGGAAGAAAGCCTCTCTTTTCTGAAAAAAAATTACGAATCCTTCTTTGCCGCGCATCCCCGCCCGAATTAGCGGATGAAAATCCTGTCCCGAACCGCCGCCGGGCTTATAAACGTAAGCGAACGGCTCATCCCCTCCGCTTTCGTCATCGCCCTGATTTTGACCCTGTTCACCTTTGTCTTGTCTTTGGGCGTGGCACAAACTTCCTTGGCCGATGCGATTAAATTCTGGGGAAACGGCTTCTGGAAGCTTCTTCCTTTTGCGATGCAGATGTGCCTGATAATTCTGACCGGCTACATCGTCGCCTCCTCCGCGCCGGTCGCCGCCCTTTTGGAAAAAACGGCCGGCCTGGCCAAAGGCCCCAAAAGCTCGATTTTGGTTATGACTTTGGCCTCGCTGGTGTTCGCTTTTTTTCACTGGGGGCTCTCGATGGTCGGCTCGGCTCTTTTGGTGCGCCAGATAGCCCGCCGGAAAACCGGCGTTGACTACCCCTTGCTGGTTGCCGCCGCCTATTTGGGAATGGGCTGCACCTGGCACGCCGGCCTTTCCGCCTCGGCCCCGCTTCTGGTGGCGACGCCGGGACATTTCCTGGAATCCAAAATCGGCCTGATTCCGACCGGCGAAACGATTTTTTCCAGCTTCAACTTAATATTAGCCGGGTTGGTAACCCTCGTTCTGGCCTTTTTCGTTCCGGCCCTGCATCCGGCTTCCGAAAAAAGCCGCCCGGTGAATCCCCAGCTTCTCGAAGAATTTGCCGGACGGGAAAGTTACCGGCTGGCAAAACCGGCGAACTGGCTCGACTGGTGGGAAAAAACGCCCCTTTTGAATCTCCTTTTTGCCATGACCGCTTTGACTTGGCTCTGGTTGCGCTTTGTTTCCGACAAGGCCGGCTTAAACATCGACTTGCTCAATTTCATTTTCCTGTTTTTGGGCTTGGCCCTGCATTCCTCTCCCCAAAGTTTTTGGCGGGCGGCCGAAGAAGGGGGGAAGCTGGTCTTCGGAGTAATCATCCAGTTCCCCTTTTACGCCGGGATGTACGGCATCATCAAGGAATCCGGCCTGGCGGAAATCGTCGGCAACTGGTTCGTTTCCCTCTCTTCGGCCAAAACCTACCCGCTCTTGGTTTACTGGTATTCCGGGTTGGTAAACTACTTCGTCCCCTCCGGCGGCTCCAAATGGGCCATCGAGGCCCCCTATTTGTTGGAGGCCGCCCAGGGCCTGGGGGTGCCGACCGCCAAGGTCGTGACCTCCTACGCCTGGGGGGATATGGCCACCGATTTGATTCAACCCTTTTGGGCCATTCCCCTTTTGACCGTGGCCAAAGTGGAATTCAAGGAAATTCTGGGCTACGAGCTTTTGATTTTCTTCGTTTACATCCTGATCGTCTCGGTTGCCTTTCTTTTTTTCATTTGAGAATCCTGCAGGTTTTGACTTCCGCCAGCTGGGGGGGATTGGAAAAAGTCCCCTTGGACTGGCATAATTTCTGGCTTACCGAGGGGAAGGAAGCCTATCTTTTGGCCCGGGCCGGAACCCCCCTTGCCGAAAAACGGCACGAAACGCCGAACCTCTTCACCGTACCAAGCCGCCTAAAACTCTTAGCCGCCGTCCGCAGGCTGACGGCTGAAAAGAAGCTTGACCTGATTATCTCCCATTATCCCAAGGACCTGCCTTACCTCGTCTGGGGGCTGCGAAAATTTCCCGAAACGAAGCTTTTTTTGGTCAAGCACCTGTCACCCGGCCGTCCCAAAAAGGACTTTTACCACCGCTGGTTGTACGCCAAAGTTTCCCGCATCCTGCCGGTCTCCGATTTTCTGGCGGAAAGGTGCCGGACGGTTTATCCTGTCCCGCCGGAAAAAATCGTGACCCTGCACAACGGAATTTTACCTGAAAATTGGAAAACAACTCCCCAACTGCGCGAAAAGACTCGAGCCGAATTAGGCTGGTCGGCCGATGAAATTGTGGTCGGAATGATTGCCCGCATCACCCCAAAAAAAGGGCATCTCGATTTAATTCGTCTGGCCCCCCAATTGCTGGAAAAGGAGCCGAAGCTCCGGTTTCTAATCGTCGGCGGCTGGTACCCGGACGACAAAAAGCTTTTCATTCAGTGTTTTCAGGAAATCAAGCGTCAGGGCTTGGGCCCCTATCTTTTCTGGAGCGGGCCGGAGGGGGTGCCGGACGTGCGTCCCTATCTGGCCGCTGCGGACATCTTCCTTTCCTTGGCCTACGAGGAATCGTTCGGCCTTTCGGTCATTGAGGCGATGGCCGCCGGCCTGCCGGTTGTCGGCCCGCAGGCCGGAGCCATCCCGGAAATCATTACCGACGGAGCGGAAGGATACCTCATTCCGCTGGCCGATTTCGTCGGCAGTTCCGGGGAGTCTTTCGTTCAAGCGGTTGTGAAGTTGGCAACGGACGCCGGGCACCGGAAAAAAATGGGCCAAGCCGGCCAAAAAAAAGTGGCCGAAAAGTTTGCGCTACCATTGATTTTGAAAAGGCTGGAAGAAATCTACGAAACGGCCAAAACCGGTTGAGGCAGAGTGGCGGCGAGTTTTCCGGCAAGTTCAGCGTACAAGCGGCCCACGGCCGTATCCTTCCGGTAAATCGCAACCGGACGGCCGCTGTCGGAACCCTCCCGAATTTCCACCTCAATCGGAATTTCACCCAACAGGGGTACCCTCAACTTTTCGGCCAGTTCCTTTCCGCCTCCCTTGCCAAAAATCTGAACTTTTTCCCCACCCGATGTCTGGAAGAAAGACATATTCTCCACGACCCCCAGAATTTTCAAATGCGCCACTTCGGCCAGCTTGGAAATCCGGGCGGCTACGCTGTAAGCCGCCTTCTGCGGGGTGGTGACAATCAAAATTTCCGCCTCCGGCAGGGCCTGCGCCACAGTGATGGAAACATCCCCCGTCCCCGGGGGCAGGTCCAAAAGCAAAAAGTCCAGTTCCCCCCAGAAAACGTCGGTCATAAACTGGGTGATGGCTTTGTGCAGCATCGGCCCCCGCCAGATGACGGAAGCATCCTCCGGCACTAAAAAGCCGATGGAAATCACCTTGACGCCGTCTTTTTCGAGAGGAATTATCATCTGGTTGATGACCGTGGGACGGCCGGAGACCCCCAGCATCTGCGGGATGGAAAAACCGTACACGTCGGCGTCGATAACCCCCACCTTGTAGCCCAAAGCGGCCAGCGCCACCGCCAGGTTGACGGTGACCGTCGATTTTCCCACCCCTCCCTTGCCGGAAGCGACCGGAATCACTTTTTTGGGCCGCTGGCCGGAAAAAAGTTCGGTTTTCTTCCGCCCGGTCAACTGGGCCACCAGTTCATCCCGTTCCTCTTTGGCCATCACTCCCAGATTGACTTGAACGGCGCGAACCCCATCAAGAGCAGAAACCGCTTCGGTGACATCCCTTTCCACTCTCTCCCGCAAAGGGCAGCCGGAAATGGTCAAGGCCACGTCCACGGCGACCTTCCCGCCGTTTGCGCTCACTTTCTTGACCATGCCGAGCCGGACAATGGAAATCCCCAACTCCGGGTCTTTCACGCTTTCTAACGCTTTCCAAATGAGTTTTTCAGTGACCATATCAATGGGGCAGATGCGTCTTTTCGGTTTTTCTACACTGCCATAAGCAATATAATCAAACGTCCGGTGTTTACCAAGAAACTCGCTTTTTGTGGTAGCGGAGGACTTTAGTCCTCCATTGTTCCTCAATGAAAAATGGAAACCTGAAGGTTTCCGCTACCCGATAAATTTGAATGGGAAAAAAATGCCGAAGAAACCAACTACAGCGAATACCGGCCGAAATCTTCCGGGTTGATGCGCCGCAGCCGCTCGCGCAGCGAATCGGGCGACTCGCCCGACTCCGGCCCCCCGATGGGGCCCATTTGGTCTTTGCGCTCTTGAAAGAGCTCTCCGTTGACGAAAATCGGCGCTTTGGATTTCAAGGCCAAAGCCAAAGAATCGGAAGGACGGGCATCGATTTCGACGGTGTGACTGTTGACGGAGACGTAGATTTTGGCGTAGAAAGTCTGGTTCACCAGTTCGGTAACCTCGATTTTCTCCACCTTTCCCCCCATCGAGCCAATGACCGCTTTAATCAGGTCGTGGGTCAAGGGCCTTTTGGAGGGAATGCCGGAAAGCTCCATCGCAATCGCCTGGGCTTCGAACGGGCCGATCCAGATGGGCAAAACCTTTTCCCCGTTGGGGCCGGAGGCGTCCAAGGGGGCTAAAATCACCACCGGCGACTGGGTGGAAACGTCTAAAGCCAGCCCGTTGATTTTGGATTGAATCATTTCCGCCACGTCTTTTTACCCGCTTTCCTTTCCCATCAAATAATACGCAAAAGAACCGTTTCCGTTTAACCCGAAATCTCCTCTTTTTTCCGCACCACCCACAGCTTCAGGGTGGCGGTGATGTCCAATCCCAGCCGCACCGGCACTTCGTAAATCCCCAAAGCCTTTATCGGCTCCTCCAGTTCGATTTTGCGCCGGTCCACCCCAATCCCCTGCTGGGCCAGAAGCTCGGCAATCTCGGAGCTGGTGACCGACCCGAACAGCCGGTCCTCCTCCCCTGTTTCTTTTTCGGTCATAAGTGAGAGTTTCTCTATACTCTGTTTGAGCCGTTCCAGCTCCCGCCTTCTTTTCTGGTCGCGCAGCGCTTTTTCGCGGGTGATGTGCTCGACGGCCTTAAGCGTCCCCTTGGTGGCCACGGTCGCCAGCTGGCGGGGCAAAAGATAGTTCCGCGCGTAGCCGTCTGCCACGCGCACCACCTCCCCCACCTTCCCCAGTTTTTCCACGTCCTCCTTCAAAATGACCTTCATTTCCCTATTCCTCGCTTTCCTTTGTCAAAGCAACTTTTTTGAGCCCCCGAAAATCAAACCGACTGTCCAAAAACCCGACCGCCGAGAGAATAAAAAAAGAGGCCAGTCCGAAAAGAACCATCCAAACGTAAAACAAACCCTTCACCGCCCAGTGGGCGCGCAATTTTTTCAAAAAGTATTCCACATTCGACGCCCCGCCGACCGCATAGATGAAAATCACCACCACAAGCAGATTGTCGGCCGCGGCCACCCAGCCCGCTTCCAAAAAAAGATGACTGGCCAGCCCGGCGCCGAGCAGAAAAACGAGAAAAAACGGCGCCTGCCAGGTTATGAATTTTTTCGGCCCCGGGGAAAAGATGCCCAGGCGCCCCAAGGCCCAGACGGCCAGCAAATGGGACAGCGCCAGAAAGAAGAAGCTGGATATAAAGTATAATGCTGGAATCACTCCGACAATGAATTCAAGGTAAGATTGGACGGCCTTCTGGAACTGCTCCCCCCGGGCGGAGGAGCCCAAACCCGCCCCCAGCCCGGCCAGGGTTTGCTTCATCGTTTCGCCAAACGCCAAAAGTTGAAGCTGGACCGATGAATAGGCGAACCCGACAAAAAGAGCGGTGGGAGCCAAAGCCGAGGCCGCCAACACCAGAAGCGTTCGGCCGTACGAAATCTTTTTCGCCACCGCCAGCCCGACCGCCGCCGCCGGCAAAAGGGTTAAGGCAAGATAAACCACCGCCGCCATCCAGCTTTTTCCCATCCAGCCGGAAGCCGCGGTTAAAATGAACGTCCACCCGAGTGAGGCGCCGAGCGGCAGGCGGCCGAAAAGAAAGATGAGCGACACCGAAAGCGCCAGGTTGAGTGCGAAAACCGCCCCGGCCGGCAGCCACCCGCCGGTGGCCAGAACCGTCAGGCCGAAAGTCAAAGCCAAAAGCATTCCAACCAGCTTCATTTATGAAATTCCGAAACAAACGGCAAAAGCGCCAGATGCCGGGCATATTTGACGGCCAGGGCCGCCTCCCTTTGGTGCTTGGCGCAGTTGCCGGTGGCCCGGCGGGGAAGGATTTTCCCCCGCTCCGAAATCAGCCGGCGCACCTGCCGCTCGTTCTTATAATCTATCGGGTCAAACGGGTTGGCGCAAAAGCGGCAACTTTTCTTGCTGACCGGGGCCCTTTCCCCCCGCTCCCCTCTTTCCATCCGGTGGTGTTCTTCATCCCGCTCAAAACGGCGCGGCATTATTCCACTCCTTTCGCTTGCGTCTCCGGAACTTCCGGTGCGGGACGAATCGGAACCCGCTTGGACAGGACCGTCAGGTGGCGCAGCACTTCTTCATCCAGCCCGATGTTCCGGTCCAACTCCCGCGGCACCTCGCCGGGGGCCTGGTACTGGAAAAAAACGTAATATCCCTGCGATTTGTGGCGGATGGGATAGGCCAGCTTGCGAATTCCCCAGATTTCCTTCTTTTTGATTTCCCCGCCGCCGGAAGTGATAAGCCCTTCGTATTTGGCGGCTTTCGCCTCCCAGTCCGCTTCCGGCAAAATGGGGGATAGAATTAAAGTTGTTTCGTAGGTCTGCATTGCTCTCCCTTCGGTCAAAAGTTTGGCTGCCTCCGGCCGTTAGGGCTTGGAGGGAGCAGGGCTAAACCCGTTCTCTTGGGCCTTTTTAATGTATGAATTTCCGCACAAAAATCAAGCCCTACGGTCTGCTTTCATATTGTCGAAAACCAGCATCCATGCCGTTCTCAATTCAGAACTGATGAAAATATTTCTCCAGCGGCCGACCGTTTTTATCGAACCGCACTTTTTCTTTGGTCAAAAGCGACTTTTGAATGGCGTTATACGGGGGAGGAACCGTAATGCCGTTTTTACCGACGACCCGATACCAGGGGACGGCCGAACCTTGCGGCAAAGAAGCCATCGCGAACCCCACGCGGCGGGATAAACGCGGGTTGCCCAGCACCCGGGCGATGGTTCCATACGTGGTTACCTTCCCCCGGGGAATGCTGTTTACCAAGCGGTAAATTCTGACAAAAAGCCCTTCCGGTTGGTTTTTCACTTTTGTCTTTTTCATCCGATATGTAGAAACGGCCCGATTACCTTTTTGGTATTCAAGGTAATTTGCGAATTCGGCACCACCGCCGAAGCTCCCGCCGCGAGACCCGACTCCATAAGCTCCTTTTCCTCGTGGCCGCAATAACCGATAATCGGCAGCTCCGGCCAATCTTTTCGCAAAGCCCTAACCAACTCCAGCGCTTTTTCACCCGCAAAACCCAGATTTATCAAAACGAGCGAACTCTGCGCCGCCTTTTCCAAAAGCCCATTGCTATTCGGCATCTGTGACTCAACTTCCAAACCCAAAGCCGCGAGCTTGGAGGAAATTTGCGAAATGAACAGAAGTTGGTCGTCGATTAAAAGAACTTTTGTTTTGTCCAATTGCGCTTACCCAAACCCCGGAGCCGGGGCTCCGGGCTACCCATACGGCACGGCTAAAAAGCCGTGGTGATTTTTTCCGGAGCCCAAAACGGGATGGTGGAAGCCGGGCCCAAAACCTGCCCCCGTTCCACCAAAGCGTAGGCGTTGTGGTTGTGAATCGATTCCAACGATTCCACCTCCACCCGGAAACCGGAAACCTCCGCGTCCCCCTCCAATTCCAAAGCCACCTCCCGCACCAAATCCTCTACAAAGCGGGGATTGGCATACGCCTTTTCGGTCACGAATTTCTCATCCTCCCGCTTCAAAAGGGAAAACAAATCGGAGGAAGCCTTTTCTTCCACGAGGGCGATGAGGTCTTCGAACCAGACGAAGCGGGCGGCCTCCACCCAGAGACCCACCAAGCTTCTTTGATTATGCGCCCCGGCGGAGGAAATCTCCTTGGAACAGGGGCACAGGGTGGTGACCGGCACCGAAACCCCGACCGTGGCGCGGTAGGCATCCGACAAATAGGCGGCGAAAAACGAGCGGTATTCCAAAAGCCCCCGCTCGCCCGTCACCGGCGCCTGCTTTTCGACAAAGTAGGGAAAGGCCAGTTCCAGATAAGCATCCCGGGAATCGAAAACTTCCTTGGTCTCTTCCAAAATGGCCGCGAGGTTGGATACTCCGATTTCATCTTTGTGCTTGTGCACCAGCTCCACAAAGCGGGAAAGGTGGGTGCCGCGCAAATCTCCGGCCAAATCGACGAACATCGAGATGTTGGCCACCGTTTTCTGCCGGCCCGCCTTCTGGTCCAAAACCTCCACCGGATAGCGCAGGTTTTTGATGCCAACGCGATTTAATGGCATGTTGCGCAAATCCTTTTCGTTCTGCAAGTCACGCATAGATTTTCTCTTTCTCCTTGTAGGGAATCGGGTCTTCCACACCCGCTTCCTCAAAACCTTTCAGCCGCAGCCGGCAGCTGTCGCACACCCCGCAGGCCGCCTCTTCGTTCTGATAGCACGACCAGGTCAAGTGGAACGGCACTCCCAACTCGCTCCCTTTGCGGACGATTTCCGCTTTGGAAAAATGAATCACAGGGGTAGCGATTTCGATTTTCGTTTTCGGCTTGGTCCCCAAGCGAATCGCCTGTTCAAAAGCTTTATAGAAAACCTCCCGGCAATCGGGATAGCCGGAGCTGTCCTCTTCCACCGCGCCAATGACGATGCGGGAAGCGCCTAAAACTTCGGCCCACGAGGTCGCTATCGACAAACCGTGGGCATTTCGGAACGGCACGTAGGAGCTGGGAATTCCCTGTGGGTCGATGCCGGAAGTCGAAACCGGAATTTTCTCATCCGTCAAACTGGAGCCGCCGATTTGCCGGAAATAGGGAAGGGAAACGACGAGACGCTTCTCGATGCCATAAAAATCGCAAATCTCCTTAAACGCACGCACTTCCCGCTTTTCGGTCTTCTGCCCGTAGTTCAAATGCAGCCCAGCGGCTTCAAACCTCTCCTTCAACGTCATTCCGAGCGCCACCGCCGAATCCATCCCGCCGCTTATCAAAACGACTTCGAGGGGTCTGCTCATACGCCCCGCATCTCCGGATGCCAGATGAACTTGTGCATCTGCAGTTGAAAGCGCACCGGCAGTTTGTCTTGCAAAATCCATTCGACCACTTTCACCGGTTCCAGTTGGCCGAAAACGGTGGAAAAAAGCACGCTCGCCTTTTTGTCCAACTGATGCTTGCGCATAACCTCGACGGCCCAGTCGTAATCCGCCCGGTCGGCCAAAACGAATTTCACCTCGTCCTTTGGCGTCAGATAATCGATATTCTCCCAGCAGTTTTTGTGCGCCATTTGGCTGCCGGGGCACTTGATGTCCATTATTTTAACCGCCTCCGGGTTCAGTTTGGCAAGCGTTATCGAGCCGCTTGTTTCGATGAGCACTTTGAAACCGGCTTCGACTAATTTATCCACCAAAGCAAAACTTTCCTTCTGCAAAAGCGGCTCCCCGCCGGTCAATTCGACCAACCGGCAGCCGAACTGGGCCACTTCCGCCACGATTTGGTCGAGTGATTTCCACTCCCCTTCGTAAAAGGCGTATTCCGTGTCGCACCAGACGCAGCGCAAATTGCAGCCGGTCAGCCGGACGAAGACGCAGGGAAGTCCGGCATAGGAAGATTCTCCCTGAATGGAAAAATAAATTTCGTTGACTTTCAAGCTCATTTCGAATAGGTGACCGCGTATTTTTCCGTTTCCCAAACCCGCACGCGCAGCGGCTTGACCCCGGCCGGCAGCCGCTTTTCCATCTCCCCATAAATCCAGGCCGCCAGGTTCTCGGAGGTTGGGTTCTTTTGATCAAACTGCGGCAGCTCGTTCAAATTTCGATGGTCGAACGGCTCGGTGATTTCCTCCAGCAATTTCTTGACCGCCTTGAAATCGATGGCTATCCCGACATCGTCCAGGCCGCCCGCCGCCACCACCGCCTCGGCCTTCCAGTTGTGGCCGTGGTCGCGGGCGCATTCCCCGTTGTAGCCCACCAGATGGTGGGAGGCGGCAAAGCTTGTCGAGACAGAAATTTCGTACATAATTCCTCTAATTGTTATCCATAAAAAAGTCTTTTTCCCCTGTCAATATCCGCAAAACCTCCCCCTGCGTCAACCCTGTAGGGGGGAACCGATGTGTTCGCCCTCTGGGCTGACACATTAGCTTGCTCCAATAAAACACCAAAATTGAACAAATAATCTCCTCCCCTTGTAGGGGAGGATTAAAGAGAGGTTTGTAGGGGTTTGATTAATCAAACCCCTACGTTTGCAATATGAACCATAGGGGCGAACGGCGTTCGCCCGTCGAAGGGATACGTAAGTCTGCCCCCACATTGTTGTTACAAATCCAACGATTGCTTAAATTGCAGACGTCAAGGCGGAAAAGGAGGCAAAATGAAATGGATAACTCGCGAAAAGGTCAAAGTGGACAGGGTCGCCTGTCCCTGGCTGATACGCAAATTCGTGGACCCGAAGGCGGAATTCCTGTTTGTTCCCGCGGAAAAAGTGCCGGAGATGGCCGAAAAGGAGGGGGCAATCCCCTTCGATGCTCCCGGCGTGGAGCTGGGGCATCACGATGGCAAATGCAGCTTTGAGGCGATTGTGGCCAAATATCACATCCACGACCCCGCCATCGAGCTTTTGGCCCAAATCGTCCACGGCGCCGACGTGCAATCCGATTTATACGGCCGTCCGGAAGCCCCGGGCCTGAAAGCCATCGCCGAAGGGTTTCAAAAGCTGGGCCTGAAAAACGACCACGAGATTTTGGAAAAAGAGTTTATTGTTTATGATGCCTTGTACGGGTATTGTCGGGAGAAAGTGTTGCAAAAGTAGAAAACGGATAAATGCGTAATGCCCTCCTAAAATTTTTATGCTTGATGAAATTCTAAGCTACCGGGAAATGTGTGGTAAAGAAAATGTTCAAACTCTTCAAAGGGGTATGAATTTTCGACTCAATCCAAATTATTCAGTCATTCTAATGTCCCAAAGGAAAAATGCCTCCTATAACAACAAAATTTATGAGAATGGCTTAACAATTGAATATGAAGGGCACGACATTGCCAAAACCTCAACAAGAATAGACCCAAAAAACATTGATCAATCCCTCGAGTATCCATCCGGACGACCTACCCCCAATGGTCTCTTTGTTAAAAGTATTGCAAACTACAAAAGTGGAAAGCAAAAGCCGGAGCGAGTAAAAGTTTACGAAAAAGTCATTTCAGGGGTATGGTCGCTTAAGGGGATTTTCGATTTGGTTGATTACAAAATCGTGGAAGACGGTAAGCGTAAAGTTTTCAGATTTATCCTTACACACAGCGGTTTGCAACAATTGGAAACCAACCAAGCGGTGTCATTAGTTCCACGTTCAAGACTAATCCCTTCAGAAGTTAAAAAAGCAGTATGGAAACGAGATGGAGGTAAATGTGTGATATGTGGGGCAGATGATGAACTGCATTTTGACCATGATTTACCTTATTCCAAAGGAGGTACGAGCATCACGACTGCCAATGTAAAGTTGTTATGCGCACGCCACAACCTTCAAAAATCTGACAAAATAGAGTAGTTTAACAAGAAATTACCCTTTACAGTCATCCCCACATTTCGCTTCACTAAAAAACACTGTAACCCCTTGACTCCCAACTAAAAACCACAAAAACGAACTGCCTCGAATGGTTAGGGGTATAATATAGTTAGAAGCAGCACCAAATCCTGCCAAGCGGGCTTTTGTTTGGCACAAACCGCAAAACAAAGGAGGTTATATGCGCAGGATTATTCTCTGGGGGCTGGTTTCGATAATGAGCACGGTGGGGTTGGGTTGCGGTGGCTATACCCACGCCGTGGTGGTGGCGGAAAGCACGCCGGGGCATATCCAGGCCGCGCGGGTTCACTTCCGCAACGGAATGCGGCTGTACGAAAGGGGCTACTACAGCCGGGCGGCCCTGCAGTTCGAACTGTGCATCGAGCAGGACCCGTCCTATTGGGAAGCGCACTACTACCTGGCGGACTGCTATCGGGAGCTCTCCTACTACGACCGCTGTCTGGACCACTACTACGTCGTTTTGGACCTGTACCACGAGCCGGTCTGGGTGGCCCGGGTGCAGTACAACATCGGGATAGTGTATGAACGGCAGGGGAAGTACGGCGACGCCCGCACCCGCTACGAGCTGGCCTTGAAAGCCAAGCCGGGTTACGGCCCGGCTAAGAAAAGCCGAGACCGGCTGCTTTCCAAAAGAATCAAGGAGGTCAAGGCCGACGAAGGCCGCAAACGGGGTAGGGGGAAAAAATCCGGCGACTGAAATCGCCGGCCAATCAACGAGCAAAAAGCGCCCCGTAATCGGGGCGCTTTTTTTACAACCATCCCGCCTTTTTGTACCATTCGCAAGTAACCTCCGCCCCGTCCGGCAGGGAATAGCGGGTTTGGTAGCCGAAGGTCTTTTCCGCTTTGGAAACGTCGCAGGTCCAGAACTTTTGGGACAATTCAATCGCTTTCCAGCGGGAAATGAGCGCCGCTTTGCCGAAGAGGTTGGAGACAAACTGGTTGGCCTCCCCCGCGGTGAACAAAAGCCATTTTGGAATCCGAAGAGCCCGCCCCGCTTTGCCGCAGGCGAAAGCAATTATTTGCCCCGCCTCCCGCCAGCTGTAAACCTGCTTTTCGGCCAGATAAAAAATTTCCCCGGCCGCCTTGGGCTCCTCGGCGGCGGCGATGATTCCTTCCACCAAATCGTACACGCAGACGATGTTGACGTAGCTATCGCCCGTGCCGATTAAGGGATAAAACCCTTTGGAAGCCAGCCAAAAATAGGTGAACATCGATTTGTCCTTGGGGCCGTAAATGGCGGGGGGGCGGATGATGGTGACCGGAAATTTCTCCCGGTAGCGCATCGTTTCAATTTCCCCCTCCCACTTTGATTCGCCGTAGGGGGTGATGGGATTGCAGACGTCGCTCTCCTTTTTCAGCCGCTTGTCCGCCCCCTCGTCCGCCGGCCCGGCGGCGGCCATCGAAGAAACGTACACAAAGCGGGAAAGTTTGGGATTGGCATAGGCTACCGCCTCCAAAACCTTTTGGGTGCCCAGATGGTTCACTTCAAAAAATTCCTCCCGGCTGCGGGCGCGAATCAGTCCGGCGGCATGAAAAACAAAATCCTGCCCCTCGACCGCCTTTCGCAAACTCAAGGGGTCGTCCAAGCTCCCGCTGATGCTTTTATAGCCGGGAAAATCGAGGTTGTCCCACTTGCTGGAGGGACGGGCCAAAACGGAGACCTCGTACCCCTTCTTGAGCAAAAAATCAGTGAGGTGGGAGCCCAAAAAACCGGTGGCGCCGGTGACCAGGGCTTTTTTCATTGCCGCTTCGCTTGGCTTGACATATATTCGGCCAGCCGTTAAGATAAAGCTTTCAATTAACGGGAGCGAGGAAAAAAAGCGATAGCGTATGGATCTTTTTACCAAATGTTATAACGACACCCGGGCGGAAAAAGTTCAAAAAGCCGGGCTCTATCCCTATTTTCATCCCATCTCGTCGGCTTTGGGCACGGAGGTGATGATGGACGGGAAAAAGCTTTTGATGATTGGCTCCAACAACTATCTCGGGCTGGTCTCCCATCCCAAAGTGAAGGAGGCCGCCGCCCAGGCGGCCTTGAAGTACGGCTCCGGCTGCACGGGGAGCCGGTTCTTGAACGGCACGCTCGATTTGCACCTTGAACTGGAACGCCGGCTGGCGAAATTTGTGAAAAAGGAAGCCGCCCTCACATTTTCCACCGGTTTTCAAACCAACTTGGGCTCCATTTCAGCCCTGGTCGGCAAGGGGGATTACGTGATTGCCGACCGGGCCGACCACGCCTCCATCGTGGATGGCTGCCGGCTGTCGTTCGGCAAGACCATAAAGTTCACCCACAACGATATGGAGGATTTGGGCCGGATTCTGTCCAAAATCGACCACGATGCCGGCAAACTGGTGGTGACAGACGGCGTTTTTTCGATGGAAGGGGATATCGTCAAGCTTCCGGAAGTGGTCAAGCTGGCCAAAAAACACAAGGCCCGCCTGCTGGTGGACGACGCCCACGCCGTCGGCGTTTTGGGGAAGCACGGCCGGGGAACCGCCGAACACTTCGGGCTGGAGGAGGAAGTGGATTTGATTATGGGGACTTTTTCCAAGTCCTTCGCCTCTTTGGGGGGCTTTATCGCCGGCGAGCGCCCGGTGATCGAGTACATCAAGCATGTTTCGCGCGAACTGATTTTCTCCGCGTCCATCCCCCCCGCCGCCGTGGCGGCCGTGCTTGCCGCCCTGGACATCGTCGAATCGGAGCCGGAGCGCCGGGAAAGGCTCTGGGAAATCACCCGCCGGATGCACAAAGAGTTCAAACTTTTGGGTTTCGACATCGGCGCCACCGAAACTCCCATCGTGCCGGTCTATATCGGGGAGGACCTGGATGCCTTCAAGTTCTGGCGGGCGCTTTTGGACGAGGGGATTTTCGCCAACGCCATCATCTCTCCGGCCACCCCGCCGGGGAAGGCTTTAATCCGCACCAGCTACACCGCCACGCATACGGACGACCAGTTGGATTTCGTCCTGGAGACCTTCAAGAAACTGGGGAAGGCCTTCGGGATTATTTGATGGTGCAAGTCCGGGAACTGGCGCCGGGCAATCTCTCCGAATTCATAAAATTCCCTTATAAATTTTATAAAAACGACCCCCTCTGGGTGCCGCCCCTTCTGGCCGAACGGAAAGCTTTTTTCAACCCGGCCGAAAACCCGTTTTTCCAGCACGCCCGGGTGCGCTACTTTATGGCCTACAACGACGGAAAACCGGCCGGCCGGGTGGCGGGGATTTTGAACGAGGCCCATAACGGCTTTCACGGCGAAAAAGTTTATTTCTTCGGCTTTTTCGAGTGCGAAAACGATTTGCCCTCGGCCGCCGCCTTGATGGAAAAAGTCGAAACCGCCGCGAAGGAAGAAAAAATGGAAATTTTGCGCGGGCCGGCCAATTTTTCCACCAATGACGAAGTCGGCTTTCTTTTGGAGGGATTCGAATATCCGCCGGTGATAATGATGACCTACAATCCCCCCTATTACAACGAGCTTATGGAAAAACTGGGATTTTCCAAAGCCAAAGACCTCTTCGCCTACATCACCGACGAGGAAAACCGTCCCCCGGAAAGGATGGTGCGGGTGGCCCAAAAGGTGAAAGAAAAAGAAGAGGTGCGGGTGCGGAATTTGCGGATGAAAAACTTCGCCGACGAGGTGAAAATCGTCAAGGCGATTTACAACCAGGCCTGGGAGAAAAACTGGGGGTTCGTGCCGATGACCGACGCCGAGTTCGAAAACGCCGCCCAAAAGATGAAGCCCTTGGTAGACCCGGATTTGGTTTTCATTGCCGAGGTGGACGGAGTGCCGGTCGGATTTTCCCTCACCCTGCCGGATATCAACCAGGTCTTAATCCGGTTGAAGGGACGCCTTCTTCCCTTCGGGTTTCTCAAGCTCTGGTGGCACACCAAGGTGAAAAGAAAAATCACCACCGGCCGCACCATTACGATGGGGATTATTCCGGAGTACCGCAAGCGGGGGATTGACAACGTGCTGACCACCGACACCTATTTCATCGGCGTCAAAAAAGGGTACACGACGGGGGAAATGTCCTGGGTTTTGGAGGACAACTATATGATGAACCGCATCGCCGAGGTCTGGGGCGCCAAGCTCTACAAAAAATACCGGATTTGGGAAAAGGGGTTGTAATTAAGCAAAAAAAGGCACGGACGCAGTGATTTGGATGAAGCTGATTTTTCCGGAAACTTCGGAGCAGCCGGGAAGTTAGCTGTATCAGCGAAGATTTCTTCTCACGGTTCGATTTTGACGGCGGCTCAACGAACGATTTAGTTCAAATTTTCTTCAGCACCGCCACCATCTGGGAGGAGCGGCGGGAATTGTCCAGCTTCTGACGGAAGTCCAAATCCCCCAAAAGGGCGACGATTTTAAAAACTCCGGAGACGCGCACCAGAAGTTTCAGTTCGGACAAGGTCAGCATCCTTTCCGGAGCGAGCGAACGGAGGTGGAACTTTTTGCCGTTTTCTTCCACCACCAAATCGGCCCAGACCCGCACCACCTGCGAAAGGGGGTCAACCTGGCGGTCGGTGAAATCCCCCCAGTTGACCACGACTTTGGTTCCGTTTCTGGCGACCTTCCAGACCGGGCCGAAGGAAACCTTTTGGGTAAAAAAATCGCGCGGGTGAATCAGCTCCAAAACGAAAATTCCTTCCGGTTTCAGATTAGCTGCCACCGTTTTAAGGTGGGTCAGGATTTCCCCGTCGGTCAAAAGATAGGTGAGCGAGTCCATCATCGAAAGGGCCAGATCCACTTTTCGGGGCAGCCAGAAACGGCGCATATCCTTTTTCAGGAAATGCACCCGACTTTTCTCCGTTTTCGCTTTTTGACGAGCATAGGCGAGCATTTCCGCCGATTTGTCCAAGGCATAGACCGTCAGGCCGCGGCGGCCGAACTCAATGGAGTGGGAAGCGGGGCCGGCGGCCATTTCCACCACGGAAGAAAGCTTTCGGCCGGAAAACTTTTTGACGCAAGCGGTCAAGAAATCGCATTCTTTCTTGATGTTGCGGAAGCTGAAAGCGATATCGTACCAGCGGGGGTTTTTGTAAATGCCGGCGTGCGGGCTCACCTTGATTTTATCGGCCGAGCGGGGAACGGATTTACTTTTTCGGGGCCAGGGGAATTTTGGCTTTCCACTTTTGGGCCGTCGCCCAGGCCTCTTGGTAGCCGGCGTCGGCGTGGCGGAAGACTCCGGAAAGGGGGTCGTTGGTCAAAACCCGGTTCAACCGGACATCCATTTCCTTGGTGCCGTCGGCCACAATCACCTGACCGGCGTGAATCGAAAGCCCAATGCCGACCCCGCCGCCGTGGTGGAGGGAGACCCAGGAGGCACCGGAGACGGCGTTCAAGAGGGCATTTAGAATCGGCCAGTCGGCAATGGCATCCGAGCCGTCCCGCATCGCCTCCGTTTCCCGGTAGGGAGAGGCGACCGAGCCGGCGTCCAGATGGTCGCGGCCAATGACGATGGGAGCTGTGATTTTCCTTTTGCGAACGAGAAAGTTCATTTTTTCGCCGAAGGCGGCCCGTTCTCCCAGACCCAGCCAGCAGATACGGGCGGGGAGGCCCTGAAATTGCACCTTCTCCCTGGCCAGTTTTATCCAGCGGGCCAGGGGCTTGTTTTTCGGAAAGGTTTTCAAGACCAACTCGTCGGTTGCGTAAATATCCTGCGGCTGGCCGGAAAGGGCGGCCCAGCGGAAGGGGCCTTTCCCTTCGCAAAAGAGGGGGCGGATGTAGGCGGGGACAAAGCCGGGGTAGTCGAAGGCATTCTCGATGCCGGCCTTTTTCGCCTGACCGCGGAGATTATTGCCGTAGTCAAAAACCACCGAACCCCGTTTCAGAAAGCCGAGCATCACCGTGCAGTGTGCTGCCATCGATTCGTAGGCCAAGCGGATATACTGTTGCGGGTTGGTTTTGCGAAGGGCGCGGGCTTCCTCGAGTGCGAGCGTGGCGGGAACGTAGCCGTAGAGTTCGTCGTGGGCCGAGGTCTGGTCGGTCACCACGTCCGGCTGGAAGCTGCGACGCAAGAGTTCCGGCAAAACTTCGGCACAGTTGCCCAAAACACCGATGGAGAGCGGTTTTTTCTCTTTGCGGGTCTTTTCGGCCAGCTGGATGGCGTGGTCCAAATTATCGGCCTTAAGGTCGAGATACTTTGTATCCAATCGTTTCCGGATGCGCTCCGGGTCCACTTCCACACACAACGCCACGCCGCCATTCATCGTAATCGCCAAAGGCTGGGCGCCCCCCATTCCCCCCAGCCCGCCAGTCAGAACCAAGCGGCCGGACAAATCACCGTCGAAGTGGGCGGCCGCGAGTGAGGCAAAGGTCTCGTAAGTTCCCTGTAAAATCCCCTGGGTGCCGATGTAAATCCAGCTGCCGGCGGTCATCTGGCCGAACATTATCAAACCCAATTCCTCCAGTTCGCGAAACTTTTCCGGCGTGGCCCAGGCCGGAACCAAATTGGAATTGGCGATTAGAACGCGGGGAGCCCAATTGTGCGTTTTGGCAATGCCCACCGGCTTACCGGACTGCACCAGGAGGGTTTCGTCGTTTTCCAGTTTTTTCAAGCTTTCGACGATGCCCCAAAAGGAGCGCCAGTCTCGGGCCGCTTTTCCCCGGCCGCCGTAGACCACAAGTTCCCGGGGGTTTTCGGCGACCTCGGGGTCGAGGTTATTCATCAGCATCCGCAAGGCCGCCTCCTGATGCCACCCTTTGCAGGAAAGCTTGTTGCCGCGCGGCGCTTTTAGCGGCCGATAGCCGGTTTCAGCCGATTTTGGTTTCGATTGAGTTAAAGTAGGCATTGCTAAACTCTTCGATAGAAAGGTGAAAGTGGGGGGAGAACATGAATTCTGTCCCGCCCACCGTTCCCAATTTCAAAAGCGGAATATTTTCTTTTTTGACAGCTTCTTCAAGCTTGTAGGTCAGTTGGGGTTTAATTTCTACGACAAAGCGGGACTGGGACTCGGAAAACAAAAACAGGTCGGGCCGGAGGGTTGGCTTGGCTTCAAGTGCAAACCCGAACTTTCTTTCTTGGTTGCCGATGCACATTTCGGCCAAAGCGACACCCAGACCGCCGTCGGAAACGTCGTGGCAGGATTCCATTATTCCTGCGCTTATCTGATTCAAAACGAAAGCCTGAATTTTCTTTTCAGTTTTCAAATCGAGCGTGGGCACAACGCCCGCAACTTGTCCGGTCAGAACCTTCATGTATTCCGAGCCGCCGGTTTCCGGTTTGGTCTCGCCAACCAAATAAACCCAATTTCCTTCGGTCTGAAAGTGGGAGGAGGTGGCTTTGTCGATGTCATCCAGAATTCCAAGCATCCCAATCACCGGGGTGGGATAGACCATTCGGGTCGGGTCTTCGTTGTAAAAGCTGACGTTGCCGCCGGTGACCGGCGTTTCCAAAGCCCGGCAGGCCTCCCCCATTCCGGCAATCGCTTCGGCAAAGGTCCAGTACACCTCCGGGTCTCCGGGATTGCCGAAGTTCAAGCAGTTGGTGATGGCCATCGGTTTGGCTCCGACCGCCACCACGTTGCGGGCCGCCTCGCAAACGGCAATGGCAGCCCCCCGGCGGGGGTCCAAATAACAATAGCGGGCGTTGCAGTCGGTTTTGACGGCAATTCCTTTTTTAGAGCCGCGGATGCGCAACAGGGCAGCGTCGTAGCCGGGGCCGAAGACCGTATTGGTGCGGACGGTTGAGTCATATTGCTGAAAAACCCAGCGCTTGGAAGCGATGTTGGGAGAAGCGAGCAAATCGAGAAGCACTTTTCCCAAATCTTTCGGCGGGTCGGGGGTTTTGACGCTTTTGACGCCGTTTTCGAGATAGGTTGGTTTCTTGCGGGGCGGGTTATAAACCGGCGCGCCGCCACCCAAAACCAAACTTTCCGCCGGAATATCAGCCGCCACTCGGCCCAGAAATTTCACCACCACCCGGCCGGTGTCGGTCACTTCGCCGATTTGAACGCAATTCAAATCCCATTTTTCAAAAACCTCTCGGATTTCAACTTCCCTCCCTTTTTTGCCGATTACCAGCATCCGTTCCTGCGATTCAGAAAGCATTATCTCATACGGGGTCATTCCCTTTTCCCGGAGGGGAACTTTGTCCAGGTCGATTTCGATACCGGCTTTCCCCTTGGCGGCCATTTCGGAAGTGGAGCAGGTCAGCCCGGCGGCCCCCATATCCTGCATACCGACAATCAAATCCTTTTTGATGATTTCCAGCGAGGCTTCCAGCAACAACTTCTCCGTAAAAGGGTCGCCAATCTGGACGGAGGGACGGTCTTCCTCCGACTCATCCGTAATTTCCTTGGAGGCAAAAGAGGCGCCGTGAATGCCGTCCCGTCCGGTCGAGGAACCGACGATGAAAACCGGATTGCCAACCCCTGTGGCAATGGCCCGCACCAGCCGCCCCCGTTTGGCCAAGCCGACGGCCATAGCGTTGACCAGCGGGTTGCCGGTGTAGCAGTCCTCGAAATAAACTTCCCCGGCCACAGTGGGGACGCCGAAGGAGTTGCCGTAGTCGCTGATGCCGCGGACCACGCCGTCCAAAAGATAGCGGACGCGCGGGTCGCCCAGATTTCCAAACCGGAGCGAGTTCAAAGCGGCAATCGGGCGGGCGCCCATTGTAAAAACATCCCGCAGAATACCCCCCACCCCGGTGGCGGCGCCCTGATACGGCTCCACGGCGGAGGGGTGGTTGTGGCTTTCGATTTTGAAGACGATTACGCGCTCCTCATCCAGCACCACGGCGCCGGCATTTTCCTCCCCCGCCTTGGCCACCAAAGCCGACCCTTCGCGCGGGAGGGTTTTCAAGAGCGCAATCGAGTTTTTGTAGGAACAATGCTCTGACCACATCACGGCGTAAATCCCCAGTTCGGTGTAGGTCGGCATCCGCCCCAAAAAGCCCTGAATTTTTTGATATTCCTCCTCCGTCAGCCCCAGCTTTTTGGCCAAAGCGATGTTTACTTCTGGTTCTTTCATTTCATACCAAAGGTAGCAAACGAGCAGGGATTGGCAAGGGGGAGTCCTTTTCCCTCAAATGAAGGGAATTAAAAGATAAGCTCAAATTTTTTGGCGGAGAGGCTTTGAATATCAAATAATGACTGGACTTGCTTTTGTATTTCAATATCGAGGCGATTTACAAGATTGAGGCACATTTTAAGGATTTCAGGAAAAAAGTAGAGTGGCAAACGCTTATCTACAACAGTAATTTTGAGTCCGGCAGTAATTGCACCGGCGATGGATGGCAGCGTTCCTGGTGGGTATATAAATACTGGACGATATTTCAGGTCACTGTGGGCGATTATCTTGTGGCGAAACGTAAGCAAAGTCCCATGAATAGTCCGGTGCTTTTGTCCGCCGAATTTATGCCATTTTCTTGGTAGAGAGCCCAGCGGTTTGTTATTGGTAAAAGGCCTTGAATAACAGACAATTATTGCATTCAGTAAAGGTAAATAAAGCGGATCGTCGGTGTTTTTTACGGATGAGATAAGATACTTACACGCAGTCATAGCGGAAGTTATATCTGATTTTGCAACGCAGAGCTTATATAGCAATTTCTTTCTTGCAAGATATTCTTTGGTCACGCAGGTTTCTTAGTTTTGTTTATCGCATTTAGGAGTTCGAGAGCCATCTTTTGGTCGAGCATTTTGAGTATTTGATGTTCTTCGAGTGCTATATTAATGCTACCAAGTATCAGAGACATCAAACCACGAAGGTAATGTGCCTCGATGTTTTTTGAGTCGAGGCGAATTGCTTGCGTGGTAGCCTCAAATGCCTCCTGAAAACGGTTAAGTTTGGTATAGGCTACTGCCAAGTTTTGATACGCTTTTGCATATTCGGGATTGATTTTGATGGCCTGTTTGTAGGCTTCAATAGATTTGTCATAGCGGCCAAGGTTTTCATTCGTAAAACCTAAGCAAAAGTGTGCGGCGTGCGTCCATATTATGTGCGATTTTGTTTGAATCACATGCTGATAAGCTATTTCTGCTTCTTGGTAGTTGCCCAACCTTTCCTGGCAATAACCGATGAAAAACCATATTTCTCCATCTTCGGGGCTTTTCTCTACAGCCTTTTCAAGATGTGTGAGAGCTTGCGCGTAATCTTTTAATAAAAAATAAGCCCACTCCTTCGAATAATGGTCAACGGCCACAACTAATTTTCCCTTTGTTTGTCATCAATTTGGATGGTGCTTTGGTATATGACGCTTATGCTGTGCGAATTGCTCAAAATAACAATAATCACAAAAATAATATAGCGAATAATCTCTTGATGACAACAATACTTATAAATAGGAGCTACAGCGTAAAGACGGAGTGCTTGATGTTACAGTTCGATTTTGGAGGCGGAGAGGTGGTCGAAGTAGTCCTGCGAGGTTAAAAGCAGAATCTGATATTCAGTAGCCAATTTGACCAGAAGCTCCCCGGCTTTCTGGCGGCGGGAGGGGTCGAAATTGCCGAAGGGGTCGTCCAAAATCAAAACCGGCTTTTGGTCCGGGAAAATGAACTTCAACAACGCCAGCCGGGCGGCCAGATAAAGCTGGTCGCGTACACCGGCGGAAAGGATTTTGTGCGGATTGACGTATTCCTGCTTTTCTTCGGAATAAACTTCAAAGTTTAAATTCTCCTTGTCAAATCGGGCTTTGGGGTAGCCTCCGCCAGTGATTTCCGTCAGTTGTTTGGAAACCTCCTCATCCAAAACGTCGGCGGCGCCGGTCAAAACCCGCTTCCGGGCCTCTTCCCAGAGCTCGTAGGATTTCAAGCAGACAATGAGCTTCCGTTCCAGCGCCGCAATTTTTTTGTTTTCCTCCTCCAGCCGCTCTTCCAAAGCCACCTTCAGTTCCACCCCGTCCTCGCTTTGTTCGATGCGGCGGGCGATGGCGTTGCGGGCCGTTTCCAAATTGCGGCGCTCCTCCTCGATGGCCAAAAGCCGCTCCTCCAAGACTTCCAGGTCCTCCGAGTCGTGCTTTTTGGCCGGTTTTTCCTGCAGCCGGGCCAGCCGCTCTTTGGTGGCGGTCAGGTCCGCCTCCAGTTCGGGGCGGGAGTGCCCCCCCAGAAGGTTCTCGTAGCGGAGGGTGGCTTCAGTTATCTTTTGGGCCCGCTCGCGCGAAGCCTCCGCCCGCTCCCGCAGGGCCGAAGCGGTGGTGACCCGGTAGCGGGCCAAAAGCTCGTTTACGTTCCGCTGCAACTTTTCCAGCTCGCCGACGACCCGCTCTTTTTTTCCGGAAGAGCCTCCGGTTTCCAGCTGCTTCCGGGCCGCATCCTGTACTTTTTTCAGAAAGGAAAAAACCGACATCGCCGACCATATCAACCCCGCTACCGCTCCGAGCCACCAGGCCTTGCTGTAAAAGAAGGCGGCGGCGATGCAGGCGAAGGTGAGACCCAGTCCGGTTAAGATGGGAAGGGGGCTGGGGTAACGAGAGGCATCCGGGCCGCCCGGTTCCAGGTCCCCCTGCTCCACTTCCAAAAGCCGCATCCGGCTTTCGACTTCATCCAGCCGGGCGATATCCTCGCGGGAAACGTCCCCTCCGCGAGCGGCCTCCTCGCGCAGTTCCTTGACCGTTTTTTCGGTCTCGTCCAGGTTTTTCAACCGGGCCGTCAGGTTGGTGACCTTTTCTTCCAAAAGCGCCAGCTCCCCTTCGGTGGGAGGAGGCTGGCGGGAGGCCTCAATTCTTTTTTTCAAGTCCTCGGACTGCCGGAAAACGTCGACGTAGGTTTTTTCAATCTCCGCCAAATCGGTGCGGTTGGCCAAAAGTGTCTTGACCTCTTCGGTCACCAGCGAGAGCTGGTATTCCACTTCCTTTTTGAATTGCCGGGAAGCCCCCAGTTCCCCTTCCTCTCCGAACCGGGCCAGGCGGGCGGCCAGCTTGGCGGCCACGGCCTGCGCCAAAACCTGTTCGTTGCTGCCGGTTATCGCTTCCTCCAGCTTTTCCCGCCAGATGCGCGGATTTTCGGAAATGAGCGCCAGCTCCCCCTGCCGGATGAAGGAGGTGGACAAATATAATTCCTTTTTAGCCAGCCCGAGATGCTTGGACAAAACCTCGTCCACTTCGGAGAGGCGGTCCCAGCTTTCGCGGGAACCGGTCTTTTCAAGCTTGACTTCCCCCTTTTCGAAATCTTTGGAGAGTTGCCAGCGTTCGTCGCCGTCCGCCAATTCCAGCACCAGTTCGAATTTTTTGTCCGAGCCCCAGCTGGTTTTTTCCCTGACCTCGCGGCTGACGTTCTGGGGGTCGTCGAAAAGCCCGGCCCCCAAAGCCTCGACCAAAGTCGATTTGCCCGCCTCGTTGGCCCCTTTGACCAGATTCAGCCCGGGGGCGAACTCGGCCTTGAAGTTTTTCAGCTTGCCGAAGCGTTTGATTTCGCAGCGTTCTATTTTCATCGCCTACTTTTTCTCCCCCACCGGGCCGGCGGCCAGCGAAAGCCCCAGGTCCAGAACTTCCTGATACAACGTTTTTTCTTCGGCCGTCGCTTTTTTCAACTGCTCCTCCGCCAGATGCAAAAACTGCCCGGCCACCGTCTGACGAGGGTATTTCTTGAATTCCCGCGCGAACTTTCTTTCGTCCGAAAGCGTGAGGAACAGAAATTTGTCCCTGTACTCATTGAGTGTCTCTTCCACGTCGAACCAGGCCGGTTTTCTTTCGCCGGCCAGTTTGACCCGCAAAAGCCGGTTTTCCCCCTTTTCTTTTTCCAAAAGCTCCGCCAAACTTTCCGGGTCGCCAATCGTGATTTCCTTCCAGACCAAAACCCCCAAGGGGAGGAAGGTGAGCTCCACCGGCTTTTTCTCCAAATCGACAAGCACCACGCCGGCGGAATCGGTGGTGTTGAAGTCCTGCGCTTCCGGCGGACCGGAGAAAGCGTAGGCGGTTTTTTTCGCCGAACCGCTTTTGAAAGCGGGAAGCCCCCCCAGGGCGGCGTAGGTGGCGCCGGTTTTGCCAATGTCGGTTTCGGTTACGGGATGGTTGACCCCCTCCCAGATGCCGGATGCGACCACGACCGAAAGTCCACCTGCGGGGGCTTCGACGCCGGCCAGGGGCGATTCCTTCGATTTCGGTCCGGTGGTCGGGCCTGCCAAAATGGTCAACCCCAGTTCCTTCAGTTCCAGCGTTTCATCCGCCGAGGTCAGGGGAAAAAGGTTTTCCGGGCGGTCAATAAGGTCGAAGTGGTAGTAAAGGGAGCCTTTTCCCAGGTGGTCGCGCAGGCCCGGCACCACTACCACCGGAATTTTTCCCAGTCGGGCGATTTCCTTCAAAACGAATTCCACGGCGGGACGTGAGACCTCGGAAGAATCGAAAAGCCCGCCGGCCACGACCACGGCGTCCACTTTTTCGGCCAAGGCCGTCTCGACGATGGCCGTCCAGGCGCGCTTGAGCTGGGCGCGGACTTTGTCCCCCGCTTTTCCCAGCCCCAAATATTTGGCTCCCAGGCGCAAGTCGGCCGTGTGCAAAATTTTTGGCATACCCCTTTCTGTTATCGGTAGGGTTCAGTCAAATCTTAAAGCAAACGCGGCCACCCCCGCCGGGGTGACCCAAAGTTTCGGTCAAGCCGGGCGCCCGAAAAGCCGATACAAACTACAAGGAGAAAAAATGCCCGAACCGGCCCGGATTCTGGTCGTGGACGACGACCGCCGCATCTGCGAACTGTTGGTGGAAACGCTCGGAGCCATTGGCTACCAGGCGGAAGGGGCTTTCAACGCCCGGACCGCCCTGAAAAAAATAGACACCGAAAAGTTCGATTTGGTCATTTCCGACATCGTGATGCCGGAGATAAGCGGCATCGAGCTGCTGGCCGAGCTGCAGAAAAAGAAAGCCGGCCTGCCGGTGGTGATGATTACCGGCAACGTGTACGAAGACTTTTTGCAGGGGGCGCGTTCGGCCGGGGCGGCGGCGCTTTTGACCAAACCCTTCCGGATTTCTCAAATCGAGCAGGCGATGGAGGAAGTTTTGGGGAAAAAGTCAGACGCGGTGGTGGTTTTGGTGGTGGAGGATGACCCGATATTTTTGGAATTTTTGGGGGACAGCTTGAAGACCCGGGGATATGCCCCCTTGAAGGCCTGCAATGCCGCCCAGGCTTTGAAATTCGCCAAAGAGTACCCCGTGCGCTTCGCCATTCTGGATTTGAATTTGCCGGACCTCCACGGGGTGGAGCTTTTGAACCGGCTGAAGAGGGAAAATCCCTATCTGCCGGTGGCTTTGATTACCGGCCAGAGTTTTTCGGAAACGGAGACCACCTCCGCCGGAGCCGAGTGGCTGTTGAAAAAGCCGTTCAAACTGGAAGAGCTGTACCGCGCGATTGAGAGCGTCCATCCGGCCAATTTTCAGCACGGCGAAGACGGCTCGGCCGCGTAGTTTTTTTCTTCAAATTTTCGTTTTTTCCTTCCTCTTGCCATCCAAAACCGGTTTTCTTATATAGAAAACGTGCCCATCAAGCCGGAAATTCTGGAGGCGTTTGAGAATCAATATCCCGGGCGGGACTACGTCATTTCCATCTCCTGCCCGGAGTTCACCTGCGTCTGCCCCCGCTCCGGCCTGCCGGATTTCGCTGTGATTAAAATCGACTACGTCCCGGATAAAAAATGCATCGAGTTGAAAACGCTGAAGTTCTACATCCAGAGTTTTCGGGACGTGGGAATTTTCCACGAAAACGCCGTCAACCGGATTCTGGAGGATTTGGTCAAAATTTTATCCCCCCGCAAAATGACCATTGTCGGCGATTTCAACCCCCGCGGCAACATCCACACGGTAGTGACGGCGAGCTATCCGAACAAATAATCCTGAAAATTTCGTAGGCCGGGTTTTAACCCGGCAGCGGCATTAAAATGCCGCCTACGAAAGACACAACAATAAAGAACCCCCCGGCCAAAGCCGGGGGGTTCTTTTGTTTCCCTGTTTCGGTTTAGTACATGTCTCCGCCGTAGCCGCCGCCACCGGGCATGGCCGGGGCTTTCTTTTCCTCCGGCTTGTCGGCTATCACCGCTTCGGTGGTAATCAGAAGCGAAGCGATGGAGGCGGCGTTTTCCAAAGCCGTGCGGGCGACCTTGGTCGGGTCAATCACGCCGGCCTTGATTAAATCCTCGTACTTCTCGGTTTCGGCGTTGAAGCCAAAGGCCCCGGTCTCGGATTTAACCCGGTTGGCCACCACGCTGCCTTCGTGGCCGGCGTTGGCGGCAATCATCCGCAAGGGTTCTTCCAAGGCCTTCCGTATAATTTCCACCCCGATTCTCTCGTCCCCTTCGACTTTGACTTTGTCCAAAGCCGGAAGTGCGCGGATGAAAGCAACCCCGCCGCCGGGGATGATACCCTCTTCCACCGCCGCGCGGGTGGCGTGCAAAGCATCTTCCACGCGGGCCTTTTTCTCTTTCATTTCGGTTTCGGTGGCCGCGCCGACATTAATCACCGCCACGCCGCCGGCCAGCTTGGCCAGCCGCTCCTGCAGCTTTTCCTTGTCGTAGTCGGAGGTGGTGTCTTCAATCTGCTTTTTGATGGAGGCGATGCGGCCTTTGATTTCCGCCGGCTTGCCGGCGCCCTCGACGATGGTGGTGTTGTCCTTGTCGATGGTGACCCGTTTGGCTTTCCCTAAATCGGCAACCTGGGTGTTTTCGAGTTTGAAGCCGGTCTCTTCGGAAATCACCTTGCCGCCGGTCAACGTGGCGATGTCCGCCAGCATCTCTTTTCTCCGGTCGCCAAAGCCGGGGGCCTTGACCGCGCAGACCTTCAGGGTGCCGCGCAGCTTGTTGACCACCAGGGTGGCCAGGGCCTCCCCTTCGACTTCCTCGGAAATGATGAGCAAAGCCCGGCCGGACTGGGCGATTTTCTCCAGCACCGGAAGCAGTTCTTTCATCGATGAAATCTTCTTGTCGTGAATCAGGATGAGCGGGTCGTCCAAAACCGCTTCCATCGTGTCCGGATTGGTGATGAAGTAGGGGGAGAGGTAGCCGCGGTCAAACTGCATTCCTTCCACGAATTCCAGTTCAATGGCGGTCGTTTTACCCTCTTCAACCGTGATGACGCCATCTTTGCCGACTTTTTCCATCGCTTCGGCAATCTTGTCGCCTATGGTTCTGTCGTTGTTTGCAGAGACCGTGCCGACCTGGGCGATTTCACTCTTGCCGGAAACCGGCTTGGAGATCTTTTTCAGCTCCTCAATTATCGCCGCCACCGCTTTTTCGACGCCCCGCTTCAAATCCATCGGGTTGGAGCCGGCAGTCACGTTCTTTAACCCTTCGCGGTAGATGGCCTGGGCCAGAACCGTTGCCGTGGTGGTGCCGTCGCCGGCCACGTCGGAAGTCTTCGAAGCGACCTCCTTCACCATCTGGGCGCCCATATTTTCAAAATTATCTTCCAGTTCGATTTCCTTGGCCACGGTGACGCCGTCTTTGGTTACCGTGGGGGAACCGAACTTTTTGTCGATGACCACGTTGCGGCCCTTGGGTCCCAAAGTTACGCGGACCGCATCGGCCAGCTTATCGACCCCTCTTTTCAGTTTCTCGCGGGCCTGCGAGTTGAATTCCAACATCTTTGGCATAGCTTTTTATCTCCTTTTCTTCAGATTGTTGTAGGGGCGGTTCACGAACCGCCCTTACGCCTACTTTTCAAAAACCGCTAAAATGTCCGTCTCGCGCAGAATCAAATAATCGGCGTTGTCAACGGTGATCTCCGTGCCGGAGTATTTACCGTACAGCACTTTGTCCCCTTTTTTCACTTCGAGGGAAATTTTTTTGCCGTCGTCGGTAATCCGGCCGGGGCCGACTTCGACGATTTCCCCTTCCTGCGGTTTCTCCTTGGCGGTGTCGGGGATGATAATCCCGCCCTTTTTAACCTCGGTCTCGTCAATCGGCTTGATTACGACCCGGTCGGCTAAAGGTCTTATTTGCATATACTTCCTCCTTTTACATTTATGTTATTGTTTTTCAACAACTTAACTTATACTGTTAGCACTCATTTTCGATGAGTGCTAACAGTATATACACATTTTTAGTCAAAAAATCAAGTGGATTTTTTTAATCTTAAAGCAGTCATTTCCCTCCCCTTGAGGGGGACAGGGGTGGGGTCACCTCTCTTGCAATAAAAAGAGAAATCGAATACCTTGCCCGCCCCAATGCCAAAGAAAAAAACTCAACCGGTCATAGTCGTACACGGCGGGGCGTGGGATATACCAAAAGCAACTTGGCCGGAACATATCGAAGGGTGCCGGATGGGGTGTCGGGTCGGGCTGGAGGTTTTGCAGTCCGGCGGTCCGGCCTTGGATGCAGTAGAAGCCGCCGTGCGGCAGTTGGAAGCCGACCCCACCTTTGATGCCGGGTGCGGTTCTTTCTTGAACGAAGATGGCGAAGTGGAGTTGGATGCTTCCATAATGGATGGAGCCAAGCTCAAAGCCGGGGCAGTGGCCGCCGTCCGCCGGCTGCTCCATCCAGTCACATTTGCCCGGAAAATAATGGAGAAGACCGACCATTTGTTGCTGGTCGGAACCGGGGCGGAAAAATTCGCTCGGAAAATGGGGACGAAATTTTGCCCCACCACGGCGCTTTTGACGGGCCGAGAGCTGGGACTCTGGAAAAAATTGAGGAAAAAGAAAGGATTTCACGCCAAGACAGTTTTTTCCGGCCATCCCAAAGGGACTGTCGGGGCAGTCGCCCTCGATTCTTGGGGCAATCTGGCTGCTGCTACCTCCACCGGCGGCACCCCGCGTAAGATGGCCGGGCGGGTCGGCGACACGCCCGTCATTGGAGCAGGAACTTATGCGGACAATACGTTGGGTGCAGTAAGCTGCACCGGTTGGGGAGAGGGGATTATTCGCATTGGGCTGGCAAGACGGGTTTTGTCCTACCTCGAGGGCGGAGCATCTGCGCGTGTGGCCGTCAAAAGGGCAGTGGAAGAGATGCGGCGGCGGGTGGATGGCTACGGCGGAGCGATTTTAGTCACGCCCAAAGGCCAAATCGGGCTTTATCACAACACGCCAAGGATGGCGTTCGCCTATTCTGATAAAACCGGAGATGTAAAAGCCGGAATCAAGATTTAATTCTTTCTTTTTTTGTAGGGGCAACTCTCAGTGGTTGCCCATCTTTGTATTTGTAGGGGCGGTTCACGAACCGCCCATTTCCCCTCTAATCTTCAATCACTGCCTTTCTTTGTCCCCTCCTTACGAAGGAGGGGATTAAGGGGAGGTTAAACCAACCGCCAGCCCGGAGGGGGTAATTTTTCTTGCTTTCCTTCGTTGCTTTTCTACTATATTATTCCCAACCAGCGGGAGAAAACCCAAGATGCCCCGCCTTTCAAAAATCCCAGCCAGAATCGCACTCTCCCTTTGCACCCTATTTTGCCTGTGGCCCTGCTTTGCTTTTTCCCAGGAAGTTGACACCGCCTGGGTGCGGCGGTACACCGGGCCGGGGAACGGGGATGACAGGGCCGTCGCCATCGCCATCGATTCAAGCGGCAACGTTTACGTCACCGGCTCCAGCTTCGACAGCACCACCGGCTACGATTACTGTACCATAAAATATTTGCCGAATGGGGATACGGCTTGGTTAAGAAGATACAATGGCCCCGGCGGTTTTGGCGATTATGCCTACGCAATAGATGTTGACAGCTTCGGTAATATCTATGTTGCCGGCGAAAGTAATGGTTTTGGCACAAGCCAGGATTTTGCCGCCATCAAGTATTATCCGAATGGGGATACGGCTTGGGTAAGAAGATACAATGGACCCGGAAATGATAATGAGGAAGAGCCGAGTTTAGCCATAGATAACTCCGGCAATGTCTATATCACCGGACGAAGCGCCGATGTTGGCTCAACCTATGACTATGCCACCATAAAATATGATTCTTTAGGTAATGAGGTATGGGTGAAGAGATATAATGGTCCAGGAGATTCCGACGATGACTCATACGCCATAGAGGTAGATGCTTTAGGGAACGTTTATGTGACCGGGAAAAGCTGGGGCGGAACCTCCTATGATTATGCCACCATCAAGTATGCTCCCAATGGAGATACCTTATGGGTCAGACGCTACGACGGGCCGTCAAATGGCAACGACGTTGCCATTGACGTAGCCGTAGGGTCGAATGGCAATGTTTATGTTACGGGCGGCAGCGACAGTAATTATGCGACCATCAAATATGACTCCGCTGGAAATCAGCTTTGGCTTAAACGTTCTAATAGTAGAGCGGAGGAGTCTCAAGGAGCGTCTTTTGTTGCTTCTGACAAACAAGGCAATGCTTACGTGGTGGGTAATTACTTTTCTGTTCCTGATGACATAGCTTGGACAGCTATAAAATACGATTCAGGAGGAACTCAACTTTGGTATCGGGCATATAGAGGAATCAATTTTGGACAGCCGAGGGAACCAAAAGCTATGGCTTTGGACAGCACGGGAAATATCTACATCACCGGATATGATGCCTGGTATGTTGCTACTATTAAATATGACCCAGAAGGAGATTTGCTTTGGGAAAAGCGATATGGTGACGAGGAATACGATTACAACACGGTTGGCAATGCAATAGCCGTTGATGGAAAAGGAAATGTTTTTGTTACCGGCTCCACCAAGAATGATTTTCTCACCATCAAATATGCTCCCCTTCCCCAATTAAAAGGTGATTTGAATTTGGATGGAATTTTGAGTTTTGAAGACGTCATTTTCTGTGTCAACTACACGTTTTCAGGTGTACCGCTACCGGCGGCACCTGCGGCTTGCGATTTGAATTGCGATGGACGGCTTTCAGGGGCGGATATTGTGATTTTGCTGCGAATGGTGTTTTCGTCTGCGCCAGCGCCGTGCTGATGGCAAAAGGGCACAATATATTGTGCCCCTACGTTTACCGTTTATTCCAGAAACTTTAGTACGGGAAATCGATTTTGAAGGTGGTGCCAATGCCGGGGGTGGAATCCACGTCAATCTTCCCGCCGTGGGCTTTGACGATGCGGTCGACAATTGCCAGCCCCAAGCCGGTGCCGGACTCCTTGGTGGTGAAGTAGCGCTCGAAAATCCGGCTCAAATGCTCCGGCTCGATGCCGGCCCCTTCGTCCGAAATCGTAAAGCGGACGTATTTTTCCTGGCCGTGCTTGACGGGCGAAAGCGTTAGGGTCAACCGCTTTCCTTCCGGCAGGCTTTCCAGGGCGTTCAGCACCATATTCAAAATCAACTCCACGATTTCGTTTTCGTTCACCAAAACCCGGGGCAAATCCTCCGACAGCGAAAGCTCCAGCCGGACGTTCTTTTTGGCCAAATCCCCCTCCACCAGCTTCAAGGCCCGCCGCACCAGGTCGGCCAGATTTTTGGGCTGGCGCTCGTATTTGCGGGGGTTGGAAAAGTCCAACAACTCCTTGACCATATCGGACAGACGCATCGCCTCCTGCTCCAGCGAGGCCAGAATTTTGTCCTTTTCCTCCAGCTCGTCCCATTTGTCCCGCAGAATCTGCAGCCCCCCCCGCACGTTGGTCAGCGGTTTTTTCAAATCGTGGGTAATTTCGGTCATCATATTCCCCATCGTCACCAGCCGGGCGGCGTTCAAAATCGAGCGCTGGCGCTCGAACACGGTGGCGGCTTGGGAAGTGACAATCAAGGCGAGCCGTTCCTCCTCCTCCGTGTAGCGTTTCCGGTCGGCCCGGCCCAAAACCAAAACGCCGTCCAGCATCTTCGGCCCGAAAAGCGGCAACAAAAGAAAGTGCATCTTTTGGCCGTAGGCCTTTTCAATTTTCATTGAAAGATGGGAGCGGAAGAGGGCGCGGTCTTCGGCCTCGGCCTCGGCTTTGGAGAGGGGGAGCTCCAGCGGGGATGAGCGGGGGCGGTGGTTTTGCCCCACCTCGGAAGCGAGCTGCAATTTTTCCTTTTCCGGGTCGTAGGTGAACCACAAACCGGTCTGGATTTCCATCAACTTCCCCAGAGTTTCCACCACAATCCGGGTCATCTCCTCGTAGCGGTCCAGGTTGGAGAGCCGGGTGGCAATCTGGTATAAGGCGGAAAGCTCGGCCACCTTGGCCCGGCTCTCCTGATAGTTCTGGGCATCGGAAAGCGCCAGAGCGGCCAAAGACGCGAAGGCGGAAAGCAGGTTCAAGTCCTCTTCGGTAAAGGAACTGGCATCCTGCTTGTCCGCCAGGTTCAAAACCCCCAAAACCTTTTCTCCCAGCTTTAGAGGCACGGACAAAAGGGATTTGGTCTCGTACTTCTGCAGGCTGGCGCGGGCAAAGCGGGGGTCGGTTTCCAAGTCCTTCACCAAAATCGGCAGGCCGGACTGGGCGGCACGACCGGCAATAGAGGCGCCGAGCTCCAGCCGGGTAGTTTCGATTATCTCGGACGAGAGCCCCAGGGCGGCGCGGATTGAAAGGAATTTTCCCTCGGGGTCCAAAAGCATTATGGAGCCGACCCGGGCGCCCAAAACGCCGGCCGCCAGGGTAACGATTCGCTGCAATAGCCCGTCTAACTTTTGGCTGGCCGAAAGCGACAGGGCGGCCTGATAGAGGGCTTCCTTATGCGAAATTTCCCGCTTCAAGCGCTGATTGGTTTCGGACAACTCGACCATCAACGTCCGTTTGGCCAAATCGACTTCGCGTTTGTCGACGGCCCGCTTGACCAGCCGCTTCAGTTCTTCAATCTCGACCGGTTTCATAATGTACTCGTAAGCCCCCGAGGAAACGGCCGCTATGGCCGACTCCAATGAGGCGTAGCCGGTCATCAAAACCACCAGCGCCTCCGGGTCGGCTTGACGTGCCCTTTTCAAAACGGTCATTCCATCTGCCTTGGGCATTTTGATATCCGATAAAATCAGGTCGTAGGAAGTCGCTGCGATTTTGGCGATGGCGGCTTCGCCATTGGTAGCGGTTTCGATGGAATATCCCTCCCGGCCCAACAGGGCCGAAAGGGACTGGCAAATCCGCTCCTCGTCGTCGACGATTAAAACCCTTTTCATACCTTTTCTTTCACCGGCACCCGGACGATGAAGGCCGCCCCTTTGGGCGTTCGATTCCTGGCCCGGATGGTGCCCCCGGTTTTGCTGACGATGCCCAGGCAAACGGAAAGCCCCAGCCCGGTGCCCCCTTTTTCCCTTTTGGTGGTGAAAAACGGTTCAAAAATTTTCTCCAGATTTTCCGGGGGAATCCCCTCCCCGCTGTCGGCCACTTCGGCCTCCACGTAGCCGTTTTCGGAGCGGGTGGTGACCTCCAGCCGGCCTCCCTCCGGCATCACTTCGCGTGCGTTCATCAAGAGATTCAGAAAAACCTGTTTTAACTGGGCCGGGGAGGCCTCGATTTTGGGCAGGTGGCGGGGGAGATTTTTTACCACTTCGATGTTGGAGGAGGCCAGCTGTTTTTCAAGCAGCACGACGGTTTCGTCCAGAATCCGGGAAAGGTCCACGGAGGCAATTTCTTCCGCTTTCGGCCGGTAAAAATCCAAAAGCTGCCGGACGATTTTGGCGATGCGGTCCACCTCCTCCTTGATAACCTGATAGAAGGGATAATTGGGGTCTTCCGGAGTGAGCTCTTGGGAAATCAGGGCCAGATAATTTTTGATGATGCCCAAAGGGTTGTTGACCTCGTGGGCGATGGTGGCGGAAAGCTCCCCCAAAGCGGCCAGTTTTTCCAGCCGGATGAGCTGGTTCTGGGTTTCGCGCAGTTGCAGGTTGGAGTTTTTCTCCATTTCGTAGAGCCGGGCGTTTTCGACCGTCACCGCCAGCTGGTTGGCCAGAATGGAAAGAAACTCGGTGTCGTTTTCGGCAAAGGGGAGGCCGGAGATTTTTCCGGCGAGCACC
The DNA here is from genome assembly GCA_022614805.1 of Candidatus Zixiibacteriota bacterium. Lineage (GTDB taxonomy): Bacteria > Zixibacteria > MSB-5A5 > DSPP01 > DSPP01 > DSPP01. The sequence continues at coordinate 8,173 of JAKEHY010000002.1, read as the reverse complement.
AAAATCCCCTCCAGCCGGTTTTTAACCGAGAGGGGAATCACCAGTTCCGCCTCGACGGTTTTCAGCTTTTCCACCTCGCCGGTCTGGCCGCCGATTTTTTCCTCCAACTCCTTCAACAGGATGGCCTGATTGCGGCGCAAGAGAAATTGACACAGAACGCCGCCCTTGTCGCAGGAAATCCCCTCCCAACGGCTGCTCAAAATGCCTTTGGCTTTGACGAAAGTGAGCCGGCCCTCCTCCCGGTTTTTCTCTATGGCGATGGCGGCGCCGGAGACCCCTATCTGGCCGATGGCGGTGAGCAAAATGGAGTCCAAAAGCGACTCCGTTTCCAGCATTCCGTTCAAATGCCGGGAAATTTCAAAAATGGTGTAGAGGTCGAAGATTTTGCGCCGGTGCGCCCGGTTGGCCTCGGTCAACTGGGTGATTTTGGCTTCCACGGCTTGGCGCAAAACCTCCACTTTTTCGGGCAGCTTTTCGGACGTGTCAAAATCGGGCATGCTCATCCATTTCTAACTTCGGCAGTTTTTCCTCTTGGATTGAACCATCGCCTCCCGGAAACGGCTCGGGCCGTCTTCCGCCTCTCTCGCTACCCTAAAGCTAAGCTTTAACGCGCCTCAAGTCAATCGAGGATTGGGCCCTCCTCGGAGAGGTGGGTTGGCTAAGTTGTTTCACGTGAAACAATTGTTCCAAGATAAAACCCTGCTTTGAGTTGCCGAAAAGGGAACCGGGATTTTTGGGGAAGGCGCGCCGAAACCGGCTGGCAGATTGGCCGTCCGCCGGAAGTTGATTATGCCGACCGGAGCGGTATATTGGGGAGACAACTGTTTGACGGAGATGTATGCCACAGATTGATTTTACCAAAGCCGGAGAGGAGGGGATCAAAATCCTCTCGGAGGTCATCCGCATCAACACGGTCAACCCCCCCGGAGACGAACTGGCGGCGGCGCTTTCCTATAAAAAGCTTTTTGAAGAAGTGGACCTGAAGCCGGAACTTCTCAAGCCCTCGGAGGCCCGGGCCAATCTTGTCGTCCGCCTGCAAGGGAAGGGAAAAGCCGGGCCTTTAATTTTGCTTTCCCATCTGGACGTGGTCGGCGTGGAGAGGGAGAAATGGAAATATGACCCCTTTGGCGCCACCGTTGACGATGGTTTTCTTTACGGCCGCGGGGCTATCGATGACAAGGGGATGGGGGCGCTTTTTGCCGAACTGGTCTTACTCATCGTCCGCCACAAAATCCCCTTGAAGCGAGACCTTCTCTTTGTTGCCTGCGCGGATGAGGAAGCGGGAGGGAAGTTGGGCATTTCCTGGCTCATCGAAAACCATCGGGAGAAGATTTTTGCCGAAGCCGCCATCAACGAAGGGGGACGTGTCAAGCTGAACAACGGAAAAGTGGAATACGTGGCCATTCAGAACGCCGAAAAAGTTCCGTATCACATCCACCTTAAAGTAAGGGGAACACCGGGGCATGCTTCCATCCCCCTTCCGGATAATGCCATCTTCCGGCTGGCCAAGGCGTTGGCTAAAATCGAAGAGTACAAGACCCCGCTGAAGTTGAATGATACCACAAGGGCGGTCTTTAAAGGAGTGGCCGAATTGGACCCTGCTTCCCCCACCGGATTTTTCGCCCGGAACGTGGAGGACCCGCTCATCGGGGCTTTTGCCCGCGAGCAGCTGGCCAAACATCCCTATTTCAATTCGATTCTGCGCAATTCGATTGCCCCGACCATTTTCAAATCCGGGATACGGGAAAACGTTTTGCCCTCGGAAGCGGAGGCGACTTTGAACTGCCGGCTTCTGCCGGGGGAAAGGATTGACGAGTTTATCAGTGAACTGAAACGGGCGGTTGGCGACGACACGGTTGAAATTTCCTTCCGGCAGGGGAAAGCCGCGGATGTTTCCCCTTCGCCCGCTTCGCACGAGGTTTTTCAAGCGCTGGCCCGCTCGACAATCAAGACCTGGCCCGGGGCGAAGGTTTTTCCCTTTATGTCCACGGGCGCCACCGATTCGGCGGAGCTGCGGGCCAGCGGCGTTGCCTGTTTCGGCATTTTGCCATTTCCATTGACCGAGGCGGACGAGGCCCGGATGCACGGCCACGACGAGCGGGTTTCTTTGCAAGGCTTTGCGGAAGGGCTTGCGTTTATGTACCGCACCCTGGAGGAAGTTGTTTTTGCGTAACAGTTGGAAGCAGTTAGCCCTGGTGGCCGGGCTGGTGGCGGTTTTCTCCCTTCTACATTATATGACTCCGGCTTCCCGCCCCATTTTGCACGATGTCTGGCGGAAGCTGTACTTCGTTCCCATTCTTTTGGCCGCTTTCCGGTTCGGATTGAAGGGAGGGCTGGCCACGTCCGCCGTAATTTCGGTCATCTACCTGCCGCATGTTTTGCACGAGTGGGCGCATATTCACACCCAGCGGGAAGACGCCCTTTTCGACATTCTCCTATATAATATTGTGGGGGGGCTGACCGGCTTTTTGGCGGCCCGCGAGCGGGAGCAAAGGGAAAAATTGCGGCAGGCCCAGAAAGAGCTTTTGCGAGCCGACCGGTTGAAGCTTTTGGGGGAACTTTCGGCCGGGATGGCCCACGAGATGCGCACCCCCCTGGCGTCGATTCTGGGTTCGGTCGATATTCTCTCCAAAGAAAACCCCCGCCCGGAAGAGAAGGGTGAGTTTTTGGAGATTCTAAAAAAAGAGGTCGGCCGACTGGACAAAGTCGTCAACGATTTTTTGAACTATTCCAAAATAGAGAAAAAGGAATTCGCCCCCTGCGACTTGAACGAGGTCGTCCGCCAGGCCGAAACCATTTTACGGTCCCATCCGGCCGGGAAAAAAATCCGGGTTTCTGTCGATTTGGACAAAAAGCTGTCCAAGGTCCTCGGGGACCCCAACCAGCTTTGCCAGGCGGTCTTGAATTTGGCCCTGAACGCCATGCAGGCCATGGGGGAAGGGGAGGTGAAAATTGCGACGGGAGTCAATTCCGAAGGGGAACAGGTTTTTGTTTCCGTTGCCGACCGGGGGCCGGGCATCCCCCCGGAGGATTTGGAAAAAATTTTCACTCCTTTTTTCACCACCCGAACAGATGGGGTGGGGCTTGGCCTTGGAATCGTCGAGCGTATCGCTTCCCTGCATAAGGGGGAAGTGAAGGTGGAATCCCGGATGGGGGAAGGGACGACCGCCTTTTTGCTTTTCCCGGTTTGGGAGGGAAATTGAAAAGCCCCCTCGAAGTCGTTTTGGTCGAGGATGACCCTTCCTTTCTGCGAGTGATGGAGTTTTCGCTTAAAAAAGAAGGGTTTGCCGTCACCTCCTTTCCGGACGGGGAGGCCGCTTTCCCTTACCTTTTGAACAATAAAGCCACCCTTTTCATCACCGATTTGGCGATGCCCAGGGTGGGGGGAATGGAACTTTTGCGCCGGTTGGCGGGGCAAGGCTCGCAGGCGACCCCCATCGTCATCACCGCCTACGGAACGGTGGAGACGGCGGTGGAGGCGATGAAGCTGGGAGCTTTCGATTATTTAACCAAGCCGTTTTCGCCGGAGGAGCTGGTTTTGGTCGTGCACCAGGCCCTGAAGATGCGCTCGCTGGTTTCGGAAAATCAGAGCCTGAAAGAGCAGCTGGCGGAAAAATTCCGGCCGGAAAATTTCGTCGGCACCTCGGCGGCGATGCAGGCGGTTATTGCCTGGATAGCGAAGGCGTCCGGTTCTTCCGCCAACGCCTTAATCACCGGCGAGAGCGGCACGGGGAAGGAACTGGTGGCGCGCGCCCTGCACTTCCATTCACCGCGGGCCTCCGGCCCTTTTGTGGCCATCAACTGCGCCGCCATACCGGAAAATCTTTTGGAGGCCGAACTTTTCGGCTTTGTGCGCGGCGCTTTCACCGGAGCCCTCCGCGACCGGGAGGGAAAATTCGAGGAGGCGGACGGTGGCACTTTGTTTTTGGACGAAATCGCCGAGCTGCCCACGGAAATGCAGGCCAAGCTCTTGCGCGTTTTGGAAGACAAGAAGGTCACCCGTTTGGGTGGCAAGGGGGAGGCCGTGGTCGATTTTCGACTGGTGGCCTCGACCAACCGGAGACTGGAAAAATTGATTTCGGAAAAAACCTTCCGGGAAGATTTGTACTACCGGCTGAACGTTTTGACCGTCGAACTGCCCCCTTTGCGGGCGCGCCGGGAGGATGTTCCGGCACTCGTTTCCCATTTTTTCAAGAAATTCGGTGCGCCGGGACTGCGCCTGTCTTCGGAAACCTGGCCGGTTCTGCAAAGCTATCCTTTCCCCGGCAACGTGCGGGAATTAGAAAACGTATGCGAGCAGTTGACCGTGTTTCGGCGTTCGGATGAGGTTGGGATTTCCGAGTTGCCGGAGAAAATTCGAAATTACCGTCCCCAAAAATCGGGGCTTTATTTCGACCCGCCGGAAGAGGGGCTTGATTTGGAGGAGTTGGAAAAGGAACTCATCCGCTTCGCATTGGATAAATTCGGCGGCAACCAGACCAAGGCCGCCCGGTATTTAGGCATCAGCCGCCCCACATTAATATATAGATTGGAAAAATACGGGCTTTCCAAAGAACAATGAGAGGCCTTAAGGTTTAACTTGCCTTGCGAAGAGCTTTTTAGTTAACTCGGAATATGGAAAAGTTGGTTTGTTCATCCTGCGGAAGCGAGAATTTAGCGCAGGCGCGATTTTGCGCCGCCTGCGGGTCCTCCCTGTCGAAATCACAGCCGGACGTTTGTCCGCAATGCGGTAAGGAAATCACCGGGCAGGGAAATTTTTGCCCGGCCTGCGGAGCCCGGTTAAAAGGGGGCGTGAAAGCGGTGGATTATCGCCGGATCCCAAAAACCGCCCCCTGGGTGGCTTTGGGTCTGGTGGCGGCGGGGCTGATTTTTATCTTCATCTTTGTAACTTCACAGTCCCGGCCGCCTAGTCAAACCGATATGCCCGCTTCCTCCAACCCGGCAGGGGAGCCGCCTTTGCCGCAACTCTCGGAGGCGGACATCGCCAAGCTTCCCAAGGATTTCAAAAAACTGGTGGAGATGGGGAACCACTACTTCGACCACCAGCAGTTTCACGACGCGATGGTTTTGTATCGCAAAGCCCTCGAAATCGATTCCACCGATTTGGACGTGCGCACCGACTACGCCGCCTGTTTGAATTTTATGGGGGATTTTGAGGGGGCCAAAAAACAGCTGGAAAAAGTGCTGGCCCAAAAACCGGACCATACGGTGGCCACTTTTAACTTGGGGGTGGTCTTTATCAACCTCGGGCAGAACCGGGAAGCCCGCCGGTACTGGAATAAGTTTTTGGAACTCGACCCCGGCTCGCCCCGGGCGGAGGAAGTACGGAAAATGCTTTTGGAACTTAAATAAAAAAATTGGAACCTTTCGAGCCCTTCGGTGTTATATTAGGATAGCTGACCAGGGGGTTTTACTTTTTGGTCAGCGCAAAACGGCTAAGACCGGAAGCGGCGCAACCACATTCTGAGTTTCCTGCCCCCCTCTCAGAATTTTGCGACCCACCGTCTTAGCCGTTTTTTATTTGCGTCAAACTGCAAATTTTTCCGATTCCGAAAGTGCAAAACCGAAAAAACCCCCCTTTTCCAGCTTAACCCTTTGTTTTTCAAACTCTTCTACCTGCTTTTGGGTTGGCGCCGTCCCATCCTCCGAAAGAAGGGCCCGGGGGTTAATTATTGCAAAATGCCAAAAAAAACTATTGACAAGATTTGGGCCGCCTTTATATTGGGTAGTGCCTCGGTGAAAGGAGCTTGAGTAAGGCTCCAAAAAATGGGCTTGAAAAAGCGGGCGAGGCACTATCAGCCGGGCCTCTTCCAACGGGAAGAGGAGGAACAAGACGGTTGGTCTGAGGGGGCCAACGGCATCCCGGACGTACAGCAGTAGGAAGAACCTGTTACCGTAAAGGAACTGTATCGCCACGCGGGGACATTTGTCCCTGCACAGGTTCTTTTTGGCGTTTAACGAAAGACATTTGAGCCTTCGGGAGGAAAAAGAGCGGGTTTCTTGCTAACGAGTGGTTAAGAAGGAAGCAGGTAAATGAGCTCTTTTTCCAAATAGGAGGCCCAAGTGTCGGTCAAAAAAACGGTAATCGGAATGGGGTGTATTTTTGCGATGTTCACCAGCGGAGCATTCGGCGGCGTGCCGCAGGTTTTTCTTTCCATCGTGGATACGGTTTTGTGTCCGGGAGACCCGAACGGGAGGAATTTGACCATTCGAATGAACAATCCCGCCGTCAAAGTGGGGGGCTTCCGCGTCACTTTGGTCATTTCTAACCCGAGCATCATCAACTTCACCTATTTTGACGTGGATACGACTTTGCCGTACTGGCAGTATTACAATTGCAATCCCCCCCCTTGCGACAGCATTCTTCAATGTCCCGACACCTGTTTCATCTATTACAGCACGGTCGTGACCCAAGGGACCCGCACGCAGGACTTTGATTATATGGAAAGCCGCCGCCTGTCGGAAATCGTTGTGCAGGTTGTCGGCATTGCCCAGCAAGGTACCGGGCCGGTGCTGCAGCCGGGGAACGGGGTTTTGTTCCGTGTCCCCTTGAACATTTTCCCCATTTCGGACACGGTGCCCCTCTCCGCACGTCAGGTTCTCATCAGTCTTGACCCGAACTACACCCATGTTTCGGATTCCACCGGCAACATCCTCTATCGGACAAGCGACGGCACCCTTTCCCTCACCAACGGGACGGTGACCGTTCCTTTTTCGATGAAAGGGGACGTCAACTTCGACTGTAACTACTCGGGGGCCGACATCGTTTCCCTGGTGGGATGGGTTTTCAACGGCAGCCCGCAGCCCTTGCCCTCCCCCAGCGTGGGGGACGTGAACTGCGACGGGAATTGGACGGGAGCCGACATCGTCACCCTTATAGCGAGAATTTTCCAGGGGGTTCCGCTCCCCTGTTAGACGAACGAATATGAACCCAAAACCTTTAACCGGAAAGGAGGTGCCCAGCTTAAACGCTCGAGCCGTCTGTAAACACGAGGCAGATTCAAACGGAACGGGTTGCTCTCTTGAGCCGAAGCAGCCCGGCTTTACAAACGGAGGGGGAAAGTCCTTCGGGACATAGAGCTAAGAAGGGTACATAACTATTAACGCTTCTTTGATGTGAAAAGGAGTATATGGTATGAGAAATAAACTTTTAATCCTGCTGGTGGGCTTTCTGCTGGCGCTGCCGGTTCTGGCCTGGGGCCAGGACGCCCGGGATTCGGTTATCATCCAATCCAAGGCGGTGGCGGCCGGTTTGAGCGGGCCGGCGGTCTTTGAGGTGCTGGTGTACACCACCAACAAGGATTCGCTGTCCTATATGGTGCTGAACTGCACCACTCGAACCATTTCCGGTTCAGGGTATGCCCTGCTGAACAGGACCGCCACGAACCTGCTGACTTATGGCAGCGTCATACGCAACCTGACAGCATTTGGCACGTTCTTCACGGCGTTGAATCCGACTGGTATCGACGATGCCAGCCCGGATGCCTTTCTGGCGGCGGGGGGTGGTGACGGGGTTGACCCGAGCACCAACTGGCCGCCCAATGCCTCCCGGACGCCGGTCTGGGCGATTAAGTTCAGGGCCTCTTCGGCTGGGCCGGGGGAGATGCTGATAACCGAGGCCTATGTTGCCGGGCAAGTACTGGGCAGCTACTTTACCAACACCCGGTCGTTAGACGTGGACGCGTACTTCGGCAACGGAGTTCTGAGAGTCGTCTTTGCGGTCGTGGATAATCCGTTACCAAATGACGAGACAACGATTAACTCCGGTGCATCGTTTAGCTACGGATTCACGAGCGCCAATTGCACTAATTTCAGCCTGGTTTCCGGGCCGGGGTCGATTTCGCCCTCCGGCGCTTACAGCGTCAGCGGACTTTGCGGGGGCGACTATCAGGTGACGATAGGAGCGGACTGCGGACCGGCGGGGATGCAGACGTATACCTTCACCATCCACGTCAACGCGGTGGCCCCCGTTGCCAACTGTCCGGCGAATGCGCAGATACAGGCGAATTCGCCTTATAATGCGCAGGCTTCGGCTTCGGGCGGAGTGGGTCCCTATTCCTTCTCCTTGGTATCCGGTCCGGCCGGCCTGTCGGTTTCTCCGACTGGCGCCGTTTCCTGGACGCCGAGCGCGGCGGATGCCGGCCCGGCTCATAGCGTGACCATTTCGGTTACG
>JAKEHY010000024.1 GCA_022614805.1 Candidatus Zixiibacteriota bacterium | reverse complement strand
GCCCGTCCATCCCCATCCACATCCCCCGCCCCCCCCACCGAATAACCGGCGCTTTTTTGATACAACAGAGCCCCCGTGGCGCCCGAATAGACAAAGGCCGTGTTGGGAGACCCGACGATAAAGTCCCCTCGCCCGTCCCCGTTCACGTCCCCCGCACCGGCCACCGACCAGCCCAACTGCCCGTTTGTACCCGAGCCGTTTTTCTGATAAAGAAGCGCTCCGCTGGCCCCGGAATAAAGGTAGGCCGAACCGGCGTTGGAAATCCCGCCCGGGTCGGCCAGGGCCGCACCGACGATGAAATCGGCCCGCCCGTCCCCGTTCACGTCCCCAACCCCGGCCACCGACCACCCCAAACGGTCGCTGGTGGCCGAACCGTCTTTTTGATACAGCAAGCTTACTTGTGCAAGGGCGGAAGAAAACGAACAAAACAGGGCCAGAACGAAGACCCCTCCCAAAAGACCCTTTTTGAAAAAAGAAAAACGACCGGACTTTATATCACAAGGGTTGGCGGTTTTCCCATTGGCTGGCCCGATTGAGCTTCGAATTTCCATGTGGACCTCCTCGCGTTAAAAAACTACGAATAGCAGCACCCGATAGGTTGATGCTACTACCCGTGGCGTATTTAATTAAACCACCCACTCCCACCGCTCATTTTACTCTTGAAGGAATCTTTCCGATGAACAAAAACCGGAAAAACCACACGCTCCCGGTGCGGTGCGTCCTATGTCGGTGTGCTGGTACGAGCGCTACCGCAAACTCCCGGTAGCTTAAACCCTACTGTTGCCTTGTATCGGCAGCAACCGGTGAAACTTTAGATAAAATTGGATGGTTTAGAAACATGGCGACAAGCCTTTCCGCCCCCGAATGAGCCCCCGATTAGGTTACCGTCACTCGGTTTTTCTTCTTTAGGAGGCTCCCGCATCCTATTGAGACGAAATATCTTAATCGACCGGTGATTTTGTCAAGGATTTTCTTTTCTTTACGAAAAAAAGTCCGTTCAAGAGAAAAGAGAACCGATTGCCTGGCAACAACTTTGAGAAAGACAAAGGTCTTCGGCTTTTAAGAGGGGGACGTGGTTCGTTCTATTTCAAAAGCAAAAGAATTTCTTTCTGCACCGGCTGGGTGGTGACTTCGACATGTGGCCCTGCACCAACAAAAGCGTCAGACGCCACCTTGTGAGCCGGATGATATCCAATGAATACATCAATTTCGGAACGAAAGCCGTATTTTCCCTCGAAGTAAATCCCCGGCTCTATGGAAAAACAAACCCCCGGCACCAGCTCCCGGCGGTCCTGGGTTTCAAAATTGTCGATGTTCACTCCGTTGCCGTGAACTTCAACGCCGATGGAGTGCCCGGTGCGGTGGGTGAAGTTCGGCCCGTAGCCAGCCTTTTCGATAACGCCCCGCACACAATCATCCACCTCATAACCATAGACTTTTCGCCCGTTGGCAAACATTAAGTTCATGTACCCAATCGCCTTATCGCGGGCTTCAACTAAAACTGTCCAGATTTTGGCAATGTCTTCCGGAAGCTTGTCCCCCACGTACCCCATCCAGGTCATATCCCCGTAGATGGCGCCGGCGCTGTCCTTTTTGGCCCACATATCGATTAAGACCAAATCTCCCTTTTTAATTGAGGAAGAGGCCTCCGCCGTCGGCAAGTAGTGAGGGTTGGCGGCGTTGGCGTTGACCGCCACAATCGGCGGGGAATCGGCGGTCATTCCGTACTTGGCATACTCGTTCCAGATGAATTGCTGAACTTCATATTCATCGGTCGGCTGGTCGGATTTGATTTTTTCGGCTATCCGGGCAAAGGCTTTGTCCTTGATTTCATTTAAGGCTTTCGCCGCATAAAGATGAGTCTCGTATTCCGCCGGGGTTAATACCGCCTGAAAGGTCTGAATCAGGTCGGCAGATGAGACAACCTCGACTCCGAAGGAGCGGACCAACTCGATGGTGCCGGCATCCACGCGAGAGACGTAGGGAATGGCATTTCTTGGAGAGTACTCCATTGCCACTTTTTTGGTGCCGGAAAGCATTTTTCCCAGCTTGGCTTCCAGTTCCTTCCAGGCGGAAAAAAGTTCCCGCTTACCGGGGACGCCGTCAAAGTTGTGGTATTCGATTCTATGGTACAGCCCCTGCGGCTCCCCCTCTTTGGGAATGAAGTAAAACCAGCGGCGGGTCTGCTGGCCGTGGATGGCCATAAACTCGGCGGCCATAGGGTTGGAGCGGCGGAAATCATACAAGAGCCAGCCATCCAAATTGTTTTCCCGCAGGTATTTTTGAGCCGCCTTTATTTTCTCCTTCATCGGTGCCCCCTTGAGATTCGTTTGGGCGTGGGAAACGGAAAAAAACCCGGCTGAAAGAAGGGCCAAACCGAGCGTCGTTCGAATGGGCGTTTTCATAGGAGGGGAAGGTATAATCCGTCCCCTTCTTTTGCAAGTTGCCTTTTCTGCTTCGGCTCGTATCTTCGCTCCGTGTCGAAAAAAGTTTTCAATCAACTCAAGAAATTAGTCACCGAAAAGAAAAATCCCCGTTCCGTTTTAATCGACCGGCTGCCGACTTTGGAAGTTTTGAAAATCATCAACGCCGAAGACCGCCGGGTACCCTTGGCGGTGGCCAAGAAGCTTTTCCAAATCGCCCGGGCGGCCGAGTTGTACTACCAGACCTACAAAAAGGGTGGCCGGATTTTTTATGTCGGCGCCGGAACCTCCGGCAGGCTGGGGGTTCTGGACGCGGCCGAACTGCCCCCCACCTTTGGGGCTGACCAAAGGAGAGTGAAAGGAGTAATAGCCGGCGGGTATAGAACCTTGATTCGGTCTCGCGAAGGAGTGGAGGATGACTTCCCAGCAGCGGCGCGGGATTTGCGGAAAGAGAGATTAAGTAAAAATGACCTTGTGATAGGCCTTTCGGCTTCGAGAAGAACCCCCTACGTGGCGGCGGCTGTGGCTTTCGCACGAAAAAAGAGGACCAAAACGATTTTCATCTCCGCCAACCCCCGGCCGGTGGTTCCGATTAAAGCGGACGTCAACATCTCGGTGGTGGTCGGCCCGGAGGTGGTGGCGGGCTCCACGCGGATGAAAGCGGGAACGGCGCAGAAGCTCGTTTTGAATATGATTTCGACGGCGGCGATGGTGAAACTGGGAAAAACCTATCGTAACGTGATGGTGGATTTGGGGGGAACTTCGGAAAAACTGAAGGAGCGGGCCAAAAAAACCCTAATCGATTTAACGGGGGTTTCCTACGTTCAGGCCGGGAAGCTTTTGAACGCTTCAAGGGGGCACTTAAAAACGGCTTTGGTGATGGCGGTCAAAGGAGTTTCGGTGCAGGAAGCGGGCAAACTGTTGGGAAAAACCAAAGGGAAGCTTTACCCCGTTCTGGAATAAATCTTCAACCCGTAATAAAGCAAACGGCCCTGCCCTGCAGAGCCGTTTCTCCCTCAAGCAGCCCCCCTTTGGTGCTGCCCCTCTCGCGCAAGCGCACCCTAAGCTTTCAAACCGTTCCCTCCAAGACAGCACTCCCCTGCCCCCCGGTGTACAGACGCACACATAGACGCCCACACCGGTTCATAACCAACAATCGAAGGTATCATCCCCCCGAGCCACGGGGGTCAGGCAGAGTGCTGCCTTCAATAGAAAAATACGGGTGCCGGCTGAAAAAGTTTCAGAAAAGGCCGGAATGGCCCGGGGAAATTAAGTATTATTCGGAGGAAAACAGATCAAAGCGGGTGAAAAAAGCTAATCCATGAGGGCAAACTTGCGCAAGACGGTCTCGATGTCGTTCATCCGGAAAGGCTTGTTCAAAAAGCCGTCCGCTTTGGCGGAAAGCAGCTCGTTTTCGGTCGCCTCGGTCGAGTATCCAGTAATAACGACAACGGGCAGCTTGGGATATTTGTCTTTGACCGTCTTCAAAAGCTCCAGCCCGCTCATTTTGGGCATCCGCAAATCGGTAATCAGGAGGGAAAACTCGTTTTGGTTCAAAAGGGAAAGCGCCTCCTCCCCGTCGGCCGCCCGCTGGGAGGAGAATTCAAAAACCTCCAGCATATCGGAGAGCAAATTGGACATATTCGGGTTGTCGTCCACTATCAAGACCCGGCGCGCGTCGTTCTGCATTGGCTGATATCCCTCTATATTTTCGGCAAAAAGAGGCACGGGTTTAACTAAAAAGGTTAAAAGAAAGAGAGTTGTTCGCTTAGGCCGGGGGCTCGTTGGCCCGCACGGGGGCGCCGTTTTGGTTCTGGGAGCTCCAGCGCAAAAAGGATTCGATTTTGTTCGTCAAGCCCACGATGCCGCTTCCCTTGAGGGCCGACACACGCGCCACATCCCAGAAGCCGTTTTTATTTTCGAATCCGATTTCCCTTTCCAGCCGGTCTATTTTGTTCAAAACCAGAAAGGTCGGGATTTTATCGGCCTTCAACGAAGTCAGGATTTTCTGCACCTCGGCGATATTTTCGCGAAAGTCGGAACGGGAGAAATCCACCACGTGCAAAAGGAGGTCCGATTCGGCCGCCTCCGAAAGGGTGGAGCGGAAGGAGGCGATCAGGTGGGTCGGCAGTTTTTTGATGAAGCCGACCGTGTCGGTCAGAATCACCCGGGGAAAGTAGGGGAACTTCAACACCCGCGTCGTGGAATCCAAGGTCGAAAAGAAGCGGTCCTCCACTTTGGTCTGGGAACGGGTGAGCTGGTTGAAAAGGGAGGATTTGCCGGCGTTGGTGTAGCCCACCAAGCTGACCCGGTACACCGCACTTCTTTTTTTGTGCTGGACGGCTCTTTGGCGGTCGATTTCCTTCAGCACTTTTTTCAAATGAACGATTTTGTGGCGCACCTGCCGGCGGTCGGTTTCCAGCTGGGTTTCGCCGGGGCCGCGGGTGCCGATGCCGCCGACCTGCCGTTCCAAATGCGACCAGCGCCCAGCCAACCGAGGCAAGAGGTACTCCAACTGGGCGAGCTCCACTTGGGCTTTCGCCTCCCTGGTTTTGGCCCGCTGGGCGAAGATGTCCAGAATCAGATTCGTGCGGTCAATCGTGCGGACGCCGGTCAACTCCTGCAGATTAGCAACTTGGGCGCCGGTCAGCTCGTCGTCGAAAATAACGACGTCGGCTTCGGCTTCCTCCGCTTTCGTTTTGATTTCCTCCACTTTTCCCCGGCCGATGAAAAAGGCCGGGTCGGGGGCCGTGCGCCTTTGCGCCAAACGGCCGACCACAATCGCCCCGGCGGAGAGCGTCAGGGCCTCCAGCTCCGCCATCGATTCGGCCGCCGTTCCGTTTATAAAAGCCCCGGCTAAAAGCGCTTTTTCCTTGGGACGGGTGGTAACCAGCTTATCCATCTGCCAATTAAAATACGCAAAATAAGTGCCGGAAGATAGGGGGGGAAAGGCAGAGATTGGAGATTTGAGATTAGAGATTCGTACACCCCGCACTACCCCGGGAAGGAGACCTTACCCCCTTCCCGACGCGGGAAGGGGGAAAATGGTAGGGGCAATTCATGAATTGCCCCTACTCTTCGGGGAAGGTGAAAAAGGAGTCGGGCAGGGTCGGGTTGACCGCCACGGTGTCCAATTTCAATTCCAAATAGCTTTGCACCCCCCGGCGGACGGTTATCATGTAGGGAAAATAAACCTCTTCCATCAACTCGTAGGCCGCAAGACCGGCGGTGATTCCATTGGCCGGAGAATAGAGCTCCTTGGGGCGGAAGGTCTTTTGGTCCAAAAAAATCCAGAGTTCGCCGAAGGTGGAATCGAGACTTTTTATCCAATAACAGGAAGTTTTGTCTATTACAGTGTCTTTTTCCAGTTCAAAAACACTCCGCTCGATTTGCTGCAGGCGCAAAAGGCCGTTTCGGGCAAAAAGGGCCAGCGGGCTCTGGGAAAGCTTGAACGGTTTTTCGGCGCCGAAGCGGCGCCAGCCGGAGACCCCGTCGAAAACTTCGGTGGAGCTCCAAAAGTTCGTCTCTATCTGGGAGCGCATTTTCCCCCCCCGCTGGGCGAAATCTATTTTGACCGGGTTTTTGCCAACCAAAAACCCACGGCCGGAGAGCTGAAAAGCGGATAGATTTAAGAATTTGTCCCCCCCCAAAGCGGCAATCATACGGGAAATCGGGTTTGGGGTTTCGGTTTTCTTGCTCGTTTTGGCAAGGCCCAAAGTGGCCAGAAGAACCGTCAAAAAAACCGCACCCGTCCAGTTTTTTTTCTTCATCATCCCAATTTACCACACCTCCCGGCCTTTTGCCACCTTTATCCGGGTTTTCCGCCTCTTGTAGAAACGGCCGGTTTTAGTTAGATTCGGTTCTTTGCGGCTGGCAACCCGCCTTCTTCCTACTGGTTTCAGACGAAGGCGGGGTTTTGGTGTTGCCGGAAAAGAAAAATTATGCCCGAGATGGCCCCGCCGGTTTTGATGAGGGAAGGCCGACGAATAGAACGGCTGCTGGAGGCTTTTCGTCAAACCCGTCCCGCCCAGGTCGTGTTGGCCCGGCTCGAGGAGGGGCGGGAGGCGTTTCCGGTGGGGCTTTCCGGCTCGGCCCGTTCTTTCCTCTTGGCCGCCGCTTTTCAAAATCGGGGCGGCTTGCGGCTGGCGGTTGTGCCCAAAGAAGAACAGGCCCTGGCGCTTCAGCAGGATTTGACCACCCTCCTGCCGGATGAAATCATCCTCTATTTTCCCTCCTTTGGCATCGAGCCTTTCTATCCGCACCGGGTGCTGGAGGATATTTCCGGACAGCGGATTGCCGTTTTGTCGCACCTCACCGATAATCCAAACGCCATCGTTGTAACGGTTACCCAGACCCTCCTGGAGCCGACTATGCCCAAACCTCTTCTTGTGAAAAACCGCTTCGATGTCAGAATTGGTCAGGAGTTGGGGCCGGAAAAATTGATGGCCACCCTCGAGAAGCTGGGCTACCATCGCGTGCCTTTGACCCAGGAACCGGCCGATTATTCTGTGCGGGGAGGCATCGTCGATTTATTCCCGCCGGTCGCCTCCGCCCCGGTGCGGGTCGAGTTTTTCGGCGACCGGGTGGAATCGCTGCGGGCGTTTTCGGTTTTGGACCAGCGCTCCAAGGAGAAATTAGAAAGTTTCACGCTGCTTCCGAACCAGGAGGTCTTAGTCGACACCGAGCAGGTGACCCGCACCTTGAAATCCCTGCCGGAAGATTTTGCGGCCCCCTTTTTCGGGGAGAAGGAGCTTTCCAACCGTTTCCCGGCCCTCGAATATCTGGCTCCGTTTCTGGGGACATCAATGGGAGGTCTGGAAGAGTACCTTTCGCCCGACCTTTCGGCGGTGGCCTGGGTGGAAAACGAGGAACTGGAAGCCCGCAAGAGGGAATGGCTGGAAAAGGGAGCCTACAATCAGTCGGAGTGGGAGAAAATCTTTGGCGCTTCGGGGAAAGAGATTTTAACCCGGGCCGAAAAGACCTGGGATGGCCTGCGTTCCCGGTCCGGACTGATATTCCCATCGGTCGGTCTTTCCGGACCGAACCGCATCATCTTCGCCAGTGCCCCCCTGCCTGGGCTGGGGCGCAACCTCTCCGTCTGGGCCAAGGAAGTTTCCACCCTTTCCGAGCGGGGGATTCGCCCCTTCCTTTTTTGCGAAACGGAGGAGGAAAAAAACCGCATCGGTTCCCTTTTGGAAGAGGAGCGAATGCCCCTGGCAACGGGGGTGGGGCGCTTTGCAGAAGGATTCATATATCCGGATGCCGGATTTGCCGTTTTTACCGGGCACGAGCTTTTCGGCCGGAAATTGCGGACCCGCCCGAGGCGGAAAGCCCGCGAAGGAATCGCTTTGGCCTCCTACACCTCACTGACCCCGGGGGATTTTGTCGTTCACGTCGATTACGGAGTGGGGCGTTTCGCGGGGCTTGCGAGCGTTACCGTCGAGGGAGAGAAAACCGACTGCCTGCATTTGGCCTACGCCGGAGGGGACAAGCTCTACGTTCCCATTGAGCAGTTCCGACGGGTGCAAAAGTACGCCGGCAAGGAGGGGGAGCCGGCTTTAACCCGGCTGGGAACCAAAAGCTGGGAACGGGCCAAGGAGAAGGTTCAAAAGGCGCTGGCGGAGATGGCCGGCGAGCTGGTGGCGCTCTACGCCGCCCGCAAATCCCGGCCGGGGCACCCCTTTTCAGTCGATTCCTCCTGGATGCGGGAATTGGAGACCAGTTTCCCCTACGACGAAACGCCCGACCAGAATGAAGCCATCGAGGCAGTTCGTCGGGATATGGAGTTTGCCGCTCCGATGGACCGGCTGGTTTTGGGAGACGTCGGATTTGGCAAAACCGAAGTGGCGGTGCGGGCTTCGCTCAAAGCGGTGGCGGACGGCAAGCAGGCGGCGGTTCTGGTCCCCACCACCATTCTCGCGCTGCAGCATTATTTGACCTTCGGCGAGCGGCTTTTGCCTTTCCCGGTGCGGATTGAGCTGCTTTCCCGTTTCCGCCCGGCCAAAGAACAGAAAAAAGTGGTGGCGGAGTTGAAAAAAGGAACGGTGGACATCGTCATCGGCACCCACCGGCTTTTGGCCAAGGACGTCGCTTTCAAAGACCCGGGGCTTTTGGTCATCGACGAGGAGCACCGTTTTGGAGTTGTTCAAAAAGAGAAGCTGAAAAAAATGAAGGAAACGGTGGATGTTTTGACCCTTTCCGCCACACCGATTCCCCGCACCCTGCAGCTTTCGCTCTCCGGGGCGCGCGACCTTTCGGTCATCTCCACACCGCCGCGCGGGCGGCTTCCGATTCAGACCGAGATTCTTCCCTTCTCCGATGAGGCCGTCCGGGACGCGGTTTTGTTCGAGCTGGAGCGGGGGGGGCAAGTGTTCTTCGTCCACAACCGGGTGGAGACCATCGAGGGGATGAAAAATTACTTGCTGGATCTGATTCCGGGGCTGAAACTGGGGGTGGCTCACGGGCAGCTTTCGGAAGAGACCTTGGAGCGGGTGATGGTCGATTTTCTGGTGCGCAAGTTCGATTTGCTTTTGTCCACCTCCATCATCGAGTCCGGCCTAGACATCCCCTCGGTTAACACCTTAATCGTCAACCGGGCAGACCGTTTCGGCCTGGCCCAGCTTTACCAGCTGCGGGGCCGGGTCGGCCGCAGTTCCGAAAAGGCGTTCGCCTATTTTTTCACTCCTCCCTGGAGTTCCCTCACGGACACGGCCAAAAAAAGGCTCAAGGCTATTGCCGAGTTCACCGAGCTCGGCTCCGGGTTTTACCTGGCGATGCGGGATTTGGAAATCCGGGGGGCCGGCAATCTGTTGGGGGCCCAGCAGCACGGCTTTATCGAAGAGGTCGGTTTTGATTTATATTGCGAGCTTTTGGAGGAGGCGGTCGCCCGGCTTAAAGGAGAGGCGCACGCCATCCGGCCGGAGGTCAAACTGTCGTTTCCGATTGTCCCCGGCCTGCCGGAAGATTATGTTGCCTCCCCGGCCGACCGGATTGAGGTGTACAAGCGGCTTTCGGAATTGAAAAACAGAGCCGGGCTGGAGGATTTTCGCTTGGAACTGGAGGACCGCTTCGGGCCGCCGCCGCCGAAGGGGGAGGAGCTTCTAAAAATGGTGGAACTGAAACTCCTGGCCGAAGAGAAGAAAATCGGGGAGTTGAAAGCCTCCGGCGGGCGGCTGGAGGCGGTCTTTACATCCGAATTTCCGGCCACCCGCAAAAGCATCGAGGAGCTGCGGATGCGGCTGCCGGACGCCATCGAGTTCGCCTTTGCGCCGGGATTGGCCCTGCGGGTGGGGTGTTCCGCCTGTACGGGGGGCGAGCTTTTGGAGGAAGCCCGAAAACTGCTTTCAAGCATATAATCGAAAGGATGGAGATGAGAAAACGCCGGGGCCGCCCCTTTTTAACCGGTCTGGCACTGCTTTCAGCGGCCGTGTGGGGTTTTGGTTGTTCAAAAAAAGCGAGTGAATCGCCGCCGGTGGCCGCGGTGGGGGAAGAAAAGATTTTGGCGGGGGAAATAACCGAAATATTGGAGCGGCAAAGGCTTCTTTTTCCCTCGGCCGAAGAGGAACTGGCAGAAAAGATGCGGCTTTTGGATAGCCTCGTGGAAACCCGGCTTCTGGTCCAGGAGGCCTACCGTCAGAAGCTGGATCAGGACAGTTTAATTCGGGCCTTTGCGGAGTCGGAACGCCCCCTTTTTTTGCTGGACGTCCTCTACTTTCGCGAGGCACGGGACAAGGTCCGGCTGACCAATGCCGAGGTTTTGCGCTACTACCGCGCCTTTCGAACCGACCGGTGCTTCAAGCAAATTCTGACCTTCGACGGGAAGTTGGCCGACAGCCTCTTGTCCTTCTTGCGCAGGGGGGCCCGCTTTGACAGCTTGGCCCTGCTCCATTCGAAAGACCCGCTTTCCGCTCCCAAAGGGGGTGACATCGGCTGGTACGGATGGAGCCGCAAGCTGCCCGAACCCTTGTTTGCGAGGGGGGTGGAGATGAAGCCGGGGGATTTGGCCGGACCTTTCCGGATGCCGGAAGGCTGGCTCCTTTTACAATGCTACGAACAGCGGCCGGCCCAGCTGCCGGACCTCCGGCTGTTCGAGCCGGAATTGCGCAAACTGTTAGAGCCCTCCCGGGAGGCGGACCGGGCCGCCAATTTGGTGGTGGAAATCCGAAAAAACCTGAACTTCCGCATCGTCGATTCCACGGCCCGCTTCGTCAACCTCATGCAAAAAGAGCTTTCAAAAGTTGTCGAACCCGGTCGGCCGGAACGTTATTCCATCTATCTTCAGACCGACATGCTCTCATCGGCCCAGCGGGATATGCCGTTGCTTACTTTCAAGGGAGGGGCCGTCACCGCCGGGCAGTACCTGCAAACCCTTCAGGGAAGCCGGCCGATGGACCGCCTGGTCTTGGACACCACCGAGGAAACCAAAGCCCGTTTGTTTCAACTGGTCTTCCAGGAAGCGATGGTGAATGCGGCCCTCTCCAAAGGGCTGGACAAAGACCCCGAGTTTTTGAAGCTATTCAAAGGGGCGGTGGAAGGGCGAATGGCCCTGCTCTTAAAAGCCCGGCTTCTGTCCTCGGTTCGGATCGATTCCCCCGCGGTTCGGTCCTACTTCGGCACCCACTCGGAAGAATTTCTTGTGCCCGCGGCCCTCCATCTTTTCGAAATCAACCGCCCCAGCCGGGAGGAAATCGACTCCCTTAAAAAAGGGGTTCGGGACAAGGGTCAACTCTTGGCGGCCGCTTCCAGATTCACGGCCCGGACCCACCTCCGCCCCCTGAACGGTGAGTTGGGGTGGGTGGAACAGCACCAGTTCCCGGAGCTTTTTGCCGCCGCCGCCAAAATGAAGAAAGGCCAAATCGCCGGGCCGATTGAGTTGGCGGATGGAAGTTTTTCCCTTATTTACCTCGAGGCCAAACGGCCCGCCCGCAAGCAGAGTTTTGGCGAGGTCAAAGAGGGGCTTTGGCAAAGGCTCTGGATGAGGGCGGCCGATTCCGCCTTCGCCGTCTGGACGGCCGGGCAGAAGAAAAAAACCCCGGTGGCGGTTTATCCGGAAGTTTTGCAAAAAACGGTGGACCCGGTCTACTACGCCAAGCTGAAAGAATGGCGGGAGCAAGCGAAGGAGGGGACCAGCTAAAATGCTTTTCCGACGAGCCATCCGGTTTGTTTGGGCGTTCCTTTTTTGGACAGCCCCCTTACTTTTGGCCCAAGACACCCTCTTGGTGGACAAAGTGGCGGCGGTCGTGGGGAAGGAGGTCATCACCTTTTCCGAACTGAACTTGCAGACCCAGATGTATCTGGCCCAGAGTGGTACCCCCCCTTCCGATTCGGCCGGGGTGGCGGCTCTGCAGAAAAAACTTTTGGACCAAATGGTGACCGACCAGTTGCTTTTGCAGCAAGCGGCGCAGGACAGCAACTTGAAGGTGACCCCGGCGGAAGTGAGCGCGGCGGCGGAAGAGCAGCTGGCGCGGGTGAAAAGCCAGTTCGCCTCCCCGGCTGCCTTTGCCGCCCAGCTGGCTCGCGAGGGACTGACGGAACGGGAGCTTTTGAAGCGTTATCGGGAAACGGTGCGGGGGGAACTGCTAAAGCAGCGGCTGATTGCCTCCCGGTTGGCCAAAGTCACCGTGGCCGATTTCGAAGTGCGAAAATTTTATTCGGACTATAAAGACTCCTTGCCGGAATCCCCCAAACAGGTGCGGCTTTTCCAGATTCTTTTGCCGGTGGAACCGGCACCGGCCACGCTCGATTCCTTGCAGGCCAAAGCCGATGCCGTTTTGGCAGAGATAAAGACCGGCCTGGACTTCGGCGAAGCGGCCCGACGCTATTCGGAAGACCCTTCCGCCGAGCGGGGGGGGGACATCGGCAGCTATGGGCGGGGGGAACTGGTGCCGGAATTTGAGCGGGCCGCCTTTGGCGCCAAAACGGGGGAGCTGGTCGGCCCGGTAAAAACGGTTTTCGGCTTTCACTTGATTAAGGTTTTGGCCAACGACGGGCGCAAGGTGCATACCCAGCACGTTCTCTTCGGTCTGCATCCCTCCAAAACGGACAGCCAGCGGGTGGCCCGATTGGCCGATTCGCTCGTTGCCCGCCTCAAATCCGGAGCCTCGTTTGCGGAGCTGGCGAAAGCCTATTCCGCCGACGAGGAATCGAAAAAATCGGGCGGGGATTTGGGCTGGTTTGAAATGGGTGGTATCAATCCGCTCTTACAGCCGTCCGTGGATAGTATGAAAGTGGGGGAGTACCGCGGCCCGCTGGCCGCTCCGGGAGGGTATTACATCCTCCATTTGGCCGACCAGAAGGCCCCCCACACCTTGAGCCTCGAGGAAGACTGGGACACCATCAAGGAGATGGCCCGCCGCAAAAAAACCGAACGGTTGGTGGCCGACTGGGTGGCGGAGCTGAAGAAAAAAACGTATGTGGATGTGAGGTATTAGACTAAAAAACTTGCCCTTTTAAAACAAAAAAGCCCCGCTTTGGCGGGGCTTTTTTGTTGGTGCCTTGAACAAATCAGGCGCTCTGGCGTTTGTACCCCAAAACATAGATGCCGGCCGCGGTTAAAGAGGCCGCCAGCAAAAAAAGCCCCAGCCAGCCGAGGGTGGAAGCCCGAATCGGTTCGACTGTAATGGAACCGGTCATCCCTATCGCCTGATGGGGGATACAGTGATAGGCGAAAGTCCCCGCCGTTGGGAACACCAGCTCAAACGTTTCACCGACGGCCAGCGAGCCGGAATTCCAGCTCATCGGGGAAGCGGTGCGGGTGACGGTGTGGTCAATGCAGCACGCCTGGATGAATTTCCACACCACCTTGTCGCCGGGCCTGATGGTCAAAGAGGCCGGAAAGAAATTGAAATCTCGCACCAAGACCGTATCGGTGTCCCCCCGGGCCGTGGAGGTGAACAACAACAATCCGACTGTCGTCAAAACGGCTTTCGCCCAACTCATACGCAAACCCTCCCTTGTTTCAGGTTCAAAACACCAAAAAACCCGGATACTCGGGGTTACCCGCCATTCGGCCTCCCGGTGGGGACGGGGCGGCCAATTTATGTCAACTACCTAATCTTACGGAAGAAGTCGAAAATTGTTGGCGTTTGGGGAAAATTTTTAGGGTTGGCAAAGAGGCGCGGTTTTCTTATTATGAGCGTGTGAAAGGGAAGGTTTTTGTCAAAAAGAAAGCGGGGGTTTTGGACCCGGAGGGGGCCACCATCCAAAAAGCGCTTTTGAACCTGGGGTACAGGGAGGTCGGCGCCGTCCGCTCCGGACGGGTGTTTGAACTCGAACTGGAAACGGAAAATCCAAAGGAAGCGGAGGAAAAACTGCGGGAAATGGCCCGCCGGCTCTTGGCCAACCCGGTCATCGAAGAATTCCGGGTTGAACTTGAAGACGGGGTTAAGAATTGAAGTTCGGCGTGGTCACATTTCCCGGCTCCAACTGCG
Source organism: Candidatus Zixiibacteriota bacterium (assembly GCA_022614805.1). GTDB lineage: Bacteria > Zixibacteria > MSB-5A5 > DSPP01 > DSPP01 > DSPP01. The sequence continues at coordinate 56,014 of JAKEHY010000024.1, read as the reverse complement.
ACTACGACTGCTACCACGTCGTACAAGATGTGGTCCGGCAGCCGGCGGTCTATTTGTGGCACAAGGAACATCATTTCGACAACTGCGATGTCATCATCCTCCCCGGCGGGTTCGCCCACGGCGACTATTTACGCACCGGCGCCATCGCCCGCTTTTCCCCGATTATGCGGGAGGTCGTGGATTTTGCGATGCGGGGGGGCCTCGTTATCGGCATCTGCAACGGCTTCCAGATTCTGTGCGAAGCGGGGCTTTTGCCGGGAGCGCTTTTGCGCAACCGGTCTTTGCGCTTCCTCCACCGCCCGGTTTATCTCCGCGTGGAGAAAAACGATACCCCCTTCACCAACGCCTACCGGAAAGACCAGGTTTTGAAAATGCTGGCGGCCCACGGCGACGGCTGCTACTACAACACCCCGGAAGAAATCAAAAAGCTCGAAGCGGGCGGGCAGGTTCTGTTCCGCTATTGCGACCGGGAGGGAAACGTCACCGAAGCCGCCAACCCGAACGGCTCTTTGAACAACATCGCCGGCATCGTCAACTCCTCCGGCAACGTGATGGGGTTGATGCCCCATCCCGACCGGGCGGCGGAGGCGATTTTGGGGAGCGCCGACGGGGCCGGTATTTTCTTTTCGATGGTGGCCCGCTTTGCCGGGCTTGTGGTGGCGTAAATTTTCGATAATGATTGAGTTCAAGACGGGAGGCAGATGAGAAAACCGCAGGCCTGGCTTTTGACGGTGGCTTTGCTTTTGGGGGCGATTTTGGGCGGTCTTTTGGGGGAAATCATCGGCTCCTTTCTGCCGGACGGGGCCGCCAAAACCCTTTTTTCCCGCTCGGTGGAAATCGGCTTTGAACCGACGACTTTGCACCTCTACACTTTCACTTTCACCATCGGGCTTTTGGTAACCTTGAATTTTGTATCGCTTTTAATGGTGGTGCTGGTGTTCGTCTATTTCCGCTGGTGGTACCTGTAGGCGGCTTGACGGAAAGAGTTCGATAGTTTTTATTGAACTGAGGCAGTAAGGAGGACGTATGTTTGGAAATTTCGGCGCCCAAGAGATAATTCTAATACTGTTGGTGCTTCTTTTGCTCTTCGGCGCCAAAAAGATTCCGGAGCTGGCGCGCGGGCTGGGACGCGGCATCCACGAGTTCAAACGGGCCGTGCGGGAAGGGGAGGAAGCGTTGAATCCGGATGAGTCCAAAAAAATAAACCCCGGCGGCTGATGGCGGTTTTTTCGGCGGATAAAATCCACGAAATCGGCCGGGTGTTGAAAGCGGCCGAGGTGGAAAAGCAGGCCGACAAGTATTATTTAAAAGTCGCCGATGCCGCCTCCCGCCGCTCCCTTTCTTTGGAAATTTATCCCGACACAACTCTGGGAGGTGATAAGGGAGCGATGGTGGTGGTCTATACGCCGACGGCCCACCTGCAGCTGCACCACGTTTCCGGATTCGTCACCAGCGAGGAATTGGGGGAAGTGACCTTCGTCGGCGAAGCCGGCGGGCGGCTTTCCGGCCTCGTCGTCGAGCGGGTGGCCGCCTGCTCGCTTTACGCCAACGTCAACCGGGAAGTCATCTCCGGCGATTTTACCAAGTTGGGGGTGGAGGTTATGCTTTCCGGCGTGGCGCTTTCGCTGGCCGAAGAATTAGTCGAAAAACCGAAGAAGAAGTAAAGTCGGACTTTTTGAACGAAGCCCTTGTGAACTTTATGGGGCTTTTTTGCTTTCGGTTAGGATTTCGCCTTGACAACCCTTCTTTACACCCCATCTTTCCGGTAGAGGTTCAATTATGAAGGTCGGGAAACTCCGGTCGTTTCTTACCACAGGGGTGGTGTTGCTTCTTTCCAGGGTCGTTTTCGCCCAAAACAACCCCTTTTCGCCCCTGCGCATATTTGTGCCGGACAGCGACTTTATTGCTTTCGATTTCAAATCCATAGGAAAAATAAACGGGGATAGTTTTGGGGATTATACATACCGTTTGGTAAGCCAATCCTCTCTCTGCGGGAAGCAGCAAGTTTTCAGAGGAGGTAGTGTTTTAGATACGATTCCGATTTATGAGCTTACCCCCGGGGGTGATTTCACCAGTTTTGTACAGGCAGGGGATTTGAATGGAGATGGTTACACCGATTTTCTTTCTACACCTTCGCCCTCCCCCTGCCCCTATTTACCCAACCAAGTAACCGTTTACTGGGGGACCTCAACCGGGATTGATACAATTCCCAATCGCTTATTGCCTTTTCCGATTCCGTCAAGTCCAAGTGGTAGTGACCGTGCGGAGATTGTTTCGAACGTGGACGTAAACGGTGATAGTTTTAAAGATGTCCTGCTGTTATATCTCCACCGAGATTCCGGTAATGCCGTGTACCTGTTCAACGGAAAATCAGGCGGCGTTGACAGTCTGCCAAGTTGGAAAGTATCGACTCCGCCGCTTTCTCCTTCAGCCCTGAGGGAGTTGACAGGCATGGACGCTGGCGATTTGAATAATGACGGTTATGCTGATATTTTTGTTGGCAAGCGGGCGGCTTTTGAATTCCAAGATTCAATATTTGGCTTGGTACAAATATATCTGGGGGGGCCAAATTTTACCCTTGATACCATTCCAGATTTTGTGATAAATCCCCCAACTCTCAATACTTCCCGTCTCGATTCTATATATTTCGGAATTACGGTAAAATTCTTAGGCGATTTAAACGGCGACTTTTGGCCCGAGCTCGCTGTTAGCGGGCCTTCAAACATATATTCGGGCCCTCCAAGTATAAATTGGCAGCCCAGATATCAAATAACGGGAGGTGGAATAGACGTTGGCGATGTAAATGGTGACGGCTTTCTGGACTTAATGAATGGTTTTACGACCTATCCGCCCCCCCTCGGCTTTGGAGGTGTGCTGTTTTATTTGGGGGGGCCGCGTTTTGACACCGTGGCCGATGCAGTCATAACCGACCAGGACCTCCCTCCACACGCATTAGAAAACATCGGCAGCGCCGTCGGTTTCATAGGAGACATAAACGGTGACGGAGCCGAGGAGTTTATGTTCTTGGCCGACCGGATACCGGGTAACTTCCACGAGGTTTTTATGTTTGCCGGTAACACGGCCGTCCAGACCGGCGTTGAAGACGGAGGCGGCTCTCCAATTCCGCGTACCTTCGAACTCTTTCAAAACAGTCCCAATCCTTTTTCCTCGTCCACTGCAATTGGTTTTAAGCTTAAATCAGCGGCAAGAACGGAAAGTTTGCGTTTAGAAATCTACAATTTATTGGGTCAGAAAATCAGGACACTCGTTGAAGAAAGAGCCAAAGGAGGAGAACGCAAGGCGGTGTGGGATGGAAAGGATGGAAATGGCAAATTGGTGCCATCGGGAATTTATCTATATAAACTTAGTGTTGGCACGGAAGCGCAAGTGAAGAAGATGGTTATTATTCGCTAACCTTTTTAAAAACAGCGGAGGGTAAAGTGAAAACGAATCGGATAAGCATTCGCGCACGCTTGTTGATGGCAACCATATTTATATTCGGCTTACCTTCCTGGCTTTATGCCGCAGGGCCCAAGAAATTCCCCAAAATTTCCTTTTTGGAGCCGTATTTATATTTGAGAAACACGGACAAGGCGAGTCAAGCATTGACGTACTACGGGCAAATGGAAAGCTCCGGCGTGAACATTATCGTCGGTTTGCTGAATAGTACTACCAGCCCGCTCGCTTCCGCTTTTCAATACTACAACAACGAGTCGCTTACCGTCAACGGATGGCCAGTTACCCGGATAGGCAACAGCGTGTTTTTTGAGGCGGAAGAAAATGACCCGGCTCGACTTGATGCTGTTGGGTACTACTTTACTCCGACAACAGGCGTAGAAATTCAGGATGCAGGTGCTCTCGGAGGTGATGAACAACAAAAAAACGCAAGGATTGGAATAGCAGGCTCTCATTCCCCGGGCTATTTGATAGCCGGCCCCTTCGGCTGCGTGAAAAGCTGTGCAAGGCGTCCACGGTTTAAAACCTATTATGCAAAATTCCGCTTAAAAGTTCCTAATACCAGTTTGCCGGACAGTACGCCTGTTTGCAGCTTGTCCATACGGATTGGCTATGATTTGCAAACAGTCGCAACTACCTTGTTAAGGTTAAGCAACTTTCCGGTTCGTGACCAATATCAAGAAGTTGAAATTTCCGGCTTTGCGGGAGCCGTCTCAGCTTCCGATTATGGATTTGTACAATTACAGGTTTTTTGGCAGGGAAACATTGACCTTTATGTGGACCGAATCGATTTTAGAGATTTCGACGCGAAAACGCTCTTTGGTTTAAGTCCAACGGCGGTGAGCAATGCCTTTACGGCGTATTACAACTCGATTGACACGGCAAGGCTTTTGCGATGGTATCCCGCTGACGAACTGTGGGCGAGTATGTTTCGCACCCAAAAATATTTCGAGGGTTTTTCTTCGGTTATTGGGCCGCGCGGAAAAACAACCTCAGAAATTGGCTCCAACAATAGTCATATATGGAGTTCATATCTTTCCGAGATTCAGGCACCCCAGTTGGATTATTTTGTTTATCCTTTTGCTAATGGCTATGATTCTTCATCTTCAGCTACACATAATGTTCAGCATGCGATAGATACTATTTTTTTGCCCAGCCTTATCAAGGCCCGTCAAACGGTTGCTCAACAAAGCTTGCCGTTCTATCCCATGATTCAGGCAGTGGGGCAATTTGATACTCTGGGCAATCCCATAGGATTCCGCGACCCTCAACGCCCGGAAATCTATGTGCAAGTTTTTTTGGCTTTGACTCACGGAGCGAAGGGGATTGGGTATTTCACTTACACAACTGTATACCACAGGTCACCGCTGGTGCGATTGATTAAAGAAATTCCCCCAGATAGTATGGGGGAAGTTACGGGCGCATTCCCGGCCTCCAGTTACCCAGCACTTCATGGCTTGGTTGACTGGAACTTTCATCCGACTAATCCAAGGTTTGTCCCAAACTATAAGTGGTATGCCGTGCGACACGCTGATTCACTCTTGGATAAAATCGGCCCGGTTCTTTTGGATTTGACTTGGGACACCGCTAAAATTGCAAACAGTGCAATCCGCTACTTGGATTCTCTCAAGAGTGCACAGTTTTCCACTCCCTACGTTGAGGCAGGTTTTTTCAAGGACAGTGTGAACACCGATTATTTTATGCTGGTTAACCGGCGGGTGCTTTCCACCGAGACGCAGGATGTAACGGCTTGGCTGAACAAAACCGGCCATAGCTACGTTATAGATATCTTTTCTGGTGATACCGTGCTGACAGGTAATGTTGGCACTGGAGCGCCGCTTACTACCCGCTTAAATCCGGGCGAGGGGAAACTTTTCAAAATAGTCCCCGCGTCTACCTATATTCACGGCACAGTCAATCACGTAACATGGCAGGGAAAGATAACGGTCGATGGCGATGTGACTATTCCGTCAGGGAAAAAACTCAAGATTTTGCAACCACAGGCTCAGGTCATCTTGCTGGCTAACAGGGATACCCTTCACTCCGGCGCGGATATCAATAAGTGCGAGTTTATTGTCAACGGCACTATGGAAGGTCAGGGTGCTACGACTGATCCTGTAAAATTTGCTTCATCTTCAGTGACTCCGGGCACCCAGGACTGGTTTGGAATTCGAGTTTTTGGTTCGGCTAAGTTCACCAACTGCCGGGTTAAAAACGCCTACGTGGGAATTGATTTTCAAGACACGGCCTACGATACCGTGCGGGGCTGTTTCTTCGAGAAGAACTTTATGTTTGGCATCCAAGCCCGAAACAGCAACGTGTATATCGTGCAGGACACCTTTCAAAACAACACGAATATGGGGGTCTGCTTCGACCCCGCCAGCGCGGTCATCGAGAGCTGCTACTTCAAAAGCAATGCCATCGGCATTTACACGATTGGGTCATTCGGGCGTATTGCCAACAGTAGGATAATCGGAACCCTCTATAATTCGGATGTCGGTTTGCAGGCCGAAGGGACGGTGGGTGGGGCCACCCAATTTTTGACTTTCGAGAACAACCTGGACAGCGGGCAGTTCAATCTGGCGGCTGTGAGTGCCCACGCCCGGCTCAAGGTATTGAACTCGAGGCTGAAAATATATGCACCTTCGGGTCCCTTGCCGGAGGACCCGCCCGACAACGTGGCCGTTCTATCTTTGGGTGCGGACTCGGCCATAGTTCGCAACTCGACCGTTTCCTACTCCGGTTATTCCAGCACCATTCCGCTCGTAAAGGTAACGGCCGCACCAAGACTCGATTTAGGCCGCGCTTCGCCGGACCCTGGTAATAACTCCATTCTCCGAGGATGGAAATCATACTCTGTTGGAAATTACAATACGACTACTGATTCCGTTTATGCGAAGAACAACTATTGGGGAGGTTCGGCAAGCTTCACAGGCCCTGTTGCATATGTTCCCTATCTTGCCAGCCCTCCGGCAAAGCTGGCAGTCGGAGATGAATTTGAAGGGCCGCCTGCCCTGCCTAACCATTTTTCGCTGAACCAAAACTATCCCAATCCGTTTAATCCGACCACGACAATCAGCCTCTCTTTGCCCCAAGCCGAAAAAATTACGCTGGCGATTTACAACATTCTGGGGCAAAAAGTCAGAATTCTTGTGGATGACGAGAAGCCAGCTGGCGTTCATACCGTCATATGGGACGGAACGGATTCCCGGGGCAGCCCCGTTTCAAGCGGGATTTACTTCTACAAATTAGAAACGTCCAGCTTTCGGGAAGTCAAACGAATGCTCTTCTTAAAGTGAGGGAGGAGAAAATGAAAAAGCTAATCCTGGGGATTCTGATTGGGTTGCTGCTCATTTCCAATGCTTGGGCAGCCGACCTTAATGTGAGCACTACAATCACCGGTTCGGTGGACAAAGTAGGAGATGCCGACCGGCCGGGTTTGCTCTTCAAATTTGACCTGCCGGCTGCTCTGCAAGACGCAAGAATTGATATGGCCTACCTTCGGTTCCAGGTTCAAGCCGATACCTCCCGCGAAGCTCTTGGTCTGTTGGTACGGCCTATGCTGGTACCCTGGACAAACGGGGTTCGGCTGTCCAACCTTTCCGAGTCAGCCGCCTCTCCGCTTCATATCAATTTTGGACGAATAGGGTCGAAGAGCGGACTTGGTCAGGTGCGCATCACCCGCATCGTTAGGGCGTGGCAACAAGGAGAACTCCCCAATTTTGGAATACTCGTTTATCCAGAGAATGCTTCAATGTCGAGCCTTCAACTTCGCACCTTAGCCAGCGGCGGGCTGGCTGAACTGGAAATTTTCTTTACCGGGCCGGAGAAAAAGTAAGAGAAAAAAGCCAACAAAAAAAGCCCCCTTGCTGCGGGGGCTTTTTTGTTGGTAATGTGAACTATATCCTGCGCAGCGTTTCCAGAACCTCGGATGAGTGGCCGTCCACCTGCACCCGGGGGAAGATTTTGGCGATTTTCCCCTCCGGGTCGATGATGAAGGTGGTGCGCTCAATCCCCCAGAGCTTCTTGCCGTACATATTCTTTTCCTTGTACACGCCGTAGCTTTTGGAAACAGAGGCGTCCGGGTCGGAAAGAAGGGTGAAGTTCAGGTTGTACTTCTGGGCAAAGTTCTGGTGGGAAGACCAGTCGTCGTTGGATACTCCCAGGACGGTTGCGCCGGCTCCTTCCCATTCCGATTTGGTATCCCGAAAGGAACAGGCCTCCATCGTGCAGCCGGGGGTGTCGTCTTTGGGATAAAAATAGAGCACCACTTTTTTGCCGCGGAAATCGGACAGGGCATACTCCCCGTCCGGATAGGCCTTCAGCCGGAAATCGGGCGCCCGCATCCCCTCCATCAAAACCGGAGTCGGTTCGGTCGGAGGGGTGGGAACCGCCATCGGCTTGGGGGCTGGGGTCCGCCGGGGAGCGGCCTTTTTGACTCTTTTGACAACCCGCTTGGCCCTTTTTACCGTTTTTTTGGCTTTGGCCCTTACTTTCTTCGGCCTCCTGGCGCGGGTCATTTTTTTCCGGGCGGTTTTTTTCGGTTTCTTTTTAGCTTTTCTGGGCATCTTACCCTCCCTTTCTTTTTTCTTGCGTCCTATACACTTTTTTCTCCGGTTGGCGAAATTAGAGCGCTACCGGAATACCTTTCCGTTCCTCGATAAACTCCTCCACAAAGAATCGGTGCACCCGCCGGTCGGCCGCGAGTTCCGGATGAAAGGCCAGTACCAGAATTTTCCCGGAACGGACCATAACCACTTCCTCTCCCAGTGTGGCCAAAGGTATCACCGCCGGCCCGTACGAAACGACCTGTGGGGCGCGGATGAAAACCATTTCGAGTTTTGAGTTATCCTCCCACATCGGCACCCGCCCGGTGTCGATGAAGGAATGAATCTGCCTTCCATAAGCATTGCGCCGGACAGTCATATCTATCAGCTTCAATGGTTCGACTGTCGAGTCCTCAACCTTGGAGGAAAGCAAAATCATCCCGGCGCAGGTTCCCATAATTGGCCGACTTTCGGCGAATTTTTTGACGGCGGAATCAAGCTCTTCGGCCGCCATCAACTTGCGCATCGTAGTGGATTCCCCGCCGGGGATAATCAAGGCCGAACAGGGAGTCAAATCTTCCACCGTGCGAACTTCTTTGGATGGGCTGTTTATTTCAGCCAGCGCCTGCCGGTGCTTTTCAAAATCCCCCTGCAGGGACAAAATCCCGACCGGGTTTCCTTCGGAGACTCTCATCGAATCTGGAGCAACTGATTTTCGGGAATCAGCTTGATGTCCAGCCCCTTCATCGGCTCCCCCAGCCCCTTGCAAGCCTCGGCCACTTTTTTGGGGTCCTTGAAATGCGTGGTGGCAACCACGATGGCTTTGGCCCGTTTGGCCGGGTCCTCCGATTTGAAGATGCCGGAGCCGACGAAGACCGCTTCGGCTCCAAGCTGCATCACCAAAGCGGCATCGGCCGGGGTGGCCACTCCGCCAGCGGCAAAGTTGGGGACCGGCAGCTTGCCGGTTTTGGCCACTTCACGCACCAGCTCATACGGCGCGCCCAGATTCTTCGTCTCCGCCATTAACTCCTCATCGCCGAGCGTGGTCAAGCGCTTGATGGCGCCGATGACGTCGCGGATATGGCGCACCGCCTCCACGATGTTGCCGGAGCCGGCCTCCCCTTTGGTGCGTATCAAGGCCGCCCCTTCGCCGATTCTGCGCAAAGCCTCTCCCAGATTGCGGGCGCCGCAAACGAAGGGAACCTTGAACTGGTGTTTTTCGATGTGGTTTTTCTCGTCGGCGGGGGTCAAAACCTCGCTTTCGTCGATGTAATCCACTTCCAGAGCTTCCAATACCTGGGCTTCGGCAAAATGCCCGATACGGCATTTGGCCATCACCGGAATGGTGACGGCTGCCTGAATTTCCTCGATGATTTTGGGGTCGGCCATCCGCGCGACCCCCCCTTCCTTGCGGATGTCGGCCGGGACCCGCTCCAAAGCCATCACGGCGCAGGCGCCCGCCTCTTCGGCCACTTTGGCCTGCTCGGCCGTGGTGACGTCCATAATCACGCCGCCTTTCAGCATTTCCGCCAGGCCGACTTTGACTTTCCAGGCTTCTTCTTTGGTCATCTTTTCTCTCTCTTTTCTACGCGATTCCCTTCAAAATCGGAATATACACCTTTCAACTCCCTTTTCCAATACCCGCCCCTGCGCCAAAAAAAGTCGGCGGAGCTAAAAATTCCCTTGACAAGCGGCGGCGGGGGGGCGATTATTTCCCCCTATCTTGGACGAGAACAATAGGAGAAAAGGAGGAGAGATGAAAAGAACCGTTTTGACATCACTTTTGGCTCTCGTTTTTCTTTCTTTCGTTTCCACCGCCGCCTTCGGCGTGGACTTGAAGGGAAAGATGGGCTTATCCGTCCATGGAGGGGGCTACAAGCTGGGGCTGACCGACCATTCCGACTACTGGACGATTGGCGGGGTGGTGGACGCCAGCCTGAAGTACGGACTTACCAAAAACTGGGTGGTCGGCGTGGAAGGAACCGGCCGGATGAACTGGCTGGCGGATACTTCTAAGTTCGCGGACGGGGCCGGCTTTACTTTTGACAATCTCGCCGACGGGCCCCAGCAGCGTGCCTTCAGCGGCGGGCTTTTGGCCGAGTACCACTTTATGCCGGAGAAAAAGCTTTCCCCCTATGTTTCCATCGGGGCCGGGATTTACTTGTGGAAGTGGAGGGACAAGGACGGGAACACCCTGATGTCCGACACCTCCCTCTTGAACGGCACAGGTGTCCCCGACACCGACAAGGCCGGCAATCCGTATGAACTGAAAGATCAGGAGTTGTATGGAATGCTGGGGCTCGGAGTGGAATATTTCATCAGTGAGAATTTCTCCTGGGAGCTGGGAGGGCGCGCGCGCTACCTTTCCCACTTTCTGACCGATTTCAAGGATGACAAGGATATAGTTGGCACGGGAGCCAACGAACTGGATTTGCCGAAGCTCACGGCGGAAGTGTACACCGGCTTTTCCTTCTACTTTGGCGGCAAGGTCGGGGACGAGGACTTGGACGGCGTTTCCGACAAAAAGGATAAATGCCCCGGCACGAGGGTTGGCTGCCGGGTGGATGCCGACGGTTGTCCGGTTGATTCGGACGGCGACGGGGTCTGCGACGGCATCGATGCCTGCGCCAATTCCCCCAAAGGGGTCAAAGTGGACAGCAAGGGATGCCCGACCGATTCTGATGGAGACGGCGTTTCGGATGGAACGGACAAGTGCGACAACACCCCCAAGGGATGCACGGTGGACGCCGCCGGTTGCCCGACCGATGCCGACGGCGACGGGGTTTGCGACGGGCTGGATAAATGCGCGGATACCCCCAGAGGCTGCACCGTGGATGCTTCCGGTTGCCAGACGGATTCAGACGGCGACGGCGTTTGTGACGGAGTCGACCAGTGCCCGAACACGCCGGCGGGAAGCGAAGTGAATGCGGTCGGCTGCGTGTTGCCGAAGGTCGAATACATTCCGACTCCCGAAAAGCCGCTGGTTTTGAAAGGGGTTAATTTCCAAACCGGCAAGGCGGTCCTCCTCGATGCTTCCAAAACGGTTCTGGACGAGGTGGCCATCAGCCTGATGGCCCATCCGGAGGTGAAGGTGGAAGTCGGCGGGCATACCGACGCCACCGGCTCTGACGCCCATAACCTGAATCTTTCCGAGCAGCGGGCGACCGCCGTCCGGAACTACCTGGTGGAAAAGGGCGTAAAGGCGGAAAACCTGTTCGTCAAGGGATACGGCGAAACCACCCCGATAGCGGACAACAAGACGGTGTCCGGCCGGGCCCAAAACCGCCGGGTGGAGTTAAAGAGAGTGCAGTAGGCTCTGAAGCGGAAATAAAAAGGGCGTCCTTGCGGACGCCCTTTTCTTTTGGCGTCAAGCCGTTTTCAAATCCGCCGTGCAATATGCACAGCGACTGGCTTTGAGGGGAATGGTGGAAAGGCAGTAGGGACAATCCTTGGTATTCGGCGCCGCCGGGGTGGGTCCGGTTTTCAGCCGGTTTATCTGTTTGACCAAAAGAAATATCACGAAAGCCACGACGATGAAGTCAATCACGGTGTTGAAAAAAAGGCCGTAGCTTACAACCGGCGCCCCGGCCGCTTTCGCCTCCGTCAAAGAAGCAAAGCTTTGCCCCGACAGGTTGAAGTACAGGTTGGAAAAATCGACGTTGCCGATTAGAAGCCCCAAAGGGGGCATCAAAACCTCCCCCACCAGAGAGCTTACGATTTTGCCGAAGGCGGCGCCGATGATGATGCCGACGGCCATATCCATAACGTTTCCCTGCATTGCAAAGGCCTTGAATTCTTTCAACATTTTTTCCTCCTTTCAATCAGCAATAAATAACAAAAAGGTATCCGGATTCCAACAAAATGGGCAAGAACAATTAGCTTGACTTTTTTGGGCTGAAACTTATTTTTGTTCGTTACGTAAAAAAATATGTCATACGTCATAGGTAGCCCTGAAGGAGGCGGTTTATCTTTCTCGGCGGTCAACAAAAACCATAACCCTAAACCAAAGGGAGGTGCTTGATGCACAAGTATCTGTTTGGGCCAGCCCGAAGATGGGGATACCTGGCCGTGGTGGTGCTTTTGGCTTCAGCTTTATTCTGGGTGAGCTGCAGCGAAAAGCAGCCGGCCTCTACCGCTCCGCAGCAACAGCCGGTGGCTTTGTCGGCCGTTGGTCTAAACAAAGTGATGGAGGTTCAAAACCGTCACACCGACCGGTTGATGGCCATCGAAGGGGTGGTCGGCACGGCCACCGGCCTTTCGGCAGAAGGCAAACCGGTGGTGAAAGTGTATGCCGAACGGCAGGGCGTGGCCGGCATTCCTTCGACCGTGGACGGCATACCGGTCGAGGTGGAAGTTACAGGGAAGTTCTACGCCCTCGCCTTGACCAAGCGGTACCGCCCGGTGCCGATCGGGGTTTCGGTCGGCAACGACAATGAGTGTTCAGCCGGTACCATCGGCTGCGTGGTGGAAAAAGGTGGCCAGAAATACATTTTGAGCAATAACCATGTTCTGGCCAGGCAAAACGCCGCTTCCATCGGGGAGGACATCGTTCAGCCCGGGCGCTATGACAGCAAACCGAAGTGCGCTCACATTGCCGCCAATAAGGTGGCCGACCTGTCCGCGTTCGTGCCCATCGTGTTTTCCACCTCGGCCAACAATCGGGTGGATGCCGCCATAGCCCTCTATTCCACCACCGATATTACCTGCGCCACTCTGCCTAACTATTACGGCTTCCCCAGTTCTACTACCGTGGCGGCCTTTGTGGGTCAATCCGTTAAGAAAGTGGGGCGGACCTCCTCGCTCTCGACCGGCACCGTGACGGCCATCAACGCCACCGTCAACGTGGGGTACTCCGCCGGCACGGCCCGTTTCACGGGGCAGATAGTCACGACCAGTATCTCCCGCTCCGGCGATTCCGGCTCCTTGGTGGTGACCAACGACGCCAACAACAACCCGGTGGGGCTTTTGTATGCCGGCAGCAGCACCACCACCGTTCTGAATCCGATCAACGAAGTGTTGAGCACTTCCCAGATGGGAAATCTGACCATCTGCAGCCAGTAGTTTCTTTTCGCGTTTCGCAAGCGGGAATCTGAAAGGATTCCCGCTTGTTTTTTTCTTTTCTCTGCGGTTAATTGTAAAAGGAAGTGGATATGAAGTTGTTTTCAAGCGTGTTTCTTGGGCTGGGCTTGGCCACACTGGCCGGATGCGCCGACGTAAACGATGCCCAAAGCCCGAAGGAAAGCAAAATGACTGGTAAAACCATAGAGCAGGTGCAGGAAGAGCATACCGAGCATTTGATGTCCATCCCCGGCGTGGTCGGGACGGCCATTGGAGAAGCGGACGGCAAACCCTGCATCAAGGTGTTTGTAACCGCGAAAACAGCCGAAATAGAAAAGGGGGTGCCCAAATCGTTGGAAGGGTATCCGGTGGTCATCGAGGTAACCGGCGAATTCAAAGCCCTCGACCGGGATTCCTGATGCAATCGTTTTCGGCTTGATTTTGGAACGATAAAAGGTAATCTTCACGGAGGATAGAAATGGCGCAGCCCAAACCAGTCGTTAAAGGCAAACCGGCCCCGAAAATAAAGGCCGAAACCGGCCCGATTTTCGGGAAACGGAACTACATCCTGTTCGCCGTGGGGCTTCTGGCCATCATTGCCGGCTTTATCTTCCTCGGCACCGGCGATACCGTCTTTGCGCCGATTTTGCTGGTTCTGGGCTACTGCGTCATCATCCCGATAGCCATCATCATCAAGGACAAAAAGAAAGAGCCGGAAGCGCCGGCTTCAATGCCGCCGACTGAAAAGGCCACACCTTCCAGTTTGTAGTTTAATTTTCGCCCAGCTCGGGGAAAAGATTTTATTCTCGCTCAAAAATGGCGGGGCCGACGAGACTCGAACTCGCGACCTCCTGCGTGACAGGCAGGCGTTCTAACCAACTGAACTACGACCCCGTGCTGCCAATCCCTATCCGGTTCGTCACTCACCGGCAACGAGTGAATAAAACTTAAATTAACGATTTTTTCAACCCTTTATCAACCGGTAAATTTTCGTCCGGAGGCTGTGGGGTAGGTTTCACCCCAAATAAAAAAAAGAGGGCGAACTCGGGAGGCTCAAAATAGGTTCGCCCTCGGGGTGAAAGAAAGATTATTCGCTCGGCAAAGCCCCGCGTGCGGTGGCGGGGACGCCCAAAGGAATTTCTTCCCGAGCCGGTTCTTTGCCGTCGCCTCCCTCGGCTCCGTTGGGAGCGGCTCCCGCTGCTTCGTGCGCCGTCTCCTCCTGTTTGGTAAAGCGGGCCATCAGCGTGTAAACCACCGGCACCAGAACCAGAGTCAGGAAGGTCGAAAAGAGCATTCCGCCGACGACCGAAATCCCAAGCGGACGGCGGGCCTCGCCGCCGGCCCCCAAGCCGATGGCTATCGGCAAAACGCCGAAGACCACGGTCAAGGAGGTCATCAAAATCGGCCGGAGCCGGGTGCGGGAGGCTTGCGCCACGGCGTCAAAGAGCGCCACCCCGCGCTCCCGAAGCTGATTGGCGAACTCCACAATAAGAATGGAGTTTTTAGTCACCAGCCCGATTAACATCACGAGCCCAATCTGGGAATAGATGTTCAAGCTCTGCCGGAAAACGAAAAGGGAGATCAAAGCCCCGACCAGGGCGAGCGGCACGGAGAGCAAAATAGTCAAAGGATGAATGAAGCTTTCGAACTGGGCCGCCAAAACAAGGTAGATGAAAACCACCGCCATAAAAAAGACGAAGTACAAAGCCGTGCTCGATTCCCGGAATTCCCGCGACTGGCCGGAAAGCTCCCGCTTGATGCCGGCCGGCAGGTCGTTTTCCCGGATTTGGTCAAAATCATCCAAGGCCTTTCCCAAGCTGACGCCGGGGAGCAGGCTGGCGGTGATGGTGGCGGAGCGGACTCGGTTGAAATGGTTCAACTCCTTGGGAGCCACGGTTTCCTTGATTTGCACCACGTTGGCCAACTGCACCAACCCGCCGCTGGAGCGGATGTAGAGGTCTTCCACCGTTTGGGGCGTGGCCCGGTCGGAGGGTTTCAGCTGGGTGATGACGTCGTACTGCTTGGCGGCCCGCTTGAAGTTGGTGACCACCCGGCCGCCCAAAAAGGTTTCCAACGTCGCGCCGATGTCGGTCACCGAGACTCCCAGCCCGGCGGCCCGCTCCCGGTCGATTTTGATGTCCAGCTGCGGTTTGTTCAGGCGCAAATCGGTGTCGACGTTGTACAGATATCCCAACTGCTGCACTTTCCCCATCATAATCCCGACCGATTGCTGCAGCTCCTCATAAGTGTCCCCCTGCAAGACATACTCCACCGGGCTGGAAGTGAAATCGGCCCCCAAACTGGGGGGATTGATGACGAAGGCCAGAATGCCCGGAATCGACATCAACTGCGGGAAGAGGCTTTGCACGATTTCCTGCTGGGATCGGTCGCGCTCCCCGCGGGCTTTCAAGCGCAAAAACAAAACGCCGTTGGTGACGCGCCCCGGCCCGGCAAAGCCCAGCCCGACCGCGGTGAAAAGCCCCTCCCGCTCGGGGAGCTTCATCAAAATATCCTCCACCTGGCGCATATAGCGGTCGGAATACTCCAAGGTCGCCCCTTCCGGCGCGATGGTCACCCCGAAGGCGATGCCGCGGTCCTCCACCGGCACGAGTTCGGAAGGGAGAATTCTAAACAAAGTCAAAGAGACCAAAACCAAAGCCGCTGCGCCGATGATGACCTTCCAGCGGTTCTTCAGGGATTTTTCCAGAATCCGGGCGTAGGTGGCGTCCAGCCGGGCGAAGAAGGCGTCGAAAGCCCGGGAAAAGCGGTTGCCGCCTCCGCCGTAGAGCGGCTTCAAGATTCGGGAGGTGAGCATCGGCGTCAAAGTCAAGGCGGTGAAGCCGGAAATTAGAACGGCGGCCGCGACCGAGATTCCAAATTCCCGGAAAAGCCGCCCGACGTTGCCGGTCAAAAAGGAAAGCGGCACGAAGACCGCCACCAAAGCGATGGTGATGGCCAGAACCGCGAAGCCGATCTCCTTGGAAGCGTCGAAGGCCGCCTTTCGCCTGTCCTTCCCCAACTGCATATGGCGATAGACGTTTTCCAAAACCACGATGGCGTCATCCACCACCAAGCCTATGGCCAAAACCAAAGCCAAAAGGGTGAGAATGTTCAAGGTAAATCCCAGAAAGTAGCCGACGGCGAAGCTGCCCAAAATAGAAACCGGGATGGCCAAAGTCGGAATCAAGGTGGCGCGGAAACTTTTCAAAAAGACCAAAATCACCAGAACCACAAGAAAAAAAGCGATTAGCAAGGTCTCGCGCACCTCGTTTATCGATTCCTGGATGAAGTCGGCGGCGTTGTAGGCCACGGTGAGCGTCATTCCGTCCGGCAGGGTTTTCGCCAGCTCCGGCAGGGCCGCCACCACGGTCTTGGAAACCTCCACGGTGGAGGCCTTGGTCTGCTTGCCGATTCCCACCCCCACCGCCGGGTGGCGGTTGAAACGCACGAAGGTCCTTTCATCCTCGGCCCCCAGTTTTACCTCCGCCACCTGCCCCAGGTGAACCCGCCGGTCCCCGTCCTGCTTGACGATGATGTTGGAAAACTCGTCCGCGGTGGTCAGATTGCCGAGGGTGCGGACGGCAAACTCCCGGCCGACCCCCTCCACCCGGCCGCCCGGAATCTCGGCGTTGGCCCGGCGGATGGCGGTTTCGACGTCCTGCGTGGTCAGTCCGAAAGCGGCCATACGCTGGGCATCCAGCCAGACGCGCATGGCATAGCGGCGCTCCCCGCCGATGAAGACCGAGCCGACGCCGGGAAGGCGTTGCAGCCGCTCCTTCAAAATCCGGTCGGCTATTTCCGAAACTTCCAAATCGGAGTGGCGTTCGCTGGCGAGAGCAAGCCACAAAAAGGGCTGGGCGTTGACGTCCAATTTTTCGATGATGGGGTCGTCTGCCGCCTCCGGCAGCTCGCCACGGATGCGGGTGACCCGGTCGCGGACGTCGTTGGCGGCCTCGTCCACGTCCCGGGAGAGTTCGAACTCCACGGAGATGACCGAGCCCTGCTCCACGCTCGAGGATTTGAGCTGTTTCACCCCTTCGAGGGTGGAGAGCTGCTCTTCCAGAATGTCGGTGATTTCGGTCTCCACCACGCTGGGACTCGCGCCCCGGTAAAAGGTGGTTATGGAAACCACCGGTGGGTCGATGTCCGGGTACTCCCGCACCGGCATCCGGATGAAGGAAAGGGCCCCGAAAAGAAGAATGACCAGGCTCATCACCGAGGCGAAGACCGGGCGCTGGATGGATATTTCGCTTAGCCTCATGATTTGCCTCTCTTCAAGCCTGAAAGCTCGTCAGAGCCTGAACGGCCCGGCGGGGGCGCGCCTGAATCAGGCACGGGGAAAACCTTAGCCCCCGGAAAAAGTTTCTGGTGTCCGGCTTTAACGACTTGAGCTCCGGCCGAAAGCCCGCTCAACACTTCCACCGCGTCCGGCAGCCGGGTTCCCAAAATGACCGGAGTAGGGGCCACCGAGCTGTCCGGCTGAATGACGTAAACCAAATTTTTGTTTCCCTCGGCGAAAATCGCTTCGTCCGGCACGAGCAAAGCGTTTTTTCGCTCGCTCAAAACGGCCGAGACGTTGGCCGACATTCCGGGGCGGAACTTCCGGGCCGGATTGGCCACCCGGGCCAAAATTTTGACCGAGCGGGTTTCCGGGTTGACCACCGGCTCCACCACGCTCACTCTCCCCTTGAGGGAATAGCCGGGAAAAGCGGGGGTGGAGACCACCACGGAAGCGCCGGCTTTCAAGTCGGCCAGATAGCGTTCCGGAGCGTAAAAAATAATTCGCAGTTCGTCAATCTGGGCCAGCTCGGTAATCGCCTCGCCGGTGCGCACAAAAGCCCCCGGGGAAACCCTTCGTGCCCCCACCAGCCCGGAAAAGGGGGCGGTGATTTTGGTCTTGGCCAGCCGGGCGCGGATTAAAGCCAGCTCCGCCTCCGCCATTTTCAGGGCTGCGGCGGCGTCGTCCAAATCCTGCGGCGCGCCGGCTTTCTGCTCCACGATCGATTTCACCCGGTCGTAGCTGATTTTCCTTTGGTCGCGCAGGGCCTCGGCCCGGGCTTCCTCGGCCTTCAACTGCTCGTCGTCCAGCCGGGCGATTAGCTGCCCCTTTTCAATGTAGCGTCCCTCTTCGAAGGGAACCTGCATAGCCAGAGCATCGATTTGGGAGACCACCGTGATGGCTTCAAGCGCTTCCAACGTGCCGACTGCTTCGAATTTGTCGGCCACCGTCCCGGAGGTCACGGTGGCGACTTCCACCGGCATCGGGGGCGGGGCGAAACCGCCGCCGGAGTTTTTGGCGCAACCGGCCACAAGCAGGAGTATCAAAACCAAAGCGATCACCCAGCCCACGTCCACTCCCCAACGATTGTTCGTTTTCATTTGGCCCTCTTAATTTTGGTTTCGAGTTTCAATTTCGCTTGTTGTAAGCTTTTTCAATTCCGCCGCCGCCTTGGCCGCGCGAACCAAAGCCTGACTGTATCGCTGCTGAGCCGTGGCCAAATCGGCGGAGAGACGGACGAGTTCAAAAGCAGTCGTTCGGCCGACCTGATATTCCAACATTCCTATCCGCACTTGCTCGGCGGAGGCCTCCACGCCGCTTCGGGCCGCCTCCAGCCGTTTTTTGGCGTGCAACAGTTCCCGGTGGCTGGCGCGCACATTTTCCTCCAAGCTCCGCCGGGCGGCGACGTAACGCAGGTAAGCCTGCTCCGCTTCTCCTCTCAAGCGCTGGCGTTCACCCAATCCGGAACGAAGACCGATGGGAAGCGAGAAGCGAAAACCGACGTTCCAAGTTGGATAATCCCGTTGAAAAACCTGCGTCCAGGCCCGGTCGGCATTACCGTTAAAAGGACCGCCCAAGCTATCGCTGCCGGAAAGGCCGGGGGCTCCCAAGATACCATACAGATCCAGTTTAGGCAGGGCATTCCAACCCGCCCCCTTGGCCAGCGCGCGGGCGGCGGCCCAGTTTTTTTCGGCCACTTTTAGGTTGCGGTTCTCTTCCACTGCTCTTTCCACCAAACTGTCCGGGTCTTCCACCGGAAAATCGGACGGCGGCTGGTCGGAGGGGCGGTAGCGCATCGAAGCGGCCCGCCGGCCCAAAAGGGTTGCCAGCTCGTCGGAAATTTTGTCCAAGCTTTCTTCTCTATCCAGAACCGCCTGCTCCTGCTCGGCCAAAAAGACCCGGGCGTTCGCGACCTGGTTCGGGCCGACGCGCCCGACGGCGGCCTTCAGTTCGGTTTCCCTCAAAAAAGCGGCGGCCCGGTCCCGTATCAAAATCTGCACCGCCAAATCCCGCTCGGCGGCGTACAAATCCCAGTAGGTTTGCTCCACTTCCGCATTAAGGGACAATACGGCATCGGCGTAGCGGGCGCGGGCCGCTTCCAATTCCCGGCGGGCGGAGCTCAAGTCGGCCGCCGCCCCCGGGCCGAAACCGGAGAGGAGCGGCTGGCTGATTTCCACTTTGCCGAAATTGTTATGTCGCGGGTTTAACACAGCAAAAGTATCATTGGTTTCTATCTTGGCGGTATTCAATGACACCTCGAGTTTAGTTCCGATGGGCGATTTCAGACGCAAGCCCGCCGAGCCGGTGACCTGTTCATTTTCCAAAACGGTGGCGCCGGCGAAGCGAGAGGCGGTCGGCTGGCGGACTTTCGATTTTTCTCCTTCGGCGAAAAGTTCCGGGTCGAAGGCCCCTTTTTCTTTCCGATGAGCGCCGGCGGCGGCTTTCAGAGCCGCTTTGGCCTCCTGCACCGAGGTGGCATATTTCATGGCTTCGCTTTTGGCATCTTGTAGGGTGATAAAGCTTCCCTCAAACTGCGAGAGAGTTAAAGCCAAAGCGCTGTCCGGATCGTTTTCCAAAAGCTCCTGCGCGGACGCAGCGGTCCCGATTTTTAATAGAAGAACCACGCTTAAAACCCCTGCCCTACGCAATAAAATATTTCCCTTTACCAAGACCTGCTCCTTTTGCCCCATCCCATATGACGATTTATTGTCCCCGGTTTTACAGTTCCAGCTTGAAATTTTTTCGCGCCTCTTCGGTCAGCATGGCATAGACCAGCATGGCGGTCGATTTCCGGTACAGTTTGTCAAAGTCGACTTCGCTGCACGCCCGCTTTATCCCATCCGACGGGACGCTCTTAATGTGGTCGATTAACTCCATCACCCCCCGGCAGTGGGCCCAGAGCACGAAGGACATTTCCAAAGGACTCACCTCCGGCCGGTACGTGCCGTCCTCCTTGCCCTGTTGAATCACGGCCTGAACCACCCCGCCGATGCACTGCCCCGATTCCGCGCAGGTCATTCGCATCTCCTCCGAAACCTGGGACTGCAATTGGCTGTTTTCGGAAAAGGAAAACATCCGAAAATAATCGTGGTGCCGTTTATAGAAGGCAAAGTAGGCCTCGCCGATGTTTTGCAAAAGCTTGATGGTCGGCTCGCCCGTGGCGGCGGCTTGCTGGAACATTTTCAAAAGTATCTGATGGCCGCGGCAGATGACGGCCATGTACAAATCTTCCTTGCTTTTATAGTAGAGGTAAAGCGTTCCTTTGGACAACTCGGCCCGTTCGGCGATTTCATCCATCGTAGCCATTGCCAGCCCCTTGTCAAAAAACACCTTTTCGGCGGCGTCTATAATTTCCTCTTTTCGGTGTAACTTTTCTCTTTCTTTTCGTTCGGCTGTACCCATTTTGTTCTCCCTTGGTTGGCGGCCCTCTTTAACGACTGACTGACCGTCAGTCAGTTAATACGCTTGAATATAAAATAAGTTTCATAAAAAGCAAGAAAATTTTTCATAAATGCATATCCTATTGGTAATAAATGGCTTGTATTATAACATCAATGTTGACCAATTCGGCTGCGAACGGTCTGTGATAACTTCCATAAATATATGATATTGACCCCTGCTCTAAGATAAAATGACAACATAAAAAAGAATATAAACCTTTCCGCCGTTTGACGGCAAGACCCAAGCCCTTATTTATGGGAAATTATCTTGAGGAAATTTGTTGTTGATAAAAAGGAGAGAAACCCGTAATTTCCGTTTTCACTCCGATGTTTCGGGGTGGAAGCGGGTACGAAAAAACGGGGTTGGAGTTCAGTTGGTTGTGAAACGTGTCTCCGTCACGCAGACGGTGAAAAAATGCGTAACTTGCCGCAGACAGTTTTCGTCTCATAAGGATATGAAAGGAGCCGTTATGGTGCGCAGCGTTTGGGGGAGCTTTTTTGTTTTTCTTTTATGCGTTTTTTCGTCCCTCCGGGCGGAACCAAAAACCACCCCGCCGGAAGGGCTGCGGGAAAACACCCCGCAGGTTTTTGCTTTGACCAATGCCCGGCTAGTCTTGTCGCCAGGCCGGACTATTGAAAAAGGGACGGTGGTCATCCGCGAAGGTATCATTGAGGTGGTTGGCGCCAATGCGGCCGTTCCCGCTGATGCGACTGTCCTGGATATGTCCGGCAAAACCATTTATCCCGGGCTCATCGATTCCTACACCGACTGGGGGTTGCCCAAACCACCCAAGCGAAGCGCCGGCGGCCCAGGGCCGGGACGGCAGGGGCAACCGCAGCCTCAAGAAGAGCCACGCGGGCCCCGCTACTGGAACCCCAACGTTCTATCTCATCAGAAAGCGGATAAATTGTTCTCTCCGGACGGCGAAGCGGCGGAAAAACTGCGGGAACAGGGAATCACAGCCGTTCTTTCCGTGCCGGCCAAAGGGATTTTCAAGGGAACCTCGTCTTTAATCAACCTGGGAGAAGGGAAGCCGAACGATTTAATCGTCAAACCAGCCGTAGCCCAGCATATCTCCTTGCAGACCAACTCAATGGGGGATGATTATCCCAATTCGTTGATGGGAGCCATCGCCTTGGTCCGCCAGACCCTTTTGGATGCCGACTGGTACCAAAAGGCGCAGGCGGCTTGGAGCCGCAATCCGAGACTGGAACGGCCGGAAGTCAATGAGGCTCTGGAGGCTTTAAACCAGCCCGTCGGCGCCTACGTCATCGAAGCGGGGGATGAACTGGATTTCCTGCGGGCCGCCAAAATCGGTCTGGAGTTTACGTTGCCCTTAATCATTCGCGGCAGCGGTTCGGAGCATCTCCGCTTGGATGCCGTCCGGGCCACCGGCCTGCCGGTGATTCTGCCGGTCAACTTCCCCGACCCCCCCTCGGTTGAAAATCCGGACGAGGCGGTGGAGGTGACCTTACGGGAGCTGCGCCTCTGGGACGAAGCGCGGGAGGCTCCCAAGCGGCTGGCGGAGGCGAAAATTCCATTCGCTTTCACATCGGCAACGTTAAAAGACCCCGCTAATTTTTTGAAGAACGTGCGAAAGGCGGTCGAACGGGGGCTGTCCAAAGAGGAGGCCCTGGCCGCCTTGACCGCCACCCCGGCCCGGTTGTTCGGTGTGGAAGACAAGCTGGGGAGTTTGTCCGCCGGTAAAATCGCCAATCTGGTCGTAACCGACGGGGATTTGTTTGCCGAAAAGACCAAAATAAAAGAGACCTGGGTGGATGGCCGGCGCTACGAAATCAAACCGGACCCCTTGGTGGACGTGCGCGGCAAATGGGAGCTTAAGTTATCCGCCGACCCCAAACCGGGGGATTCGGTTCTGCTCGATTTGAAAGGGGAAGCAGAAGGGCCGGAAGGAAATTTCAAAATCAAAAAAGAAGCCAAGCTTTCCAAGGTCACCCTTTCCGGCAAGCGGTTGACTTTCTCGTTTACCGGCGACTCGGTCGGCTTCAAAGGGGTGGTTCGAATGGGCGGCAACGTTTCCGCCGATGAAATTTTGGGCACCGGTGAGTTGGCGGATGGTGTAACGTTTACTTGGAAGGGCAGAAGGATTGCTCCCTTTACTCCAGAACCGGATACCTCCCAAAAAACCAAGCCGGAGATGGCCTCCTTTCCGCCGGTTTATCCATATGCCGAATTCGGAAGAACAAAGCTGCCGGAGCAGCCGGAAAATCTTTTGGTCAAGGGCGCCACCATCTGGACCTCCGGGCCGCAGGGCACCGTCGCGGCCGGTGACCTTCTGGTGCGCCGGGGCAAAATCGTCCGCGTCGGAAAAAATCTTTCCGCGCCGGCTGGCGCCGTGGTCATAAACGCCGCGGGCAAGCATCTGACCCCCGGCCTGATTGACTGCCATTCCCATACTGCCATTACCGGAAACGTCAACGAATCGGGACAAACCATAACCGCGGAAGTGCGCATCGGCGACGTTTTGGACCCGGACGACATTTCCATCTACCGCCAGTTGGCCGGCGGTTTGACCGTTCTCCACGCCCTCCACGGCTCGGCCAACGCCATAGGCGGACAAAACCAGGTTATCAAGCTCCGCTGGGGGGCCGGCCCGGAGGAAATGAAGTTCGAAGGGGCGATCCCGTCCATTAAATTTGCCCTCGGCGAAAATCCCAAGCAGTCCAACTGGGGGGATCGATACACCACTCGCTACCCGCAAACCCGGATGGGGGTGGAACAAATCATCCGGGATGCCTTCAAAGCCGGCCTGGATTACCAGAAGGACTGGGCCGACTGGGCCAAAAATAAAAATAGACTACCCCCCCGCCGGGATTTGGAATTGGAAGCCATATCCGAAATTCTGCGGCACAAACGGCTCGTGCATTCCCACTCCTACCGGCAGGATGAAATTTTGATGCTTATGCGGGTTGCCTCCGATTTCGGCTTCACCATCGGCGCTTTCCAGCACGTTCTGGAAGGGTACAAGGTGGCGGACGTGATGGCGGAAATGGGAATCGGGGCTTCCGCTTTTTCCGACTGGTGGGCCTACAAATTCGAGGTGTACGACGCCATCCCCTACAACGGAACGTTGATGCACAACGCCGGGGTGGTGGTTTCCTTCAACTCCGATTCGGACGAGCTCGCCCGCCGGCTGAACCTCGAAGCCGCCAAGGCGGTCAAATACGGCGGCGTCCCGCCGGATGAGGCGCTTAAATTCGTGACCTTGAACCCGGCCAAGCAGTTGCGCATTGACAATCGGGTCGGCTCGCTGGAGCCGGGGAAGGACGCCGACTTTGTCCTCTGGAGCGGCGACCCGCTTTCCACCTATTCATCTTGCGAAGAGACCTGGATTGACGGGCGGAAATATTTCGACCGGGAAGAGGACAAGAAGATGGTAGACGAAATCACTCGCGAACGGGCTGTTCTGATTCAAAAAATTCTGGCGGAGAAAAAATCGGGCAAGGAGGGCTCCGGCGAACAGGGGGGCTGGAAACGGCCCGGAGATGAGGAAGTGCACAATTGTATGGATGGGGAGGAGCACCCATGAAAAAGATATTTGGATTTGGAGTGGGGATGATACTCGGGTTCATTTTGGCAGTATCTGTTTGGGGCTTTGACCAGCGTCCCGCTCCCCCCCAAAGCCGGCCGGTTGCCTTGGTCGGCGGCACCGTTCATACCGTCACTGGCGGGGAACTCGCTGGTGCGGCAATTCTTTTCGATAAGGGAAAAATCACCGCCATCGGTCGGGGCGTTTCGCTGCCCGCCGGGACGGAAGTTATCGACGTCGCCGGGAAGCACATCTATCCCGGGCTTTTCGACGCTTTTACCAATTTGGGGCTTACCGAAATCGAGGAAGTTCGGGCCACCAAGGATGTCACCGAAACAGGCCGCATCAACCCCAACGTCCGGGCCGAGGTGGCCATCAATCCGGAATCGGAGCTGAT
The DNA here is from genome assembly GCA_022614805.1 of Candidatus Zixiibacteriota bacterium. GTDB lineage: Bacteria > Zixibacteria > MSB-5A5 > DSPP01 > DSPP01 > DSPP01. The sequence goes on along the minus strand of JAKEHY010000024.1, from coordinate 31,286 downwards.
TCCGGTCGCCCGGGCCAACGGAGTGACCACCGCTATAACCTCTCCGGAGGGAGGCATCATCTCCGGCACCGCCGCCGTCATCAATCTGGATGGCTGGACTTGGGAAGAGATGACTTTCCAAGCTCCAGCGGCCCTTCTGGTCAACTGGCCGCAAATGACTCCCCAGCGGGGCTGGTGGGTGACCGAATCCGAAGAGGAGCAGAAGAAAAACCGGGAGCGCAACCTCAAGGAATTGCACCAGGCCTTCAAGGATGCCCGCGCCTACTGGACGGCCAAAAAAGCGGCCGCTCTAAACGGAAAAAACCTTCCCACCGATATGCGCTGGGAGGCGATGATTCCGGTTTTTGAAGGAAAACTGCCGGTTTTGGTGATGGCCGGAAATCTCCAGCAGATTCAGGCCGCCGTGGCCTGGGCGGAGGAGGAAAAAATCAAAATTATCATCGGCGGCGGCTACGATGCCTGGCGGGCGGCGGAACTTTTGAAAGCCAAAAACATTCCGGTACTGGTCGGCGGCACCCTGCGCACCCCTTTCCGCCGTTATGAAGATTACGATTTGCCGTATGCTTTGCCGGGAAAGCTATATGAAGCCGGGGTGAAGTTTGCCATTTACGGCGGCGGCTGGGCCTCCAACGAGCGCAACCTGCCCTACCACGCCGCAATGGCGGCGGCCTATGGCCTGCCGAAAGAGGCCGCCTTGAAGACCGTCACCCTTTTCCCGGCGGAAATTTTCGGCGTGGCCGACCGGATTGGTTCTCTCGAGGTCGGCAAGGATGCCACTCTAATCGTTACCACCGGCGACCCCTTGGAAATCACCTCCAACGTGGAGCTGGAATTCATTCAGGGGAAGAAAGTCGATTTGACTTCCCGCCATACGCAGTTGTACGAGAAGTACAAGGCCAAGTATGAACAGAAAGCCCCCACCAACGGTCTGATGCGCGCCGGGGAAGGGGAAGAAACAAAATAACTCGTAGGGGCAACTCCCCGCCTGTCCCGAGCGGAGTCGAGGGATGGTTGCCCCTTATTTATTTCCGTTCTTTTGTAGGGGCACAACACTGTTGTGCCCTCCCTCTCCTTCGTAAGGAGAGGGGTTAGGGGTGAGGTTCTACCGGTCCGCCCTCTTTGATTGCTTCGTCACCCAATGGCCGTCTTCGCAAAAATTGAATTGCCGGGTCTCCGTGTTGTAAATAACCATCCCGTCGATGGGCGTCATTGCATTTCTCTGGTTATTGGTCATTCGGGGGGCGATGAAAGCGCCGTTGGCGTTGCTCATATCCAAAGCCCCTTGCGGGTTCGCCGTTCCAATTCCAAACCCTCCCGAAGCCCGAATTATAAACTGGTTGGGGGCCGTCGAAGAAAAATCGGCGTCCGTGCTGTCCGCCCAGACAAAGGAACCATGGTGCAGCGCCTTGGCCCTCCGCCCGGCGGCAAAAGAATAGCTTCCGGCGGCTTTGTTGAATTGTCCGCCCGGAATGGCCGACCAGTTTCCGGTGGCGGTGTCCTGGTCCCCCCCGGCGACGGTGGAATAAAAATTTCCAGCTCCATTGTTGAATCCGCCACCCACGGTTGTAAAACTACCGCCGGCTTGGTTTCCACATCCTCCGGGAACGGTTGCAAAAGGGGCGCTGGCGATATTGGTTTGCCCCCCGCCGATAGTGGCCTGCGAGCCATTGGCCAAATTGTTAATTCCCCCTCCCACAAATGAAAAACCTCCGGTGGCCTTGTTGATGGAACCGCCCCCGACTTTTGCGCCAAACCCCTCTGCGATGTTACCTTTCCCGCCTCCAACAGCAGAATAATCTCCGAGCGCTGAATTAGAATCAGCAATAGAATAGATATCGCCACCGCCACTAACCACAGAGAGATGCCCACGGGCTCGGTTAAAACCCCCACCACCTATTGTTGATCTTTCTCCACTTGCGATATTAGAATGACCTCCGGCAATCGTAGCAGCTTGGCCGCTTATTACGTTTGCTTTCCCGCCGCCTATGGTGGCACCATCGCGAGTCACTGTATTAGTGTCTCCTCCGCCTATAGTGGAACCAGCTCCGGTTACAGTGTTCCTCGTACCCGCGACAAATGCAAATGAACCAGCGTTGCTGTTCCCGGAACCAATTGTAGCTTTTCCCATGATATTAATGTCTCCACTAATGGTTCCTCCCAAAGCCCCATCCACCGAATTGACGCGGAAGGCGTAGCCGACCGAAACGAGTTGAAACCTCGGCGACATTTCCGGGTCGGAAGCTACCGCGATTCCCAAATAGCGGTTGGCTCCATTGAACGCAGAATCCGGCACGGCGTTAGTGGCTCCCAGAAGAACATTGAACGAGCCGCCGAGCGTGGTTACCGGTTGAGTTTCCGTCCAGAGCACGGTCCCGACAGTCGGAGCGTCGTAGATTTTGAAAGTTACCGAATACGACCCGTCCGCCACTGGATTGCCGCTGCCATCCCGCAAAACTCCTTGAAAATTGATTAATCTGGGAATGGCTCCCTCAACTCCGCTCGGAAAAAGTGCTCCAGCGGTTGATGAGGCCAATAGAACAAATACTCCCCAAAGCACCTTGAAGCGTTTCATTGCACAGCTCCTTTTTTGATATGGTTGTATTTTCACCAGTTTCATTTCTGGAAGGTGGGCGAGGGCGCCGGTTTCCCCCACGAAACCGCCGCCGTTTCATCCAGAACTTTATTTTAAGATAAGCCCCGCTTTGGCTCCGTCAAGCCAATTTCTAAGCGATGTCCTTTGTTCTTGTAGGGGCGGGTTTCAAACCCGCCCAATCCTGTCCCCCTGTATTTAAGGGGGACCATAGGGGTGTATTGGTTTTCACTAATCACTAATCCCTATTCTTATTGGGGGAAGGGTCAAAACCTGTTTGACAGTCCCTTTTGGCCTCATTACCTTGTTTGCCTATGAGAAACCGACTGGCCAAGGTTTATTCCTCCTCCCTTTTGGGCATCGAAGCCTACCTGGTGGAAGTGGAAGCCGACATCACCAGCGGGCTTCCCGCCTTCGCCACCGTCGGCCTGCCGGAAGGAGCCGTGCGGGAAGCCAAAGAAAGGGTCGCCTCCGCCGTAAAAAATTCCGGCTACTCCTTCCCCCGCCAAAAAGTGACCATCAATCTGGCCCCGGCGGATATCAAAAAAGAGGGGAGCGCCTTCGATTTGCCGATGGCCGTGGGCATCCTCGCCGCCACCGGGCAGCTGGGGCGGGAGGATTTTTCGGAAGTGGTGATGGTGGGGGAGCTTTCGCTGGACGGCAGCGTGCGACCCATCCCTGGGGTTCTGCCGATTGCTTTGGCCCTGAAGCAAAACGACAACAAAGTCCTTTTGGTGCCGAAAGAAAACGCCGCCGAGGCGGCGATGGCCACCGGCCTGCCGGTTTATCCGATTTCCTCCCTGCGGGAGGCGGCCGGTTTTCTGGAAGGGGAGCAGGTCCTCGAGCCCTTCAGTCTGGATATCCATTCGGTTTTCGAAAAAGCGCTTGATTATCCCCTCGACTTTTCGGAAGTGAAAGGGCAGGAGGCGGTCAAACGTTCCCTCGAGGTGGCGGCGGCCGGTTCGCATAACATTCTCTTAATCGGCCCTCCCGGCTCGGGCAAAACGATGCTCTCCCGCCGGCTGCCGACCATTCTGCCCCCTTTGACCATTGAGGAGGCTTTGGAAACCACCAAAATTCATTCCGTCGCCGGCCAGCTGGAGCCCGGCGTTCCGCTTCTGGCCACCCGCCCCTTCCGCAGCCCGCATCACACCATTTCGGACGCCGGGCTAATCGGCGGCGGGACGGTCCCCCGGCCGGGGGAAGTTTCGTTGGCGCACCACGGCGTTCTGTTTTTGGACGAAATGCCGGAGTTCAAAAAAGATGTGTTAGAAGTTTTGCGCCAGCCGATGGAGGACGGCCGGGTGACCATCTCCCGCGCCAAAATTTCTTTGACCTATCCCTCCCAATTTCAACTGGTTTCGGCAATGAACCCCTGCCCCTGTGGATTTTTCGGCGACCCTTCGGGCCGGTGTCATTGTTCCCCGGCGGAAATCCAGCGCTACGTCTCCAAAATCTCCGGCCCCCTTCTGGACCGAATCGATATCCACATCGAAGTGCCGGCGGTGAAGTTCAAAGAACTTTCCACTCCCGATGGAGCCGAACCCTCTTCCAAAATCCGGGAACGGGTGAGCGCCGCCCGGAGGCTTCAGACCGAGCGGTTTGCCAAGGAGAAAAAAATCTTCGCCAACGCCCATATGCAAACTCGGCATTTGAAAAAATACTGCTCGATAACGTCGGCCGGTCAGGAACTGCTTCGAGCGGCGATGTCCAAGCTCGGACTCTCCGCTCGCGCTTACGACCGTATCCTAAAAGTGGCCCGCACCATTGCCGATTTGGAAGCCAGCCCCGACGTCAAGGAATCCCATCTATCCGAGGCGATTCAGTATCGCACCCTGGATAGAAACTTGTGGATGTAGGCAGGTGTTCGGAATTTGACTGAAATTTCGTAAGTTAGCCGGGCGTGGACCCAAAAGTTGACCTCCAATCGGAGCCAGACCACCAATCGAAATTGGGGTTTTGGTCGAGCACCGCGCTTGTCGTGGGGAATATCATCGGCTCCGGCATATTCCTTTTGCCCGCAACTCTGGCCGCCTACGGCGGAATCAGCCTTTTGGCCTGGCTTTGCTCCGCGGTTGGCGCCATCCTGATGGCGCTTGTATTTGGGGAACTGGGCCGTCTGGCTCCCCGGACCACCGGGGGACCGTACGCCTACACGAAAATCAGTCTGGGGGAATTCCCCGCCTACTTGGTCGCCTGGAGCTACTGGATTTCCATCTGGTGCACGAACGCCGCCATTGTCGTCGCTTTGGTGAGTTACCTTACCGTTTTCATTCCCATCCTTTCAAAAAGCCCGCTGGCTGCAATTTTCACCGGCTTGTCCGTCATCTGGCTTCTTACCTGGACGAATTCGAAAAAAATCCGGACGGTCGGCTCCGTTCAACTAATTACCACTATCTTGAAGCTCGTTCCGCTCCTCCTGATTGGGGGCGTGGGAATTTTCTATATGAAGCTCGATAACTTTCCGGCTTTCAACACGAGCGGGGGGGCGAACCTTTCCGTTTTGACGACGACCGTGATGCTGACCTTCTTTGCCTTCCTCGGAATGGAGAGCGCCACCATACCGGGCTCCAAAATCAAGGATGCCGCGGTGACGATTAGAAAATCGACCATCGCCGGCACCGTAGTCGCCGTCTTCGTATATTTGCTCGGCTCGGTGGCGGTAATGGGCCTGCTTCCGGGGGAAACACTGGCGAAGTCAAACGCCCCGTTTGCCGATGCGGCGGCGGTCTTCTGGGGAGCTTCCGCCCAGTACGTGATTGCAGCCGGAGCGGTAATCTCGACTTTCGGCGCCTTGAACGGATGGATACTGATACAGGGACAGATTCCGATGTCCGCCGCCCGCGACAAACTCTTTCCGAAAGTTTTCGGCCGGCTCAATCGAAACGGCTCCCCCGCCTTGGGGATAGTTATTTCGAGCATCCTGGCCTCGGTGCTTTTGGCCTTGAACTACTCAAAAACATTGGTCGACGCCTTCACTTTTATGATAACCCTCTCCACGCTTTCGGTCTTGACCCCCTATTTTTTTTCGGCGGCGAGCTATGTGCTACAGTCGGCCAAGTTGAGGGAGGGCGAGCTGGGCGGGAAACTCACACTCGCCAGCCTGGCGTTCGGTTTTTCCCTCTGGGTTATGGTGGGGAGCGGCCAAGAGGTCGTGTTCTGGGGGTTCATTCTTCTCGTGGCCGGGATTCCCTTCTACGTCTGGATGAAAATGGCCGACCCGGGGCCTTCCGGCGAAGCGGCGAAACGGTCCGGTTGATATGCAACGGCGCTACAGCATAGACCCGGACATAAAAAAAGCGGAAACGCTGCCGGCCTCCTTCTACCGGGACCCCGCTGTCTTTGAGGAACTGAAAGAGCGCGTGTTCGCCAAAACCTGGCAGTGGGTCGGCGACGACAGCCTTCTCCCTCCCGGAAATACTGTCTATCCTTTCGTGCTCTTGGATAAATTCCTCTCCGAGCCGATGGTGCTAACCCGGGACCGGGAAGGGGTGGGTCGCTGCCTGACAAATGTCTGCACGCACCGGGGCAACATCATCGTCCAGAATCCGGGGAAACCGAAAACCCTGGTCTGCGGCTACCACGGCCGCTCATTTGACCTGGACGGAAAGTTCAAATCAATGCCCGAGTTCAAAACGGCCGAAAATTTCCCCCGCCCATCCGACGACCTGCGTCCGTTTCATTTCGCCCAATGGGGGCCGCACCTGTTTGTCGGTCTGGAGCCCCGTTTTGACGTAACCGAAGTCTTCAGCATTATGAACGAGCGGGTCGGTTTTCTTCCGCTGCATCAGTTCAGACGCAGCGACAGTTTAAGCAAGGATTACCTCGTCAACTGCCACTGGGCCCTCTACTGTGACAATTATCTCGAAGGGTTTCACATCCCCTTCGTCCATGCCGACTTGAACAAAGTCGTCGATTACGGCCAATACACCACGGTGGCGTATGAGCATCTCAATTTGCAGATTGGATATGCGGACCAAAGCGAGGTGTTCGAGCTGCCGGCCGGGCACATCGACCACGGCCGGCACGTCGCCGCCTACTACTTTTGGCTTTTTCCGAATATGATGTTCAATTTCTATCCCTGGGGACTGTCGGTGAACCTCGTGCGGCCGTTGAGTCCAAACCGCACCAAAGTCTCCTTCGTCTCCTACGTGTATGATGAATCGAAATTAGGAAGCGGCGCCGGCGCGATGCTGGACAAGGTGGAACGGGAGGATGAGTTCGTCGTGGAGGGGGTGCACAACGGCCTGCAGTCCAGATACTACCCGGCGGGCCGGTTTTCCCCCACGCGGGAAGTGGGCGTGCACCAGTTTCACCGGCTCCTGGCAGAGTATTTGGACGACGACCCCGATTCAGGCGCCGAAAAAACGTCGAAAACCTGAATTTCCTTCCAATGCTTAGCCCAGGGGCCTCCGCCCCTGGGAAACGCATTCCATTCTAACCTCAAAAAAGGAGGGGAAGCGCGGCTTGTGGCGCAATCTCCCTCCGCCGTATTATAATTCAGTCAATGGTAAAAAGAATTTCGAATCAGGAAACATCCCGTCTTTTAGCCGAAATCGGCGAATACCTCGAAATGGAAGGGATTCCCTTCAAACCCCGCGCCTACGAAAAAGCGGCCCAGGCGGTGGGGGAGCTGGATAAAGGGGTTTCCGAAATCTACGAAGCCGGCGGGCTGAAAGCGCTTGAAGGAATCCCCGGCATCGGCGCCTCCATCGCCAAAAAAATCGAAGAGCTGCTCCAAACCGGCCGTCTCAAATATTACGACGAACTGAAGAAAAAAGTCCCGGTTGACCTCTCCGGGCTGCGTAAAATCGAGGGGCTGGGGCCGAAGTCGATTAAAAAACTGTACGAGGAATTGGGCATCAAGACCATAGCCGATTTGGAAAAAGCGGCCCGGGCCGGAAAAATCGCCAAACTGGAGCACTTCGGTGCCAAATCGGAAGAAAACATTCTGAAGGGGCTTGACTTTCTGAAAAAAGCAACCGGGCGGCTCCTATTGGGAGCGGTTTTGCCCAAAGCGCGGCTGATTGAAAAGCGGCTCGGTGAACTGAAGGAAGTCGAACGGATAGCTCTGGCCGGGTCGCTCCGCCGCCGCAAGGAAACCATCGGCGATTTGGACGTTCTGGTCGTCTCCAAAAAGCCCAAGCCGGTGATGGATTTCTTCGTTTCGATGCCGGAGGTGGTGCACATTTCCGCCCACGGGGAGACCAAGTCGGCGGTCAAGCTGGAATCCGGTCTCGATGTTGATTTGCGGGTCGTTCCGGCGGAATCGTACGGCGCCGCCCTGAACTACTTCACCGGCTCCAAGGACCACAACGTCACCCTGCGGGAAATGGCGATGGCCAAAGGGTGGAAGCTGAACGAATACGGTCTTTTCAAGGGTAACAAACAGATTGCCGGAAAGACGGAGGAAGAGCTCTACGCCGCTTTGGGTATGGATTACATCGAGCCGGAAATGCGCGAAAACACCGGGGAAATCAAAGCGGCCAAAAAACACAAACTCCCCAAACTCATCGGCTACGGCGACCTCCTGGGAGATTTGCAAATCCAGACCGACTGGACCGACGGCGCCGATTCGATTGAAGCATACGCCCAGGCCGCCATCCAGCGCAGGCACAAATACATCGCCATCACCGACCACACCAAGCGGCTGGCAATGACCGGCGGCCTGGATGAGAAAAAAATCCGCAAGCAATGGGCCGAAATCGACCAGGTGCAAAAAAAAATCGGTCCGAAATTAAAAATTCTCAAAGGGACGGAGTGTGATATTCTGAAAGACGGCTCGCTCGATTTGGACGATGAAACTCTATCCCAACTGGACGTGGTCGGCGTGGCCGTCCATTCCCATTTTGACCTGCCGCGGGAAGAGCAGACCAGAAGAATCATCCGGGCGATAAAAAATCCCAATGTCGATATTTTGTTCCATCCCACCGGCCGCCTGATAGGGAAGAGGGAAGCCTACGATTTGGATATGGACGCCATTATCAAAGCCGCCAAGGAAACCGGCGCCGTTCTGGAAATCGACGCAATGCCCGACCGGCTGGATTTGAAAGACGAATACATCCGCAAATGTGTTGCCGCCGGGGTCAAGCTCGCAATTGATACGGACGCCCATTCCATTCCCCATCTCGATTTTCTCGAGTACGGCATCGCCCAGGCCCGCCGCGGCTGGGCCCAAAAATCGGACGTTGTCAACACCCGTCCGTTGGAAGCATTTTTGAAACTGCTGAAGAAATAAATTCGTGACAATTTTTTGTAGGGGCAGATCCCCGTGCCTGCCCGCCTTTATTGTCCCCCTTACGAAGGGGACAAGGGCCGCAGGAGGTGCATTTTCTCCCGCAAAATCGTATCGATTCGCAAGCTCCATCAAATTATACAGGGCATACTTTGTCTTTTCCGACAAAGACACGATTGAATTAATACGGCATTTTACCGATTACTGATTCTTGACGAATAGTCCCTGTTCTTGTATGGAGGTTTTTTTCTTTTTTTGACAAAACAGTAACCAAATCCCCCTCTTTTTTGCCAAGTTTGCTACCGATTCCCTTGCAGGTATTGTCTCCAATGATTAAATGATTCAATGAATCAATCGCCAATGTTTTAATTCAATTGACTTCCCCTTGGCCATTCTCGATATTTTAACCGTGTGCCCAAGTTCAAGATGATAATCGAATATGACGGAACCGCCTTTGCCGGCTGGCAGTTGCAGCCGGTGGAACGCACCGTCCAGGGAGAAATCGAAAAAGCCTTGCAAACAATCCTGCAGGAGGAAATCCGCGTTACCGGCGCCGGAAGAACGGACGCCGGTGCCCACGCCCGGGGCCAAGTGGCCCATTTCGACACCGCCCAGTCCCCCAACGGCATCAACTGGACAAAGGCCCTGAACTCGATTCTGCCGGAGGATGTCGTGGTGCGCGAGGTGGCCGAAGTGGAATCCAACTTCAATGCCCGCTTTGCCGCCAAAAGCCGTACCTATCAGTATCGTATCCATCTCGGCCCGATTGCCTTGTGGAGAAACTACTGCTGGCCGGTTTTCCACGACCTCGATTTTTCCCTCTTGGAAAGCTGTGCCGCGCTTTTGCAGGGGCAGCAAGAGTTCTCGGCTTTTTGTTCGGAAGAGGAACGGGACAAACGGGAAGCCATCATCTTTGAAGCCGGCTGGAAAAAGGAGGGGAATTTCCTTTATTTTGACGTCACCGCCAGCCGCTTCCTGCGCGGGATGGTGCGGATGCTGGTTGGTTCGATGGTAGAAGTGGCCCGCGGCTTTTTAAGTTTGGAAGAGTTTCAAAAGCTGTTGCAAAACCCGGAGGGGAAAAAAGGGGGCCCGTTGGTGCCCCCATCCGGACTTTTTTTAATGCGCGTGGAGTATTAACTTCATAAAGGAGCAAAGATGAAGCTTTTTCTGGATACCGCCAGCGTGGACGAAATCAAAGTGATAAACGACATCGGCGTTTTGGACGGCGTCACCACCAACCCCAGCCTCGTGGCCAAGGAGAAATCCAACTTCCGGGGAATCTTGAAAGAGATTTGCGGGTTGGTCAAAGGCCCTGTCTCCGCCGAAGTGGTGGCCACCGAATACGAGGGGATGATAAAGGAGGGGACCGAGCTGGCCAAGATGGCCGACAACATCGTTGTCAAGGTGCCGCTGTTGAAAGACGGCGTCAAAGCGGTCGGCAAGTTCACCTCGCTGGGAATCAAAACCAACGTCACCCTGATTTTTTCCCCTTTGCAGGCGTTGTTGGCCGCCAAGACCGGCGCCTCCTACGTTTCCCCCTTTGTCGGCCGGCTGGATGACGTTTCCCACGAGGGACTGCAGCTGGTGGAGGAAATCATCACCATTTTCGACCAGTACGAATACAAAACGCAGGTTCTGGTCGCCTCCGTCCGCCATCCCCTGCATTTGGTCGATGCGGCGATGCTGGGGGCCGACGTGGCCACGATGCCGTTCAAAGTTTTCGACCAGATTTTCCGCCATCCTTTGACCGACGTCGGTTTGAAGACTTTCTTGGCCGACTGGGAGAAGGGAAAGAAGCAGATTTGAAATGGCCAAGGATGGCTGGCCCTTCGTTTTTCCGTTTGCGACGTTGGCGGTTCTATCCTTCGCCGCCGCTTTCAAAGCCGGCCGCCCCTGGCTGTGGCTGTTGAGCTTTCTTCTTTTATTTCTGACCCTCTTTTTTGCCTACTTCTTCCGCGACCCGGAACGAAAAATTCCGTCCGGCGAGAAGTTGATTCTCTCTCCCGCCGATGGAAAAGTCGTCGGCGTCGAAGCCGTCTCCGAACTGCTTTTCTTGAAAAGCCAGGCCCAAAAAATCTCCATTTTTCTTTCGCCGTTGGATGTGCACGTAAACCGCATTCCCGCCTCCGGTAAGGTGGACTATCTCTCTTACTTTCCGGGCAAGTTTATGGCCGCATTTGAGGATAAGGCCTCGACCGACAACGAGCAGGCCGCCATTGGGATTACGACTCCGAATGGAAAAATTCTTTTCAAGCAAATCGCCGGCATTCTGGCCCGCCGGATTGTCTGCCGGTTGAAACTGGGACAGGAGGTGCGGGCCGGAGAGAGATTCGGTATGATTCGCTTCGGCTCGCGGGTCGATATTTTTCTACCGGAGGGGCTGAAGTTGAAAGTTCAAAAAGGCGATAAAGTAACGGGAGGAGAAACTATATTGGCAGTCGCCAAAACATCGACAGTGAAGCCTGAAGCCAAAACTCCAATGAGGGCAAAAAAATAAATGGCCAATATCCGCCCCATTTTTCCCGGCGTTTTCACGATGGGGAACCTGCTTTTCGGTTTCCTTGCAGTCTTGTCCGCCTTCGACGGCGAAGCCCTGCAGGCCGCCTGGTTCGTTCTTGTGGCCGCTTTTTTGGACGGCCTGGACGGCACCGTCGCCCGCATCTCCAAGGCCTCCTCCAAAATCGGCATCGAGCTGGACTCGCTGGCCGACCTGATGTCCTTTGGCCTGGCCCCGGCTCTGATTTTCTATTCCTTCAAGCTTTTCGAATTTGGCAAATGGGGGTTCGTCATCGGTTTTATCTACGTGATGTGCGGCGCTTTTCGTTTAGCCCGCTTCAATGTGCAGGTGAAATCGGAGGAAAAACGCTATTTCACCGGCCTGCCGATTCCGATGGCCGGTTCGACTCTGGCCGCCTATACCATCTTCTGCTACCAGATTTGGGGGGAGCTGCGCTCCACCGAGCTGGTGATTACGATGATGGTGGTCTTTTCCGCTTTGATGGTTTCCACCGTTGAATATGAAGGCAAGCCGCGCGGCTTCCGCACCTTGTCCGACCGGGTGAAATGGCTGACGATTTTCGCCTCTTCCATTCTGGTCATCGTCGAGCCGCGCCTGACCATCTTTCCGATTTGCGCTGGCTACATCGCCTTTGGCATTGGGCGGGAAATCTATCGGCTTTTCAAATCCGGCCAAGTCGCCCGCATCGCCCAAAAAGAGATCCGGTTTCGCTCCCGCATCAAAGACGAGTGGAAACCGCCGGATATGAAGTACAAAGAGTAGCAAACCGGGTTTCGCGCAACAAAAAGATTAAAACTTCCTCCACTGCCACACCACTTTGCCGAGGATGACGCCGTCTTTTTTCGGCGCCAAAAGCGGGCCGTTGGCGTCTTCCCAATCCGGGTTGACCGCTTTCAAGTGGAAGTGGTTCGGCTTGTTTTTTAGCTGTTTGACCGTCACTTCGGCCTCCCCCAGCCGGCAGGCGACATAGGCCCCTTCCAAGAGGGCCGGGTCCTTCTGGGAAAAATCAATGGCCACAATATCGCCGGAGGAAAAAACCGGCGTCATCGAATCGCCGACCACCTTGATGCAATAGCAGTTCTCCTCGTTGGGGAGCTGGTCTTTGGGCACCACCAAAAATGACTCGATATCCAGCTCGTTGATTTCGCGGCCACCTCCGAGCGAAGCGGCGTCCGCAAAAAGGGGCAGGGTAGCCAAAAACTTCGGCTGGAAGCTGCGCGCCCCCCGCTCCGGCGGGACGATGTTCAAAACCACCGGCGGCCGCACGGCCGAATCATCCGTGAAAAATCGGGAGGGTTCCACCCCAATTCCCCTGGCGATTTTCACCACCGTATCCGCCCGCGGGTCGGTTTGCCCTTCTTCGATTTTTTTCAAGGCGGTGTACTGCAGACCGGTCCGCCGGGCCAGCTGATAAAGCGTCAGCCCCTTGGCCGTCCGTAGCGCTTTGATTCTTTCACCTATCTCCATTTTTCTCACCTCTCTTTAGTTCCATCTTCAAGGGTAGCCCCGACCTGTCGGGGTATCCCATTTGACTTCCCACAATATATTATACGTATATAAAAAAGCAATAGCTAATAAAAAATTCTAAAAAAATACTTGACTTTTATACTACATAAACGTATAATATGATAAAATAGTATTATATGAGTGTGAATAATATGATAAAACAGATTGAAGAACAACAGGTTACATGCGCAGATTAGGTCTTCTTGATAAGCTTAATATCCTTGGCGATACCATAAACCCTTCGGATGCGGAGGGCCGTCCGAGGCAGACAATCCCCATCCGCCAGGCAACCCAAGAGGTCCAAAATGGGCTCACGGGGGTCGAGCCAAAAACGGCCAAGAAAGCCGCCCTGCCCGGAATTATGCAATTGGCGGGGGCGCACGGGCGAACTTTTAACCTGATGCGGGTGATGCAGACCAACGCCTGCAGCTTGAAATGCCGCTATTGCGCCACCCGTTGCGGCCGCAAGTTGCGCCGGACCATCTTTCAGCCGGAAGAACTGGCCTCCGTTTTTTACGCCGCCCATAAGAAGGGATACACCGACGGACTGTTTTTGACCTCCGGCATCCCCGGTTCACCCGTTTCGATGATGGACAAGCTTTTGGCCACGTTGGAAATTTTGCGCAAGCGCTACCGCTTCAGCGGCTACATTCATTTAAAAATCCTCCCCGGGGCCGAGCCGGAGCAGATTGTCCAGGCCGCCCGGCTGGCCTCGCGCATCTCCTTAAACTGCGAAGCCCCTTCGGACGCCGCCCTTTCCGAAATCGCGCCGGAAAAGTCGCTTTCCAAAGTCATTCTCCCCTCCATTCAAAAGGCAGGGGAACTCTGGAAGGCCGGAAAACTGGAAGGAAAAAAGCTGGTCCCCGCCGGCGTGACCACCCAGTTTATGGTCGGCCCGGGGAGGGAGAGGGATAAAGAAATCCTCTCCCTCGTCTCCCAATTGGAGGGGGACGGTTTTTTGCACCACGCCCATTTTTCCACTTTTGCGCCGATGTCCGACACGCCGTTTGAGAATCTGGCACCCACCCCTTTCACGCGCGGCTACCGGCTCTATCAGGCAGAGCACTTGTTGCGAATCTACAAGCTTTCCGTGAACGAAATCCCGCTCGAAAAAGACGGCAATTTGTCTTTGGAGTTGGACCCCAAGCTCCACCGGGCGATTTTACACCCGGAGTTCTTTCCCATCGAAATCAAAACCGCCTCGTATGAACAGCTTCTGACCGTCCCCGGCGTCGGCCCGGTCTCCGCCCGGCGGATTTTAACCGCCCGCCGGGAGGGGACGATTTTCAAGCCCGAAGATTTAGCCAAACTGGGGGTGCGAGTACGTCAGACCAAGGAATTCGTAACCATAGGCGGCATCTTTTACGGCCAGACGCGGGAAGAAAGGCGGGAGACCTATTTTCGCCAGCGCAAACCGGGAGAGCAGCTTTCTTTGATTTCCCGTTACCCCATCGCCGGGGCCGTTTCTCCGGGGGCTTTTCGCTAAAATGGCGCCCTACATTCCAATGTTCAACCAGCCTCCCGTCCGGGCCGGCGCCGACGCCTCCGAACAGACTCCGGCCGCGGTCGGCTTTCCCTCCCCCGCCGAGCCGTTTGCCGAAAAGGTTTTGAACCTGAACGCCCATCTGGTAAAACACCCGGCCGCCACTTTTTTCCTGTGGGCCAAAGGGGATGCCCTGTTGGAAGCCGGCATCCACCACGGCGACCTGCTCATTGTTGACCGCTCGCTCGAGCCCGCCCCCGGCCGGGTGGTCATCGCCGTGGTGGAAGGGGAGTTTGTCGTCGGCTACTTTGACCGGCTGAAAAAAAGGACTCCCTCCCTTCTTTCGCAGAACGGCCCGTCAGGCAAACCGGAGAGCATAGAAATCTGGGGCGTGGTAACCTATGTCATCCATACTTTGTGACCGGGAAAAACCGGCCTGTGGCGGGCAGCCGGTTTCGGATGTGGCTTCAAACAAAACCATCTTCGCCCTGGTTGACTGCAACAACTTCTACGTCTCCTGCGAGCGGGTTTTTAATCCCAACCTGGAGGGAGTGCCGGTCGTTGTCCTTTCCAACAACGACGGCTGCATCATCTCCCGCTCCAACGAGGCCAAAGCGCTGGGCATCAAAATGGCCGTCCCGTTTTTTGAGGTGCGGGATTTGATTGAACAAGCGAACGTCCGGGTCTACTCCGCCAATTTTACCCTTTACGGCGATATGTCCCGGCGGGTCATCCATACGCTGGCGCAATTCACGCCGGAACGGGAAATCTATTCGATTGACGAAGTCTTTTTGAACCTTTCCGGCTTTGAGCGGGCCGGCCTTTCCGACTACGCCCGCCAAATCGTCGCCACGGTCAAAAAGTGGACCGGCATTCCGATATCGATTGGCATCGCCCCCACCAAAACTTTGGCCAAGCTGGCCAATAAACAGGCCAAAAAGCGACCCGAACTGAAAGGGGTGATGGATTGGTCGGCCCTTCCCGACCCGGAGGAACGGCTGGCCCAAATAGAGGTGGGAGAAATCTGGGGCATCGGCCCCAGCGGCGAAAGGCGGCTGAAAAGCTGGGGGATAGAGACCGCCCACAAGCTTCGGCAAGCGGATGACCAATGGATTTTGAAGCGGATGGGGATAGTCGGGCAGCGCATTCTCCTTGAACTGCGCGGCATCTCCTGTCTGCCTCTGGAAATGGTTCGCTCCCCCCGCAAAAGTGTCCTCTGCTCCCGCTCCTTCGGCCGGGCCGTCGAAAAACTGAATGAACTGAAGGAGGCGGTGGCGGAATTCACCAGCCAGGCGGCCGAAACGTTGCGCGAAGACCGGCTTTCCGCAAAGCATCTGACGGTCTTTTGCATAACCCGCCCCCACAGCGAACAGGCCCGAACGCATTCCTCGACCGTCGAGTTGCCGGTGGCCACCGACAGCACGCCGGAGCTGATACGGTATGCCCTGCGGGAAGCCGAAAAAATCTTTTTTGCGGACGGCCGGTTCAAAAAAGCGGGGGTTGTGTTTTCCGGGTTGGTTCCTACGGAAGAAGTGCAAACCGACATTTTTGACGGCAAAAACCGCGGGAGCGCTGGAAAACTGATGCAGGCACTGGACGAAGTAAACGCCCGGCTTGGCTCCGGCGCCCTGCGTTTTGCCGCCGCCGGCCTGCTGCAAAGCTGGCGGATGAAATCGAGCCGCCGTTCCCCGCGCTGCACCACCCGCTGGAACGAGCTTTTGGAGGCTAAAACGATTGCCTGAAAGGAAACGAGAGAAAGACCCAAGATGAAAAAAATCAGCTGGCTTCTGGCACTCTTTGTGCTTCTGCCCTATTCGGCTTAAGTAAAAAAAAGTTAAAAACTAAAAAACCTTTTGCCGATATAAATAATACCGAGCTGTGAAGCTCTGTTCGATGAGCAGCTCGCCTCTTTATCCCGAGGATAACCGAGGGACCGGTGAGCGCTAACAAAAGGGGCCCGTCCTCAAGCGGGCCCCTTTCTTTTTTAGCAGGGCGGGGAAGCGGAGGCGTAAAGCATATAAAGCAGGGTTACCACGTCAGCCGCCGACAACGAACCGTTGCAGTTCAAATCCGCGGCCGTTGGCGCCGCCGGGGGCAGTTCGCCGTTAAAAACCAAATTGAGCATCAAAACCACATCCGCCATCGTCAAAACACCGTCCAAGTTCAAATCGCCTTTTAAAGCGGGAAGGGGAGAATATTTGATGGTCACGAAATCCGACTGGTTTTTGATATCACTACCTGCAAGGTATACGTTGCCGTTCCGGTCAACTGAAATTTTTGGAAATGCGTAGTAAAAAACTGGCCCCCCATACCGCTTTTCCCAAAGGATATTACCGTTCGAATCGTATTTTAAGATCACATAATTGTAAGTTGAGTCGTTTCCAAAGCTTACTCCGGCCACGTAGATATTTCACGCGGTATCCAGGAATATATCAAAACCTCTATCCAATCCACTCCCCGGCCCGTTGTAACTCCGTGCCCAAAGCTCATTTCCGTCTGAATCGTATTTGATGGTAACTATATCATCACGGTTTGCCGCTCCGCTATAACTAAAGCCGGTGACGTAAATATTGTTCTGTGAATCCAATGCCATGGCGGTGGCATAATCATCGCTGTTGGCGCTTCCGTTAAAACGGGCGGCCCACAGTATATTACCTTGGAAGTCATATTTAACGGTTGTATAGTTGCGATATGCTGTGCTATCCTGCTGACTTCCTCCAGTCAGGTAAACATATCCGCTGGCATCCAATTTTAGGTCGACGGGAGCACCGGCAGCAGTACTCCATGGTTGTTTGATATCGGATCGCACCCAAAGTTGCGCGCCGGTCGAATCGTACTTGATGGTTATCCATTCTGTTGGTCCTTGGCAATGTTCACTATATCCGCCGACGTAAATGTTGCCAAATGAATCAACTGCAATTAAATGTGCGCGATTCCAATAATCATCCCCCCCCGGAGGAGCATACCGGGTAGCCCAAAGCTGGTTTCCATTGGAGTCGTATTTTAGTGTCACGAAATCATAGTATAAGCCGGAGTAGAAGTAACAATTTCTTACGGCTCCCTGACTGATCCCGGCAACATAGACATTCCCGCTTTCGTCAACCGTGACCCCTAAGCCAATGTCCACCCCATTTATGGGCCCGTTATAGCGGGCTGTCCAAACCTGATTTCCGTTGGAATCGTACTTGATCGTCAAGCAATCATTTCCTGCCGATGATCCGCCCGTTACATACACATTCCCTTTTTTATCAATGGCAAAAAGAGCAGGATAATCCCCGGTGTTTACTGCACTATTGTAATTTTGAAGCCAAAGTTGGTTGCCGTTCCGATCGTACTTAATCGTGACGAGATCTCCGAACGGCGATCCAGTCCCGCTGTAACCGGTAATAATTACATTTCCGCTATCATCCACAGCGAGCCCTCTCATTTCATCCGATTTGTCGCCCGGCCCGTTGTAGTAGCGCACCCAAGCGGTATCGACCTGGCAAAAAGCGGAGGGAGGCGCTGCCAAAATGCCAAAGAATAAAGCGGCTGAAAGCTTCTTCAAGAATTTGCTCATCTTTCTAAATTATCGGCAAAATAGTCGAGCTAAATCAGGAATTTTTATTTGCTCGTCGCCGGGGCATAGGCAAGTTCCGACTTCAGGGGCTTGACCCAGCGGCGCAGCGAATCGAAGAAAATGACGACCACCGAGGCAATCATAATGGCGGTCAAACCGGCGTTCAAATACCCCTGAAAAGCAAACCCCGGCTTTTGAGCCAGAGGCAAAAAGTTGTCAAAAATTGAGCGGATGCCGGCAAAGCTGGTGGTGGTGGCGACAAACGAAAGAGGCAAAAGCGTAATCCAGGCGTAACGGCCCTTGCCGGAGTTGATAATCACGGTGGTGCCGACGCAGAGGGCGATGGCGGCCAGAAGCTGGTTGGCAATCCCGAACATCGGCCAGATGGTGGAAATGGTGCCGGCGTGGATGAAATATCCCCAGCCGCAGACGACCAACAGGCTGGTGAGTATCGCCCCCGGCCACCAGTCGGTCCGGGCAAACGGCCGGTAAACCTTGCCGAAAAGCTCCTGCATAATAAAGCGGGCGACTCTCGTCCCCGTGTCGATGGTGGTCAAAATGAAAAGCGCCTCGAACATTATGGCGAAGTGATACCAGTACGACATTAACCCCCGCATTCCCGGGATGGAGGAAAAAATCTGGGCCATACCAACCGCCAGGGAAACCGCCCCGCCGGGCCGCCCGGCCACGTTTTCGCCGACCTGTTCCGACAGGGTGGAGAGATTGACCGGGTCCATTCCCAGCGTGCCAAATTTTTCCGCGGGGACGTTGATGGCAAAATAATCGGCCGGAAAGAGGGCCGAGGCGGCAACGAGGGAGGTGATGCCGACGAACCCCTCCATCAGCATCGCCCCGTAGCCAATCATCCGGGCCTCCGTTTCCTTGTTTATCATCTTCGGCGTGGTGCCGGAGGAAACCAGCGAATGGAAGCCGGAAATCGCCCCGCAGGCGATGGTGATGAAAACGAAAGGATACAGCTTCCCCGGAATAATCGGCCCGCCACCGCCTACGAACTCCGAAAAGGCAGGCATATGCAGGGTGGGGGCGACGATGATTATGCCGATGGCCAGAAAGGCGATGGTGCCGATTTTGAGATAGCTCGAAAGATAGTCGCGCGGACAGAGCAGCACCCAGACCGGCAAAACCGAGGCGATAAAGCCGTAGGCGGCCATCAGAAACGTTAATTCAGCCTTGTCAAAAGTGAAATAAGGGGCCAGAGCCGACCCCGGAATCCAGCGCCCGATAATCACGGCAAGAAACAGGCCGGCAACCCCAATCAAACTCCCCTCTACGATTCTTCCGGGACGGATGCGGTAAATCCACAGTCCGACGAAAAGCGCCAGCGGAATCGACATCGCGATGGTGAAAGCCCCCCACGAGCTTTCGCGCAAAGCGTTGACGACCGCCAGACCGAGACCCGCCAGCGCAATGATGACGATGAAAAGGATGGCTATAGCGGCAATGAGGCCGGAGACCGGCGAAATTTCGGTGCGGGCAATCTCCGCGAGTGAGCGGCCGCTTCTTCGAATCGAAGCAGCGAGGATGACAAAATCCTGCACCGCCCCGCCTAAAACAACTCCGATTAAAAGCCACAAAAAACCGGGGAGAAAGCCGAACTGGGCCGCCAAAACGGGGCCAATCAAAGGCCCGGCGCCGGAGATGGCGGCGAAGTGGTGGCCGAAAAGCACCCATTTATTTGTTGGGTAATAGTTGTGCCCATCGTTTAGGGTATGGGCCGGAGTAATGCGGTTGGGGTCGAGGGCCAGAACCTTGGCGGCGATGAAAGCGGAATAAAATCGATAGGCGATGGCCATCACGCACAAAGCGCCGATGACGAAAGGCAACGCGTTCATTTCTGCCATTCCTCGACTAATTTTTTGTATTCATCCAGCAATTTTTTGGCCTTCTTTTCCTCCCGCGCCTCCACAAAAAGGTTAAAATAGGCCTCCCGCCGGTCGGGAGCGCCCAGAATCCAAAAGCCGTCACCCAAAATCCGCACACCGTCGATAAGCTGGCGTTCCGATTTTTCCGAGTGACTCATCAATTTCCGCATCACTTTCCCCTTTTTACCCCAGGCACAGGGAACGCGGTCGAAAAGAAGATGATAGTGGTCGATTTGCCGGGCCAGTTCAGCGAGGCTTTTGCCCCTTTTGGCCAGAAGCTCCAGAATTTTGGCGGCGGCGAACATCGAATCCGCCCCGACCTGAAATTCGGGAAAAATGAACCCTCCCTTGGTGCCCCCCACCAGCCCGACCGAATTCTCACGTGCCGCTTTCATCATCGAAAGGTGGTCATTTCCGACCCGGACGACATCCGCGCTATGCTTTTGGGCGATTTCCTCGGCTTCCATCGAGGCGACCACCGGCACGGCAATTTTTGGAGCTTTCTTGCTCGCCAGAAAAACTTCGGTAACAATCAAAAGCAACCGGTCCGGGTCAATTTGCCCTCCGTTCGAGTCAACCAGGTCGATTCGTTCCGCGCCGGGGTCAACCAAAAGCCCTAAATCGGCCTCCACCGAGCGGACGATGGAGGAAAGCTGGGCCAAGGCCTTGGCCTTGGCCTCCTCGGTTGGCGAAAATTTGGTGACGTCCGGGTAGGAATTGAGCGAGACGGTTTCAATTCCCAAGCTGCCGAAAAGAGAGGGAAAGACCTCCGAGCCGGAGCCATAGGAGTAGTCGATGACTACCTTGAAGCGGGCTTTTTTTATCGCCTCCAAATCCAAATGCGACAAAAATTCCTGCCGGTAGGCCTCCAGAACCCGAACGGGAAAATCGAGATGCCCCACCTCGCTCCATTCCGCCCGGGGAAAATCCTCCCTGAAAAAGAGCCGCTCCACCGATTTCACTTTGGCAGCCGGCAAATCCATTCCCCCCTGGTCGAAAAAAACGATGTCAGTCGATTTCAAATCGGCGAGGGCGTGGCGGACGAAAATTCCCCCCCGCTCCTTGCCCGCTTTGAGCAGAAAGCGGACGATGGGAATCGGCATCTGGCGCAAATCCTCCACGTTGGCCCCGGCGGAGAGCAACCCGCATATCCCGGCGCGGTTAATCATCCGCGAAACCGGCGAAGCGTCCCGGCTGGTGATGACGGTGGAATTTTTTCCCAACAATGCGCCGAAAGCGGCCCCCAGCTTGACCACGAATTCCGGTGTGATTTCCAGATTCGCCAGCCCGGTCACCTTGGAATCGGTGAAAAGCTCCCGGTTCCACTTTTCTCCCCAGACCAGATTGGCGGTGACCACCGCCTTTTCCTCCACTTTTTTTCCGGGCCAGATTTTGACGTTGGGGGAAATACGCGCGCCGGCGCCGATTTGGGCTTCATCCGAAATCAAAACCCCCTGCTCCACTTCGGCTTCTTCCCCCACTTTTACCTCCGCCCCGACGATGGCGCCGGTGATTTTCGATTTTTTGCCGATTTCGGCTTTTTCCCAGATTATCGAGTTCTCAATTCGGGCTTCATCTTCAATTGCCACACCGGGGGAGAGAATCGAGTTTTTCAAAAAAACCTTCGGGCCGATTTTGCTTTTGGCGCCGATGCAGACCGTCCCCTCGGTTTGGGCACTTTCATCCAGTTTCACCCCCTCCCCAATCCAGAGATTTCCTTTTTTAGATTTATCTCCCGCCATTTCTATCTCAACTTTGCCAGCCAACAGGTCACTATGCGCTTTGAAGTACTCGTCAATGTTGCCGACGTCCTTCCAATATCCTTTGGCTACATAGCCGAAGAGGGGCGCTTTTTCGGTCAGCATTTTTGGGAAGAGATTCTGGCTGAAGTCGAATTCCTGCTGGTCCGGAATTTTTTCCAACACCTCGCGGTCCAAAACGTAAATGCCGGTGTTCACGGTGTCGGAAAAAACCTGCCCCCAGGAGGGTTTTTCCAGAAAGCGGGTGATTTTCCCCGCCTCATCGGTCAGAACGATGCCGTAGGAGAGCGGGTTTTCCTGCCGGGAGAGCACAATCGTGGCGGATGCCTCCTTTTCGCGGTGAAACTTCACCGCCGCCGTCAAATCGATGTCGGTCAAAACGTCGGCGGAGATGACCAGAAAGTCTCCTTTGATTAACGCCGCAGCGTTTTTGACGCTCCCGGCCGTGCCGTAGTCCGCTTCCGCCAGTTGGTAGGTCATTTTCAGCCCAAAGCGCTTGCCGTCCTTGAAATATTCCTTGATTTGCTCCGCCTGATAGAAAACCAAAGCCACGGCCTCGGTAAAGCCATGCTTTTTCAAAAGCCGGACGACCTGTTCCATCAAGGGCACCCCGCCCACCGGCACCATCGGCTTGGGGCGGTTGGCGGTGAGCGGCCGCAAGCGGGTGCCAAACCCCCCGGCCATTATTACGGCTTGCATAGTCCCTTCAAAGAAATCGGAAGCCGCTCAAACGGCAAGGGGTATTTTGCAGCTATGGGATAGGGAGAAAGGTAGGAACGAGGTATGCCTAGCTCTTCGAAATCTAATGATATGTCTTAATTATCTTTATATCCTACGCCCAATTTTCCGGCTACTTCAAGCAGTTTATTCAAATCCCACAGTTGAATGTTTTTATGTCTAGCAACAAATCCATAGCACCCGGAGGAAAATCCACCGGTCGACACTATTATACCCTTTTTTGCCTTTTTGTCACGCATAGTTCCGTACAAATCTCTTACAATTGCAGGTGCAATTTGTGACCTGGTTGCTTTGCATTGGACTATTTTGTCATCATCTACAAAAATATCAACTCCCTCATCTCCAGAACTTTTGGTAAGTCGAACCTTATGCCCTAACCGTTCGAAAACTTTAGCAATGTTTTTTTCGAAGGTATAACCATCTTGCTCGAGCCAAAACCGTTTTCTTTTTAACTCCGCTAACTCTCTTTTTTCTAATTCGAGTCTCCTTTGCTCCTCTTCATATCTTCTTTGCTCTTGGTCATACTTCTTAACTTCGACTTCAAAAGCTTTCAGTTCTTTATAGCCGGGAACATTCTCAGGGTTATACTTTTCAAGTTGGCGCGGGAGAATAAAATGAAGAGCCGAATAAACTACAAACGGTACAATCGCCAACGCTATAAAAATTTTCGTGCGACTAACGAAATTATCCGAAGTGTTCCATAGAAAAGAAGCCGCATAAACTAAAAGTAGTGTCAGCAATATATATTTGAGAGATTTTTGTATACCGATTAAAGTTTCCTTCTTTCCTACAAAAAGTGATACCGTTCTCCGAATCTCCTCTGAACGGTTCGGTGAAAGCCCAAAATTTTGGTATTCTGGTCTTCTCATTAGATCATCTCGCTGTTTATGTTTTGCGCTATAGTGGCTTAGGCAAGTTTCGAAACTGCCCCAATTTGCTCTTTCCATCTGAGTGTAGAAGAGGCTATTTTATCAAAAATCGATTGAACCCTTACTTTTTGTTCAGTTGAAAGATGATAAACGGGAAAGTCTCCGGAGCTATAAATTGACTTGATTACCTGAATGACGCTGTTAACTGCTTCTGGAAACTTTTCTAACTTGATGAGATAACTCATCGGGACAAAATGTTTGAAATCGTTCGCGAAATTATGAATAATTCCTATATATTTCTTTTGCTCATCGGTAATAACTACAGGCACACTAAACACGAATCTTCCCGGCTGAGCTTCGAGCCGCTCTAAAGACGTCCAAAAACCTATTAAATCGCTACCTTTATCTTTAAGAACTTGTTCGTAGTTTGTCCCCTTTATAGCACAAATAGTGAATGAATAAAAAGCATGATCAAGCGCAATTGAGACGCGTTTTAACCGACGATTCACATATTTTTCATCTAGATATTCTGCAACTTGTTCCAAAGAGTCAATCGCATTTTCACGTTCATCCCATTCTTCCCAACAAATGCCTTTGTTGAGCGGCTCCTTTGCGGAGAGAATCCCTTCAATTAGTTTTTGATCTTCTTCAGTAGCCATCTTTAATATTCCGCCACGTCCAAAATCGCCTTCAGCACCTTCTTTGGGCTGGGCAAAATCGCTTCTTCCAAGAAGGGGGCGTAGCCGACGGGGGTGTCCAGCGCGCCGACGCGGGTGACAGGGGCGTCCAGATAGTCGAAAAGCTCTTGCGCAATCCGGGCGGCGATTTCGGCGCCAAAGCCGCAGGTCAAAACATCCTCGTGCGCCACCACCACCTTGCCGGTCTTTTTCACCGAGGCAGCGATGGCTTCCCAGTCGTAGGGCATAATCGTGCGCAAATCGATGACCTCCACTTCGATGCCGCGCTCCAGCGCTTCCGCCGCCGCCTGCTCGGAGCGGTAAACCAAAGCGCCGTAGGTAATCAAAGTGACGTTTTTCCCCGGCTTGGTGATTCGGGCGCGGCCGAAAGGGATGGTGAAATCCGGTCCGGGGTCAGGGGTGCGGTTGTAGGGCTGTCGGTAGAGATGCTTGTGCTCCAAAAACAGAACCGGGTCGTCCGTGCGGATGGCGGTGCGCAAAAGCCCCTTGGCATCGAGCGCATTGGACGGAAAAAGGATGCGGATGCCGGGGATGTGGGCGAAAATCGACTCGCCCGATTGGGAATGGTACACCGAGCCGCCGTGCAAATAGCCGCCGAAAGGAACCCGGATGATGGCCGGGGAGGAATTGGCGTTGTTGGAGCGCCAGCGCATTTTCGACCATTCGTTAACCATCTGCATCATCGCCGGCCAGATGTAGTCGAAGAATTGAATTTCAACGACCGGCTTCAGCCCGCGCGTGGCCATTCCCACGGCCGTGCCGACGATGGTGGCTTCCGCCAGGGGAGAATTGAAGGCCCGCCCTTCGCCGAACGCTTTTTGCAGCCCGATGGTTACTTTGAAAACCCCTCCCTTGCCGGGGACGAGGTTAAGACTTTCAGCACGGGAGCAGTCGGCCACGTCTTCGCCGTAAATCAGAACTTTTTTGTTGCGGGCCATCTCCTCTTTCAGGCAGGTGTTGATGGCGGCGACCAGCGTCAGCGGCTGCGTTCCCTCTTTGAATTTCGGCTCCGATTCGAACTCTTTTGAAGTCGGGTCGATATCGGGAGAATAGACATACAGCTCGGCCGTTTCCGGCGCCGGTTGGGGGGAGGCAAGCGCCTCATCCGCCGCCTGGTCGATTTCGGCATCCACTTCCTCTTTCAGCTGGGCCAGCTCCGCTTCGGTCAGCACTTTTTCTTTGACCAAAAAGTTGGCGAAGGTCAAAATCGGGTCGCGGGCGTTTTCCTCCTGAATTTCCTTGGGGGCGCGGTAGTCCGCCTGCACGTCCGACAGCGAATGGGAATAAGGGCGGATGACGTGGGCGTGCACCAGAGCCGGGCCGCGCCCTTCGCGGAGATGGCGCTCCGCCTCCTTAATCGCCTCGTAGCTTTTCAATGGGTCGCAGCCGTCCACTTCTTTGATGAAAAGGGAGGGGAAGTTGGCGACTAACTTGGAAATCGAGCCGCCGGCCGTCTGAAACTCTTTCGGGACGGAGATGGCATAGTCGTTGTCCTCGATTAGAAACAGCACCGGCAACCGGTAAAGGCAGGCATAGTTGAGCGCCTCCCAGAATTCCCCTTCGGAAGTGGCGCCGTCCCCGCCGGAAACATAGGTGATTTCGTCCGGATGGAAATTGGAGGGCCTATCTTCCGCTCCCAAAACTTCGGCGTAGTAGCGGGTGGCTTTGGCGCAGCCGACCGCCTGCAGAAACTGCGTTCCGGTGGGCGAGGATTGGTTGACGATGTTCAGCTTTTTATGTCCCCAGTGGCAGGGCATCTGCCGTCCGCCGGAGTTCGGGTCGGCGGCGGAGCCGGTGGCCTCCATCAAGACCTCGGTGGGGGTCATTCCGAGCGCAAGAACCAGCCCCCGGTCGCGGTAGTAGGGATAAAACCAGTCATAGCCGGGGCGCAAGGCCAGCCCGGCGGCGACCAGAATCGCTTCGTGCCCGGCGCCGGAGATTTGGAAAAATATTTTGTTCTGCTTTTTTAGGGTGATTTCCTTGTCGTCCAGCCGGCGGGACAGATACATCAGCCGATAGATTTCCAACAATTTCTCCGCCGGCCACCCGGCCACTGTTTTCCCGATTGTCTGCTTTGCCGTCGCCATATCCTCTACTTTCTACGCTGTCGCTACCTGCATAATTTGCCCTCTTGGGGTAAGATATAAAATTTTGAGGGAAAAAAAGTAGGGGAATTTGAAACGGGGAGGTCGTTGAAATGAAGCTTACAGCAAAAACAATTGGATTACTTAGGTAGGGTGTTACGGAAGAACACGGATTGTGTCGTACTTGGCTACAAACGCTGAAACTATCCTCCCTGCAACGGTCAAAGAGTAATTCGTGTCCGCAACGGAATAATTGGGAGGCAGGGGAAAAGATTGTCCGGAAAAAGGCAAAAGTCCGCCACGGAAGGCAACCAAGTAGATTCTATAAAGACCGGTTCTCAATTGATTGTTCGCATCCCGGTAAGCAGCCAGCGGTATGCTTGTGGAAGTGGCAAAATCGGGAAAGAAACTCGTGTCGATTTGACTCGATAGTGCGGCGCTGTCATGAACGACAGCCACAATGTAGCCTGTCGCGTTAGCCGAAGCAGTCCAGTTTACGTTGGCCTGCTGCGTGCCCCCTGGATTTGTATGATCCGGATTAATCCCTGTAATTGAAGAAATAAAGAAAGAGTCCGGCATAAAAAGTGAGGTCGTGAGATCTAGGGTGTTTGGGGAATAGACTAAATGTATGACATGGTTCTGTGCCGGACGCAGAAAGTTGGGCGGGGATTGGCGGTAATAGGTGGTAAAAATGGTCGTATCCACCTTGAAAGTATCAAGCGTAAAGGCAGCCAGATTGAAAAGGGTGTCGTTGCGGGTTAATTCAAAATAGGCCTTATCCCTGTCGTTGGTCAAATTGGCATCCCGCGCGAAAATACCGTGTATTTTGAAGGGGGCGTTGTCCCCCGGGCCGGTGCTGCCACCGCCGCGGGAGTTGCAGCCGGCAAGAGTCAAAAAAATGAGGATAGCCAACCCCGGTGCGCTTAGGATAAGTTTCCGCATTCTATTAGTTATATCGGTAAAAAAGGAGAAGCGTTGAGCGGGAATTTTAACTCCACCTTGGTCCTCCCCTACAAAGGGAGGAAATGTAGAGACGGTTTGAGAAGCACCTCACTTCGCTTTGACGGCGACCGGAACGCGGGCGGAGATGGTTTTTCCGTTTTTGCGGGTGGAAACGGTAACCCGAGGCAGTTTTTTGGGCTTGTCCTTGGGAAAATCGATGGCTTCCTCCAGCGCTTCGTCGATGGTGGACACGAATACGAATTTGACGTCCTTTTTTATCTCCAGCGGCATATCCTCAAAATCCTTTTTGTTCTGCTCCGGCAAAATCACGGTCTTAATCCCGGCCCGGTGGGCCGCCATGCATTTTTCCTTCAACCCGCCGATGGGAAGCACCAGCCCGCGCAACGTGATTTCGCCGGTCATCGCCAAATACGGCTTCACCGGCAATTCCGCAAAAAGAGAAGCCAGAGCGGTGACCATCGTGATGCCGGCGGAAGGGCCGTCCTTGGGAATGGCCCCCTCCGGCACGTGCAGGTGGATGTCGAAATGCTCGAAGAAATCCTCCGGAATGCCGTATTTTTTGGCCGAGGAGCGCAGGTAGGAAAGGGCCGCCTGGGCCGATTCCCGCATCACGTCCCCCAGATTGCCGGTCAAAGTCAGATTTTTCTTGCCGCGCATCTTGGTCGCTTCGATAAACAGAATCTCTCCGCCGGAAGGGGTCCAGGCCAAGCCGGGAACCACCCCCATCTGCGACGTGCGGGTGGAAAGCTCCGGATAGTAACGGGCGGCGCCGAGGAAGTCGGACAAATTCTCGCCGGTTACGATGATTCTCTTTTCCTCCTCGGCGGCCACTTTTTTGGCCGCCTTGCGGCAGAGGGTAGCTAAATAGCGGTCTAAATTCCGCAGCCCCGCTTCGCGGGTGTAATCCCGCACGATTCTCTTCAAGGCTTCTTCTTTGATTTCGAGCTGGTCGGGCTTGAGTCCGTGGTTTTCCAGCTCGCGCGGAATGAGAAATTTTTTGGCGATGGCGATTTTTTCCAAATCGGTGTAGCCCGGCAGCTCGATGACCTCCATCCGGTCGCGCAAAACCCCCGGAATCGGGTCCAGATAGTTCGCGGTGGTGATGAAAAGCACCCGCGACAAATCAAAGGGGACGTCCAGGTAATGGTCGGAAAAGGTGTTGTTCTGCTCCGGGTCCAAGACCTCGAGCAGGGCGGAAGCCGGGTCGCCCCGAAAATCCTGCCCCACCTTGTCGATTTCATCCAGCATAAAAACTGGGTTGTTGGCCTCCGAGCGGCGCAATTCTTGAACGATGCGCCCCGGCAGGGAGCCAACATAGGTGCGGCGGTGGCCGCGAATTTCCGCCTCGTCATGCATCCCTCCGAGGGAAATGCGCGAAAACTTCCGCCCCATCGCCCGGGCGATGGAACGCCCCAGGGAAGTTTTGCCGACGCCGGGCGGGCCGACGAAGCAGAGTATGGGCCCTTTGAGCGTCTCTTTCAGCTTGCGCACCGCCAAAAACTCCAAAATCCGGTCTTTGACCTTTTCCAGATTGAAATGGTCCTCGTCCAGAATTTTTTTGGCCTGCTTGATGTCTAAAACGTCGGTGGTCGAGCGGCTCCAGGGGAGCACCACCAGCCAGTCCAGATAGTTGCGGGAGACGATGTATTCCGCCGAGGCCGGGTTCATTTTGGAAAGCCGCTCCAGCTCCTTTTGGGCCGCCTCCAAGGCCACCGGCGGCATTTTGGCCGCCTCGATTTTTTTGGTGAATTCTTCCTGCTCGGCGGTGCGCTCGTCCGATTCCCCCAGTTCCTTCTGGATGGCCTTCAACTGCTCCCGCAGGATGTATTCCTTCTGCGATTTTCCCATCTCGGAGGCGGCTTCGGATTGGATTTTGCGGGAAAGCTCCAAAACCTCCGATTCCTTGAGCAGGATTTTATGCACCTTGAACAGCCGCTCCCGGATGTCGTAGGTTTCCAAGACCTCCTGTTTCTGGGCCACCGGCAGATTGAGCGAATTGGCCACCAAGTCGGCCAGTTTGCCGGGGTCTTCCGTGTTCAAAGCGGAAATCTGCAGCTCTTCGGAAAGGTAGGGGGCCAAACCGACGATTTTTTTGACGGAATCCGTGATGTTGCGCACCAGGGCCTCGACTTCGACCGTTTTTTCGAAACGCTCGGGGATTTCCTCCACCTCGGCTGTGAAGTACGGCTCGGTTTTAACGAATTTCTTGAGCCGGATGCGGGAAAGCCCCTGCACCAAAAAACGGACCGAACCGTCCGGAAAGCGCAGCATCTTGATGACCTGCCCCAGGGTGCCGACCGTGTAAATCCCGTCCGGGGCGACCGTTTCCTCCTCCTCGTTTTTTTGGGAAAAAAGTCCGATGGCCCGCCCCGCCATCACCGCCTCGTCAATCAGCCGGGCGTAACGCTGGTCGGAGACCATCAGGGGGGTCAAAAAGGCCGGGAAAACCACCACCCCCCGGGTAGGCAGAACCGGCAGTCCGCCAAACTCTTTTTTCAGTCCCTCATCTTCCAGCTTTACTTCTTCCCTGGCCATTATGCTTTGCCCCTTTTTATCCGACCCGGTTTTCATACGATGGGAATTTTGGTGGTTTTCTCTTCCGGCCCCAGCCGGCGCAGGCGAACCACGAGTATGCCGTCCTGGTAGGAGGCCTTTACCGATTCCTTGTCGACGGTGTACGGAATATGAATGTTCCGCTCGAACCGGCCGGAGACGATTTCCTTGTTCCGGCAGGCGATGCTGTTCTCGATTTTGGGGGACGACCGCTCCCCCTTCATGGTCAAAACCCCCTCCTTATAGAGGATGGTGAGCTTTTTGGGGTCGATGCCGGCTATTTCTGTCAAAATCACGATTTCCTCTCCGGTCTCAAAAACGTCGGTGGGGGGACGCCAGATTTGGGCGTGGGTTAAAAGCGGGGAGCGGCGGATTTTGTAGAAATGGTCGAAGATTAAATCCATCTCCTCCTGAATCCGCTGGATATCTTTTAAAAAGTCCTTCTTTTCCTCTTCCGCCATAGGTTGTCCCTGCCCCCATATTAACATCGGCGGGGGGCGGAGGCAAGTTGATTGTGGAAAGAAAGAATTTTGACCGAAGGAAAAGCCGAACCCCGCCCTTAAGCCGGCTTTTCTTTCTGTTCCTGCGGAACCACCAAAAGCTCCATTCGCGCGTTCCGCCGGATAAGGGAAAGATTCACCCGCAGTCCAACTTTCTCTTCGGTTAAAAGCCGGTGCAAATCGTCGATGCCCGCCACCGGCTGGTTGTCGAAACCAATGATGATGTCCCCTTCGGCCAACCCGCCCCGGGCGGCCGGGCTGCCCGGCTCCACGGAGGAAACTAAAACCCCGGTTTCCACGGCAAGGTTGTAAAAGCGTACCACCCGGCGGTGCAGCGGCACGTTTTGCCCGGCCACGCCGATAAAACTGCGGCGCACCCGGCCTTCTTTGATGAGCCGGCCGGCCACGAACTTGGCCGTGTTGACGGCAATGGCAAAACAGATTCCCTGGGCCGGCAAAATCACGGCGGTGTTGACGCCAATGACCTGGCCTCCGGAGTTGACCAAAGGCCCGCCGGAGTTGCCCGGATTCAGGGCGGCATCGGTCTGGATGACGTTGTCAATCAACCGGCCCGACTGGGAACGCAGCGAACGTCCGAGGGCGGAGACAACCCCGGCCGTCACCGTGCATTGAAAGCCGTACGGGTTTCCGATGGCCACCACGAGCTGACCCACCCGGATGGACTGTGAATCCCCCAACTCGACCGGAACCAGACTCGGGGCATCTATTCGTATCACCGCCAAATCGGTGTGCGGGTCGTCGCCGACCGGTTGGGCGGCTTGGCGCTGTCCGTCGGAGAGGATTACCTCGATTTGGCTGGCTGCGTGAACCACGTGGCTATTGGTCAAAATGAAACCATCCGGAGTGAAGATGAAGCCGGAACCGCTGCCACCCATCTGACGCGGCCCTCGACGACTGGCTCGCTCTTGGCGGACGTTGATGTTGACCACCGAAGGGCTCACCCGCTCGGCCACCCCCGTAACCGTTCGGGAGTAGGCATCAAATACTTCCTGGTCGGAAGGGACAACCGGTTTCCCGTTTTGCGTTTCCTTTTCCGAGACGGATTCGACGGCGAGCCGCTTAAACCTTGGAGACATTTTCACTCCTCTCTTTCAAACCCCGTCCGATTAAACCCCCCGGCGTTCCCGCCGGTTCCCAAACCAACGCAGAGTTAATTTGCGGCTTTTTCCCTCTTCCCCTTAATAAGGGGAAGAATTAAAGGAGGGTAAAAAACCGCAGGGGCGAGGTTGCCGTGCCCCACTTAAGATTTGGACAGGTATAATTGGTCAAGGAGGTTAAATGGAGACAGCGACGATGCCTGTTCAGATCCGGAAGGTTTCGGGTAGG
>JAKEHY010000023.1 GCA_022614805.1 Candidatus Zixiibacteriota bacterium | reverse complement strand
CCTACCCGAAACCTTCCGGATCTGAACAGGCATCGTCGCTGTCTCCATTTAACCTCCTTGACCAATTATACCTGTCCAAATCTTAAGTGGGGCACGGCACATTGTAGAGCCAGCACGGGCTTTGATAAAGCAGGCAAAAGAAATCTACGTTATTGGTTATCGAGCACGGGATGAAGTAATTCGGGATATTTTTGAAGGGTTTAAAAGCTCAACTGAACTTGATATAATAAGCAGTAATGATGCTCGAGACATTGCTGACCATCTGCGAGGCTTGAAAGCCGGGCTTCATCCACGAAACATTTACAACCAAGGGTTTTCGAATTTTCTGGATTCTACTGAAATTGGATTTTGATAATGAATTCTGCCGGGCCCCCCCTGCTTTTTTGGGTGCTGAAGGGCGGACGAATCCCTAATCTCCAATCACTGTATTTAAAAGGGGTGGACTTTTTCAACGCCAAGACGTAATTTTTATGGCCGCCATACGGCACAGAAGAGGAGGTAACGTGCACCAGAAACTAAACATCTGCCTGCAGGGCCTGCGGTTTGGTGAACCCCGGCGCCACGAGCGCCTGACCGTCCTCCCCCTTTTTTCGGACGGCGTTCCGGGGCCAAACTATGTTACCCTAAGCCAGGCCCTGGCCCAGGGCGAGTGCCGGGTCACCGAAGTTGACGAAAAGGGAAGCGTCCCTAATCTCAAGGTGGAAAACAATGGCGACCGCCCCGTTCTGCTCCTGGATGCCGAGGAGCTGGTCGGTGCCAAGCAGAACCGGGTGCTGAATACCACCATTCTCGTCCGTGCAAAATCCACGACTTTCGTGCCGGTAAGCTGCACGGAGGCCGGGCGCTGGAGCTACACCAGCCCCGAGTTTGCCGACGCCAGGACGGCGATGTACGCCAGCCTGCGCCATATGAAAATGAGCTCGGTTTCCGCGTCCTTGAAATCTTCCCGGACCTACGGCTCCAATCAGCAAAAAATCTGGGAAGAAATTGCCCTCTTCTCCGCCATGGCCGGCGCGCATTCGCCGACCGGCGCTATGCACGAAGTTTACCGGTCGCAGGATAAAAGTCTGGAAGAATATGAAAAAGCGCTGCCGCTGAAGGAAGGACAACAGGGGCTTTTGGTTCTGCTTGGCAACCGGGTGGTCGGGCTGGACTACGTCTCCCGGCCAAAGGCCTTCGCCGAGCTGTATCCCAAACTTTTGAAAAGCTACGCCTTGGATGCCCTCTTTTCCAAAGAGGAGCAAAAACCGGATGACCCGGAAAAATCGGCGCGCGATTTTTTTGAAAAGGCGGCCTCCCTCGAAGAGTCCATTCACCCCTCGGTCGCTTGGGGCGACGATTACCGCTTCACCGGCGAGGGGCTGGTTGGCTCCGCCTTGGAAGTGGAAGGGGCGGTCATTCATCTCTCCCTGCTGCGGCGTGAAAAACCGGATTTTCCGAAAACCGCCAAACCCCACGAGCCTCCGGCACAATCCAAAGAACAGGAAAAAGTGGGCGCAAAAACCGGCTGGCGGCGCTGGTTCGGCCGGTGAAATCAGACGCGTACGGCCGGCCGAATCCCTAATCTCTAATCTCTGCCTTTCCTTGTCCCCTCCTTACGAAGGAGGGGATTAAGAGGAGGTTAAACATACCGCAAGGCCGGAAGGGATGTCTTCGTAGGGGCGAACGGTTGTTCGCCCTCCCCCCCTTCCCGTGTCGGGAAGGGGCCAGGGGTAAGATTGCAAATTCATTAAAATTTCGGAAAGTTTTCACTTCCGCGCCTACCTGTCCAAAAACCCCTCAAAAAATGTCCGGCGCAAGTTCCTGCTATAGAAGAAATTCAACCCGATGACCAAAAAATAATTCGTCACATTTTCTAATCCGCTAAGGGACAAGGCGTTCAAGGATGTGTATTAAATTGCACTTTCACCTAAAATCGCAACAACTTCCCAACCGTTTTTGTTTTTTGATTTTCAAAAAAAATCCTCAATTTCTCCGCCCTTTCCCCGCCGTTTTTGCCAAATTCCCCCCTTGATTGCATTTGTTTTTGCAATCCTCAATCTACAATCTTCAATCCCCCGCTTTCACCCACCGGCTCACATTCTTCAACGGCAATTTGACCGACTGGATGGCGGGAATGAAATCCTCCAACTTGTTGGTGTAAAACGTGCAGCCGACCAAATCGGAGGGCAAAATTTCGGTGTCCTCCTTGTTGTCCAGAATGACTTCCCCCCGCGCAATCTTTAAAGCAACGCTTCTAACCTTGTCCTTATCCCCAAGATTGGGAGTCGTTTCCAACGTGACAAAAACGCGCAGCTCGGTCTTTTCCCCGGCTACCCCGGTCGCCCGCTTGCGGTAAGCGGAAAAGGCCTGCATCTCAAAGGAAAGCGTGGCAACGAGTTCCCCCTCCTTGTTCAGCCCGTAGAAAAGGGCGTTTTGAATCGGGGCGACGTCCAGGTTCTGGGCTTTGTCCACCCGCGCGGCGATGTTGGGATGGCTTTGAAAAAGCGCCAGCCCCTGCGCGTCCTCGGAAATCTCCTCGATGTCGCTGTAGTACCGCAACTTGCGCAGGGTGGCCAGATACGGGCGTCCGGCTCCATCTTGCGAGCGGGTGGCGAGATAGGCCAGGGCATAGCTGTCCGCCTCCTCCTCGTAGCCGCGGGAATAACCGGAAAGGGCGATGGCGGTGGAGACGTTGCCCAGCAGGGTGACGACGTTGGCGACCGCCACCCCTTTTTCAACCTTGTCTTTCTTGCTTTTGGCGGCGGTGATTACCCCCGCCACGATTCCGGCGGCGGTGGAAATCGCCTGCCCCTTCTGGGCCGCCCGGAACTGGCGGTAGCCGTGACGCATTTCCACGTGGGTGATTTCGTGCGCCAGAACCCCTTCCAGTTCCTCGTCCGATTCGACGGCGTCCAAAAGTCCGGTGGTGACGAAAATCTGCCCGGCCGGACAGGCGACGGCGTTGGGGACGTCGTTTTCCACCACGTAGAATTTGTAGTTGTATCCCTTCAAAGGCGCCGGCCAGTTTTCCAACACCTGGTAGCCGACGTTTTTGACCCGGTCGTTCAGGCGGTCATCGGTCACGACCGGATTGTAGTTGCGGAAGGCCGAGGCGGTCTGCTGCCCCAGCACCCGCTCCTTTTCGAAGCCGGAGACGGTCGGGATTTGGCGGAAGCAGACCAGGCATTTGCGGAAGCCCGCCCCTTCCGCATCGGAGACGGAGGCAAATCTCACCAGCCCCTTTTCCTCCGGCATATGGTTGCAGCCGTCCACGTGCAGGGTTTTGGTGGTTTTGCTGCCGACGAACAATTTGGCGTCGTCGGTCCAGTCGGTGGAGAAGGCTCGACGGAGGGCCGCTTCCACCGCCTGTTTTGTGATGGGGCTGCCGTCGGCCGATTTGAGCTCGATTTCGGTTTTCCCCAACTGCTTGCTGATGATGGAAAACTTGACGTTCTCTTTCGATTCAACCTTGGTGATTTGCACCTGCACCGGTTCGCGAAGAGGGAACATCCGCCCCTTTTTGTATTCGTAATAAAATTCCCCCAGCGGCACGTTCAAATAGACCTTGCGGGACTGGTTTAAGGTTTTGCGGAGATAGAGCGTTTTCCCTTCGTAGCTTTTGGCCGCCTCGGCCGCCTCCCGCAAAACGGCGGCGAAGAGCGGCGAGGTGAAGCAAAGGATTGCGAGCGTTAGCGCGGCGGGACGGAAATTGGTCATAGACCCTCCTATTTGGTTTCGGTTTTCGATGGGGAGAAATAGCGAAGATTGAGAGAGGATGTCAACAAGGGGGACAAAAAATTAGAAGCTGGCAGAGGGATTCGAACCCCCGACCGGCGGTTTACAAAACCGCTGCTCTACCCCTGAGCTATGCCAGCGTCATGGGGTAAACTTATTTCAAAACCCTCTGCTTCGCAAGGAGTTCCCTCTCCTGCCGCCTTAGGGTTGGATGCGCACTTGTCCGCCCCTGCTACGGCTTTTGCTACGACATTTGCTACGGCTCGAGCCTCTCTCGCAACATAATCTTCAGAAACCCGGCCGTAGTGTTCGGTCAGCTGAATCGTGCAGTGCCCCAAGGCTTGCCGAAGGGCCTCTTTCGACCCGCCGGCCTCCAGCCAGCGTGAAGCGAAGGTATGCCGTAGCCGGTGGAAGTTCCAGACAATTCCCGTCCTCTTCTTCAGACGATTGACTATCGGCCTCGGAGAATAAGGGAGATTCGGGAACATCGGCTTTTCCACGGAACCACACCGGAGAAGTTCCAATTCCGCCGCCAGCTGGTCAGTCAGAAAAACCCGCCGAACTTTCTTCGACTTGGTTTTCTCAAGCACCAAATGCGGTCCAGAGACAGAGCGCTGGAAATGGACCCGGCGGAGCGATTTTAATTCGCCCCAACGTAGGCCGGTTTGCAGCGCGAGCCTGATAACCAATGAATCCTCGCCAGCGGCAGCCTCGAGCAGTTTATTCACCTCGTGGTCAGATAGCCGCCTCGGAGCTTCCTCCGACTTCTTTGGCAGGAAATTAGGCGGTATTGGAGCATCTGTGATGCACCTGAGTTCCTGCTTGGCATAAAGGAACATACAGCGTATGTCCGCGCATAGGTGACGGACGCTATTGACGGAAAGCCCTCGAGCAGATAGGCTTGCTTGGACTTTGCGTAGGTCGGCGGGCGTGACGCTTTCCACCTTCATCTGCCCAATCAGCGGCGCTACAAAGTCGACGTACCGTTGCCGGGCCAGTCTTTGACCCTTTTCGTTCCGGCGCACGGCTACGTATTCGTGCAGCCATCGGTGAGCCAGCTGGTCTACGTGCAGGCTTTCGACCGGCTTACGGGGAAGGAGCCGGTCCAGCCGCTTCTGGACGTACTTTTCCTGCCGCAACTCGCTGTATTTGAACGAAAGCTCCTTGTGGGCATCGAGCGCCTTCCGGTAATCCGGCCCCAGCGAGACCCATTTGTCGCATCCGTCAATCTGTATACGAAAATAGAACATTTTATTCCGTGAGACCAGATTTGTGGGCTTTTTCGGCATTAATCATTCTTCTCCTTTCTTGATTGCCGAAGCCCTTCCGTCCAAACCCGGCCAATCGAATCACTGTGGAAACGTAATACCCTACCTAACCGGACGCAAGCCAGTCTTCCGGACTGCACCCAGGAATAGACCGTGCTCCTCTTCACCTGTAGCAGCCGGCAGACTTCGTCTACCGTAAGCAGTGGCTCGACTGATTTTTGCTGGAGGTTTGTCTTGGCCTTGTCTGCGTTTTGCATAGCTCACCTACATCACAGCTAACCAAATGTTCCTTCGAGTCCAATTGAATTTTGTTAATAATCCTTAACATTCCAGTGGAGTTTGAACACCCTTGAATATTTGGTATTGCTGGCAGGATGAATGGTTCCTAGGATAATACGGACAGTATTGGCGAATAATTTCGTCAAAACAAAAATAACCGTAAGGTTCAGCCGCAGCATATGCCGACGAAACTATGCGTACCAATTCTTCGTCTTCGAGTCCAATGCCATTCTTTTCATTCCACAATTTGAGCAGGGACTCCGTCTCCTCTTTGGAATTTCCGCAAATCCTGAACCAGCTGGCTAGCCTGATGCCGGCGTTGTTCCGTTGACCCTCGGGCACTGGCGTGTCCCATATCTTTTTCCTGGCTTCACAGAGCGTCTCAATTGCGTCCGATGCTTCCTTCCTGACCTGATGTGGTTGAACTCTCGTTTTTGACCTTTTTTTCAGTCGCTCTACCGCTTCGCCGTAGAGAGCTTCGGCTACTGGATTTGATGTAATTTTTGAGTTAGGGATCAGGCCGGCTGAGTCAGTATACCGAGTAGGTTTGGATTGCTTGGATAGCTCTTTAATCTCCTCCAATCCCAGCCTGTCCAACTCTTCTAATTCAAGCTCCGTTTTGAACAGCCCCGTTTTCTTATTCATCGTGCCTGGCAGCCGCCAGAGCCTGTTTTTGTCCCCAATCGTTAAATCGATTGATTCAACCTGTTTTATCATTGAAAGCTTCACTAAGCGTCTCCTGAGGTCACTAAAGACCATATGGAGACCGCTGCTGGGTTCGGCGCTAAATTTTTCGCTCGATAATGAAAAATGGATGCCCGACCCACTATAATAAGCTACCAGCGATTCTCTATCTAACTCGAGATACTTTATTAGAAAACCCGCCAGAGCCTTCGCCGTCTTAAATCCCTCATCCTGCCTACCTGCACGCAAGTCGATATCAAATGGGATGTAATATCCCCATACCACTCCTGGGTAACCGGCCACGCTGGGCCGGCCGTGGTGTAAATTCTTCCGCATGTAATCCTTGATTTCTTCGTTATAAATTAAGGCCGAAGCGTAACATTCGAATTTTCGGTATTTTTGGACTGCATCCGAAACTTCGGATACCGGTATCACATTGTTCCTAAACCCTTTTTGGTAGTGCGCGGCAAAGTCAACGAACTTGAACGCCGCTACCTTTTCCTTTTCACTCATACCCAATTAACCTTTTGTAATTTTTTTAATTTCGTTTTCATTCTCTATTTCCTTAGTGGTAACGAATGACTTGCCTGGAGCGAAATCGGTTATAACCCTTAATTCAATCCGCCGCCGGTTCAAGTCGTCAAGGTCTTTGGACATCACGGTTGCTTTTTGGAAAAGGTCGTTATTCTTCAATACAAGGACCGTCTGGTCGACTCCAGTGGCCGCCAGATTTCGTAGAAGGTTGGCGTAGATGTTTGCATTGGTGAGCTCAAGTTCCACAGCAGTGCACTGGTCGTTTTTTTCGACTATCAGATCCGCGGTACTGTTTCCGCTTCGACCTTCAAGCCTGGTACTATACCCCTGACTTCTATAAAAGGGCTCAATGACCTTAGTCAGATAAAAATACCCCTCCAAACCGCACTTTCCGGGATGGTAATAGGGTTGACCCGACTCCTTGCAGCGGTTCTTTCCTTTCTCGGTTGGCTCGTACAGAATTATACCTCCGCCCTTGAATAAGTTTAGGGGTTTGACCTTCCGCAACAGGCCTTTGAATTCGAGCGCATCCAACCCCCTGTCCACCTTCGCCCTGCTCGATTTCAAGGCGCCGGCAAGTTCTCCCGCGGTGGACAGCGGGCTTTTTGCCAGGCACAAAAGGAGAGCCAATTCAAGGTCCGGACCTCGGCCGTTGACCTGGGCAAGCCGGGTTTTCATCAAATCCGACCTCCCCTCGACTACCTGCATCAGTCTATCTATGGCGGCCCTCGTACTTTCTCTCGCATTTTGTTCAGAAACCATCGAGCCTTGGGTGAACGGCTTTACTTTGACTAAATAAAGGCCGGCGTCAGTCGCGGCAATCGCCTCTCCGACCCTTAACTGCGGCAGACAATCTTTTTGCTCTTTCGTAAGCTGCAAGGCTTTACTAACTTCATCCTCGTCCCTTCCGCTTCCTTCTTGAAGCACAAACTTCAAATGACTATTGGCCACAAGCGAGTTAGTTGTTTTGCTAATTTCTTGAACAGAGCAAAGCATCGAAATTTTCGCGTGGCGGCATTGTGTAACCAAAGTGTCAATTAACGGAAGCCCAGCGGCGGTGTGCTCCTTCGACCGGTCAAAAATGCGATGACCTTCATCTATAATTAGGACCAGGTTTTTGGCGATTGATGTTGTATTGCGCCTCGAGTAAAAAGCACGAGTCATAAGATACTCACAGAGGAAATTTTGCAATTCACTTTCACCGGCGCTATCGAACTCAAATACCACATTGCGGCCCGGCAGTTCATCTTCAAAGCCTCGACTAACGTCTATCTTGCCTACGAGAGACTTGCAGATCGAATCTATCCGTAAAATATTAAGTGGAGCATAGCTCCATACTGTACGCGTCAATTTTTGGGCCCGCAAGTATTGTAAAAAATCGGCAAGGCTGGGAAAAGCTTCTTTACCTTCATCAGCGTACATTGCATACAAGTCGTGAAGGCTCGTGTGAATGAAACTCTTAGATCCGGTTAAAACGTGGAAAGAATGGCTGTAGATTTCCGTGAACACTTGAGCCCATTCGGATGTTTCCACCCCAGCCGGCGGTCTTAGCGGGTTTATCCTTAACGCTGACAACGGCAATACTAAAATATTTTGATGCCCTGTAGCAAGCTCCCGATACTCCTGGAGAAAATCAAAGATCCAGAAACAGGTCTTGTCCGGATAGTCGGCCAGCTGGGAAACGCAGTTCTTGACTAGGTTTGACTTGCCACTTCCGGTCCCACCTACTACGAGAACGGGTAGGAAAAAGCTTTGCAGCGACAACTTAAATTCGTTGTACTTCCGGTCGTTCCAGGTTGTTTCGCCAATATGAATTGGGTCCTGCACCTCCCCATTGGATTGAAGCGAGTAGGGCGGCAGGTTTGCCCTATCAAATCCTCGTTCATCAACTGCGACCGAGAGCATCATTTCAATATCAGTAGCAATCTCCGGGAAACGCGCGGCGTCAGTGAGATTCATTTTTACCCAAGGGTCATCCTTCCCGAGGGCATTCGCCAATCGATTCAGATTATCGGGATTATGACCGTTCCGAACCACCATTTTTATCACTCGGCCAAACATCGTCAAATATGTACCTTAAAATCCTAATCGCCATCACGACCACGACCAAGACTACCAGCGCGGCTAGTCCTGGCTTTCCAGTGGAAATCGAGCGCCACGCCGGGTCCGATTCTAATACCTTAAGCAAGGCGACCGCACACAGAAGACCGAGAAACAACCCGGCTGTCAGCCGGGGGCGTTTGAAAATCTGTCTCCTGAAAACCAATGCTAACGCCACCAGGACAACCAGCAACCACATTGAGCTACCCTCGAATTAGCCTTACGAAGGGAGCGAAAAGCCGACACCAACCACGATGGTAGGAGAGCTTTCCAGAATAGCTCGGTACCGTGCAGGCGGCGCAGCTGACCGACCCGCAAACGTAACAGATAGTCTTGGAGCACCCTGAGCAAAGGGGCCTCCGGCATCTACCACAACGCCCGCCAACCTTGTCTGAAAAATGCCCGCATGCGAGGCTTCCGAGGTGGGAGGTCACCGTGATTTCAAGTTCGGCCCTCTCGTTGATTTCGTGGACCCTCGAAACCGTTTTGATTGCTCCATGCGGCGTGACGTCCCTCCCCAGCCGCTCCCTTTCGATTTCCCGTTTAATTCTTCTTCGCCGGTTTCCGTTCATTTTTCCGACCGAGCCGTTAAAGTGCCCGAAAGAAAGTCGCGACGGCCCGGGCAATTGCCAGCGCCGCTGCCTTTCCTCCATTCAGATATAGGTAGGCGTCAAGTAAAAAGAGCAGAACCACGCCCGTAACCGCCGCGCGGTGGGACACCCTTGCCCGTTTTAGCGTCCGATTGACAATCCTTAGCATTGGGATGGCCAACACCAAAAAAGCCAGGCAAATCCGAAACTCTTCTCCTCCCGCTGGCAAAAGGTCTTTGACAAGCTCCAATACCTGTCCGCTACCAATGAAAAACCACCACAAAAAGCACAAAGCCCACAGCAGAAGCAGAAAACAAACGCTACTCACCGTGCCTAGGGCGATGAAAAACGGCGCACTCTTCAGCCGCTCCCAGTTGTTCCCCGCAAGCGTGATGGCCAGGAAAATCACCGAAAGCACGGCCAAGGGCCGGAGGAGAGCGGTAGCCCTGTACTGCAAACCGCTCCCCTCCGGCTTTAAGCTGGTATCCAGCTCCACATCGAACCGCGGCCTCACTCCCAACGCATGACCTCCAAGAAATATGCGTATCGCTGGCCAGTTTTGGCGAGGAGAACTGGATCGTGGTGAGGGTATGGGACAGGCGAAAAGCTGGCTCTGGCCTGCTCTGCCACCTGCTCCATCTGACGCGCAAGTTCGGCAAAGAACCGCCTACCGGCGTGGCTCACGGCATTGACCACCCCCCGGGTGGCACCCACCGCCGCCTTTACCACCGCACCGAATTCCTGTGCGAGAACTGGCGCCACCTGTTCCTTGTGCACCCGACCGGGTTCGGCCAAATAAAGTTCCGTGAAAATTGGGCCTTTCCTTTCCACGCTGTCCAGGGCTTCCAGCGCAAATCCTGGTAACTCCCTTTGCGGGTTTCCGACCCGGTGCAGCTGCCAGTCAAATTCCATTCCGGTAATGACCGGCGCTGCTGCCCTTGGCATGCCCTCCGTGACCGCAAAAAGCTTGGCTCCCTCCAATCCGGCATTCCGAATGACCCGGACGAGGTTCCCGGCGTAATCCAGGTTGCCCCAAAACACGAGGTGCGGCGTGAATGCGTCGCGATAATCCGGCTGTCCCTGCCAGTGGCACAGGAGCATGCCCCTAAGGGCCTTTAGGGACCGCTCCCGGTTGACTTCTTCCAACCAGCCGTAACCGGGCAGCCGTTCCAGAATGGAACGGGTCTCCCCATCCACCACCGGCGCGAGCTCCCGGCTGGCGTCCTGAATTGGAATAACCTGCCGGTCGCCTAAGTCTAAAGCGCCCGCGCCGTTCTCCATCAAGGCAAGCCGGTTAGTTTTTGTTAACTGCATTCTTCCTCCTTTGTGAAGGTTGAACTATTTTGGTTGCCGTCACCCCCCTTCACTATCGTTATTAGTAGACCCATCACCTCCTTCTTAGGCCGCTTGACTTTGGACCCTCTTTCGTTCATTTTTTCAATGGAAATGGCCCGGCCGGTAACCACCGGCTGTGACGACCAATTTCCAGCCCGCTACCCAGTCCGGCCTCGAAAACTGGCTGCGGTAGCGGGCAATGGTTTTTAATCAGTCCCTAATCAACTCCTCTCTAAGGCTACTCCAACTTCCAACGTTAACGGTCTTTAGCTTTAACTTGACAAGCCTAGTCTCCTCCTCGGGCTGGCCTAAACTAAATACTTTCTTCCACCAGGATAATTTGCTCCAATGTTTTTCAATGAATTTTCCCGTTTCCTCGGGGAATTCAATATCAGTTACGCCTTCAATCCGAATTGGATAATTCCATAAATATTTCTTAGATAAAAGTGCCGGAGCCAGAAATTGCCATTGAGAAGTATGGAGGTCCCATAGGTCAGCTGCCTTGCCGTCTGGATATAAGGGGTTCCGACAATCAATGAGTGCATCAAGCTCTAAGGCTGGGTATTCAAGAAATAAATTTGTGACAATCACGTTTCGATAACACATTGGGGACAGTTCAATTTCGCTGGCGTTAGCCCAGCGCTCCCGGGGGGCAACCGGCCTCACTTGGTCATCCTTTATGAGTTCAACTTGCACCGGCTTACGTTGACCATTCTTCCCTTTAAAGACCCCAATTTGTCTGACAAAACCGGCAAAGTCCCTAATTACTTGGAGATTTAATTTGTGTGCCAATCTTTTTTTTAGTCCGCCATATTTCGAGCGCTCGTACTCGTTAACTTTGGTCTCAAATTCCTCCAGCTTCTCTTGACCGTTAATACCCATTCTCGATAGCTTTGACCACATTTCGGCTAACTCCTTCTCCGCACTGAATAGTTCATCGGAGTTATAGCTAGCACATCCTGCCGAAAGGAGGAATGACCACGTTAACATCATGCCGTTAATTGGAAGGATAGCGAGAAACCGATGTTCGGTTCCGTTAAATCCGCCTACAAAAAGCATGACCCTTCTTGCAATCTTCAGTTCTTTGCTGGCGAGACATTCGACTGGAAAAGACATTCGCCGCCAATCCCGTTTCCCGATTACCTCGGATAGAGCTCCACATGGCAAATTTTTGAGAACCGACTCCGGAATATTCTTCGCGAATATTAGCAAATGGGTACATCTTTTCTTCCAAAATTGCGAAAGCGCAAAACTAATAACGAGGTGACCTGCATTTAGGTAGGGTACTATCCGCAGCCACGGGCTACCGAATCTTAGGTGTTCCCCCACAACCTTGGGAATCGCTATCCTTCCTTTTGGGTCTTTCGACGAGACGGTTCCGATTAACATCTATGTATTACCTTTTCCTTCACCTTGCACACCCTTAGAATATACGATTGACAGGCCATAAACCTGCTCTTTTTCTCTACCACTTGGCCGCCGGGGGGTTACCTCTAACTCTAATATATACAACGAGTTTTCGCAATTTTACCACCATATTTCTTGAAGGATTTATTCATAGAGGTTAAAAAATTGATACATGGTAAAGTTACCGGCAAACCTGGTTGCCGAAAAAAGGGGTTTGATTAATCGGGGGTTCAGTTCCTATGGAGCTGACCTACGGTTGGCGAAGAAGTACCGGGTAAGCTATAGCACAATTTATCGGCACTTAAATCCCACTTATCGGTCAAAAGAGAAAGAGTACAAACGACGTCCCGATGTCCTCGCACTTCAAAGGCGGTATAGAAAGCAAAAGCTGAAAACATGGTACCGTCAATATCGAAAGCTTACAAGAGCTCTTCCCGAATTGTTGGATGAGCTATTCGAGGATGAATACGAGTTCTCTTCGGTTGACGTAAGCGACAAACTCTATGATGGATATCATATTCGCATACGCAGTCCAACAATAGAGAAACTAATCAAAAAATACCGCTTCGCGGGAAAATTGGACTTTCTTGACGAAATTGAACCGGGAGTTTACCGATTAAGGCCTGAGGAATAAAAGGAAGGGAGCTGCGCGCTATTCTCCCATCAATTTCAGTTTTTTCTGCCGGTATCCCACCACTTTCTCGATAAAGTGGATCGTCGCCTGCTCAACGAACTCCATATACATCTCGTCCGTTGGCGGGCCTTGAACGAACCCTTCCTTAATGGCGTCATCTACCCAAAAGTCAAAATCGTACATGAAACTGGCGAGCCTTACTTTCTCAATTAAAGGCAGCGCCTTGTACTTTTCAAAGTCCATCTCCAATAGCGGCACTAACAGCCTATCGCTCCAATCGGTGAAGCTTTCAATCTCCGATTCTTTGAGATATTCTTCGAGAGTCCACTCTTTCCCGCGCCCGACCTGGCAATAGCTGGGCACGTTTTGAAGAAAGAAATAGGACGTTCCATCGTCTGCCATAATTCGGCCCAGTGGGTAAAGCCGGCACCGCAGGGGCTTGTCCTCGTGAACCCCGCAAAGTCCCTTTTTTAAAAACACGCACGGCTGAGTCTTTTCCCCCTCCTTCGTCTTGAGCAGGGCCACGGGCAGCTGGCTATCGCTTCCAAAGGTCATATAGGTGTATTCCTTCAGAAAGTCCCGAGTCTTCATTCCCAGCCTTTTCCGCAACCGGAGAACGTCATAGGAGCTTAGGATGATTGGTTCGTTTTTTCTATTGGTGCAACACCTGCCATCGGCATCGCAGGAGAATTTGAACCGGCTGTCGGGGCCTAACGGCTCTTTGATGTGCGAGTAACGCTCTTCGAGGGTTTGAATGACACTTTGGTCAATGTTAGCAAGATACTTACGCGCATCTCCAAGTTTCATTAAAGCTCCCCCATAAAAATTAAGCCCGTATTTATATAAGACTCTTCCACCCCACATGCCCTTTGTGCCTCTTCAAGGGGAACAAGCGGTATCTGGGCCGCCAAGCGTTAATAACCCTCCTTACCCTAAATAGGCGAA
Organism: Candidatus Zixiibacteriota bacterium; assembly: GCA_022614805.1. Taxonomy (GTDB): domain Bacteria; phylum Zixibacteria; class MSB-5A5; order DSPP01; family DSPP01; genus DSPP01. Next base: position 100,489 of record JAKEHY010000023.1, on the reverse strand, counting down.
CTCTGAGGCGGCATGACCGAAAACGGCTGGAATTTCTGGTTGGAGGACAAGCTGGCGCTATTGAACGAGTTCATCGAACAGCTTACCAACGACATCCGGTCACGCAGGAATCTCAACAAGATGTTCTTGAAGGAACTGAACAAGGAAATCCGCACCATACAGGACGGGATTGAGGAACTGAAGCACTGGACCCTGGGCAATAGCCAGGTGATCGAAACCCGGCGACTGGCCCTCGAAACAGAGCTTTTGCGCTTGAGCGAGCTCAAACGAACCTGGCTGGCCGGCGCTTGGAAAGACATTCAGTTTTTGAAGCGCCAGCTGCGACACTTCCAGTCCGAACAGCGGTCCTTGACCCGCCTTCAAAGGGCCTATTCCAACGGCAGCCCCGGTAACAATGGACCGAATTGAATCCTTGTTTGAAAAGGCCAAGCCCCTATTGGGTGACCGAAGGGCCCGGGCATTGTGGCTGGCTTATACTTCCGAAACCGACTTGGCCAAGCGGCGCGAAATCGAGGGTTTTCTCCACGGCTTGCTGGCAAAAAAGCTGGAAGAATCGTTCCAAAAAGGAAAAATCCTGCTTGACCCGCCTCCATTATCTAATACTCAGGATGGATACCCGCTCGGAACGGTCCTGTTTGGTGACAGTGCTGTCGGAGGCTTCTCAGTTACGGACAAACAGCTAAACCAACACGTAGGCATTTGGGGCATGACCGGCTCGGGCAAGACAAACATAGTTCATCTCTTTCTTTCGAACCTGCTTCAAACGGAAACGAGATTCCTGGTGTTTGACTGGAAGCGAAACTTTCGGGACTTGCTCGAGCACTTCCCGGGAAAACTCACGATTTACACAGTCGGCCGGAATGTTTCACCAGTCTACTGGAACCCTTTAATACCTCCTCCGGCCACTGACGCAGCAGTATGGTTGAAGCAGTTCATCGAGGTTTGTCAGCACGCTCTTTTTCTGGGTCACGGGGTTGAAAGCATACTCCAAAAGATTTTTGACCAGTTATACCAAAAATACAACGTCTATTCTGGAACCACCGAGAATTACCCGACTTTGAAAGAAGCCCAGGAATTACTCCAAATGTACAAGGCCAAAGGAAGAGAAGGCCAATGGCTGGATTCGACCAAGAGGGCAATTGGCGCCCTTTGCTTTGGCGGCATCGGGGATGTACTGAATAATCAAGAAAGCAAGTTGGACCTGTCCAATAACATCGTGTTCGAGTTGGACGGCCTTACCGATTCCGAAAAAACCTTTTTTACTGAAGCCATTCTTCTATGGCTCTTCCACCAAAGGTTGAGCGAACAAGAAAGGGAGCAATTCAAGCATTGCGTCGTAATCGAGGAAGCTCACCACATCCTTTTCCGGGCCAAGCAGACGGTCTCCGGCAAGGAAACTATAATGGACATCGTCTTACGGCAGATCCGCGAACTTGGCGAAGGGTTTGTAGTCATCGACCAACAGCCTTCCTTAATTACGCCTACCGCTCTGGCCAACATCCATACGCACATTGCGATGAAGATGTTTTACCCCGACGACGTATCGCTGACGTCAAAGCTCCTCAATTTGGCCTATGAAAATACCGATTATTTGAGAATGCCTGCAACCGGATGCGGCATCGTCAAAGTTCCGGAATGGCACAAGCCCTTTCTCGTCAAATTTGACCTCTTCCCAATCCAAAAAGGCCTAATAACCGATGAAAAACTGGAATGGGGAATTTATGAGGCTGATTCGACCGAAGCGGGTTACGAAAAGCTTCAACAAAAGTTAGAGCGAGTTATTAGCGAAGTTCGAGGTTTTGCCAAAACGGACTTACCGAAAGACCAAAAAACTGGATTAATAGATGCAGAGCTCGCTTTGCTTACTGACGTTACAACATTTCCTTTCAGCGGGGTGACCGAGAGGTACCACCGGCTGAAGCTAAATACCTACCTGGGTAATAAATTGAAATCCGGGTTAATTCGAAGCGGGTTCTTAAAGGAGCAGAAGCTTTCAAATTTGAAAGGACAATTGAAGATTTTGGTCATTACGGAAAGGGCAAAAGTCGAGTTATGGAGAAAGGGTGTAAACCTAAAAGAGTTCCCACAAAATGCATCTTTGGAGCACGAGTTCTGGAAGCATAAGGTTAAGTTCTGTTTGAAGTCCAGGGGTTATCAAGTTGACGAGGAAGTGCTTCTGAAAAATGGGCACCGGGTAGATTTGGCGGCCCGTAAGGATAAGGAGAACATTGCGGTGGAAATTGAAACCGGAAAGTCGGACGCCCTTACGAATGTTCTCAAAAACCTTGAGGGCGGATTCAGTCAAATTCTTTGTCTCACTTTACGGACCCTGGATGCAGAAAAATTGCTCTTGGAACTCAAAAGAAACCCTTGCGGCAACGTTAATTTGGTCGCTACACAAGCCATTCACGACTTTCTGGTCGATACGAGGAATGAGCTACCTTCCTACGAGTGAATATGGCTTGATTTGTCGGAAGTGATGAATTATTTTGTCAGTGCACTGACCTTCGAAGGTTGTTACCGCCAGGAGCATCGCTGAGCGCGTCTTATGAAGCTATATGCTAATAATTAGAAGGACAGGATTGCTTTTTTTATTTGTCATTTTCCCGGAATGGGTTTCAGCTAAAGTCATCACCGTCCCCGATGATATGCCGACGATCCAATCCGCTATAGAAAGCTCCATGGATGGAGACACAGTTTTAGTCCGTAGAGGCATATACTACGAAAACTTGAACTTCATAGGGAAGAAAATTCTGCTTACCAGTAATTTTATTTTCGATGGCCTGCAGGAAACTATCGACTCTACAATCATTGACGCTTCCCTTCCAGTGGACACGCTACATCGCTCCTGCGTCTTATTCCAAGCGGGTGAAGACAATAACTCTATCCTCAACGGGTTTACGCTCCAGAACGGGCGGGGCACTTATGCACCAGTATATTTTGGAGAGTCGGACTTTACAGGGGCTGGTATATATTGCGCAAATTCATCTCCGACGATAAAAAATAATGTGATTAAAAACAATTCGACCCCGGCTCCTTTCATCTATTTTAAGCCAGGCGGCGGAATAGCCATTTGTTGTGGCTCTCCAATCCTTCAGAACAACACGTTTGTTTCCAACTCCGCAACCCACGGAGGGGCGATTTCCTGCTACCCGAGTTGTGGTGCTCTGATTAATAACAATTTGATTCTCGACAATCAAGCTGGAATAGCACCCTCCATATTTGTTTACTGGAGCTCAGCGCCTACGATAATAAATAATACGATTTCTGATGAAGCCGATGGGATAATTCTGAGCGCTTATTTTTCGAATCCGCAGTTAAGAAATAATACTATCGTAACCGCTGGAAAGGCCATAAAGTGTAGCAACAGTTCGGCGCAGGCATCCTTCAATAATTTTTGGCTTTCTGGCGTCGGCTATGTAGCCGACCCCCAATGTGGCAGCGGCTTAGGCGATACTACATAGGGAACTAATCGTAATGGGGTTCCTTGTGATAGCTTTTATAACATCATTCGAGAACCGCACTTTATACCCGGGCCCTTGGGACCTTACTACTTGAGCCAAGAATCTTCGGGAGACAGCATCACGAGCGATTGTGTGGACGGTGGAAGCGATTCGGTTGCCGCATCGAATCTTGAGTGGTTAAGCACGCGCCGTGACCATCGGCCTGACATCGGATATTTAGACTTGGGTTATCACTATCCGTGTCCCGCTAACCGAGGCGACCTTAATCGAGATGGGTCCCCCACTCCCGCAGACGTTGTCCTTCAATTGAACTGCGTGTTTCTTGGAACTGGAGATTGTTTGTACTGTACGGCCGATGCTAATTGCGATGGGGAACTTACGCCCTCTGATGTAGTTTGCGAGTTAAACGCCGTATTTTTGGGTCAACCCTGCCCTTGCTCGTAATACGGGCGCCTTAGAAATTCGGATTCAATCCCTATCTTGTAAGTTTTCAAATTTATTTAAATACCCACAGACAAATAATAATCAACGTCCCTTTAATGGATGTGGTTCTCATCGTGGAAAAAAACTTCAAAATCTTAATGCTGGCATCTGTCGTGTTTTTCGTTGCGCTTGCCGTGATTACCTTTCTAAACAATCTTTCAGTCACGCCCTCAGGAGAACTGCGAGCAGTCGTGACAGAAAACGACAACTGCTACTATAAAACGGTTACCGAAGGTGATTTTGTCGTTCAAGACCAACTTGCGTTGACGGGTGTAATTGCTTGTACATATGATGGCGATAATAACTACGATCCATTTAGAAAGGGGAATATTTCTAGTTTAGCGGTTCCCACTGCATTTTACTATGACAGTTGCGACCCCCTGAACGGTAACTTCACGGAATATTCATGCGATGATAACGTGACAAGCAGGGCTACTTTGGGGATTTGTACAAGCGGTTGCGCTTCGGATGGAAGGGTTTGTAATCCCGGTGGTGAAAATGTAACTTTCACAAACAATAGCTCTGTGTTCGCCTGCCAACCAATTGGGGATAACTTTGACCCGTTTAAGTTTGGACTTATAGCAATAGCCTACAATTCCTCCCCCTACCAATTTGGTTATGATGAATTTTGTGGTCTTAATTCGATACCCGCCAACTCCTCAGGTTTGAACGAGTATTCCTGCACTTCAGATGGCAAAGGGGCAATTTTTACTTTCGGCAATTGCACTAAGGGTTGCAAAAACGGGGCTTGTATTAAAATATCAAGAACCGTCAGAATTTGTTAGACTGTGATGGAGGATTATACGAAGTTTTTTCCTCATCGTCGCCCTTAAATCGCTGTCCGGGTACTTAGGATTGAGACGGTTAGGCGTATCGTCTTCGTTATGTACCCCTTGACAAACAAGTTGCAGGTATTATTCTATTTTATACTACCCTTGATTGTAGTGTAAAAAAATAGCATAGTCGACAGGTAGGGGCTGACTTGACTGTCGTAAGTCATTGATTATTAGTCCATTGTATGAAAAACATCGAAGAGATTGCCGGCCTCACCCCTCAAGACCTTAAAGAGCTGCTTCGCCAGCGCTGGCCCGAAGCAGTCAAGAAAGCAGAAAAACGGGACTTTTACGCCCCAAAAACGGGCATACCCGAATTGGATGCCCTGTTTCCCCAAAGCGGCCTCCCTAAGGGCACTTGCGTGGGCATCTTTGGCAGCCGGTCATCGGGGAAGGTGAGCTTGGCCTTCCTTTGGGCCGGGGTTTTGGTCAGAAATACCGCTGAACAACTCTTCTATCACAAAAATAGGTCGCTTTCCCGCTAATAAAAGGCAGGGATTTAGACCGTATTTCGTCTTCTATCGACGACTTGGTTTCGAACGAAGTAGACTAATGAGGCGTTTGCCTTAAAGTCGGAGGGCCGCTCCGATACCAAAACCAGAGCGGCCTTCCCTTTTATGCTTAACGTCCAGGATTAAAGAAGAAGTTAAGACCGGTATTAATCTGAAAGTAGTTCGTGGCTGGACTGGAAAAGGCGTTATGGTAGGAAATCCCCGCCACAAGGCCGACGGCCGGCGCAACATTGAACATCACTCCGCCACCCAGGTTCATCCCCAGGCTGGTGCGCCCTTGCGAGTTCGTGGCCTGTTCCAGCTCCTGCTTGGTAGCCCCGCTGCCGGCAACCGAGCCTCCAACGTTATAAATTCCCAAACCGGCTGAAACGTAGGGGCTGAAGCTGGCGGAGCCGATAGGCATAAGATACCGGCCGTAGGCTCCATACTGCATGACCTGGCGCTTCCAACTAGATATTGTGACGGGATTGGTTGTTGTCGAAACGAGCCTTCCTTCTTCGGTATTGGGTGCCGGTCTGTTAAAGGTATGGGCAACCGCCGAGTTTCCACCGGGGGAAGACAGGGCGGTCGCTTGAGCCCGAATCGCCTCGGCAGTGGCGCTGGATTGGGTGAAATTGATGGAGGCACCTACCGAAAAACGATTGGTCAGGTAGTATTCCACGGTTCCCTGCAATCCTATGCCGCTGTGGGAAACATCGCGGTAGGAGCCCGTGGGCAAGACAAAACCAACCTTGGGCTGGAAAGCGAGAAACCCTTGACGAATTGATAAACCTTCGGAAGATGCGGCTTCCGCTGCAAATCCTGCCGCAAAAACCGAAATGGCGATCGAAACGGTGAGTCTTTTCATAACCCCTCCTTTGCAGGTGTTTGGAACACTCTCCATTAATCCCTTATCGGCCACCCTTACAATTCCTTTACCGCAGCTCTTACGGTAATCGAGATTTCCTAAAAACTCGAAGCCTCTTTGGTTGGAAGATATGGCTAATCCAGGGTTCGAAAACTATCCAGCACGGGCACCCGCTACCACCGAATTTCGAATCTGATGGTTTGACGTCGTTCAGTTCGGGGTAGGTAAAAAAATGTTATTCGTTGACCGTTCTGGTTTGTTCTTTCCTCTGCCGTTGCAATGGCTGGAGTAGACTTCCAAAAGATGACACTATCCAAGCCGCCTATTCTTTGGCTTTACCCCTTGCTGAGTTTCTAACGCAGTTCCCGGAGTGGAGTTGATTCGGTCGCCTTTAGTTTCCAGATGGATCGGGGGTACTGAGGCCGCAAAACATGGTTAGCTGGAGCAAGCCCTTTCCGCAAGATGCCTGTCTGAAATGCCCCATTAAAGTCGGTTTTGGTTGCGTATACTCTTATGGCGAGTCATCGCGTGGCTTCTTTAGACCAAGAACCTGTACCTACCTAAAGGGGGATCTAACCGTGTGGTGGCTCGCTCTTTTGAGTTACCTTTTTTAGATGGTTTGACTTTTATTTGCGAGCGGGAAAGGGACCAGAAAGCCGGCCTCAAGTGGGAGCACTTGGCCACCGAGGTACTGCTCCACCAACCCGCTCCCGACTTTGACAAGACCCGGGCCGGATGGGAACCGACCTGAGTTTTGTATTAATCGGCAGGAGAGGTAACGATTGCGCGAAAAGCGCTTGACCGAAATATCGGAATCAGGTAATTTAACGGTGAGAAACCACTGCGATCCTGCCCAGCGGGTTTTTCTCTTTCCGGGCCGGCCGCTCCCCGACCGGCCCTTCTTCTTTTAGGGAAGTCGGCCTGTTGCCTCAAGGCAAAGGGTTTGTTTGGTGAGCTTTTCGTCTTCAAATAAAAACCCCGCCGGGGAGGCGGGGCTGTAGAGAACCTGTTAGGGTGAAAACGACCTACTGGGGAACCGGCAGGTTGTTCTCTGCGCAGGTATGCTGGATGCGGGATTTCACCAGCATCGGATCCGAGGAAATCTTGGCCACGGTAAAGCCCGAGGCATGAATCGTTGGGCTGCCGTTGGGCACGAGGGAATCTCCGGTGACCCGGAAGTAGCGGGGATATTCGGTGTCCACGTAGACACCGGGCTCACAGACGTCGTTCCAGTTGCAGAAGGAAATCCCCCGGGTGCTCGTCCCCGAAGTTGGAGTTGTGGAGCTTTTGGTTTGCGGCATGCTTACTCACCTCCTTTTTCGGCTCTACCCGCCTTTTTGTCCCATGGTGGGTAGAGACATTAACACTATCGGACGAATTTAAAGTTTTATAACCACTAATTTTGTTTTGCGCTACAATTCTTGTTGAGACCTGGATTACGGCGATTTGCGCGGCGGCCCCGATAGTGGTAACGATTATCAAAATAAGCGTAGCCACTCCTCGCCCAGGCGTCGAACCCTTTTGTGCTTTGACCTTTACTTCTTTCTAAAACCGATGTTATCTGTTGAAGACGGCTTGCCGCCTGCCTTAGAAGGAATTCCCGACGCCGGTTCTGCGACTGGAGGCTTGACCCCCGTCTTCCCGTCCAGCACTTCCCGCACCTTGCGGGCCAGGGAATCAGGCGAAAAGGGCTTCTGCAGAAAGGGGGCTTCTTTAACTAAGAGGGAATCCCTTAGGACCGGGTTGTCGGTATACCCGGATACGAAAAGCACTTTCATACCCGACCGTTCACGCAACAGGCGCTCGGCCAATACCGGGCCGCTCATCTGGGGCATTATGACGTCTGCCAGCAATAGGTCTATGAAACCCTTGTGCTGGTCATGGATTAGGAGTGCGTCTCCGCCGTGGCGGGCCTCGAGAATGGCGTAGCCCTTGCTACTTAAGGCCTCCCGTGCCAGCGTCCGGACGGCCGCTTCATCCTCCACCAGGAGGATGGTTTCCGCACCGCCGGGTATCTCTTCAGCAGATGAAGGTGCTTTATCTACCCGAACCGGCTCCTCCACCTGGGGCAAGAAGACCTTGAAGGTCGTGCCCAGCCCGGGCTCGCTGTAGACCCAGACGTTTCCTTTGTTCTGCTTGACGATGCTGTATACCGTGGTCAGACCCAGCCCCGTGCCTTTCCCCTTTTCCTTGGTCGTGAAGAACGGTTCAAAGACCTGCTTGCGAATTTCCGCATCCATGCCGTAACCGGTGTCGCTCACCGCCAGCATCACGTAGGGCCCCGGCTGGCCCCCCACGTGCGTGCGGGCGTAGTTTTCGTCTAATTCCACGTTCGCGGTTTCTATGATCAGCTTGCCTCCCTGGAGCATGGCATCGCGGGCGTTTACTACCAAGTTCATGATTACCTGCTCCAGCTGGCCAAAATCAGCTTTAACCGGCTTGAGGGCTTCCTCCTTCACGATCATCAATTCGATGTCTTCGCCAATAAGCCGCCGAAGCATCTTTTCCATGACGTTTACCACGTCGTTCAGGTCAATCACCTTCAGTTGAACGGCCTCCTTGCGGCTGAAGGCCAGTAGTTGACCGGTCAATGAAGCCGCGCGCTTGGCGGTGCTCAAGATCAGGTCCACGTCCCGCCACAAGGGGTGCTTCTCATTCAGTTGATACTTGAGAATCTGGCTGCGACCCATGATTATGGTCAGCAGGTTGTTAAAATCGTGGGCTACCCCGCCAGCCAGTTTGCCCAAGGTATCTATTTTTTGGGTCTGCCGAAACTGCTCTTCAAGATTCTTCTGTTCGGTGATGTCGCGGCACACCGTAACCGCACCGCAAATCTGGCCACCATCATCCTTTAAAAAGGAAGTGGACAAGTATACGCGGATTGGCCTGCCATCCTTCCGGCTCAGCAGGGCCTCGCCATGATCCGTTTCCGTTCCACTTTTTACTCTCGCCATGATTGTTGACAGTTCGGACGAACAACCCGCCGACGCCAGTTTGGAGAGGGTTTGACCCACGGCCTCAAGGGCCGAGTACCCAAGCATTTTCTCCGCACCGTGGTTCCAAGAGATAATGGTGCCGGTAAAGTTTATGCCAATGACCGCTTCGTCTATCCGGTCGAGAACCGAAAGTAGCTTTTGATCTCTATCCTCAACGCATCCCAGCGCCGCTTTCATCTTGCATAACCATCGAATACCCAAGTAGGCCCAAACGGCGAAGCCGCCTATTAAGGCTACGGCAAAAAGGGAAAAGGCAGCCCACTTAGGGTAAAGGCCAGACCGCCAGCCCTGCACTGCAAGACAGCCCAGGACAATGGGGAACAGTACGGTGCCTAAGAAAAGAAGAAATACGAAAACGCTGCCGGTTTTGTGATTTGAAACCGAGTCCAACCTGGCTGGTACGTAAGGGCTGACTTCGCGGTCCATTTGCCCCCCCTCGTTACCTATAAACAAGCGGTATTATCCCTCCTGCCCAATGCTTTTGGCTGCGACCGAAATGCTACATTTGTCCCGACAATACCAACGATCAATGGCCAACCGGTGTCAGGCACGGAAGCATCGGACGCTCCCGTTCAAGGAGGCCAAGTTCAAGAGATGGCCAGTAAGGTTATCGGACTAAAGTTGAATCGCTTGAGTCGTAGTCACAGAGAACTCGGACTGTACCGTAAGGGATTCATAGATTTAACCGATACAGGCAAAACCATTCTCGTTGTCGGGATAATGAAGGTTAGCCCCCCCTGCTGCTAAAGAATTTGCTTTCCTTACTATAGAAGATGAGTTCAGCTTCATAAACGTAATAATTCGGCCCAAAATCCTTTTAAAGTATGAAAAAATTATTGTAAATAGCGAACTGCTGGCAGTCAAGGGTATTGTGCAATGGGAAGGACCGGTGGTGAATGTGCTGGGGACGGACTTCAAATCGGTCAATGTCCACCAAACCACTCTAGGAACAGAGCCAAGGCTGTTCCATTAACTCCCATTGATTGACACAGAGAAGCGCGCTATATTTCCAGGCGGACACCTTGCCAGTGTTGAAGCTATTCAACTGGCAAAGAAGACTGCTTCAGACTGACAAAAGAAAGGACGCGCAATGGCAACGACCGTTACTCTTCAATTACCGCTCGGTGTCTTACCGAGCGTATCCCTGACCGATGAGCAGTTAGCGATGCTTACGCGCATCGAGCAGACAGACTTTCCGTTCGTCGAGGAAAAGCTCCTAAAAGACGGGAGAATTGAACTTGAAGATCTGCCGACAGCCGTTCGTGAATTCAAACGCTTCATCGCACTCGTCGGCTTTCGAATAGGTCCACTTGGGATGATTAGTTCTCTCATCGATGAAGTATGGCATCAGTTCATCTTGTTCACACGTCAGTATCCCAGATTCTGTCGTGAGACCGTCGGGTTTTTCATCCATCACCAGCCGAATACTTCCTACACTCCCGTTCCTAGTAACGCCGGTCGGAGTTTCGTTAGAGCGTATGAGCGATATTTCGGACCAGTTCCAGAATTTTGGTTTCGCGGTCTTCCAACGGAGGTCGCGCAAACATATACGGAGAAATGCTCCGATCCGCCACCGGGTGAGTGCACACCGTCAGGATGGGAGGGTGACCCTCCAGACGATGATGATTAAGATGGCCAAGGACGATTCACCTAATTAGAGAAGTCATCCTACTTCTTTTTGAGCCAAAATTAACCCACGACTCTTCATTAGTATTTCTACAAACTTCGTTTTGTTTATTTTTCCTTCAACTACAGCTACGAATAGCTCACCAAGGTCCGGCATCGATATTAGTTTGTAAGATTTTAATGAATCAAGTTGAGCATTTACGTGTGGTGAATTATCGGTCGCAAGTTTGTGAAATCCGGGGCGGCCAAAGACAACGAAGGAGGTTGGATTCATTTTAGCTCCCGATCTAATTATTTCAGCACACTTCTTGTCCGAAATAGGCGATTTAGAAGCCGTTACCGAGCCGACCAGTATTCCATCCGGTAGCACCAAGCGAATATCGGGCTCGCCTTCCTTTTGCTTAGACATTCTTTTTGCGCCAAGTCCCAATGGCGGAGAATTCAACAACTCGACAACGGCATCTTCGAGTCGAATACCTTCCAATTCATAAAGCCCTTTTATCATACCCGAATCGCGGCCCTGCTTCTCAATTCGGATTATTTGGGAACGCTTGGTGTACTCAAGGCTTTCCTCAATATTACGAACTATCGCCTCCTGAATTCGCTGAGCAAGATGTGGACTAATTATCCCACGAAAACTTTCTGGGCGGGCCTCGAGGATGCTGTCCAAATTGGCGAGTTTAGCGTCCACAAGCCTCTTTATAACAGTTCGAGTTATTCCCCGAACACCAAGTTTATGCAATTCGATACCCTCTGCGGGAACACCTCGTGCAATACGTTCGCTAAGTATGCGGAGGGCACTGCAAAACTCTTTATCATATTTTAACTCTTGAGCAATCCGGCGCATGGAATCTGTCATCCACGCTACAATGGATGCAATATCTCTTACAGCACCTGATAGAAACCGATCTCTTTGGTTTGAAGTGTATGAGTTTTCCAGATCCCTCATCTCCATTCCGTTAATCCAGTCCACCAACAGCATGGATGTCTGAACTCTTTTAACAGTTTCAATGGTGTCATTCAAAAGCTCTCTAGACCAACTGCAAAGGGTTTCATGATTCTTCGGATTACGTTCCTCTAAAACTCTCCAAACACTATGCTGGTCTACTCTACGAAAAGTTACTTTGAACCGGTTTGTCAATTCGGCACAGTGCAAGCATATAAAAATAATTTGCCAGGGAACCCAATCAGCTGGAACAATTCTGTGCAGGTTCTGCGAGAGCAAAATAAAGCTCTCAATTTCAACACCGCTGGCCGCACACAATTTCCCAATATCTGTTGGAACTAAAATCGCCTTTCCCGTCCTTTTAACAAGGTTATTTTCCAACAAGAACTGGCAATTCCCAGCGATCACCGCAATAAACCCTTCTCGTGTGCTGTGTGTTCGATTCCAGTGCACAAATCCTGTGAAAGACGACAATAATAACTTTTGAAGCTCTTCCTCGGTCTTACATAACTCACCTGCAAACAGGTCGAGCATTATTTTTCGAAGGTCGCGTTTTACCAGAGAGGGCGATAGAGTGTCAAGACGTCCTTGCACATAATTTTTCCAGAATTTTGCCGCTTCAGCCTGAGAGTTGGCTAAAAGAATAGATACGCCCTCTTCTTTGAACCGTGTTCGCCCAGCACGGCCAGACATATTCTTATATTCGGATGTGGTAATAGGAATTTCATGAAACGCTTCGGCATCAGGGTCAGGTTTGAGCGCATCTGGAATTATCACTATGGAACAAGGTAGATTGACACCCATAGCGAGAGTACTCGTTGAACAAACCACCTTAATTTGACCGTCATTGCTGCGAAAATCATCTTCAATCGTAAGCCGCGTCTCGGGAAGTAAATCTGAGTTATGAAATGCTATCCCCTTGGCCAGGCACTCCGTTAAAACGTCATGGGAATTTGTATTTTCTATTTCCTCAAGCACGCTTATGACTTTTGAAGCTGGTCGAAGACTCAGTTCTCGCGAAAGGAACTGAGCGGTTGATACCGCCAATGCTCTCCATTTTCTGAAAATTAAGATTCGCTTACCCTCTTTCAAATAGTGCCGACAAACTAGTAGCAACCGGTGCAAAATAGAATCTTGAAGCAAATCGCTTTCTTCTCGGTCCATCGGTTCCGACGATGGAACTACAACCTTGTCAATCTCTGGAAGCTTTTCCTCATAAATTGTGCCATCGTTGAATTTTTGAACTTTCAACGTGCCATTGGGCGACAGAACCCCTTCATGCAGCTCTAATGGCCGCATCTTCGACTCACACTGTTGGGCATTTAACCATATATCGAATTGATTTAAATCTGCAAGTACGGCTGAAAGACCAAGGAATTGAAAAGAACCTTTTGAGGCCTCCTTGAGAACCTTTATTTTTGTCAATAAAATTTCCAACCCCGGACCCCGTTCCCTTTCGTTCAAAAGTTGAAGTTCATCGACTATCACAAGCCCGCAACTGTTCAGTACTGCAGCACTCTGTGTAAGTAAGACGTTCATTTTTTCAAAAATGATGACCGCAATATCGAAATAACCTGCCAAAATGTTGGAGTCGAACTCTGTTCTATCGTGTGTCGAGATTACTACGTTAATCCCAAAGCGTCTATATTTTCGAACAAAGTCGGCATATTTTTCTTCAGCGATAGCCTTCATAGGAACAAGGAAAAGAGTTTTCTTCCCAGAAAAGTAGGCATGCACGGCCGCAATCTCTCCGACAAAAGTTTTGCCTGATGAACTGGGTGCAGTTATGATGATACTCTTACCTTGAAGAAGGCCAAAGTTTTCAATAGCAGTTTTTTGAATTTCAAGAAGTTCGTTCCCCTCTTCTTGGATCCAAATACTCGTCACGTCCTCAGGAATTCCGTAGACATGCGTCAAAGTTTTCATGTTTGCTTGAAGACTCGACGGCTCTTCAATTAACTGCTCGCTCAATTCAATTTCCTCTGCCTGTATCTGCTTTGCTCCATACGATTAATTTAATGGCTCCTGCCAAATTTCTTCAGCCTCAATCCCATCGGGTATCCTATATTTACCTGAGAAAAGGTTTATATAGTATATTTTGTTCGCCATTGCTGGGGAGCCCGACCGTAAAACATTCTTGATACATTTAGCAGGCGAGTTCTCGAAGAATTTCCATTGGATATCGACCGCGACAACTTTTTCCCGTATGGCTTCTACTGCTTCATCACGCTTACCTTTCAGACAAAAGCTTATGTCGGCGATTACGCAATTCTGGCCTCCCTGTAACTGCTTGATTAGTATCCCGTAGTGCCTGCTTTGTTTGAACTCGTGAACATCGTCAATCGCATTTGCCATAAATTCATCAAAATAGGTCCCTGGGAATTCCCCTTTCGACAGTCTATTTTCAATAAAAGTAGACTTGCCAGATCCTGGTAGCCCAACAACGATAAGCAATTTTACCATAGGTTTAGTTACCCTTTCTCGACAACGTTTGGATGGCAATCCACAAATATTCCTTGTGAGAAGGAATCTTCTTCAATCGCAGCTCCACTACACGACCATCTCTATTCGTAGAGTCACGCTTGCCACCAGTTCCCGAATTAAAAATTGCATCTAAAATGGGCTTAGCGGCATTGTCGAGATCGAGCTTTAGAAATCGGTGTTCCCTGCCTTTTGACTTCAGGCTCCAGGTCATGGAAACCTTGTAAATTTCATCCTCCTCCGCCTTTATGTGGAGTGATTTCCGAATAGATTGGATAAAAGCTTCGTACTCAAGCCCCCCCTCTCCCCATGCCAACGAACCTTCACTTCCCGGCCTGTCAGTCAAATCGAACTTTTTAACAATCATTGTCGCCAACCTCTTTCCGATTTTGTGCCTATCCCGGCTCGTGGTTTCTCAATCCCGACTACGAAGATACCGGTCAATAATTCCCCAGTCAATAAAGTTTCCGCCCATCCCTGTAACATCTGCGATCATACTGGAGGCCCCTGAATTTGCCCCGTTCTGCCCCGGTGTGCCACATTCCCACCCGACCTGCCTTGCTGTGCCTCATTCGCCAACTGGATCCAAAAAGAAACCGCCGGAACGTTCTAGTCCCGGCGGCCCAATAAAACCAACCTCCTTTATTTCGCCTTACCTTTTTCTTTGCGGGTTTTCCAACCCTTTTTAGCCCGCTCCTTGTAGTCGCGGGTCCGCCATGCTTGCTTCAGTCCTGCCTGACGGCGAATTTTTGCCCGTGATTTGGTTCGCATTCGTCTCACCGCCTTTCTTCACAACTCACTTGACCACATATTGTTGATAATTTTCCCCATATTTTACTCCCACGACACGATTAATTCTCCGACGGCGGCCGTTTAGGACTTCGTTTTGGGGACGGCAAAGTAACCTCTTCCGCCTCCATCAACTCTTCAGGAAATGGCTTCAGAAGACCGCTCAAGAGCTTTACGTCTGAAATCGCCTGATCCATCCAGGTCCCTTGGGCTTTTTTGGACAGAACCACCGGCATCCTGTTATGAACCTTCGCCGCAAACTTGTTGGCATCGGTGGTAACTATCGTGCAAGTATGGATGGGCTCTCCCTCCGGGGGTCTGTAGATATACCAAAGACCGGCCAGAGCGAATACTTCTTCGTTTTTAATCGTGAAAACGACCGGCACCTTCTTCGAATCGACCTTCTTCCACCCATAATATCCGTCAGTCGGGATTAGACACCTCCCTGCAACAATGATGATTTGAAAACATTGCTTAACGCTACCTTATCGCTTCTCGCATTGAAAATGGATGGCTTTTTTAGGGGTTCTACTTTCTCCCAGGGAGGAACGAAGCCCCAACGCATTAGGTTTAGCCTGCGGTCGCCATCTTGCGCATAAACCACCGGAATCGTCATCGTGGGACGCACGATGATGTTAGGTTTTATGTCAAGCCGGGGTCTTCGCATTCAAATTCCTCGATGATTTTTAAGACCCTCATCTTCGAAAACCGCAAGCCGCCGCACATAGTGGAACTTAATTAAGGGCCGCATTCAGAGGCTGTCAACCGACTTTGAATCGTCACCTAAACATGTCGGGGACAGGTGGCCAGAGGGACTTCGGGTTTATGGCTTCTAAGTCCAAGGAGCGTTTTAAATAATTCACTCCCGCCGGTGCATGGCCGGCGTAAATGTCGTTCATGAAACAGAAGACCTTCCCGACCGCGCCCGAAAGCGACCTAATGGTTTCGGCCCTTTACTTCGGTTTCACGGTCAGCATCAGCGGCGGCGGTACGCCGAACCGCTGGATGCCGTTGTTAGCCGCCTCTTGAGAGTTAACCACCGACGCACATGGCACCAGATCGGCAAAGCAGAACCCGCCGCGGGAAACGGTTTCGCCAACCTCCGCGGCAATCTCAAAGGCGAACATCGGGCCCCCGAAGCAGAAGGTATGAAACTCTCCGCGTTCGCCGCATGGATCCACACCGGACGGTAAATCGGCCAGCAGTCCTGCGTCGTACGTCCGCCCCACGAACCGTTCCGAAAGTTGCTTGGGATCCACGCAAGTCAGCACAGCGCGCAGGCCGCCGTGGAGCATCCGCCGGGCCAAGTCCGGTGTGTCGGCCGGCGAACACCACAGCGGGAACAGCGGCTCGACCCCGGTCCCTGCCAGCTGGCGGATGCGGTAGTCCCGGATGTCTTGCAGGAACAGGTCACCGAAGGCCACGTGCGTGATGCCCTCCTCCCGCGCGCGGACAATCACCTCGATCATTCGCTCTTCGTAGGTGGCGTTGGAACACGGCCACGGGAGCGGGACTTGCCACAGGGGGAGGCCCGCCGCCCTCGCCTGGGCTTCGACCAGCGCCCGGCGGACGGCGTGCATGGCCACACGGTCCGCAGCCTCATTGAACGTGGTCAGCAGCGCCACGACTTCCACCTCTTGCTGGCGGAGGATGTGCAGGGTCCAGGCGCTGTCCTTGCCCGAACTCCAAGAAAGCAGCACGCGCGGCAGCACTATGCGGTCACCGAGGAAATCGCGTGGACGATGTCGATCCCGGGGTCGGCCACGCGAACGGGAAGCGGCAACCCTCCGGGCAACGGATGCACCTCCGGGTGCAGCGTGTGTGCGAGAATCTCCAGACTGTCCACCAGTCGAGGACCCGGGCGGCTGAAATAGTGCGAGCCGTCCGTCACGTACACCCGACCGGCGCGCACGGCAGGGAGGTCCCGCCAGCCAGGGATGGACCGCAGCGGCGGTAGGTCATCGAGCGTCCGCTCGACGCTGAAGCCGCAGCAGGCGATGAACACCACCTCCGCCTGCCACTCCAGCACGTCGTTCCAGCGGAGCGTCCGCGACGGCCGTCCCTCCTGGCTGAGTCCCTCAACGCCGCCCGCCAGTCGGACCAGCTCGGGACTCCAGTGGCCGGAGGAGAACGGCGGGTCCAGCCATTCCAGCAGGGCCACGCGCGGCCGGCTCTCGAGTTGGGCTGTGCGGGCGACCACCGCCTCGACGCGGGCGGTCAGCGCGGCGATGAGTTCCTCCGCAGACCGCTCGACGCCCGCCACCCTGGCCACCTGCCGACAGGAGGCGAGCACCTCCGAGAGGGTCTGCGGCTCCAGGTTAATCACCCGGGGGCCACCGGGGAGCATGCACGCAGCGGCGCGAACCTCGTCCTCGGCTACCGCACAGACGTTGCAGAGCGCCTGCGAGACGATCAAGTCGGGCCGCAGCTCCTCGAGGACGGGCAAGTTGAGCGTGTACAGAGCCCGGTTTGTCTGCAATCGCTCACGCACCAGGAGATCGATTTCGCCGCTTGAGGCATCGGCGGGGATAAGGGTGCGTGTCACCTTCGGCAAATGCCACACGGAGGGCGGGAAATCGCACTCGTGGGTCACGCCCACGAGCTGATCTTCCAGCCCTAGTGCGCAGATGATCTCCGTGGCGCTGGGGAGCAGCGAGACGATTCTCATCGACTCTCCTAGCGCGACGCGACCGGCGCCGGTGTTCGCAGCGCCGGGAAACCTCGTTCAGCGAGCGCCAGGCCGCCAAACAGGATGGTTGTGTACACCGCGTCGCCCAGCAGCGTGTTATGGAAGAACGGGATCGCCGCCACGTAGCAGGCGACCAGTCCACCCCAGGTCTTGGGATACCAGGCCCCCAAGGCCCAGACCCCGAAATTGGTCAGGACAAAGAACAGGACCGAGCTGGTCAGCATGGCCCCCGCGATTGGGACGAGAGTTCGGCGAGTCCGGAGCCAGAACCCGAGGCAGACGATCAGGGCGAAGCTGCCGTAAACGACGGGGATGAGTCGATGCAGGCCCAGGGACAGGTTGCCACTCAGCACGCCGATCGCCAGATCGCTCAGGAACATCGCCGCCAGCGGCACGACTAAGGCCGCGCGCCTGTGGGCGAAGCAAGCCCCGCCGAAGAGGGCGATCGCCCCGATGGGTGCGAGATTGGGTGGATGCGGGATCAGCCGAGAGGCGGCCGCCGCCAAGATCATGCCCACGAGAACAAGGAAACGAAGTCGGTACATGTCTGCTTTCTCCTTTCGAGTGCGGCTAACAATGTTTAGGCCGACCCGCCTAACACCCCAAACACGATTGGGAGAGCCCGCCTAAACGCTCCAGGAATCCGGGGGGAAATCAGCCCAACTGCTTGAGCGGGCCCCTGTTGCGACCCCAAAGTGTTCTTCTCGCAGCCTCTTATGCGAATCGGCATTAAACCCTCCTTGCACGGGCATGTCAACCGGATTACGAACCCCAGCCGGTCCATGATCGAGGACATGGATTTAGTTCATAGTCGTCGCACTTGGATTGTGCACGCCCATTTTCTTGGTGGAAGTATACCATACCACTCTTTTTTCGTCAATCGCTTACGCTGCCTCGTTTTCCCGGCCCGTTTTTCCGTTCTTGTGCGGAAAGAATCACCGAGAGTTCAAGAGGGCGCTTGCACTGCCAGTCGGCTTACTTGGTCACTCCCCGCCGGCCTACGGTATCCTGTCAGACCTAGCCCCAGGCAAACCGTCATCGGTCAGACCTTTGCCTCCTCTCGAGGTGAGAGTGGCGGGCGTGGGTTCAAAAACCATCCCTGATATTGGCAATTGACAGCTTCCGCTCGGTGTTATTATTGCCCCGGCTCTTGAAAACCCCGCCGAAGTTGCGGGAATCCATTTGCAAAACCATCACTTCCAGCTTTAATTAAAGAAAAAAACTGAGTACGGTCACGTATGTTGCCAGCTTATGACTTGGACAAATTAAAATACGCCACTGACGGCCCGACCTTTGAGAAGGCCGTTGGATTGTATGGGAGCGGAAAGGTGACCAGGTTTCAAGAAACCCTCGATGGATTCTCCGCTGTAGTGCTGGGGAGCAAGCCATATTCGGTATTCGTTGAAGCTCGCCACTTTGATCGCGGCAGTTGCGACTGCTTCGTGGGCCAACACGACACAGTCTGCAAGCATATGGTGGCGGTGGCGATCTGTGCGGTTATGGGTGGCAGGCCATTAGGCGACGAGGATAAGCGAGTTGTGGGCCAAGTAACGTGCAGCGGCCAACTGGGAGAATTAAGTGCAGAAAAATTAGCGGCAACCAAAAAAGCCATTACTGCTGCCCTGGGTTACATTAGGCCCTACCGCGGTCCGTCCCGCATTTGGTTTGGGTATCAACATTCGCTTTCGGGGGGGTGCAATCGGTTATCGGCGCTGGTGGGCGAGTTGCCGGTAAGTGAACAGACCGCGGTCTTGTTGGTTAACCTGCTATTGCGACTGGATAGGAAATTGCGGGAGGGTGGCGTGGATGATTCCGATGGAACCGTTGGCGGGTTCATGGAACAGGTGGTCGGGATGCTCAAGGAATACGCCCGGCTTGACCCCGCTTGCACGCGGGCATTTCATGCGTTGAAAAATAAAGACACCTCCTTTGGCTGGGAAGAGTCTCTTTTGGACCTTATTAAATAGAGATTGGGCTGCGCAATCAATGTTATTAATTTCCACGCTGTTAAAAACCTTTCCGTAAAACGACAGATAATCCTCCTGCTTAAGTCCCTCCGGGTAGAATAAACCCTTCCAGTATTCGTAGCTAAAGCCCTCGGTTCCAAGGTAGAAATCCATGCCACTCGCTAATTTAATACGGCATGTCCGGCTTACAAAGGCCACGCATCCTAATTTCATAATTTGTCCCAACGCAGGGTGAGACGAGAATCGTTGCCCTAGGTAGCGTGGGCCACCAGGCTATGTTTTAAAAGTTGCACTTCAAGGGCATTTTAATTTCTTTATCCATTTATACTTATGAAGACTAAAACCAAAAATCACGATGACAATTCCGGCCCCAGGCCAGAAAGATGGGCTGCACCGATACTGGCATACGACGCATTCGATTTGGCGGCATGTATTGGGGCGCTTCAGCTGGTCCCGGAGAATGCCGACCGTACTCTCAGACTTGAAACCGCTGGCGCGCTGATTGCGAGCTTAAAGCAAGACGATACAATTCGACCACCAATAAGTTCGAGAAAACTAGACGCCTGGCTTAATGGCCCTCCATTCGCCACCGACATTGCATGGGCCGAAGATCCATTTGACAGTCTGTTTGCTGAGGAAGTTACTTTCTACGGCGGTTCCTACACGGTGTTCCCTGGAATAGCTGAGGAGTCCTCGTTCATAATCAGGCACCTTGCAAAGGCCATATTCCTTTCCGAGGAGACATTTCCGCATGAGCAATTTCGTCGTGAGGTGTATGAGGTCATCCGATTTACACTTGCGCTTAGTAACGAAATTGCACGGAAAAGTAACCTCTCCAGAAAAGACCATCCTGTCGAGGCTCCCGGAGGGAATGTTCAACTGCCAAGGTCAGCCCGCTTTAGAGAGCTTAAACGGGCCGTCACTTTCACTCAGCAAGAGCTAACTCAACTTTTTAGTTCGGCTCGAATTTCCGACGCTGCGTTGAATCTCCTTACGGGAGAGTTGGGTTCAATTCGGTTTAGTGCGTCAAATATTGAAGACGGTCCATTCTTTGCCAAACCAATAATACGAAGGACAGACAGATATGCAGTCGCCGCACCATTTGCGCTCTTGAGCGCCCTACGCCACGCCATCTTTCGCCTGGCCCGTCAGCATAACGTTACTGAAGCACTTGCTAATCGCTATCACGCTGCAGTTCGAGATACCGTTCGTCAGACTCTGAGCTTTTTTCATCCCAAAGAACTCTTTTATGAGTTCACTGCTCCCAAGGACCTTTCTGGAATAGCATCAGAGCTATTTTTCCAATTTGATTCAGATAAGCTGCTGCATGTGCTTCTACTTACCGATGACTTAACTCATTACAATGAAGAAGAA
This sequence comes from Candidatus Zixiibacteriota bacterium, assembly GCA_022614805.1. Taxonomy (GTDB): domain Bacteria; phylum Zixibacteria; class MSB-5A5; order DSPP01; family DSPP01; genus DSPP01. The sequence continues at coordinate 79,482 of JAKEHY010000023.1, read as the reverse complement.
GTATTCGGCCGGTGGTCAATTGGAGACAATTCTGAAAAATTAACCGCACACCTTGAACATGTTGAAAAATTGGTCTTCTCCAACGGGCCAGCCCCAAATAACATCTTGCATCTTGTAATCATTCAGGGGATAGGTAGATGGCTTATCGCGGGATTTGACGCCTCTGGAAACCACCCGGTTAGCTATGTACAATTTATGACGGCGGAAAATCTTCAGACAATAGCCTTAGGAGAAGGCGGTGATCCGTTGCTGTTGTGGCATTATGCGCAGGCTTCACATGAAATCCGGAGACATTGTTCTATCAGAACAACTAACACTCTGGATGAGTTTTACTTCTACCGAAAAAACCACTTCAGCTACTATACGTCTGACAAGGCACGGCCAACGACTCTTTTAATTGCACCAGGCTCAGCTGGACTCCTTCGACGTGAGATTCATAAGAAGAGGGACTTTCATGGCACCGATTCATACAATGAAAATCGCGTTGCTGAAGTGACGCTCTTGCACAGCGACATATCGGTACCAATATATGCCCCATGGCCGCCGACTGATAAACAATTAGCCATATTAGTTGAGGGGTTGCCAATCAATGTTTGGATTACAGCTTCGGAAGACGTACCTAGGGGTCAGTATCGTCAGCTGCATTGGCAATTTATGGATATGGTGGCTTACTGGATGTGGCAACTGACTGCCGGGCTAGGTCCTCACTTACAGGGTATAGTCGGCCGGCTTAAACATCTGAGAATTTCCCTCAAACTGTCTGACGGGGTGCAGTGGTTTGAAAACCCAGGCCAAGAAACCCCGGATGAAATGCTTAAGTATGACCTTCTAGGGCGGAGTCATCTCCGTGTATCAGTCGGTTGGAGCGTTGCACAACGATTAAGGGGAGCCGACAATGCAGGGGAACGAGCCATCCTGCGTGAATTACTTAATGGGTTCAGCATGTTAAGTGGCGGATCGTTGTCAGTGGCCGCTATTGATGAACTTCTCAACACCTATGCACCTTTGGGAGCGAAAAAGAAGCTCTTTTTCTATTCTACCGTTGATAATCCAATTTTGGTAAAAAATGGACTACCTCGTGAGCGCTTGGTTCAGGCAGTAGTTGAGAGCCAACTGCTTGATGAAGTTGGGACATACCTCTCCAGTCAATCTACCATTCGCGTTGGCAAGATTGCCGATTCAGAGCGAACCTCCATCTTGGACATCGTAGTAAAGGACTTATTTGATAAATTAGAAAATGTAATTTCGACTTTGTCACCGGACGGGCTGATGGATTGGCTTGTGGCTTACAATGAACGACTTGTCTACGAGCAGGAATTCACCAAATTTACTACTCCCACTCGCATCGCCTGTTTCGAGGTCGGCCAGAATCTCCAGCGCGATATTGCCAAGGAACAATCAGATCTTGCTAAGGCGGCGCTTGCAAGTAGATTCTTGATTGAATATGTGGCAGCAAGGCCTCCAAGAGGGGTCCGTCCAATGAGCCTTGCCATGTACGACTATTTATTAGGGATCGCGGCTGAAATTGAAAATTGGGGCACCTTAAGCGATCTCATCCATCTCAAGCTTGCTGATATAACCCTTGACGTCCTTCCTTCCGCCCGTTTGGGGGTCGACCAAGAGCATTACAGGAAGGCTCAAGAGGCATTTTTAGGTGAATTTGCGGCGGCCGAGGTTGTCCGGAGCACGAAGCAATGGGAGCGCACATGGCGCAAAAGTGACTCGTCGCAAAATCCATCAGAAGCAGAGGCGTTGGAAGCTGCCGTTAAGCATGAATTTGGCTTCAGCCTCAGTGAGTTAGTAGCATTTCTATCCGCCATGATTAGGTTTGGTAATCAGGCTGAAGGCGAACCAAAGACTTCGGACCGAGGCGCTCTCATTACCTGGCTGAAACAACAGTTGACCTGGAATGAGGAACAACTGGCTGCCGCATTGAAGTTGTTTTCACTTGGTCCGCGGGATAGTTTTTTAGACCCACATCCCTATCGAAGGGAAGAGGTTTATCCGTGGCGGTTTAATCGAGAGGTGTCGTATCTTCGCAGACCGCTCGTATTGCGGGAGACGAACGGGAAAACGGAGGTCCTATGGGGCAACCGCCACACTTATCGCGCCATTGGATATCTAACGGGGCTTTGCTTGGGCGGACGCCTTCGAGCACAAACCAAAGAAATGACAATATACCTTAACAAATTTCGAGAGCGTGAAGCTAAGCAATTTAATGACCAAGTCGCTGAACTTTGCGAAAAAATACCCGGCGCTATTGTTCGAAAGCGGGTTAAAAAAATAGACGGGCTCCCAATCGAGTATAAACCTGGTCAGTCTCTCGGCGACATTGATGTCTTAGTCATAATTCCGAAATACCACGAAATCGTTGTCATTGAAGCGAAGGACTTAGCTGCGGCACGAACCCCTTGGGAGATGGCTAAGGACTTAAGAGAACTTTTTCATCCGCATAATGGCAAAAAGTCGACTGTCGAAAAGCACCAGGAACGAGCAAAGTGGACCGCGGAACATATTAGAGAAGTCCTGGCTTCAAGTGATCAAAGCTTGGTAAGAGTAGGCCGTTGGAAGGTGACGCCGTTAATAGTGTTAGATACGGAGAGCCTTGCGACCTATTTGGTTAAAAGTCCCGTAAGAGTGGTATACTATCGACAGTTAGAAGACCTGCTATTGCGTCGAAACTGACTGAGGGACATTGAGCCTGCGCTTGCCTGATCAAAGCAGCTAATTCGCGCGTTGTTCAAGAAGTCTTGACCCACCTCCTTAACATGTCCACGCCCTACACCAGGTGCGATAAGGTTTGCAATAAGCGGCACAAAACGCACCCTACCACCCGGATTTCTTTTAATGCCCCAAAATGAACAATTTTGCATGGTTGCCCGGGAATCTGCCAGTATTATAGTTAACCCCGACCTCTTAGCTGAAGACTATTTACCAGAAAAAATACCCGGTCGAGAAGGGCAACTTAAGGCTCTTGGCCATAGCCTGACGCCTGCCCTGTCCCGGAACAAACCCATGCACGCTTGGCTATTTGGGGCTTCCGGTTCAGGAAAAACTGCCACGTCAAGATACGTTCTCAAGCAGATGCGCCAGGAAGCGAACGTTAATGGCGTCTACGTCAATTGCTGGGAATCTCATACCTTGCATTTCATTATGGAAAAAATTGTGACGGACCTCCGGCTTCTCCATACGGCCCAATCCAGCACGACCTACAAGTTGATGAAGTTCCAGCGTCACATTCAGTCCGAGCCCTTCATCATCGTGTTGGACGAAATTGACAAGCCCGAACCCAAAGAGCGAAATACCATTCTTTACGCGCTCTCCACCTTGGGAAAGGTCGGGCTGCTCTGCATTTCCAACGACAAGCTGGCCTTTTACACCCTCGAAGAGCGGGTAAAGTCGCGCTTGAATCCGGTTCAGGTGGAGTTTCATCCTTACACGAAAGCCGACCTGCTGGAGATTATTAGCCAAAGAGCTGACCTCTCCCTCACTCCGGGCACCTGGAGCCGTCAATTGCTGGAGAAGATCGTCAATCTGTCCGGGGGCGACGCTCGAGTAGCCATCCAGACTTTGAAGGACGCGGCCAACGATGCTCAAATAAACCGGGATAAGGTCATCGCCGAAAGCCACATTCGTAACGGTTGGAAGAATGCTCAAAACTGGAAAAGGACGTACCTCCTTGAAACGCTCACTCCCGACCATCGCCTTTTGTATAACCTGGTAAAGGATAACCCCGGAATCGTATCTGGCAGCTTGTGGCAAACCTATATGCTTCAAACTAAGGAGAAAGGCGGCGAGCCGATAGCGGTCAGGACGTTCTCGAAATATGTGAGCCGACTTCGGGACCTGGGCCTCATTCGCGTTGAACCGGCAAGGGTGAAAGAAGGAAACGTTAGAAAGTTTTACGTCATTGAGTAGTTAGTTGTTGTTAACAATCGTCGAAGTCTCGACGCCTGGCCATCTCCGCGTTGTTCTCCCCTTAATCTATAAGCATAATTCGCACCACTCCTCGGTCATAGTTTTATTCGCTTGCCTGTAATCTCTTGCGATGAAATCCGACCAGGAGCTCTTGGACAAGTTGCCGGAATGGGCCAGAATATTACGGCACCTTCTTTTTGAAGAAAATTGAGCTGTCCTACTTTTGCAAGCGGTCCAATGCCGAATATGCCGTCGGGGGCTATGGATTTCTTTTCCCTCCCACCCCTGGGGCTTTACACCTGCAGTGAGAAGCCCCCAAGCTTTATAAGCCCTTGCGCGAAATAATGTAGGTGAAAGACGAGATCCAGCTGAAGAATTACGAGAAACAAATTGAGGCGTTATTAGGGCGAGTTAGAAGTTCCCCGAACCTTTCGGCCGAGAATAAAATGCTGATTCTAAGGTATCACGATGCGTGCTTTAGCGAAGGGTTGAGCCAGGTCAGAATCATTAAATACGTTACGATTCTGTTTCGCATCGCCCAAGAAACTGGCAAAGATTTTGACAAGCTTGTAAAAGATGACCTCATAAGGTATTTAACCCGCTTAGAAAGGAGCGACCATTCCGAATGGACTAAAAGGGATTACCGCATAACCCTGAAGAGGTTTTTCAGATGGCTGAGGGGTGGCGACACGTATCCTGAAGAGGTTCGCTGGATTAAAACGACGCGAAAAAATAACAGTCACCTGCTACCCGATGAGTTATTGACCGAGGAAGAGGTAAAGCGAATGATTCAAGCTGCCGGCCACTCCCGAGACCGGGCGCTAATACATGTCCTTTACGAGAGCGGCTGCAGAATAGGCGAAATCCTGACATTGAAAGTAAAGCACGTTCAATTTGACAAGTATGGTGCTTTCATCATCGTTTCTGGCAAAACCGGTATGCGCCGAGTCCGCTTAATAGCCTCCTGTCCGGCGCTCGTTAACTGGCTTCAAATGCATCCGGCTTCCAAAAACCCCGATTTTCCGCTTTGGCTCAAGGATGGTAGAAACAAACAGTTTGAGTTTATCGGCTACAGCGGAGCACTCAAGGTTTTAAAGTCCGCGGGCCGGAAAGCCGGAATTCGGAAGCGGATTCATCCCCACCTTTTTAGACACAGTAGGGCAACTCAGTTAGCACAGTATTTAACCGAGGCCCAGATGAAAGAATTCTTTGGATGGACTCAGGGTTCCGACATGGCGTCTATCTACGTTCACCTTTCAGGGAGGGACGTGGATAATGCGATTCTTGGCCTTTACGGCTTGAGGGAGAAGGACAAATCTCCGGAGGCCGTCCTCAAACCCAAAAAATGCGAAAAGTGCGAATGGATAAACCCTCCCGACTTTTCTTTTTGCGGCAAATGCGCCTCGGCTCTGGAATTGAAGACCCTTCTCGACCTCGATTCCAAGAGGCAGGCGTTTGACGAGTTGATGACGGTGGGGTTAAAGGACAAGGTTATTCAGACACGGCTCCAGGAATTGAAGGACTCTGATCCCGAATTCCAAAAGCGCTTAAAGCAGTTGCAGTCCGTTCTTTCGTAAACGAAGGTACAACCCGCATCGTTCTCGGGCAATCTGTTTAGCTTTCTTCTCCCTTAGCAGGCCTTCCCCTTAACTACCAACTATTCTTCTTGTATTCGACAAGAACTCGGCTACCACCCAACCCTTCCAGCATAAACGGCACGCTCTTTTAGTAACGATAACTATGCTTTTGGCTGATTCAATCAGCATGAGACCCGAAGCAGCAATCAAGATGGGCTATTACCCGACGCCCAAAACGGTGGTTGAAAGAATAAGGTCTTACATCGGTTTTCCCGACGACAACGTAAATCTTTTAGACCCCTGCTGTGGGGAAGGGTTGGCACTGAAAAAACTGAAGGGTGACGCCAAGGCAACAACTTATGGCATCGAGTTGGACCAGCACAGGGCAAAACGAGCAAAGAAGAATCTCGACCACGTCATCCGAGGCAGTTACGAGGATGCCAGAATCAGCAACGGCGCCTTTGCCTGCCTTTACCTGAATCCACCTTACGATTGGGATAGCGTCAATGCGGGAGAAAGGAAAGAGAAAACTTTCCTCAAAAGCACCGTGAAATATCTCCAGCCGGCTGGCCTGATGGTTTACCTGATTCCTCAGGAACGGCTCAACGATGACGTTGCCAAGATACTCTCCTATCGAATCGAGAAGTTCAACGTGTTCCGATTCCCGGACGAGGAGTATGAGACCTTCGGACAAATCGTTCTGTTCGGAACCAAAAAACAGGAAGCGGCTCTGGACGATGATGAATATGAAAGATTGCGAGCCATTCCAGGCCGTGCACTCCCGGAAATTCCGTATTTGGACGAACCAATTTACAAACTTCCCCCTTCAGGTCCGGTTCAGTTGTTTCGCTCCTCCCTGATTGACGAGGAGGAGTTGGAGAGGGAACTGGAATCTTCAATCCTGTGGAAGAAAATGATTGAAAACGCCGAAGCAACGGACGGCTACATGGGCCGGCCTCCCCTCCCCCTGCACAGGGGCCACATCGGATTGCTCCTTGCCAACGGATGCCTTGACGGCGTGGTCGCCGACGGCCCGGACAAGCACATCGTGAGGGGCAAAGTGGAAAAGGTCAGCTCCAAGTTCGAGGAGTACGAGGGGAACACGTTGGTCGAACGGGAGGTCGAGAGTTACAAGGTGTCCATTAAGGTCCTGAAGAGAGATGGAGACATTCTGACCCTAATGTGATGTTCATGCTCGAGAAGGTAAAGTATGCCGAGCACTGGAAGGGGGTGGATGTCGAGGCTTACACGGACGGATACGCTTATGACCAAGAGTCCCGCCTTTATCTGATGTCCGTTGCCGGTTATGAGGCTAAGGTCAAGGCGATAACGGCGGCTCTGGTCACCGGCAGGGAAATCCGGATAATCGGGCGCAAGAACACGTCGGTCCGGCAGGACTTCTCCCATCGATACCGAATCCTCGGTACCACGTTGGGAAACAACCTCCTGCATCAAATCGTGCTTGCAGACGTTTTCTTTAAGGCCTCTTACAATGGAGATAAACTGCTTTACGTTGACAGGGATGAAGACGCGCCGGCACTGGTCTACAATTCCGTCAGGGGGGATTACTCGGTTCCCTTGATTCCGGAGTGGTCTGAGTGGCTATACGGGAAAATTCGTCGGGAAAAGTGCCTGGACGAGCTTTTGGGCTCCAGGAGGGTGATAAGGCTTTCCGTCAGGGAGGAGGAGCTGGATGCCTTCATCTCGGAAGGGATCAGGAATGGCGAAATAGAGTTTTAGGGGTTTGAATGCTCGGTGAAATAAAGGACGTGACGGACTATTTGAGGACGTACGGAGCCACGCTTGTCGAAAAGATTAAACAAACCGCTGAACCCATTTTCAACCCCGGAGACAAGTGGGACGGGAAACTGCACACGCTCTTGAGGAAACCATACCAGGCCCAAGGTGACGCCATCATGGGGCTTTCAAATCTTCTCCGGGATTACGATTCGGCTATCGTGGTAGGCGAGATGGGCTGCGGCAAGTCCCTCATAGGGGCCTCCGTCCCCTACGTCTATAACAACGACGGAAGACCCGCGAGGACTCTGGTCATGTGCCCGGGCCACCTGGTGAAGAAATGGCAGCGGGAGATTCTGGAGACGATTCCCGACGCAGAGGCAAACATCGTGCGACATTTAAAGGACCTCCTCTCTCTGGATACGAATCAGCCGGACCATCCCGAATACGTCATCGTGAGCAAGGACAGGGCCAAGCTCGGTTACGCTTGGAAACCCGCCGTTCTCAGCAAAAACGGCAATTACCACTGCCCGGACTGCTTTGGTCAAATTCTTGACAAGGACGAAACGCCGGCAACAGAAGAGTACTTTAAAAGCAGCAAGAGATGGTGTCCCGCATGCGATGCCCCTCTGTGGGAGGCGGACGGGTGCAAGATGAGGAGATACGCGCTGTCTGATTACATAAAGAAATACCTTAAGGGCTATTTCGACTTCTTCGTTGCCGACGAGGTGCACGAGCTGAAGGGTGGCGCAAGTGCTCAGGGAAATTCTTTCGGGGCTTTGTCAAGCGCCTGCGGTAAAACGGTAGCGCTTACCGGGACCCTGCTTGGGGGATATGCCGATGACATCTACTACGTACTTTACCGACTTTCCCCACACACCATCAAACGGGAGGACATCGAGTACGAGGAGGTTTCCAAATGGATGGCAAAATACGGGGTGCTGGAGAGGATTACCAAGTCCCGTCCAGAGGACAACCTCTGTTCGAAAGGGAAGAGAAAATATTCAATCCTGAAGCGCAAGCCGGGCATCTCCCCCATGATATTCTCAAAACACCTGCTTGACAAAACCGTGTTTTTGTCCCTGGAAGACATTGCCCCAGACCTGCCCCCGATTTCAGAGGAGGTCATCCGGATCAGCATGGACGAGGAGCTTCAGGATGCTTACGGAGCGCTTCAAGACACGCTGTCCGCAGCCGTTAAGTCCGCCCTCAGCCGGGGAAGCAAGGCCCTGCTCAGCACCTACCTGAACGCCCTGCTTGCCTATCCTGACAGGCCGTTTGACAACGGGCCGATACTGTTCCCTCAGACCGAGAAGGTCGTGGCAACCCCCATAAACCTTCCCAAGGACAAGGTCTATAACAAAGAGCGGAAGCTCATTGACCTGGTAAAAGGAGAGGTTTCGCAAGGCAGGAAGGTCTTTACCTATTGCCAGTACACCGGCCTAAAAGACGTAACCTCAAGGCTTGAGCGGCTCCTCTTTGACGAGGGCATCAATACCGACATTTTAAGGTATTCCGTGGACCCGGAGGCAAGGGAGGATTGGATTCACGATAAAGTGAAATCCGGCGTTCAGGTGGTTCTGGCGAACCCCAAGCTGGTTCAGACCGGCTTAGACCTCTACGATTTCCCGACCTTGGTGTTTTACCAGACCGGATACAGCGTTTTCACCTTGAGACAGGCCTCGCGGAGGTCGTGGCGAATCGGTCAGGACAAAGACGTGAAGGTCTATTACCTTTTTTACGAATCCACCATGCAGGAGAAAGCCCTGCAGCTCATGGGCTCGAAGCTCGAGGCCTCCCTCGCCATAGAGGGCAAATTCTCGGAAGAGGGCCTGCTGGCAATGACCGCCGGAGAAGACGTGAGCACGGAGATGGCAAAGGCCCTTCTCGAAGGCCTGGAAATCGACGGCGTTGAGCAGGTATGGTCAAAGCTGAATAAATCCAACGTCCCGGCCCCAAAGGAAGAAATAGTCCAGAACAAGCTCTTTTACGTCAATCCCGCCAGCTATCTCACGAGGAGAACCCGGAAAAAGGCACGATACGACCCAAATCAGCTCCTGCTACCCGGTTTTTGAATCGAACGCTGCGTCTCCTAATCAGGTTTAGAATCAATTGACTGCCTTACAACTTCGAACTCCAAGCGCACAATTCGCACCTGCGAATGCCAAGTTTTTATACGCATCCAGTTCAATCCGGAAATATGGGCATTTACCGCTCGGAGGTTCAATCGGTCGTATTGATTTGCCCTCTATGTCTCGTGAAGCACGAAGTGTCGAGAGATGACCTCGCTTACGGCGTACAATTGTGCCTCTATTGCGGGACCCCCTTGGTGTAGTCATGAATTGGAAGCGGTTAGAATTTGAAGCGCAGGTGAAATATCTGGAAAGGGTTTTGTCGCCAAGAAGGTCGCGGCTAAGGCCGTATCTGGCGCTGTTCGGATTGAAGAACTACGTCCTGTTAAAGAACGGCTTCTTGGTGTCAAACAGCCCCTCCGTGACCTGGTACCTCCGACAGCTCGCCCGCTCCGGCCTCCCGGAAAGCTACTGGAAGGTTAGGGGGCAGTTAAAGTACTTGGCCAACAGGGGCGTGCTGAAAGAAGTTAAGACCATCAAACCAATAGAGAATTCGGCAAGAGGAGTTGGCCGGCTTACCCGGATTCAGTTGTCGGAGTTCTACCTTAACGAGCATTGCTTCCTCTCCACTTCCCAGGCGCTAAAGAAGATATTTAGGGTTGAATCCTTATCAGACCTCTACGGTCGATAGCATGGCGTATCTGAACGCTGCCTGACCGGCACAATTCGCAATACGCCCGACCTACCCTTTTAAGAATCCCCTCTCAAACCATCTACGGGTGGTTTGATGGAAGACATTGTCATCGGGCAAATCGAGGACATCGAGGTAAAGTTTTCCCGAAGAGGGAAGAGATACGCGACCGTAACCATCGACGGGCAGATCTACAGCGCCTGGGACAAGGAGTTCATTAAGACCTACCACGTGGGGGACAAGATACAATTCACCTACGAGATTAACGGAAAATTCGCCAACTTAAGGGACATCGAACTAATCGAACCGGCCAAGGAGAGACCGCCTAATGGGGACGGTAAGGAGGGCGCACCGACCAGCGAGGACGACATCGACGCTTTTCTGGAATACGACACCCGAAAGAACCGCCAAATCGCCCGGCTTAGCTGTCTAAGGTCGGCCACCTCCATAGTCACGGCAGCGAACCAAGGAGAAATGGATTTGGAAGACATGGCCAAATACACCATTGACCTCTCCAAGACCTTCGAGAAATACGTGCTCAACTTGGGCCGGAAGAAGAAAAGGAAGGAAAAGGAAGGGCCAGATACCCCGGAAGAATCCACGTCAGGCCAGGCCGATGGCCCTCCGGCAGGCCCTGGCCAGGAACAAGACCTGCCGTTTTAGGCGCAAGAGAGACCTTAATGAAAGAAAAGTTTACCCTGGCGTTTTACGAACTGTCTGAAGGCCGCTACCAGATTGAGGTGATATATCCGGTTGATGACCCAAAGGAAGTCGAACTCACGGGAAGAAGATACAAGGTCCACGAAGCCAAGATATTCGACTCCAAGCACGAGGTCGACGATTACATTCAAGAGTGGCTTAAAAACTCAAAGCTCGAGTGAGGTATGGTGGAACATGAAGCCCCCTCAATGGTTTGCCCCTGCTGTGGGAAAAACTCTGGAATGCTCACACTATGTGATGCCCATGACTGGTATGACGAACCCGAGAATGAGAAATACCGGAACGTCATCAATCAATTCAGGCCAAGGGCCGGTGAAAATGCCTACCAAGGCCACGGCTGCATGGTCTGCCCTTCCTGCGAAGAGGCTTTCTACCGAAAGCCTGATTATTGCCCTCTTGCCATCCTGCAGGGCGGACTAATCAACCTCAGGTTCATTCAGAACCGGGACAGGATTGAAAAGGAACTCCAGGTCATGCTCAACTACTGGCGGGAACAATCCACGGACGGCGGAACCATCGACTACCGGACGAAACTGTTCAACCATGCCGCTGACGAGCTGACCGGAGGAGAATGACGGCAAATTGGTGATGAGGAGCTATGGAAGGAGTTTACTACACGGCCTTGGTGAAGGACGAGGGCAAGATTGACCAGATGATTAAATACTTTGACCAGCCACGCTACAAGCCGGCGAAAGTCGCACTTTCGCTTGAACAATCGGATAACGGCGTCCAAGCACCGGACGGAAAGAGTTTTGAATTAAAGCTCAAACAGGGCCTTTTGGAATGGTCGAAGGCCTGCCGCCAGGTTTACCAGGGCCGAGCGCCCAATTACTGCAAAGGGATCATACTGGAACCGGACGGCACACCAAAAAAGCTGGCCTTCGTGTTCGGCAAATTTGCGGACAATGAATGGCGCTGCCACGGATATTTCCCCTATCAGACGGGAATCGGAGAACCGGCCGTTAACTATGAGGTAATCGGTCTCCTCAGGCAACTCGAAGCCTTCGTGGATGAACTGGACGCAAAGTACAGTTTCGTAGGTTAAGTTTGTCGGCCTCACCTGCCTGGCCTCGAACCCTTCCCGCTAATGATCATGAGACCTTCAATCTATTACCGAGCATTCGTGAGAAACCCCGCAAAGATAGACGACGTAATCAAACACTTCGACCAGGAGCGCTATAACCCGCTCAAAGTGGATTTCCCTTTTGACCCGGAATTGATTACGTACACCACTCCCATAGTCGGCGCTGACCGGGAGTCCTGCATCCGCAACGTCTATCATGAGTGGGCCAGGGCTTGCCGCCACATATACCGGAGGACGCCAAGCCATTTCAGGGGAATAGTGTTGGACCTCGACCCCATTGCGGGTTCGCTGAGTTTCGTCTTTGGGAGGTTTTCCGAGGCCGAATGGCGTTGCCACAACTATCTGCCAACCTACTTGGCAGAGACGAACTACAAGGCCCACGAAACGGCAATTAGTTTTTTGAAAGAGTTGGAACCCCTCGTGGACAGCTTAGACGTTGAAGAGACTACCGGCTTGTGGACTCCTAAGCATTTGAGAGAATTAAAACCAGCAAAGCCCTCATAACATGCTCGGAACTTTGCAGGCATCAGGCCTCAATCAAATTTACTAATCGATTCACATGAAACTGTCTTTGTATTATAGGGCATCCGTGAACAGCGTGGAAAAGATAGACAAGATAGTCGAGCGTTTCGTGAAGGAAGATTACAAAACCTATAAGGCGGACTTCCCATTTGAGCCGGGTTGGGACGAGAATCAGGCTTCGGTCGAAGAGGACGTCTATTCCCGTCTGAAACGCTGTTACCACAAATGGGGCAGAGGTTGCGGTTCGGTTTATGGTAAGGTCCCCTCTTACTTCAAGGGCGTCGCCATTGACTTGGAATGGGACGTCGCCCTGCTTACTTTCATCTTCGGAAAGTTTGGCGAAAATGACTGGCGATGCCACAGCTTTTTGCCAACCTACATGGAGGAGACAGGTTTTACTGCCCACGCGCGGGCGGTAGGATTGCTGAAAGAACTGGAACCATTGGTGGACGAACTAATTGTTGAAGACAACACCGGGCTATGGAAGTCAACCGACCCGGAGATGGCGAAGATGCTCTACGGAGCAACCTTCTTCCGAAAAACCAATGGACGACCTTGACGGAATTTCAAAATTCCACCGTTGTCGGAATTCCCGCCTCTTTGAGCCTGCGAATTCTCTCCTCATGTGTCAACTTTTTAGTCGGTTCTCCATCCACGGCCTTCTGAATGTCTTTCTCTTTTGCACCACAATTTGGACAATCGCCAGCTACCGTATAGGATTCCGGAATGCGATAATATTTCATTATTGATTTGTTGGAAATGCTGCTTTTTCGGCCTTGTAGATAGCTTGGCTTGTGAAAGGCACTTACGCATTCCTTATGGCAGAAGGGGCACTCAATTACGGCCCGGCCGGTTATCATGGTACTGAATTAAACGGCAGAACTTAAAAACTTGGCATGACAGCCCATTTGTCTATAATTCCACTTCCCTAGCATCGATTCCTTTTTTAGTCAAGTGGGATATCAGCAGCGACTTGAACATTTTTCCATGGTTCGGATACTTAAGGTGTAAAAGCTCATGAACGACGGCCTTTGACCTGACATCTAAGGATTGGTTTAGAAGCGCAAAGGAGAAAGTCAAACGTCCTTTTGTGGAGCAGCTGGCCCACTTCCTCCACATTTGTCTAACGTGGATTTCTTTAGGTTGCGCCCGAATGTCCTCTGCCCACGTTAAGACTTCCTTTTTGAATTCGGCAATCGAAATCATGCTCAGACACCTTTTAAGATTCGGATTATTTTAGTTGTGAGTTCTACGGACAATTTCACGTTCAACTTTGATTTCCCAAGAATCTTAAGAATGTGTTGTTTGACTTTTCTTTCGTATTCTTCTGTAGTTTTCCAAAAAGGATATTTTTCAAAGACTTCTTGTATTTCGTTGGCAGCTACCTCCGGTTCGGGTATGCCTTGCTCCTTCAAAACCCAATAGGCAGAAAAGATGTCCACCGGCATCTTTTTCTTCTCTTGTTCGCGTTTCGCGGAATTAATTTCCTCGATGAGCCTTTTCAGCTCCTCCAAGGTTTCCTGCGTGTCTTTCTGTCTCTGGATAAAGAGCTTTGAAATCAATTCGGCTTTCTCACCGATAGAAATGAGGTAAGGGGCCGTTTTCTCGCCTATTTTAATGGCAAGTCCAATGCTTCGGAGCAGGTTAAATACCTTTTCGGTGTCAGAGGCCTTGTTGTCCTCCAGCTTTTTCAGGGTGTGTTCGTTTATTTCATAAACCTCTAAACTGGAATTTATCACGCCGCTCTTTGTGTGCTCTTGGACCAGCTTGGCGGTCTTTCTGGTAAATTCTCTGTCAACTGGAATCCCGGGGTCATAAGCTTCCCTTACTATTCTGTACATGCGCGCCAAGGTATCAAATTCGTCTATGAAAGGCCTTAAGAAGGCGTCTGGAGACAGCACCTCGTAAATGTCTGCGGTTTCCTTGAAAAAGCCGTAATAGGTATGACGTTCATCCTCATCTTTGAAGTGTTCCAGCACGGCCTCAACGGCCTTGTCCCGGTTCTTGCCCTCAATTAGTTTAAGGTATCTCACTCTGGCAGTTTTCATGAGCGAGGCGAACCGCTCTTTAAGGATCTCGATGTCCTTTACCACTCCGCTAACATCTCCGGAATCGAAAGCCAGGGCTTTTTCCAAGTTGTCAAAGATGCCTATGAAGTCAAGCACGAATCCGCAGGTCTTTTTTCTTCCATCCCCATCCTCATACGGCCTGTTAACTCTGGCAATTGCCTGAAGTAAGACGTGGTCTCGCATGGGTTTGTCCAGATACATGCAGTAAAGAATCGGCGCGTCGAATCCCGTCAGAAGTTTCTCGGTAACTATTAGTATCTTGGGCAGCTTATCCGGTACACGAAACGCTTTCCTGATTGCCTTTTCGGTTTCTTCAGATAAATGATATTTTCTCAACTGAGGTTCGTCCTCATGAAATGGGCTAAAGACGACTTCAGAACACTCTTTTGGCAGACGCTTGTCCAACTCCTCTTTGTAAAGGGCGCAGGCCTCGCGGTCAACCGCTACCAGAAACGCCTTATAGCCCATTGGCTCGACATATTCCTTAAAATGCTTGACAACGTAGTCCGCCACTTTTCGGACTCTTTCTTTGTTTTTGAGCATGTTTCTTAAAGTGACGGCTCTTTCTAGAACTTTATTCAATACTTCGATGTCACTTATGCCTTCAGCTTCAGCCAAGCTTAGAAATTCCTTCTCCAAAACGGCTTTTTCCGGCCTTAGTTCGCTTGGGGCCAAGGAGTAATGTAGTTTTACCGTTGTTCCGTCTTCAATGGACTCGGCCATACCATACTTGTCCAAGTAGCCCTTGGGCGGGTCTTCCTTTCCAAAAACTATGAAGGTACCCTTTCCGTAAGCGGTCTTGTCAATCGGCGTTCCAGTGAATCCGATATACGTGGCGTTTGGAAGCGCGCCCATTAAGTAGTTGCCCAAATCCCCCGTCGTTGTTCTATGTGCTTCGTCCACGAGTACAAAAACGTTTTTCCTTGTATTGACGTTTTGAGGCATTCCCTCAAACTTGTGAATCATCGAAACGATCAGGCCCCGCGTATCGTTTTCCAAAAGCTCCCGGAGATGTTTTTTTGACTTTATTATTCGATCCTCCAAATCCTCAAACCCCACTGAGGAGAGGTTGCCAAAAAGCTGGGTTTCCAACTCGTTTCTATCCACAAGCAGAATGACGGTGGGATTTTCAAACAAGGGATTCTCTAAGATGGCCTGTGCCGCCACAATCATTGTGTACGTTTTTCCACTTCCTTGCGTGTGCCAAATTAGGCCCTTGTGTTTGATTTTATGGGCGGCCCTTTCTACAATTTTCTCGACTGCTCTCATCTGATGAGGCCTTAGAATTACCTTTTTTAGTTCGTCATCCTGCCTTGTAAACAGGATGTATTTCAGGAGCGTACCGACCACGGCCTTTCGGTCGAAGAAAGCCTTTACCAAATTCTCAAAGTCCTTTTCCTGGCTTTCCCTTTTCCAGTTAAACAAGGTTTTGTGCGAGTAATTCCAAGTGGCTGAGTAAAAAAATTGTATGATGTGAGTCAGGGTGTAAATCTGAAACAGCGTCATGGCCTCCGGAGTTTCTCTGTGGTACCTTCTGACTTGGTCAAGGCCCTCCTGAATGCCTTCCAGTTTGTGAGCAGCCTTGGTCTCTACGAAGAAAACGGGCACGCCGTTAATCAAAAAGACAACGTCATACCGATTCGTATGAGTTCCATTCGTAAACTCAAATTCGTCCGTCACGTGAAAACCATTGCTCTTGATGTCCTCATCAATGAATTTGACGTTTCTTTCTCTCTTTTCGTCAGGCACGAACACGGTTTTAAGTCCCCGCAGGTATTCCCAGGCCTGTAGATTGCCTTCAATCCTGGCAGGTAATCTCTCAAGTTTCTTTATGATTTCCTCAATCATTAGGTGGTCAATAAAGTCGGAGTTGAGTTTGAGTATTTGATCGGTAAAAACCTCTTTAAAGAGCAGGCCGGTCTTCCCTCCCCTAAGCCTTAGAGCTTCTTCTTGCCCAACGTATTCCCATCCTATTTCGCATGCATATTGGACTAGTGGAGCCTGCACTGCAGTCCTTTCAACCCCAAGCTTAGCCATGCCCAACCTCTAACTTCAAATGGTTGACCCTCACTATACCGGTCATTAGGTAATGAAGCATCGACTGAAATAATTGTGCCAACGTTTCCGCCTTTTTTTCTTCTTGAGCTATTCTTTCATCAAGCGCAGACAGGATGAGGGAAATCTGTAGTTGATCGCTCGGATCCGGGAGCGGTATCTTTTGACTCTTTACATCCTTGTCAGTAACGGCAGGATAGCTTGCGCCCCTTTGTAGTTTTCCAAGATTTTCGATGAAGGCATCTCTCTGGATAGCATAAAAGAGGTATTTATTATCCATCGCACCGCTATTTGCCCTCAAAACGCAGAATGCGGTAGAACAAATTTGACCGTCTAAGTCTGGGCCTATCAGGGCAATTCTTTTCAGAGTTGGCCTCACTGTAGCAATTATTACGTCGCCATTCTTAATCCATTTCCGCGCCCTGCTGGGAGCCTTCCGGCCTTCGTAAGTAGCTGTTAATTCAATTTTAAGAGAGACATTGTTAACGCTAGACACATCCACATATCTAAATTTCATACTAAGGGGGCGTCTGGCGTTTACGTAGGGTGTGTTTTCTACAACATCCGATATTTTTGTAATTTTCCATGTTTTAGGAATCAGCCCGACCTCGGTTTCTCTACGATTTACCTTGCCGATTTCCTCCAACCTTACGGGCCCAAAATCGAACAGATGCTTCATTAGAGATGTTTTTAGCTCTCGCAAAGCACCAATGACCTGCTTTGTCCTTTCTTTTGATTCTTGAATGGCGGACAGTACGACGGCAATACTCTTTTGTTCAGGCAAAGGCGGTAACCGCAAAGCCCTATCTTTTAGTAACGAGTAGTGTCTGTTATATCCCCTGCTCGGTATATCTATAAATAAGAGGGAATAGTAAAGAAAAAGAGGAAATACAATCTGGGTATCAGGAATCAGAATTCTCGTACCGTCAGCTCCACACACGAATGGAAAGTCGATATACTTAACAATCCTAGTATGGTCTCCGAATACGACCACAGGAAGATTCCCTTTATATACGTCTTCTTCCTGGTCCCAAAAACCTGCAATTAGCTTTTGACTTTGATCCACAATAGGATACTTACCTTGCTTTTTATAGCGTTGCTGTTTAACCTTTCCAACTGATGCTCGCTTATTCAAGGTGCAGCCGATTACAGTTTCAATCCGCCAGCCAAAGGGTTGGTCACCAGGCTGTAATTGGTCAGCCTTTATTGTTCGGGGATTTTCTTTTCGCACCACGATATCACTCAAACCCTAATTCTTCCAAAACTTTTTTTAGTTTATAATCTGCGAGCTTTCTTTCTTCTTCCGCGTCCTTAACTTGCACTATGGCATCGTCCAAATCCAGCACCTCTTCTCCACCATTTTGTGAGATATAACTTGAAGGACTAAGATTATAGTCATTTGCAGACACCTCTTCCTTTGTAATAATCTTACTCAAGCCTTTTTCTCCCTTCCACTTGTGAAATAGGTCGACTATGGTTTTAATGCTTTTTTCAGGTAGAAAATTCTTTGGTCTTCCTTTTTCAAATAGCTTAGAAGCATTGATAATTAGAACTTCACTCTTATGTTTCTTGTTTTTGGTGAGAATTACTATCACACCTGGAGCAGTATTATTATAAAAAAGATTTTCCGGCAATAAAACAACGGCCTCGATTAGGTCATTTTCAAGAAATGCCTTCCGTATGCTTTTCTCTCTGTTTGACCCCGCATTCCTCGAGCCTCTGGAAATGGCACCAGTATCAATCACTACCGCCAGTCTTCCTTGATGTTTTAGAGAAGCAAACATATGCTGAATCCAACCCCAATCGGCAGAAGAAGAAGGCGGATATCCGTAAACGAACCTATTGAAACCATCATTTTCATACGTGCTTTGAACGAAATCCTGGTTCCACATTGGATTAGCAACTACGATGTCGAATTTTCTCAGCGAACCCTCGGAGGCGGTGAATGCCGGCCGGTTCATCGTATCGCCTAAGGCAATTTCTGCTTCCATTCTATGGATGAAGGCATTCATTTTTGCCATGGCGTAGGTGCTATGGACATTTTCCTGGCCGTAAAACTTTAGAGGCTTTATTTTCGCATTGTCTCCAAATTTCTCCTTAAATCGCAGGTAGCACTTAATTATCAGACCACCAGAACCAAGACAAGGATCGTAGACCTCTTCCCCTTCTTTGGGGTCCACAATTTGGCTCATTAAAATTGCGACTTCTCTCGGCGTGTAAAACTCCCCGGCACTCTGGCCTGAGCCTTCGGCAAATTTTCTAAGCAAGTACTCGTAGGCCCTACCCAAAATGTCGGGTTCGACGTCCTTTAGGCCAAGCCGGTGCTTATTCAGAGTGTCAACGAGTAGTTTCAATTTCTCGTCGCTAATCACACGCTGCCCGGCCGTAGCAGCATTGAAATCCACGATGTCAATCACACCCTGGAGCTTAGGATTTTCCCTGGCTATGGCCCGAACCGCATCAGTTAGGTACTCGCCGAGCCGGGTGCTTTGCTTTATTATGCCGTTCCACCGCACTTTTTCCGGGAGGAAGAACCAGACCAGGCTATGATCTTCTTCAATGAGCTGATGAACAATCTTTTTGTCGCCGTACTCGGCGGCTAAATTCGAAACCTCATCATCGTAAACGTCAGAGAGTCGCTTCAAGAAAATCAAAGGGAGGATGTAATCCTTATATTTTGGCGCTTCAATTTCTCCCCGGATTTTGCATGCCGCCTCCCAGAGCCAATTTTCAAGCGTTTTGATGTCTAACATTTTGTCACCCCATCTACTCTACCCAGGTTAATTGCCCCACAGGGCGTTGTTATAATGTGGCCTCGGAACTTTAAATGTGTCATAAAAACCACGGCTTTTTTTCAAGCTTTTTGTTTAACACAAAGCTTTCGGATGACATTAGGAAGGCATTCATTAAGTAAGCGATATCAGACGCAAATTTGATTGTAATGGGTTCTCTGCAGAACGACTTGGTCGATGCCCAGTTGAGTTTAGTAAGGCTTAGGACGTGAAAGGCTATAGTTTTCAGGTCTGGATAACGTTCCCTGGGAAGTGAGGAAACATTAACTTCAAGAAGTTTTGGAGTGCCAAGACTTTGCTGGTTTAACTCGTTTTCTCCGGTCGTGGCGATGAAAAACTGGTCTTTAGACGTGACAACATATAATCCACGCTGAAAGCTTCCAGTTCCCGTTGGATTCGTGTCAAAAAACCTTATCGTATGGCCTTGATTAATCCAAACAAAATGAATTGAAATACCAGGTATAATAGCTGCGAGCTGGTTATAAATTTCTTCCTTAATCTCTCTGCTGAGTTTAAAGGAAACATGGATATGTACTTTCTTGATATTTCTATCTTTTTGAATTTCCTCCACGGTTTCTACAACTAATTTGCTAAAGTATTTCTTTCTTTCTTCATAGGAAAACGCTTTTGAACTCCCTCTGTAAAACTGCCACCTCCCGAAAGGGTCGAACACGTTAACATACCCGATTACCCTGTTAGGTTTTTCTATTCCCGATATTGACGAATATGAAAGCCCTACAATTAGGTCTACGTCCGGCAAACCGTCCGCCAAGACCCATGGGATAAACCCGCTCTTTGCAAATATGTCTAAGGCCAAATTGAAGTCTTTGAATTTCGGATTATTTAGAGTATCTTCATCCACCATCTGGGAAAGAATGCCATTCTCCAAAAGAAATTTCTTAACGGTATAATAAGGTGCCGAGTAGTCTTCTCGTGAATAGGTACCCTCAGGGCAATACGCCAGGAACATATAGATTTTGTTTTCATCCAATCGCGGCACTTCTCCTTTGCACGCTGCAAGGTAATCATCGGGAGATTTTGTAGTGATGACTTTCTCGGCCGTAATCTTGGTACTGAAAGCACGCTCCATACCGGCAAATTTGAAGCTACCTTTTACAATCTGGCCAACAAGCCTATTCATATTCTTAGATTGGCTTGGGGTTACCAGTGATATTAGAGAGATGGTCGCATCGGGCTTTTCATAAGAGCCAAACTTAACAAGGCCGCTCAGAATTTCTCTTTCCTTTTTAGTTCCCTGGGGGTCAAAGGTGGCAGCCGGCTCGCGGAGATCTCTGTTTACATAAAAGACCGGTAAGGTTAGGTTTGCGGGTTCGGGCTTCATGTAAATTGTTGTACCATCTATCTTGAGGGGAAATATCTTCGCGGCGAGTTCATTCGCAAGTTCTATGGTGTCTGTAAACCTCTTCCGAGGTGCGTCTGTAACTGTCAAATTCGCATATCTCGCAATTTCTTTCCGGATATCCACGGTGGACGAGGCCTCTTTAAGAACGAGTTGGGTTAAATCGGCAGGTAGGGCTGGTACGAGTTCGTCAGTCGGGAATTCAAATACTTTCTGGTCAATGGT
Source organism: Candidatus Zixiibacteriota bacterium (assembly GCA_022614805.1). GTDB lineage: Bacteria > Zixibacteria > MSB-5A5 > DSPP01 > DSPP01 > DSPP01. The sequence goes on along the minus strand of JAKEHY010000023.1, from coordinate 58,660 downwards.
GACCTTGGCCATTTTATCATTCTTTAAGCCCAATATGGTTAAATGCGCATCTTTATCGACGTCGAATGCCTGAATTTTATATCGTGGAAGCACCGAGCGAATATCTGGAACAATTTCCAATATTTGTTTCAGAGTTAAATGGTTAACTAATTGAACCTTGGGGTCAATCGCGAGAAACAGTGTATCCTTATAGCGTTTGAATGAAAATCGAAATCCTTTGCGAATACTGCATACAAGCGTGCCTTTAACTTCGATTGCTTTTAGCTCTTTCTTTATAGAATGAGCCGATGTCCTGAAAGGGCTTAGTACCCAACCGTTAGCCATTAGTTTTTTGATAAATTCTTCGCGAATTTTGCTTTCTGTTTCGTCTAGTGTGCCCTTCGACTCGTCAATTTGCATACGGAATAGATTCCCAACCTCGTAGGATATTGGTTCTTTTGTCTTACTCCTTTTCTTTTCCCGTTCCGCCATGTTGTTGTACAAAATCACGACAACCTGACTTGACTCCCCTTTAAACTCTGGAGGAGGAAGCTCCATTCTTTCCATTTCTTGGTACATCCTCCGGGTTCCTTCCCTCGCGGCCTTTACGTAGCCCATATAGCGAAGCGCATCCATTATGACCGGATTGCGCGGATAATGGATGAGATTTGATGCACTAACTACTCCAGGAAAGCTACCCGGACTCTCTATTACCAGTTTGTCATCGAACATTTTCACAAAAATGTTAGCGTATTTTAAATTATATGACCGATGAGCAATAGCGTTTACAAGGGCTTCTAGCCAAGCGAATTCAGGGTATTCTGCCTCTGTGACGAATCTGCCATCCTCGTTTAGATAGCTAAATTCTCGAATCTGAGTCCGTAAAAACTCCTGCAGTTTAGCGATCTGCCGTGCCAGTGGGCCTTCAAAGTAAGAGTCCTTAATAATATTTGATTCCGAACCAAATAGCTCTTCGGTCCCTTGAAATCTTAGAAAGCGCACCCTTGCACCGGGAATAATATTGCAGGGGTCTTTATAAAATAGAAGTGCCCCCGCAATAGTAATCCAAAGTTTACCCTCTCTTCTCGTAATCAACCTTCTGTTCAAAAGGACGTCCTCTGCGGAAACCTCCAAGCTTAAAGAATCTCTGGCTTTAATTCGGTGGAGAAAATCGTCCACTAGGTGCGAGTCCAAAAGTTCAGGATTATATTCGGTGACCGGTTCTCTTTCATACTCCAACTCACCTTTGGAAATCCTTAGCTCTCGTTTCTCGTCCTCTGAGAGCTCAATGGTTTCTTCTCCAATTCTCTTGAAAGCTCGACCGTCTGAAACTTCCACAACCCTGCTTGACGAAAAGGCTGCGTGGATTAAAAGAATTTCATCAGGGGCACCTCCAGCATTCAAGCAAGGAGTGGTTTTAACGGAAATATTTGCTACAGGTATTATTCCGTTCAGGCTTTTTTGAACGTGACTCACCCACCCCCGGCCGAACTGGAAAATCCCCGATACGCGGCCGTCATCCTCAATTCCCATGACGATTAAACCGCCATCTGGATTAACGTTTGCAAAGGCGGAAATTGTCGCGGCTGTCCTTTCCGCGGTGAAACCCCGTTTTCTTTCAAAAACCTGCGACTCAAAATATCGGTCCGCAAATTTCGCTACGTCAGGTTTGTCGAATAGCTCTCTTGGCAACATGGGAATCTCAGACTACTTTTAGTTTCAAATGTTTTATATATTCGCTCACTGGAGCAATATAATGGAAAAGGGATTTCACGGCCTTACGGATTTCCGGCGCAGTGAACTGCAGCAAATTAGGAAATGGTAAGGAAAAATTGGCCGGTTTTATATGATCTCCCTTTCCAACTCCACCCTAAGCCTCTTCATCGAGTGCCCGCGCTGCTTCTGGATTCAGTTCAATAAGAAGATTGCCAGGCCCAGGGGAATTTTTCCCTCGTTGCCGGGTGGAATGGATTTGGTAATCAAGGAATACTTCAATCGCTATAGGAAGGATGGCAAGCTGCCGCCCCTGATTGATGGCAAGGTGAAGGGGAAGCTGGCCGCCATATCCCTAAACCTAAAGTTCGAAGTGCCGGATATAGACCTCAAAATCACCGGAAAGCTGGATGACTGCCTTCAGCTACCGGACGGTTCGCTGATTCCATTAGACCACAAGACCAGAGCTTCGCTGCCCGGCGACACGAGCTACAGCGCGAGGTATTACCAGACCCAAATGGATACCTATACGCTACTGCTTCAGAAGACCGGCCACAAAACGACCGATGAGGCCTGTATCATTTACTACAGCCCGGCTACGGGAGAATTGCATAAAGGCGTTCCGTTCGAAGTCGAAGTCCACCAGTTAAAGACTCGTCCAGAAAGGGCATTCGAATTGTACCAGCAGGCGAAGCGGTGTCTGGAAGGCGCCCTGCCGGACTTTAACGGGAGCTGCGAGTTTTGTAAATGGAGCCGCGAGGTGGCTAACCAATAGGAAACTCAGGCCGATGTCATGAAGTATGTCTATTAAACTGTTTACGATCGGTTACGGTAAAAAGCCTCTCGACCTCTTCTGTACCATCATTCAAGGCAATGGCATCCGCAAAATAATCGACACGAGGCAAAACCCGAACTTTATCGGTTCGGGCGAATATAGGGCATCAAAGCTTAGACCCATCGTGGAAGAAAAACTCGGGATTGAGTATCAGCAAATCAAGGAATTCGCCCCAACAAGCAAAATCCGAAGAAACTTCAGACAGACCTCGGATTGGACTGGCTACGTGCAGGAATATACGCTGTTGTTGAGAAGCAGACCAATCCCTGAAATCTTCGACCAAATCACCGCTGATTGCAACAGAATTTGCCTACTTTGCGCCGAAGCGACCCCGGAAGAATGCCATAGGCGATTGGTTGCCGAATACCTGAAATCCGTTCGGCCAGACCTCGAGATTATTCATCTTTAGGATGGCAAAGCCGCCCGCCTTTTTTGCACGAGTGTTTTAGCTGCTACGACTTTTGCTACGGCTCAACCCCTCTATTACATCCCACCATATCGCACTCCATCGTAATGGATAGTAATAGATGGAAACCCGATAAAGCGGCGTAACTTTTTGCTTCCCAACGACCTTTCAGCTAAAATCTTGTGATTCAACGGGCCAGGACGAAAGGGCCTGGCAACACTGTTTCGGTTTACAAAACCGCTGCTCTACCAACTGAGCTATGCCAGCGCGCTCGGTGTTAAATGTATCGGTTGGAAAGCCCAATGCCAAGGGGGAAAAAGGAATAGGGGATTCTCCGCTTTCAGCGGCTACGACGCGGGCGGGACTTATTTCTTTTTTTTCGAGCCGCGGCGACCCGCCGGGCGCGGCCGGGCATTCAGGTGGGGCAGAAGGAAAAGCCGCGGTATTTGTGTCCGCGCGAACAGGTCCTCCATCCGCCGCGATTCGGTTTGGGCATCAAGCCCTCAATTCCCCCGTCTCACCTTCGGCAGCCAGCGGCGCACCCGGCGGCAGTAGTTTTCGTATTCCTCTCCAAAGCTTCGGCGCAAAGCCGGCTCCTCGTATAACACAACGAAAAGGTGCATCAGCAAAAGAAATCCGGCGGTGTAGGCCAATAGGGAGGCGGATTCGTAGAAGAGCGCCGCCCCGGCGAGGGCCAGTCCCGCGCCTAAGTACATTGGGTTGCGTACAAAGCGATACGGCCCGCGCATCACCAGTTTTCGGGGCGGGTCGAACGGCGCGGGCGTGCCGCGGCCTTCCAAAGCGAAAGCGAGAATGCACCAGACGGCGATGACCGCGCCGACGGCGCAAATGAACATCCCGGCGAACTGAACGACTCCGAGACGTTCCGGTTTTCCGATTCCGGCGGAAGACAAGACTTGCGCCGGGAGATAGACCAAGACGAAGCCGATGAAGAGCGTGGCGTAAACAAGGGTGCGTATTAGAACGGCCATTGTGTATTCATCCGGTTACTATTTTTTCGCATGCCGCGCGAGGCGGAGTTCGAGGTGGCGTTTCACGTCCGGCCATTCGGCGACAAATGCTTGTCAGGCACCGGCCGTCAAGAGCCGGCCGAGCGAGTTCCGAGAGCAAAGTTGACGGCCTTGGGCAGCGTCATTGAACGACCCGCGGCGCGCGCCCGCTCGAATTGCGCCGAACCCATCGCTTCGGTGATAGTGGCCACGGTTCGCTGGTAGTGAACCAGTTCGTCCGGCGGCCAGGCGCCGCCAGCTGCCTCCATGGCGGCATCGGCGATACCGATGAGCGTCGCCGCATGCTTGAACTCGCCACGATCCCTCGCGACAGCTGCAAGCCCATTGACCATCCACGGAATGGACTGGGCGTTCCCGCGTTGGTAGTCGATCTCCAGCGCTTCACGCGCCAGCGCCTCGGCCCGATCGAGGTTTCCAAGCTGGCGCTCGACCATGCTGAGATTGTTGCATTCTATACTGACGATGGCGAGGTTGCCCATTTCCCGCCCAAGGGCGATTCGCTGGCTCATTATATCGCGTGCTTCGAGGAAGTCCCCTGCCATCTGCGCCGCGGCCCCGAGCACATGCATCGCGCTGGAGCGCCCCGCCCGGTCGGCCGTCCCTTCGGTGACCGCGATGGCCTCGCGACAGAGCTTCCGCGCCTCCTCGACGTCCGTAAAAAGAGCAATGCGCGCCAAGCCAACCAGCGCCAGGGCTGTGACCGTGGGATTGTTCGTCCGACGGCCGAGTTCGAGGGCCCGATTCTGGAGTAGCCACGAGCGCTCGTAGTCACCCCTCCAGAACGTCAGGTACCCGGCATCGAACGAAGCCCGCCCGCGCTGGACATCCTCGCCGCCAGGCAACGCAAGGGCCCGATCGAACCAGACGCAGCCCTCCTCCATCCGCTTCGTCGCCATCCAGAAAGCAACAAGCGCGCTCGCAAGCCGGAACGACTCGGTGGCGCGCTCCTCGTCGATGTACCACTGCAACGCCGATTGTAAATCGCCGTACTTCTGGTCGAACTGTTCGAATAGGGCCTTGGACTCCGGACCCCGCAAGCTCGGGCCGGCTTCTTCCGCGAAGTTCAAAAGCGACTCTGCTGTTTGTGCGTCCATAAAAGACCTCCTCTTTGACAGCCGCCTTGAGCCACGCAGCAAGGGACGGTCGGCCACCGTACGAGTTAGCCAGCCCGTTTCTCGGCCAAATACACAATTCTTGACAGCCGTCGTTCCGTCGTGAGCTGATGCACCGATGCAAAAAACCGTTGCAACCCTTCGAAGCGGTTTTCCCCTTCGATTTCGAGCAACTCATTTTTGTGCCGTTGCCGCGATTCATGCCAGCGGCCAGAAACCAGAGCGGCATTGTTGCTGACATCCTCCTGCCGCACGAGCAGAAAGCCCGCCTCTTCGATGAGCCGCTCATTGACTCCTGGCGGCACGAAAAGAAAAAGGCCAATGGAACTGCGTATGGCCAGTTCGTCATTAGTCACCGGCCCCGTGATCACGACCGGATCGGTAAAAATGGCCCGGTGACCGGCGCAAAGGACACGGTGCCATTCCCGGAACACGGCGAGCCGATCGGGAAAATGATTCATTGAATCTATGCAGAGAAGGGCGTGAAAAGTGTTGTCGTCAAAGGGTAAGCGGGAACTCGCGTTCCCTACGGTGAAGCGTACTCGGCCGGTCTGGTTGGCCCTGACCGCCATTTGCGTAGCCGCAGCCACCCCCTTCTCGTTCGCATCCATCCCGGTCATGCGGCAACCGGCTGTTTTGGCAAGGTAGAGGGCCGGGCCGCCGGAACCGCAGGCAACATCCAGCACGTGATGTTCAGGGGCAGGTCCAAGCCAGGAAAGAAAACGTTCATATTCATCAACCGTCAGCCAGTTGTCCTGACCGATATCTACGCCAAAAGTCTCTTTTCGGATGATGTCGAAAACGTGCTCGGTGAAGTGACCATACGTGCTATCATAGAAATCGAAGCGTTCTGGCATGTGAACCCGTTCTGCGCCTAAGACCTGATATTCGGCTAACTTCTCTTTATGTGATTTCCAGCTGACACCACATACTCGTGCTTTTTCCACATAACCGGACCCCAAAATTATCTGCGACAGACATATTGTCAATCTGTTGCAGGCGCAAGCAAAAATCTGGAGGTCTGAAGACCTCCGCTACGCCACCCTCCCCCAACCCGGATTCCTCGCTACGCTCGGAATGACAATGGCAGCGGCATCGAATGCCATCAGAGTTTTTTCTTCCACTTCGTCCCTTGGGGGGTGTCTTCGAAGATGATGCCCATTTTTTCCAGTTCCATACGCAATTGGTCGGAGCGGGCAAAATGTTTACGACTGAACTTGGCGGTTTTTGCGGCTTGTCATTTCAGTCCCAGGACTTTGCCGCTGGCCAAGAGGCGAACCGCCTCCTTCAGGCGCCTGAGTTTCGTTTCCTCGCGCTTGGCGGACTCAATCCAGGCGATATACCGCCGGCGTTGCTCGGGGGCCAGCACTTCGAAGTGGCGCAAGGCTCTCGGGTGATTCCGGAGTGCGGCCTGGATGTACGCCGGAAGCTTTGCGGGCATCGGAAGCCGGGGTGGCCGAGGACCATAGCCGCGGTCGGTAGGGGGGCGTTCGATTCCTGCCGGTTTCAATCGCCCGGCGGCTTTGAGCTCGGCGTAACGCTTCCGATTCACGGCCGACCATCGGCTGTCCGCTCTCCGCGGTGTGAACTTTAGTGCGTACCGCCGGTCATCCAGGCGCTTGACGAGACTGTCCACCCAGCCAAAGCACAGCGCTTCGTCACGCGCGTCCTTGTAGGCGATTGACGCAACGCCAGTATGTCGCTTGTGGAAGATCAGCCAGACCTCTGACTCTGATGAATGGTGCCCGGTGAGCCAGTCACGCCACTGTTCAAGTGTCCGCACGAGCAATGTCTTCATGGTTTTGCTGACCTTCGCTTTCCGAGTTCACCGATGGCCGGAGGCGAAGGACGCTCGTCTTTGTCCGCAGAACTATTGTTTATACAGTTTCCAGATAATATCACTTGCCCTCGATCTTCTCGCATACACGATGTTGCAGAATTTCTAAAGGCGTTTCTTCCACTTCGTCCCCTGCGGGGTGTCTTCGAGGATGATGCCCATTTTTTCCAGTTCCAGACGGAGCTGGTCGGAGCGGGCGAAATCTTTTTGGCTGCGGGCATCGTTGCGCTGGGCGATGAGCTTTTCGACCTGAAGGTCGATGGAGACGGACGGCTCTTTCAAGAATCCCAAAACCGAATCGAGTTTGCACAAGAACTCGCCGATTTTTTCTTTGTCTTTGGGGGAAAGGCCATAGGAGATGATGAGCCGGTTGGTTTCCCGGACGAAATCGAAGAGGGCGGCGAGCGCGCCGGAGATGTTCAAATCGTCGTCCATCTCTTGTTCAAAGGTCTCGCGGGCTTTATGGATGGCGTGGCCGACTTCCACTCCCTCGCGCGCCTCCTTGGCGTTTTTGACGCTGCGCTGGAAATCGTAGAGCCGCTCCAAGGCGCCTCGGGCGGCGGTCATCCCCTCGAAGGTAAAGTTCAAAGGCAGCCGGTAATGGACGGAAATTAAGGCGTAGCGGATGGCCGGAGGGGCGAACCCTTTGGTCAAGAGGTCGCGCAACGTGTAAAAATTCCCGAGGGATTTGGACATCTTTTTCCCTTCCACCAGCAAATGTTCCGAATGCAGCCAATATTTGACGACCGGGTGCCCGGCAAAGGCATCCGACTGGGCCCGCTCGTTTTCGTGGTGGGGAAAAATGTTGTCCACGCCGCCGGTGTGAATGTCGAAACGGTCGCCCAGATATTTCATGCTCATTGCGCTGCACTCGATGTGCCAGCCGGGGCGGCCTTTTCCCAAAGGAGTTTCCCAGAAAACGTCGCCGTCCTTTTCATCCCAGGCCTTCCAGAGGGCAAAGTCGCCGACTTCTTCCTTTTCGTAGCTGTCCGCCGCCACCCGGGCGCCGGCTTTCAGCTCGTCCGGCTTGAAATGCGGCAGGGTGCCGTAGCCGGGGAAGGCGGAGATTTTGTAGTAGATGGAACCGCCCGATTCATAGGCGTAGCCATCCTTCAAAAGTTTTTGGATGATTTCCACCATTTCGCCCACGTGCTCGGTGGCGGCGGGATAATGCTCGGCCAAATCGAAGTTCAAGGTTTTCAAGTCCTCGAAAAAGGCTTTGGAATAGCGGGCGGTGTATTCGGAAAGAGGAATACCCTCCTTGCGCGAAGCGGCGATGGTGCGGTCATCGACGTCGGTTAAGTTCATCACCTGAACGACCGAAAATCCCTTGTATTTCAAATAACGGCGGAGCAAGTCCTCGAACAAAAAGGTGCGGTAGTTGCCGATGTGGGGGAAATCGTAAACCGTGGGGCCGCAGGTGTAGAGCTCCACTTTACCCGGCTCGAGGGGGGCGAACGCTTCCTTTTTGCGGGTGAAGGTGTTTAGAAAAACCAGCCCCATTACTTGTAAAGGCCGGAGACCATTTTGGCATCCAGCTTTTTCACCAGCGCCACCACGAGCTTGACGGCCGCGTCGTAATCATCCCGCAAGAGCATCGCCTGATGGGTGTGGATGTAACGGGTCGGGGCGCCCAAGGCGATGGTGGGGACGCCGGAATGGGAGACGTGCACCTTGGCGCCGTCCGTGGTCCCCTTCTCCATGGCCGCCAAGTGATATTTGATTTTTTCCTTCTCGCAGGTTTCGATGGTCAAATCCAGGAGTTTTTTGGAGGGAATCATCCCGCCATCGTAGGCCAGAATGGTGACCCCCCCTCCCATTTTTTCCGATTTGTCCGGCTCCATTCCGGGGGTGTCCTGGGCAATGCCGACGTCCAGAATCAAGGCCACGTCCGGCTGAATGGTATTGGCGGCGGTGGCGGCGCCCCGGCAGCCGACTTCTTCCTGCACCGAACCGACACCATAAAGGGTGTTGGGATGAGGGATTTTGGTGAAACGCTGCAGCACTTCGACCACGCCGGCGCAGCCGAAACGGTTGTCGAGCGCCTTGGCGAGATACATCCGCTTGTTGGCCAAAACGGTGAAGGAGCTGTCCGGCACGATGGGGTCACCGGGGGTGATGCCCAATTTCTTAAAACCGTCTCCCCCTTTGACCACGCCGACGTCGATGAACATATCCTTGATATCCAGAACTTTTTTGCGTTCCTCTTCCGGTAAAATGTGGGGCGGTTTGGCCCCGGTGACTCCGAGAACCGGCCCTTTTTTGGTGTAGATTCTCATCCGTTGAGACAAGGCCACATGCCCCCACCAGCCCCCAAGGGGCAAAAATTTGACGTAGCCGTCCTTGGTAACTTCCTTGACCATAAAGCCGACTTCATCCATATGGCCGGCAATCATAACCTTGGGGGTGTCCTTGCCGCCTTTCTTTTTGGCAATCAGGCTCCCCAGCCGGTCGTAGGAAAGCTCGGCAATCGGTTTGAGATAGCGCTCCATTACCCGAGCGACTTCATCCTCCTGTCCCGGGACGCCCGGCGCCTCAGTCAAATCCTTCAATAAAGTTTCAGACCAATCCACAAATCCTCCTAAAATCCGTCCGTACGGACGGGATTAAATATGCTTTTCCACCACCGGCAAAAGCTCCCTCAAACAGGAAACCTGTGCCAAGGTTTTCGCCCCCAACGAGTAGTCCCGTTTGGGGTGATATTTCAAAACGGCGCGGATGCCCAGCTTTTGCGGGCCCAAAACGTCCTCCCGCATCCGGTCTCCGATGAATATAACCTCTTCCGGCCGGAGCGAAAGGGCAGAAAGGGCCCGCTGGAAGATTTCCGGATGGGGCTTGCGGCGGCCGACCTCGGAAGAAAAGAGGGCCGTCCGGAAAAAGGGCGCCAGGCCGAAGGTTTGCAAATCTTCAAGATGGTACTCGCGGGGGAAAATGGAATTGGAGACGACCGCCAGAACCAGCTTCTTTCCTTGCAGCCGCTCCAAAACTTCGAGGGCGTCGTCGTACTCCGAAATTTGATTTCGAATCGGCTGGTAAAAAACCCGGCCGAGTTCTTCCATATTCAGTCCGTTGCGCTCAAAACCGGCGCGCAGAAGCCCGAGTTCGAGCAGATGGACGAGCGGTTTTTCTTCGAGCGTCTGGTCGGTGGAAATCCAGTATTCGGCCAGAACCTGACGGAAGCTTTTTTCGAAGCGGGCAAACTCCGGCAATTTTTCGCCGGATTTCTTCAGGAATTCAAAAGCGGCAGAGATGGAGCGGCCGTCCAGTTCATCCCAAGAGTGGTTTTCGAACTCGAGAAGAGTCGAACCCATATCGAAGAGGATTCCTTTGATTTTTCCGTCAGCCGCCACTTTTCCGCTCCAGAGCCAGGTCGATGATTTTCTGAATTAGCTTTCCAAAGGAAAGTCCCGAGGCATCCGCCGCCTTGGGAACGAGGCTCAAATTGGTCATTCCGGGCAGGGTGTTGACTTCGAGGCAGTAGAAAACGCCGTCCTTCCCCATCCGAAAATCGGTGCGGGCGAACCCTTCGCAGCCGAGTATCAAAAAGGCCTTCAGCCCCAACTCCTGCACCCGGCCTGTTTCGGCCTCCGAAAGCCGGGCCGGACAGATGTATTCGGTCATTCCGGAAGTGTACTTGCAGGTGTAGTCGTAAATTTCGTGCTTGGGGATGATTTCCACCACCGGCAGAGGGGTTTGTCCCAAAACGCCGACCGTCAGCTCCCGTCCGGCGATAAATTGTTCCGCCATCACCTGATTGGAGTACTCGAAGGCGGCCGTAACGGCACCGTCCAACTCACCGGGGTTGTGGACAACGGTCAAGCCGACCGTGGAGCCGGCGTCGTTCGGTTTGATGACAAATGGATAGCCGAAGCGCTTCAGTTTTTCCTTTTCTGCCGGCAAAAGCCGGGGCCCCTTAAGCATAAAAAGCTCCCAATCGGGAGTCGGAATTCCCTCCGCTTGGAAAAGCTTTTTGGAGGCATGCTTGTTCATCGCCAGAGCGGAGGCCAGAACACCGGAGCCGGTGTAAGGCTTTTCCGCGAGGTCCAGAAGGGCCTGGATGGTCCCATCCTCCCCCCGGCCGCCGTGCAGGATGTTGAAAATCACGTCCACGGCCGAGAAATCAAACTTTTCCACCGTGCGGATGGCCCCTTTTTGGCGGATGACCGCCAGGGATTTGGAATCGGGGGGCAGTTCGTGGACGCCGTCGGCCAGAAATTTTCCGTTCGGACCCAGCAAGCTTTTCCCCGTGGCCGGGTCTATGGCCAAAAGGGAATGCCCAAGTTTGCCAACCGCCTCCGCCACCGCCCGACCGGAGGCCAGAGAGACCTCCCGCTCGGGCGAATCGCCGCCGGCCAAAAGCAGAACCCTAAGTTTTTGCTGCACGTTTCTTCCTCCTCCAGAACCGCAAAACCCACAATATAAGCACCGTTGCGAGAGCCGCCAAGACCAGCCGGTTGTACAGTCCGAACCAGTGGTACAGCCCCTCCCAGTTATTTTCGACCAAACGGGCCAGCGAGATTAGAATGCCGTTCCAGATTAAAACCGAAAGCAAACCGAATATCAGAATTTTTTTCCAGGAGACCCCGGCGATTCCGGCGGCCAAAGCCACGCCGGAGCGGATGCCGGCCAGAAAGCGGCCGAAGATAATCGCGGCGACCCCCCAGCGGGAAAACCAGTTTTCAAAGCGAAGGAAGTTTTCGTGGCTAAGCCAGCGCCCCTCCTTGCGCATCAACAAAGCCCGCCCCTTGGCGCGTCCGAGCCAGAACAAAATCAAAAGTCCCGCCCAGCTGCCGGCGGCGGTGCTGACAAAAACCAAAAGCCAGTTCAAATGACCGGATGAGGCCAGATAGCCGCCCGCGAAGATTACCGCATCACCGGGATAGGGGGGAAAAATGTTTTCAACTATGGCGGAGAGGAAAAGGAAACTGTAAATCCAAAAGGCGCCGTGTGTGATGGCCCACTCAAAAAAGGAATTGACCTGCCCCCAGACGGGGTCCATTAATACTGGCCGAGGGCGACCGCCATGGCGGCGATACCTTCCCGGCGGCCCAAAGCTCCCAGCGTTTCCGGGGTGGTGGCTTTGACCGAGACCCGTTCCGGCGGCAGCCGCAGGGCCGCGGCCAGCTGGGCCTTCATCCGCATCCGGTAGGGGGCGATTTTCGGCTCCTGGGCGATGACGGTGGCGTCGATGTGCATAATCTTCCCCTTCTTCTTTTCCACCGACACCCGCACCCAGTCCAGAAGCAGAAGGGAGGAAATGTTTTTCCATTTCGGCTGGGAGGGGGGAAAATGCTCGCCGATGTCCCCCAATCCGAAGGCGCCCAGGCAGGCGTCCGCCACGGCGTGGCAGAGGACGTCAGCGTCCGAGTGACCGTACAGACCGACGCTGGAAGGGATTTCGACCCCGCCCAGAACGAGGCGCCTTCCTTTGACCAGCCGGTGGACGTCGTAGCCCAGGCCGACCACCCAGCGGAGCTTCAGCGCTTTGGCAGAAGAAGACGAGCCAGCGCCAAGTCTTCGGGGCTTGTTATTTTTGGATTTTTTCCGTCGCTCGGGCATATCGCTACCCTCCTTCCCAAGACCTCTACTAAAGCAGAATCGTCCGAAAAAGTAAAGCCCTTTTTTCGGGCTTCGAGATGGGCTTGCAGCAAGACCTCTTTTTTGAACCCCTGCGGGGTTTCTGCCAGAAAGATTTGGCGGCGGTCGAGCGTTTCGGCGACAACGTTTGAGGCGGCCCGTTTGACGGTATCGGTGGCCGGGGAAACGAGAATTACGGCGTCTTTGGTTTTCAGCATTCTGATTAGTTCAACCACCTTTTTGAGATTTACGAATGGCCGGACGCCGTCGTGAACAAGGACGTGGGTGATGGAATCGGACAAGCTTTGGAGGGCGTTGAAGACCGATTCCTGCCTCGTTTCGCCGCCGGCGACGAATTCCACCTTGCGAAATTTCTTCAGCGCGGGAGCTAAAATCTTGGCTGCCCATTTTTCTTTACCGGACGGGACGGCAATTACAACTTCGGCGATGCCTTTGACCTTGGCAAACCTTTCAAGGGAATGGGCCAGAAGCAGTTTGCCGTGGATTTTGATGAATTGTTTGGGCGTGTTTCCGCCGGCGCGTTTTCCTTCCCCGGCGGCGACCAGGATTAAACCGAGCGTCATCAATAAATCAGCATTGCGTCGCCGTAGGAAAAGAAGCGGTAGCGCTGGGCGATGGCTTCGTTATAGGCGGATAGGATTTGGTCTTTGCCGGCGAAGGCGGCGACCAAAAGAATCAAACTGGAGCGGGGCCAGTGGAAATTGGTGATTAGGCCATCGACGATTTTGAAATCGAAGGGGGGGTGGATGAAGAGGTCGGAATCGCCGGAGAAGGGGCGAACGCCGTTCGCCCCTACGGTAGGGGTTTGATTAATCAAACCCCTACATGCTGTTTCGAGGGCTTTGACGACGGTGGTGCCGACGGCCCAGATTTTTTTGCCGGATTTTTTGGCGGCGTTGATTTTGGCGCAGGTTTCCTCTCCGATTTCGAAGTATTCTTTGTGCATTTTGTGTTGGGAAATATCCTCCGTGCGAATCGGTTCAAACGTGCCAGGGCCGACCAAAAGCGACAAATAAACAATTTCCACCCCTTTGGTCTTGATTTTATCCAAGAGTTCGGGCGTGAAATGCAGACCGGCGGTTGGGGCGGCGGAAGCACCGGGAGTTTTGGCGAAAACGGTTTGGTAATCTTCTTCGTCTTCTTTTTCGGCGGGGCGTTCGAGATAGGGCGGGATTGGGACGGTGCCGTATTTTTCAAAGATGTCGGAAATTGGGCGAACGCCGTTCGCCCCTACGATTTCCACGATGGCGCGGCCTTCTTGTTTGAAGAGGATGCGAAAACCGGACCTCTCCCATAACCCCTCCCCGACACGGGGAGGGGAACAAGAACCATTTCCGTTCAGGGTTAAAAATTCCCCTTCCTTCACGCGAGAGGAATGGGAAATAATCGCCTCCCAAAACTCTTTCAAAGGGCGACCGCCGGTCACCCCTACGGAACCTGGAGAATTGTTTTTTCGTAAGGGCGAATGGCATTCGCCCTGGGGTGGGGAAATGGGGCGGCAGAGAAGCACCTCCACCTTGCCACCGGTGAGGCGGGTGGCGAAGAAGCGGGATTTGTTCACCTTGGCGTCGTTTAGAACCAGAACGTCGCCGGGCTGGAGATATTCGAGAACATCCGAAAATTGGCGGTGCGCCATTTGGCCGGTCGTTTTTTCCAAAGCCAAAAGCCGGCACCCATCCCGATTTTTCAAGGGGTGCTTGGCGATAAGCTCGGCCGGGACTGAAAAGTCGAATTCAGAGAGGTTCATTTGAACCCAAAATACAAATATTTATTTCAAAAAAATCATTTTCTTGGTTTCGGAAAAATCTCTGCCTTTCAAGCGATAGAAATAAAGCCCGCTCGGCATTACTTTTCCTTTTTCATCCGTTCCATCCCAGCTAAGGGTATGTTCGCCGGCGGTCTGTTCCCCTTCAGCCAAAACCTTAACCCGCTGTCCAACCAGATTGAAAATTTCAATCAACACCTTATCACGTTTAGGCAAAATATATCGAATGGTTGTTACTGGATTAAACGGATTTGGATAGTTCTGGGAAAGCGTGTACGATTTGGGTATTGAACCAGATCTCTCTTCTACTGACGTAGCTATCTGCACACTGCGGAAGACACCTCCGCCATAAGTTGCTGCAAAGAGATAACCGTCCGAATCAACGATAATAGCCCGTACATCTCGGCGTGTCAGTCCAGAGCTAATCTCTGTCCAGCTAACGCCATTATCACTTGAGTGAAAAGCCCCGCTGTAGGTTCCAGCAAAGATATGCCCATCAGAAGTTATGAGAAAAGAATTGACACTAGAATATCTTAAACCAGTCGGTACCCAAGTATCGCCATTATCTATGGAGCGAAAAACGCCATAAGTTCCGGCAAAAATTTCGCCGGTAGGGCTGGCGGCAAGGGAATAAACAAATGAATCTGTCAAGCCAGTACTGATGTTTTCCCAAGTTGAGCCATCGTCTGTAGAGCGAAAAATGCCATCGCCCGCAGTCCCGACAAAAATATGACCACTCGAATTAAGAGCGAGGGAATAGATGTAAACATTTGTCAAGCTGGTCTGATTCCAGGAGGTACCATTATCAGTGGAACGAAAGACACCCCCTCCATAAGTTCCAGCAAAGATTTCCCCGTTTGAATCAATACCAAGGGAAGTGATATTGAGGTTTGTCAAACCGGAGTCGAGGACTTCCCAGTTAGCGCCGTCATTACTGGAACGAACAACGCCGCCACCATAAAATCCAGCAAATAGGTCTCCTCCTGAACCGGTGGCAAGTTCATGCACATAAGCACCCGGAAAACCGGATTGGGCCCAACTATTACCGTTATCGGTGGAGCGAAAAATGCCGCTAAGGGTTCCGGCAAAGATATACCCACTCGAATTGGCGGCCAGTGATAGGACATCAAGATTTGTCACGCCGCTATTCACCTGCTGCCAATTGGCACCGTTATCAACCGAACGATAGATATTGCCAAAAAGAGTGCCTGCATAGATATGCCCGATGGAGTTGGTACCCAGAGACAGAATATAAAGATTCGTCAAGCCGGTATTCACCTGTTGCCAAGTAGCACCATTATCAGTGGAGCGGAAAATACCGCTGCCATCAGTGCCGGCAAAGACATATCCATTTGTTGAATTGGTGGTTATGCCCCGAACATAAATGTTTGACAAGCTGGTTTGTATCCAGTTGTCACCATTGTCGGAGGAACGAAATACCCCGCCATCAGTTCCGGCAAAAACAACTCCACTCGAATTAATGGCTAAAGACCAAGCATAAGTAGCCGTCAACCCACTGTTGATCTGCGTCCAGTTAGAACCATTATCTGTGGAGCGAAAAACTCCCCCGCCATAAGTCCCCGCAAAGATTTGTCCGCTTGCATTGATGGCCAAAGCTCCCACAGCACCATTCGTCAAGCCGGCGTTGGTTTGAGTCCAGTTTGCCCCGTCATCCGTAGAGCGAAGGACGCCGCCACTTGTTCCGGCAAAGATGTGTCCACTCGAATTGATAGCAAGAGACAAATCATAAGCATTTGTCAAACGAGTGGGAATCCAGTTGGTCCCGTTATCAGTGGAGCGAAAAATGCCGCTACCACCAGTCCCGACAAAAACATCCCCGTTCGATTTGATGGCTAAGGCCCTTACGTAAGTATACGTTAAACCAGAGTTAATTTGCATCCAATTGGCACCATTATCGGTGGAGCGGAAAACGCCGCCGTGAGAAGTGCCAACTAAAACATCTCCGCTCGCATTGAAGGCAAAAGAATATACAGCCCCGCCATAGGAGCCATTAGATTGCTGCCAAAAATCTTGGGCGATTGCTGAGGAGAGGGACAGAGCCAGTGAAGTAAAGACCCAAAATTTTTTGAGCATACAAATTTCCTTTTACAAATATACTAAAATAGCTCCTTCTGCGAAAGCTCCGGGGCTTTGAGGCCGAGGTGCTTGTAGGCGTTGGAGGTGGCCATTCTACCGCGGGGGGTACGGTCCAAAAAGCCCTCTTGAATCAAGAACGGTTCGTAGATTTCCTCGATGGTGTCTTCTTCCTCGCCGACCGCCACGGCCAATGCCGAGATGCCGACCGGGCCGCCTTTGAATTTGCCGATGACCACTTCCATTATTTTTTTGTCCATTTCATCCAGGCCGCGTTCGTCCACGTCCAGGCGTTGAAGGGCGTGAAGGGCGAGGTCTTTGTCGATGGGCAGGGGCGCGGGCACGGCGTGCCGTGCCCCTACGGATTTGGAAGTGGGCGACCCGCCGGTCGCCCCTACGGGGTTGGATGAGGGGGATTCGTGAATCGCACCTACGAATTTTCCCCCCAGCGGGGGCTGGGGGGTTACCCGAGAAGAACCCTGTGGCTGGGGGGCTAAACGTGAATCTGACGCGGGGGATTCGTGAATCGCCCCTACGTCGGCGAAATCGCGGACGCGGCGGAGGAGGCGGTTGACGATACGGGGGGTGCCGCGGGAACGGCGGGCGATTTCTTCGGCGCCTTCGGCGGTCAGCTCGATTTTCAAAATGCGGGCGGAGCGCTCCAGAATGCGGATTAAATCCTCGCTCGTGTAATAATCCAGCCGGCCGACCACGCCGAAACGGGCCCGCAGAGGGGAAGTCAAAAGCCCGGCACGGGTGGTGGCGCCGATTAAAGTGAAGCGCTTGAGCGGGAGCTTGACCGAGCGGGCGGCGGGGCCTTTATCGATTATGATGTCGAGTGAATAATCTTCCATTGCCGAGTAGAGATATTCTTCGACCACATGATTCAAGCGGTGGATTTCGTCTATGAAGAGAACCTCCCGCTCGTTCAGATTGGTCAAAATGCCGGCCAAATCGGCCGCCCGTTCCATAACCGGGCCGGAGGTGCTTTTGAAGCCGACGCCCAGTTCGGCGGCGACGATGCGGGCCAGAGTCGTTTTGCCCAAACCCGGCGGGCCGTAGAAAAGGCAGTGGTCGAGCGCTTCTCCCCGTTTTTGGGCGGCGGCGATGAAGACCTTTAGATTTTCGATGGTTTTCCCCTGTCCCACGAAATCGGCAAAGCGGGAGGGGCGCAGGGATTCGTCGAAATCACGTTCGCCCGGCAAAGCGGAGGGGGTGGTGTAGCGGTCGTGCGGTTTAAGGTCGGTCATTGGCCGTCAATATAGCATTTATTTGTGGCGCAGGATAAAGTCCCATTCTAACAGGACGTATCCTGCGGTTTCGGGCAACACGCAGGTTAGATAATGCCAAACCTGCGCCACAAGGCAAAAATTAGTTATTGGGCTACGCGCAAGGCCTGGCGTATCAGTTCCTCCACGTTTTTGGGGTGGCCGTTGGTGGACAGCGCTTTTTCGATTGCCCGTTTGGCCTCCAGGCGGCCGTAGCCGAGGGTGACCAAAGCCATTGTGGCCTCATCTTCAAAGGTGCTCTCGACCCGAACCGCGCCGGGAACGGCGGTGATTTTCATTTTTTCCAGCTTGTCCTTCAATTCGACTATCAATCGGGAGGCGGTTTTTGGGCCGATGCCGGGGACGCGGGTCAAAAGCTCGGTTTTACCTTTGCGAATCCAGTCGGCGATTTCGGCGACCGTTGCGCCGGAAAGCAAAGTCAAGGCCATCTTCGGCCCGACGCCGGAGACCGAAATCAAATGGGTGAAAAGCTCCCGCTCTTCCGGCGTGTAGAAGCCGAAAAGCTTGTGCGCATCGGCGGTGACGTGAAAATGGGTCAACAATTTGACCGACTCGCCGACGGCGGGAAGCTGTTTAAAACTGGAGACCGGAATTTCGCAAATGTAGCCGACGCCGGAGACATCCAAAACGACGGACGTCGGCGTTTTTTCGGCGATGCGGCCGGAGAGGTGGGCAATCATAATTTTGTCGAACGGGCGGACACAAGGCCCGCCCCTACGGGTACTTTTGAACGGAAATGATAGGTTAAGGCCACGGCCAGAGCGTCGCAGGCGTCGGGGGAGTCGGGCGGGCTTTTTAAACTCAAAAGTTGTCCAATCATATATTGAACCTGGGTTTTGTCCGCCGCGCCGTTGCCGGTGACGGCCTGCTTGACCTCGCGGGCGGAGAATTCATAGACCGGCAGTCCCAGATTGGCGGCGGCCAAAATCGCCGCGCCGCGGGCCTGCCCGATGGTCATAGCGACCGAAACGCTCTTGCCGTAAAACGCCTTCTCAACAACTAATGCTCGTGGAGAGTGTTTTTGAATCAACCCCAGAACCAAATCGTAAATTTCGCGCAGGCGTTCGGGGGTTTTTTTCTTGGGGGAGGTTTTTAAAACACCGCATTCAAGCAAAAAGGGCGCATCGCGATGCGCCCCTACAAACCGAACAAGGCCGTAGCCGGTGGCTCCGATGCCGGGATCAATCCCTAAAACGTCCGCGCCTTCCATTATCAGCCGGCGGAAATTCGCTCCATCACCGCTTCGTCGATGTCGAAATTGGAATAAACCTTCTGCACGTCGTCGTGCTCCTCCAGGGCTTCCATCAGCTTGAGCATATGCTCGGCCTCCCTCCCCTCCAGCCGCACGGTGGTGGAAGGGGTCATCGTAACTTCGGCCTGCTTGTATGGGATTTTGTTTTTTTCCAATGCCTGCCGCACGGCCTCGAAGGAATGGAAGGGGGTGTAAATTTCGTATTCATCACCGGAGGTTTGCAAATCAGTTGCGCCAGCATCCAAGATGATACCCAAAAGGTCGTCCTCTCCGATTTTATTTTTCTCGACCGTGAAATACCCCTGCTTGGAAAAAATCCAGGCGACCGAGCCGGAAGCCCCCAGGTTGCCGCTGAAACGGTCGAAGATATGGCGGATTTCCGAAACCACCCGGTTTTTGTTGTCGGTGACGACTTCCACCAAAACGGCCGCGCCGCCGGGGCCGTAGCCTTCGTAGGTGATTTCTTCGACGATGGTGCCGGGGAGTTCGCCGGTCCCTTTCATTATGGCGCGTTTGATGTTGTCGGCCGGCATGGAGGCCTCTTTGGCGGCGGCGATGGCGGTGCGCAGGCGCGGGTTGGCGTCCGGGTTGCCGCCCCCCTGGCGGGCCGAGACGGTGATTTCGCGGATTAAACGGGTGAAAACTTTTCCGCGGGCGGCGTCTATCTTCTCCTTTTTCCGCTTGATGGTGGACCATTTGCTGTGACCGGACATAGCGGGGGAAATTAACGAAATATTGTCTTTTTAAGCAACAGCTTTGAGTTGTTGCAGTCTTTGACCCCTCCCTTAATCCCTCCCCTCAAGGGGAGGGAAAAGAAAACGAGGATTATGATGCGAATCCCCCCGGCGGAAGCCGTGGGACTAAACTTTAGAAAAAATTATGCCGAGGGCGAGCGGTAGTTGGGGGCTTCTTTGGTGATGGTGACGTTGTGGGGGTGGCTTTCCTTCAGACCGGCATTGGTGATGCGAATCATCTGGGCTTTGGTGCGCAACTCCTGAATGGTTTTTGCCCCGCAAATCCCCATCCCGGAGCGCAGGCCGCCGACCAATTGATAAACCGATTCGGACAGGGAACCTTTGTACGGCACCCGGCCTTCCACCCCTTCCGGGACGAATTTCCCCATCTCCTCTTCGTGCTCCTGGAAGTAGCGCTCCTTGCCGCCCGCTTTCATCGCCTCCAGCGAGCCCATCCCGCGGTAGACTTTGAAGCTGCGCCCCTCGAACAACACCGTCTCGCCGGGGGATTCCTCCGTTCCCGCGAAAAGGGAGCCAATCATCACGGCCCAGGCGCCAGCGGCGATGGCTTTGGTGACGTCGCCGGAAAATTTGATGCCGCCGTCTGCTACAACGGGAACCCCCTTGGCGTCGGCGGCCTCGGCGGCGTCCATTATGGCGGTGACCTGGGGGACACCGGCGCCGGTGACGACGCGGGTGGTACAGATGGAGCCGGGGCCGATGCCGACTTTGATGACATCCGCGCCGGCGGCAATCAAATCCCGCGCCCCCTCGCGGGTGCCCACGTTGCCGGCCATCACCGGCATCTTGAAATTCTTCTTTAACAGCGCGCAGGCATCCAAAACCCCCTTGGAATGTCCGTGCGAGGAGTCCAAAACGAGAATGTCAACCCCGGCCTTCGCCAAGGCCGACGCCCGGTCGAGCAAATCTTTGCCGACGCCGACGGCCCCCCCGACCCGCAGGCGCCCCCGTTTATCCTTGCAGGCGTTGGGATACTGGATGTTTTTCATAATGTCCTTGACTGTAATCATTCCCTTGAGGAATCGGCGCTTGTCAACAATGGGGAGTTTTTCGATTCGATACTTCTGCAAAATCTCCATGGCCTTCTCCAAGCCGGTCCCTTCCGGAACGGTGATGAGATTTTTTTTGGTCATCACCGCGCCGATTTTTTGCGAAAAATCCTTCAGAAAGCGCAGGTCCCGGTTGGTCAGAATCCCCACCAGCCGCCCTTTTTCAGTAATCGGGATGCCGGAGATGGAGTAGCGGCGCATCACCTCCAGGGCGTGGGAGACGGGGCGGTTGGGGGAAAGGGTTATCGGGTCCACAATCATCCCCGCTTCGGAGCGCTTGACTTTGTCCACCTCGTCGGCCTGCGCTTCGATGGTCAGGTTTTTGTGGATGACGCCGATGCCCCCTTCGCGGGCCAGGGCGATGGCCAACCGGGATTCGGTGACCGTGTCCATCGCCGCCGAAAAAACCGGGATGTTCAGCTTGATTTCGGGGGTAAGCTGGGCGGCCACGTTGCAATCTTTTGGCAGCACTTCCGAGCGGGCCGGGAGGATTAAAACGTCGTCGAAGGTGAGGGCCTCTTTTTCAATTTTCTTCGGCACTCAATCCTCCGGCACCCAGATGAGTATGCGTCCGCAGTTCTGGCAGGTGATGACCTGGTCCCCCCGCTTCAGTTCCTGAATCCTTTGCGGGGGGAGGGTCTTGAAGCAGCCGCCGCAGGCCGGGCGGCTCTGGGTCACCCGCACCACGGCGTGCCCCCCCCTTCCCTTGCGCACCCGCTCGTAAATCGTCAAAGCCTGCCGGTCCAGGCGGGCGGCTTTCACTTTCCGCTCGTCCAGTTTGGCGCGCACCTTGACGCCGATGGCCTCCAGCTCCCGGCGCAAACTTTCCAGCTCGGCGGCGCTGTGTTTTTTCACAGTCTCCAGCTTCTCCTTCAATGCCTCGATTTCCTTTTTCAAATCCTCGCTTTCGGACATCAGCTGGAGGGTCTTTTCCTCCGTCTGGGAAACGGCGGCTTTGCGGACGTCGATTTCCTTTACCAAAGCGTCGTATTCCTTGTTGGTTTTTATGTCCCGCATCCTTTTTTGGAGGTTCGCGAGTTCGGTTTGAAATTTGGAAACGTCCAGCTCCAGCCGTTTGATTTCAAGGGTCTTGGCGGTGAGCGTTTCCTGCCGGGCTTTCAGGTCGCTCTCCAGAATTCCGATTTCCTTTTCCTTCTGGGCAATCATTTCCGGCAGGTAGGTTTTGGACTGTTCCAGTTCCAAAAGAACGAAATCCACCTCCTGCAGTTCCAGCAAGTGTTCGGCGTCTTTGTTCAAGCCCGAGGCCCCCCGTCTTTCGATTCGCCCGGCCGCATCGGGCCGGCAGGAAAGCTCCTTTTGCGCGACTTCTTCCGGCATACCATCCTTCCTTCCCTAAAAAAAAACACCTCCGGGGGTTTCCCAGAGGTGCCGGTCTTTGCCCACCTCGAACTCTGTCGGAGGGCGGGCCCAAACTGTTCCTTTTTTACCACCACTTGCATTAGAAAGAACCCAAACTCCTTCGTCTTTGTTCCTTTTGTAACCTCTCCCCTGCCCTCCATACGAGGGGAGGGAGTTAAAAGAGGTTCGGCACTCCCCGGGAATGCCTTGCTAATTTCACATCTGGGCAATGCAGGACTCGAACCTGCGACCTTTCGGATGTGAACCGAACGCTCTAACCAACTGAGCTAATCGCCCAAAAGTCCCTAAGTTGCGGGACGTTATCGAAGGTAGATTTTTTTTTAGAACCTGTCAACCCCGACTAATCAAAGCTCCCTTCCCTGCCGACCTATACAGGGAGAGGGGTAATCGTGAAGGAAAAGCAGGCAGCCGAAAAAAATCCGAACGCCGGTCTCCCCGTGCCAAATTTGGGGAAGATTCAGGAGGATTTGCGCGCGGCCGCCGTCTTTTTAGACTCCGCGGCAGCCACCCTGGAATCCCTGCCCGCCAATCACAGCCGGGTTATTTGGAAAAGCGTAATCCGGGCTGTTCAGGAAGACATAGAACGGTATTCGGCCAAGCTTACCGAGCTGCTTACGAGACCTCCCAAAGCCGACAAGTGGTAACTAAACGGCTTGTCGACTCCTGTTATATTGGGCGCGAAAATAGGGCGATAATTCGAAATGAGCTACGTGGTTTTTGATATCCTAAGCCAAGTGGCCCTCGGTCTTTTTCTAATCATGCCACCGACTTTTCTATTTGTGCATTATCGTTGGAAACCGCGATGGCACCCGGTTTTTCTTTTTTTGGGTTTCATCGTTCTGGGGTGGTTATTACTGAACGTTTCCCATCATTTGTATTATGAGAGTCTGTTCCTACAAGTGGGCGCTACGCCAAACCCTTCTGATGAACTGCGTGACCGCATGCAATCCGATGGAGCTGCTAATGTTTTTACACTTCTCTTTGGCTGGCTTTTCGCCGCCATCTATTTCACTATCTGGTTCGCGCTGTTTCGTATCGGGCAGTGGGCTTGGAAACGATTGAATTTTAAAGCCGCGGCTCCTTCGAGCAGCCTTTGACCCCACCCCTACCCCTCCCCTCCAGGGGAGGGAAATGTCTCTTTATCTTCAATTCACAAATTGAAGAAAAGTTTTTACCAATCTCTAATCTCTATTCACTAATCTCTGTCTTTAATGGGCCCAGCAGGATTCGAACCTGCGACCCGCTGATTATGAGTCAGCTGCTCTAACCGGCTGAGCTATGGGCCCGTGAAGGATAGGATAAGTAAACGAAAG
This sequence comes from Candidatus Zixiibacteriota bacterium, assembly GCA_022614805.1. GTDB lineage: Bacteria > Zixibacteria > MSB-5A5 > DSPP01 > DSPP01 > DSPP01. The sequence goes on along the minus strand of JAKEHY010000023.1, from coordinate 35,252 downwards.
GTGATGGGCAAGGTCGGGAGCAAAGTTCCCTCCCAACGATAGAAACCTCCCCTCAATCCCCTCCTTCGTAAGGAGGGGACAAAAACGAAGGGGACTAAGAATCGGTGCAATGAAATCCGTTAAGAGGGGTAAAACAAGTTACCGGAGTTTAACATTTCAAAAAGTTATGCTGCTATTATGCGGGCATGTTTTAATCTCAAGACCGGCAGGATTTTCTCGATATCTTTTTCGGCTTTGATTTCGAGCCAGACCCAGTGAGTGCCGCGGAGGGACTTGGACGATTTGATTTTTCTTTTCAGGCCCGGGCTGATTTTCTCATCGGTCCGAACATTCGGAAAGTCCTTTTGGGCGGAGAGGGAGAAGGTGACCCCAAAACGGGTTTCTTCCAGGTGGCTGTGGCAAAGCTGGCGGTTTCCCACATAGAAGGCCGGGGTCGGTTTGCCCCGCTCAAAGGTCATTTTCTCTTCGACTCCGCCCAGAGTCAAAAGTTTTTTGCGCAAAACGGCAAACAAAAAGGCCCGTTCGGAATCGAAGGGGGTTTGTTTGGGTTTCTTTTTCAAATGCAATCTGAGGCCGATTCAATCTGCAAGGGCGCGGCACGTCCTCCGCTACGTTATAACCGCCCGCAAACCTACGGGCCGTTTTCTTTGGCTTCCGAACCGATAAGGCCGGTTTTTTTCTTGAGGATTTTGACTTCCTTGGCGTTTAAGTAGCGGAAGTCCCCCAGCCGCAGGCCGGAGGCGGAAATGCCGGCGAAGGAGATTCTTTTCAAATGGGTGGCCCGGTATCCGAGCGCCTCGAAAATCCGCTTCACCTCCCGCTTGCGCCCTTCTTTCAGAATCAACTGGACGACTGATTTGGCCGAAGCGGCGGAGACAATTTCGGCCTGGCCGACTGCCAGCTCCCCCGTGCCGATATCCACCCCCTGCTCGATTCTTTCGACCATCTCCGGACTCACCCGGCCCTCAATGGTGGCGATGTACACCTTTTCCACCCCGTATTTGGGATGCGCAAGCCGGTAGCCCAAATCCCCGTCGTTGGTCAAAAGCAAGACTCCTTCCGTGTCCTTGTCCAAACGGCCTATGGGGAACACCCGTTCCCGGCAAGCGCGCAGCAAATCCAAAACGGTCTGGCGGCCGAAGTCGTCTTTCAGCGTAACCAGATACCCTCTCGGTTTGTTCAAAACGAGGTAGACGTGCCCCGGCGGGAGCACCACCGGGCGGCCGTCGACCGTTATTTTGTCCTTGGACTCGTCAATCACCACCCCCAATCGGGCGACCACCTCGCCGTTTAAGGTCACCCGGCCGGAGGTAATCAGTTCATCCGCCAAGCGGCGGGAAGCGACCCCCGCGGCGGAAAGGTATTTGTTAAGTCGCACCGGCCGGCTGCACAACCCCCCCGGGCGGGCGGGCGGCCCCGGCGCTCGGAAGCGGCCCGATCTCCTCCGGCTTGGGAAGCGCGGCGAGGTCCAAGAGGCCGAAATAGCTCAAAAACTCCGGCGTGGTGCCGAAAAGAAGCGGGCGCCCCAGCCCCTCCTCCCGGCCGACGATGGCGACCAACCTTCGTTCCAAAAGGGTGGACAAAACCCCGGAGGACTCCACCCCCCGCAATTTTTCAATCACCGGCTTGGAGACCGGCTGGCGGTAAGCGACGATGGAAAGCGTTTCCAAGGCGGCCCGGGAGAGTTTTTGCGTGCGGGTTTTGGAAACCAGAGCGGAAACGTAGGGGGCAAACTTCGGAAGGGTGGAGAGCTGATAGCCGCCCGCGACCGTCCTGATTTTGAACGCGCGGCCGGCTTCGGAATAACTTTTGTTCAAAGCCGAAACCGCTTTCACAACCTCCTCTTCGCCGGAAAAATCTCCGCAAAGAGTCAAAATATCGTCGGCCGGCAGGGGCTCTTCCGCCGCAAAAAGCAAGGCCTCCAGAACGGAAAGCTTATCGGTCGGCTGGTTCATTTCCCTCCTCCATAGGTGCCGCCTCGAACCGGCTTCCGGCCCGCACCAGAAGCGGGCCGAAGGGGCCGGGTTGAAGTATACAAATTTCCTGCCTTTTTGCCAACTCCAAAACGGCCAAAAAAGTGACCACCATTATCAAGCGCACGGGCAAATCGACGAACAATTCCCCGAATTCAACTTCCGTTTTTTGGGTCAAAAGTTTGCGAATCACCGCCGCCCGCTCCTCCAGGCTGACTTGGGTATAGTCGATCTCATAGGCGGCCCCCTCGGCCGGCAGGCGCCCCAGAATTTTCTGGAAGGCGGCGACCAAATCGAAGAGGTTGACGGTTTTTTCAAGTATGACCTCATCCTTGCGTTCCACGAAGGAGAAATCCTGCCGGGTGGCGATTTTGCGTTCCTCTTCCTCCTTTTGGGCCAAAAATTCGGAGGCTCGTTTGTATTTTTGATATTCCAAAAGCGCTTCCACCAGTTCGCTGCGGGGGTCCACCGCCTCCCCTTCCAACTCCGGCCGGGGCAAAAGAAGCTGGGCTTTCAGCCGAATCAAAGAGGCCGCCATCAGGATGAACTCGCCGGCGATTTCTAAATTCAACTCCTCCATAAACTGGAGGTACTCGAGGTACTGGTGGGTGATGGCGGCGATGGGAATGTCGTAAATATTCAGTTCGTTTTTTTCCACCAAATACAAAAGCAAATCGAGCGGCCCTTCGAAAACCGGCAGTTTTACGGACAGGTGGGTTGCGTTTCCGTCAGCCAAGATGCATCCCCTTTCGGACCAACTTCATCGTCTCGGCCGCCCGGGCCCGCGCCCGCAGGGCGCCGGAGGAAAGCATTTTTTCCACCGGGGCCGGATTTTTTTCCAACTCCCGCCGCTTTTCGCGAAGGGGGGCCAGGGCGGCGTTCAGGTTTTTCGCCAGATTCGCCTTGCAATCGACGCACCCCAACTCCCCCGTCCGGCAGGGGGGCGCCACCGTCTCTTCGGCCCGGGGGGTGTATATTTGATGCAGGTGATAAACCGGGCAAATTTCCGGCCGGCCCGGGTCCCCCTTCCGGATTTTCTTCGGGTCGGTGAACATCCTGGAAACTTTTTTGGCCGTCTCCTCGGCCGTCTCGGCCAGGGTGATGTCGTTGCCGTACGATTTGGACATTTTCCGGCCGTCGGTGCCGGGGATGACCGGAAATTTCGTCAACAACTCCTGCGGCTCGGGAAAAACCTCCCCGTAGAGGGAATTGAAGCGGCGGCAGACCTCCCGCGTTAGCTCGATATGCGGCAGCTGGTCTTTCCCCACCGGGACGAGGTCGGCCCGGTAAATCAGAATGTCGGCCGCCTGCAGGAGCGGGTAGCCCAGAAAGCCGTAAGAGTCCAGCTTCATTTCCTCGCTTTTCTCCTTGTAACTCGGCACCCGCTCCAGCCAGGGGGTGGGGATTATCATCGCAAAAAGCAAAAAAAGCTCGGCATGTTCTTTTACCTGCGACTGGACGAAAACCGCGGCTTTTTCCGGGTCCACTCCGGCCGCCAGAAAATCGATGGCCATCTGGCGGATTCGCTCCGGCAGCTCGGCGGTCTCTCGGTAATCGGAGGTCAGAGCATGCCAGTCCACAATCATATAATACGCTTCGTACTGGTCTTGCAACTTCACCCAGTTTTTCAAAGCCCCTTCGTAGTTCCCCAAATGCAGCCGGCCGGTCGGCTGCATTCCGGAGAGCACCACCTTCCGCGCCACTACCCTCCCCTCCCCCCGCGGGCCAAAAACTTATCCAGCGTGCGGGTGCGGATGGCCTGGAGGAGCCCCTCGATTTGATTGCGGAAGGCCGCGGAAACGAGCGAATCGCGCGGCAGGGGGGTGCGGCGCACCCGGTTGAAAATCGAATCGGGCGCGGCAAAGTTAAAGTCCAGTTTGACGGCCGATATGTGAAGGTTGGAGGCCGGAGCGTCCATCTGCATCAAAATTCCGTTCCAGAACGTTAAGGAGGCGCCCGTGGAGAGGCGGTAGCGGAGGGCTTTGCGCCCCAGAAAGGTGACCGAAGCCGGCCGGTCTTTCGTCCCGATGGCCTTCGAAACGAGATGGGCCCGGATTTTTTCCTTGTTGGTTTCGAAATACCGGCGGTCGGCGGCGGAAAGGGTTTTTAGCTTCTCTTTCAAAAGCCAGCGGCGGTTGTCCACGCTTTTTCCCGCGCCGGTGGTGAGGTCGTAGGAGTAAATTCCTTCCGGCAGGTGGATTTCCACCCAGTGCAGGCGGGCGGAATCTCCCTGCCGGTAGGCATACTGGTCCAGAATCGCTGCGGCCGTGTCGCCGGAGATGTAAACCCGCACCTTTCCCTGGACCGCGCCCTGGCTTTCGTAATCGATGGCCAGGCTTTTGTGGGGGCTGATGTCGTAAAAACCCGCGAGGGGGGAAACCTGAGCAAAGGCCGGGGAAACGGCGGTCGAAAGAGCAACCGACAGGACCGAAAAACGAAAGCGAAAATTTCGCTTGTTTTTTTCCGGATTGGGACGGCTCAAACGTTCAATCCAGAAAGAGGTATTGGCGCCAGCGGGAATCGGAAATGCCCACGAACTGCTGGATGAAGGTAATCTGGTTGGGGCGGCGGGGCCGCCGCAACAAAAGAAAGCCGGCCTGCTCGGGGGTTTTGTCCCCTTTCAGGTTGTTGCAGCGGGTGCAGGCGCAGACCAAATTCTCCCAGCTGTCGGCCCCCCCGTAAATTTTGGGGATGACGTGGTCGACGGTCATCTCGCCGTGGCGCTCGGCGCAATACTGGCAGGTGTGGCCGTCCCGCTTGATGACGTTTTTGCGGGTCAGGAGAATCCGCTTCTGCGGGACGCGGATGTAGAGCCCCAGCCGGACGATGGAGGGAATCGGGAAGGAGCGGGTGGCGGAGCGGACGGTCAACCCGTCGGCCGTTTCCACGACTTCCGCCTTTCCCAGAAAAACCAGAACGACGGCCCGCCGGACCGAGCAGACCGAAAGCGGCTCGTAGTTCTGGTTCAACACCAATACATTCCCCGTCAGCATAGTTTCGCTCACCTTTCAGTCTAATAAATTTATCGGCGGACGGGCGTTTGTCAAATACCGGCGGGAGGAAATCCCCTTGAATTTGACGCTTGGAGTCGTTTTGAACCGAAGAGATTCTTCACTTCCCCTCGACTTCCTTCGGGGTAAACGCACGGAATGACAAGGGGGGGAGATATTTTTAATAATTGGTCTTGAACTACCCCGTGGGAGCGACCCACACGTCGGGCGGCTCTTTCGGCTTGAAAGCGGGCAGCAAAAAGGCGATGGCGAAAACGGAAAAATAGGCCTGCAAAAGCACGACTATCACAAAATAAACGCCGGAAAACAGGCGCGGGATGCCGGGGCGGTTGAAAATCAGAGCCCCCAAAAGATTCAGGAAAAGGAAAACCAGGAAGGCCAAAAGGTATAGTTTGAAAACCGGGCGGGTGAAAAAAGTTTTGAAACCCGCCCCGAGGGAGCGCCAGAGGCCCCGTTCGCTCAAAACCAAAGTAATCATCGCCGCTACCCAGACGAGAAGGGCCGCTTCGGCAAAAAGGGTGCCCGCCAGTTGGCCGAAGAAAGTTCCCAGACCGGAGGAAGCCGGCGGCTGGGAAAGTTGTTCTTGGAGTGCGGAAAGGTCACCGCCGGAGCCGAGACTGGAGGCGAGAATGCCGAAGGCGGCAATCAAGACAAAAGTAAAAAACAGAGCGACGGCCAAAACGAAAAGCAGAAGGTTGAAAAGCAGAAGCCGCCCGTAGTTTTTCACCGCCGCGGTTTTGAAGAGGCTCCAGTTGGCCGCGCCGCCCGAAGAATGAGCCAGCCCTCCTATTACCCCGCCGTAGGCAAACGGCCAAATGAAAAGAGCCAGAAGCGCATACAGCAGAATGAAACCGAAAAACCTCAACGCCAGCCCGAAATTGGCGGCCGAAGCGGGTTCCTGCAGCTCCCCGGCGGAAAGCATCAAGCCGACCGCCGGCAGACCCAGAAAGAATAACAAAAGCGGATATGCCAATCGGCGGTTGGTCAAATCGAAGGCCTCGGAGAGGCGCTGGGTGAACATCGGCAAGCGGAAGTTAAGGGCTTCCCATCGACTGTCAAGAACATTGGCAAACGGGTAACATGTATGGTCAGAAATGTGGATAGATTAAACAAGTGCCGAACAGTCGTTGACCCCACCCCTCGGTCCTCGCTTATGGCGGGGGCCTCGCGCTCTCCCTTCAAGGGAGGGGAAACGACGCCGCTGGTTGGAAAACGACCGGCAATGGAAAAGCACTTTTGGCAATTTAAGGTTTGACAAAAAAGTTTTTCGGGCGTAAAATTGCTGCATATGTGGGCGATGCGCGTGCTTTTGCTTCTGGTCATCATCGTTTTAATCGTCGGTTTTTCGATTTATAACTCGGCCCAGCGGGTGGCCGTGCACCTGGTGGTGTCCCGCTACGAAAACGTCCCCTTAATCGTGGTGACCTACTGGGCCTTTGTTTTGGGGATGGTGGTTTCCTTTCTTTTGGGCATCGCCTACTACCTGCGCATCACCAACCAGATGCGCGAGCGGGAAAAGGACAACAAGCGGATGAGCGCGGAGCTGACCGCCCTGCGCAACCGCCCCATTGACACGCCGGAGGAAGTGTAATGGAAATAGACCTTTCCATATGGCACCTAATCGTTCTGGGCCTTCTGGCCCTCGGAGTGGCCTATCTTTTGATTTGGTATTGGAAAAAGTTGGGAAAGCGCCGGGAGATGCTGGCCCCCACACTCTATCTGGACGCTTTGAAAAACCTCCTTTCCGGCGAAGAAAGCCTGGCCTACCAGAAGCTGAAGATGGTGGTGGCCTCCGACTCCGGCAACGTGGACGCCTATTTGCGTCTGGGGGACATCCTGCGTCATCGCAACCAGCTGGAGCGGGCCATCCAGATTCACCGGGACCTGCTTTTGCGCCCCGATTTGGCCGAGGGGGAAAAGGGGCTGATTCTGAAGAGCCTGGCGGCGGACTACCTTCACGCCGGGGATTGGGACCGGGCCATAAAAACGCTGGAGGAGCTTTCCGGGCAGATTGGCCACGACGCCTGGTCGGCGGAAAAACTTTCGTTGGCCAACGAAAAAAAGAAAAACTGGGAGGAGGCCGCCCGGGCCTGCGCCAAGTTTTTGAAGCTGAAGGGGGAAAAAGACACTTCCTATCTGGCCAAATTTCATCTTTTGGCCGGCCGGGACTGGGCCGACAAAAAGGAGTACCACAAAGCCCGGCTGGAGTATAAAGAGGCGCTCGGCCTGGACGAAAAGCTGGACATCGCCCATCTTTGCATCGGCGACAGCTACCAGACGGAAAGAAGGACCGAGGACGCCATCGAGTTCTGGAAGAAGTTTCTGGCCGTTTCCCCCCAGCTCGGCTTTCTGGTTTACCCCAAACTGGAACGGGCCTACTTTGAACTGGGGAAATTCGGGGAGATAACGGAGGTGTACAGCGAGGTGCTCCAGAAAGACCCGAAAAACAGCTACGCTCTTTTGGGACTGGCCCGCATTTTGGAAAAACGGGGACGCGCCGGCCAGGCCTTGGAACAGTATTCCTCCATTTTGGAAAACGACCCCGGCTTTGCCCCGGCCCGGCAGGCTGTCGCGCGGCTTCTCTTGGAGCAGAAACGACCTTCCGAGGCGCTGCGGGAAACGGAATTTTTGCTGGAGAACCTGGCGGTTTTGCAGGAGCGTTTTGCCTGCTCCCGCTGCGGCTGGACGAGCGCCGATTACTTTTTCCTTTGCGCAACCTGCGGGGCTTTCCGCACCGCCCGGCTGGAAGTCCCCAGCAAAGCCGGCACCCCCCCCCCCGATTAGGCATGAAAACAAAGACTGTGAAAGGACTGCTTTTTCTTGCGGCAGCCCTTGGGGTGCCGTTTTCCCCCCTCGGGGCCAAACCGAACCTCACCTCCGCCTGGCAGGAATATTTTAAAGGGGCCTTTGGGCGCGCTGCGGACAGACTGAAAGATTATATGCGCGATACCGCGACCGCGGAGGCTTACATTCTTTCCGCCAAGCTGGAGCCGGACGGCAGCCGGGCGCGCGAGTTTTTGGAAAAAGCGCTGGAAGACCCGGCCCGGGGGGAGTTTTTTCGGCGCGCGCTGGTGGAGCTGTGCCAGTACCACCTCGCGGTCAAAAACCATGCCGCCATCCTGCAATTAAGGGACCGTTTCCCCGCCTTCTTTGAAAAACAATCGTTCAACCCGGAACTGGCCTATTACCTCGCCAAAGCGTACCGCCTTTTGGGAAGGCCGGAGGAGGGGTTGAAATTCTCGGAAGAGATTCTGGTCTCCTACCCGGTCCATCCCGTCTCGGGCTGGGCGGCCTTGGAGAAAGGGCTTTCTTTGCTTTCCGCCAAAAAACCGGACGACGGTGTCGCCGAATTTCGCCAGGTTGTCGCCCGGGGGGGAAGCGCGGAGGTGACGATTGCCCTGGAACTCCTTTCCAAAAACCTGCCCTCCGACAAAGCTAAAATTTACGCCCGACTCTACCAAGAGAAGTTCCCCAACGGGTTGGGAAAGCTCTCCGGGGAAAACGGCAAGGCTTCCCCGAAGCGCTACCAGATAGAAATCGGCCCCTTCGGCAACAAAGGGGAAGCCCAGCGCGCCTTTTTGAAACTGAAGGGGAATTCCAAAGAGGCGGAAATCACCTCCCGGCCCGTCAACAACCGCACCTACTATTTCATCCTTTGGGGCGTTTTTTCCTCCGAAAGCGAAGCGGGGAAAACCAAAAAGGAACTGGAAAAAATACTCAAAGCCTCCTACAGCGTGATCGAAATGCAAGGATGACCGAAAACCTGACCCCGCTTTTAAGGCAGTACTACCAGATTAAAAACCGCTTTCCGGACAAAATCCTCTTTTTCCGGATGGGGGATTTTTACGAGATGTTCGGCCAGGATGCCGAGGTGGCGGCCCCGGTTCTGGGGATTGCCTTGACCTCCCGGGCCCACGGCAAGGGGGAAAAAGTCCCCCTGGCGGGGGTCCCCTACCACCAGGCCGAAAAGTATCTGGCCAAGCTTTTGGACGCCGGCTTCAAAGTGGTGATTTGCGAGCAGACCGAAGACCCCAAAAAAGCCAAGGGGCTGGTCCGGCGGGAAGCGGTGGAAATCGTCACCCCCGGCACCTCTTTGTACGACCGGCCGGAAAAAGGAGCCGGCAACTTTTTGGCGGGGGTCGTCTTCAACAAGGAAAAAGCCGGCTTCGCCCGGCTCGATTTGTCCACCGGGGAGTTCGTCGTCGGGGAAGCGGAGGAGGCAAACTGGCCGGAGCTGTTTTTGGCCCTGGAGCCGACCGAGATAGTTTTTCCCGGCAGCCAGAAGGAAGCCCTCTCCCGCTTCCCGGAGCTGTCCGCCGGAAAAACCCTTTCCCCCCTCGAGGATTGGAAGTTCGACTTCGACTGGGCCCAGAAAAATCTGGCCGAGAAGCTGGGGACTTTGAATCTGGCCGGATTCGGGGTCGAGGATAAAAGGCTGGCGGTCTCCGCCGCCGGCGGGGTTTTGAGCTACCTTTCCGAAAACCAAATCGAGCGGCTGGAACATTTGCGGGTCATCCGTCCCTTCTCCGGCTCGGACGAGGCCACGCTTGATTTTTCCACCCTGCTACATCTCGAAGTCTTCCGCACCCCTTCGGGCGAGCGGACGAACACCCTGTTCGCTCATCTTGACCGGACCGCCACGGCGCAAGGCTCCCGGCGCCTGGCCCGCTGGCTGCGGACCCCTTTGACCAATCCGGAGAAAATCAACGAAAGACTCGACCGGGTGGAAGCGCTGGTCAAAGACCATTTTTTGCGGAAGAAGCTTTCCAGCCTGCTTGGCGAGGTGGCCGATTTGGAGAAACTCTCCGCCCGGCTGGGAATGGGGAAAGCCGGGCCGCGGGATTTGGCGGCGGTAAAAAACTCGCTGGGGATTCTGCCGGAAATTGCCACCTTGCTCTTAGAATCCGGCCCGCCGCTCTCCGACCTGCGGACTCATTTTCCTGACTTGAGTCAATTGCACAAACTGCTCGAAGATGCTTTGAAAGAGGAAGTTCCTCTCGCCATCAACCAGGGAGGTATCGTCAAGCCGGGCTACAGCGCCGAGCTGGACGGTCTGCAGGCCGGAGTCTCGGATGCGAAAAAATGGATTGCAACGCTGCAGGCCTCCGAGCGTCAAAGAACCGGCATTCCCTCCCTGAAGGCGGGGTATAACAAGGTTTTTGGCTACTACATCGAAGTGACAACGCCCCATAAGGATAAAGTGCCGGCCGATTATATCCGCAAGCAGACGCTGGTCAACGCCGAACGGTACATCACCCAGGAATTGAAAGAGAAAGAGGAATTTATTCTTACCGCCGAGGAGAAAATCTTTGCGTTAGAGGAACGGCTTTTCCGGGAAGTGGAGGAAAAAAGCCGCGCCTTCATTCCCCGGCTCTTGGAAACCGCCGAGGGGACGGCTCTGCTCGACGTTGCCTGCGCGCTGGCGACGGCGGCGGTGGAGGAAAACTACATCCGCCCGGAAGTGGTCGATGACGGGGGAACGATAATCGAGGAAGGCCGCCATCCCGTTCTGGAAAAAGTTTTGGCAAAGGGGAAGCTGGTGCCGAACGACGTTTCCTTCGAGCCGAAGCGGCCGATTGCCATTCTCACGGGCCCGAATATGGCCGGCAAATCGACCTATTTGCGCCAGACCGGTCTTCTCTTTTTACTGGCCCAGGCCGGCTCCTTTGTTCCGGCCCGAAAGGCCCGCATCAAAGTCGCCGATAAAATCTACACCCGGGTGGGGGCTTCCGACGACATCCTGCGCCACCGCTCCACCTTTCTCGTGGAAATGAGCGAGGTGGCCAACATTTTGAACAACGCCACCTCCAAAAGCCTGATTTTGCTGGATGAAATCGGCCGGGGGACCTCCACCTACGACGGACTTTCCATCGCCTACAGCCTGGTGGAACATCTCGCCGCCCTCCCCCAAGGGCCGCCCCGCACGCTCTTCGCGACCCATTACCACGAACTGGTCGAGCTGGAACGAAAGCTTCCCTGCGTCAAAAACCTTCAAGTGGAGGCGAAGGAATTCGAGCACCAGTTGATTTTTCTGCATAAAATCATTCCCGGCGGCTGCGACCGCAGCTTCGGCATCGAGGTGGCGAAACTGGCCGGCGTCCCGATGAAACTGGTGGAGCGGGCCCGGGCGCTCTTGAAGGAACTGGAGAGCGAGCGAATCTCTTTGAATGTTTCCTCCGACCAGGCCTCCGAAACCGACCTTTCGGCCGTCAGATTGTTTTTTGAAAAAATCCTTAAACTGGAGCCGGACCGGCTGACCCCGCTCGAAGCCCTTTTTTTGCTTGACGAACTGAAAAAAGAAAGCCGGAAACTAACCCGGGAGTTCGGTTGGAAATAAAGACGCTCCCCCCTCATCCAACCGCCGCCGGAAAAGTCGCCAAACTGCCGGAGGGGCTGATTAACCAAATTGCCGCCGGCGAGGTGGTGGAGCGCCCCGCTTCGGTGGTCAAGGAACTGGTGGAAAACGCCCTCGACGCCGGCGCCGCCGAAGTGGTGGTGGAAATTGAAGCCGCCGGGCACCACAAAATAACCGTCAGCGACAACGGCTCCGGCATCCCGTCGGAGGAGGTGACTTTGATTTTGGAGCGCCACGCCACCAGCAAGCTGAAAAGCCCGGAGGATTTGGAAAAAATTGCCACTCTGGGCTTTCGGGGCGAGGCCCTCCCTTCCATCGCCTCCGTTTCCCATTTCGAACTGGAAACCAAGTCGAAAAGTGAACGCATCGGCACCCGGCTTACGGCGGAAAGCGGAAAAATCCTGAAAGTCGAGCCGGCTGGAACGGCGGATGGCACGAAAGTGACGGTGGAGCGGCTTTTTTTCAACACCCCCGCCCGCAGAAAATTCCAGAAATCGGCCGTCTCCGAAAACCGCCAGATAATCGCTCTTATGGAACAGTATGCCTTTGCCTTTCCAGAAATAGCCTTTGAGCTTATTATGGACGGCAAAAAAATTCTCAAAACCCCGGGTCAGAATCTTTTTGAGCGGGTGTCCGAGCTGGTCGGGGAGGAGCGCTATTGGGATTTGGAGCTTTTGGAAAGCCGGAAGGAAGCTTCCCAACTGATTGTTTTCTTAAAAAAACCAGAAAAAATCACCGCCACCCGGCCGCAGCTTTTCTTTTTCGTCAACCGCCGGCCGGTGCAAAGCAAGCTTTTGCACCACGCCGTCGTCTCCGCCTATCAGGATTTTCTGGAGCGGGGAAAGACCCCCTATGCTTTGATTTATCTTTTTCTCCCCTTTTCCGAAGTGGACGCAAACGTCCATCCGGCCAAAGCGGAAGTCCGCTTTGCCGACGAGCGGGGCCTGTACGACTGGGTGTATCATTCCATCCGCAAAGCCCTTTCCAACCGCGGGCAGGTGCCGGTCTGGACCGGCGCCGCCCCGCCCGCCTCGGGCAGTTTAGGCAGCCCCGCCTCTCGCTATCCCGAGTTAAGCCAAGGCCGCGCCGGAGGGGGGATGGCGCCGGACCTCTCCTTTCAACAAAAGGTTTTTTCCTTTCCGCATTCGACCCAAGCGGATACCTCCACAGCCCCCGGAGAAACATCGCCGCCTCCCACCACTTCCCCCCCCCTTTTCTGGCAGTTTGCGGACGTGTACATTCTGGCGCAGGTGAAGGGAAAGCTGGTGATAATCGACCAGCATACCGCCCACGAACGGGTCTTGTTTGAACAAATTCTGAAGAACCTGGGGGAGCGTTCGGCCGAATCGCAGGAGCTTTTGTTTCCGGAAACGGTGGAGCTTTCCCCAACCGAGCTCCAGCTCTTTTTGGAACACCAGCAGTTCTTCGGGGCCTTCGGCTTCGATATTTCCCCTTTTGGCGAGCGCACCATCCTTATTCGCGGAACGCCGCCCTTGGCCCAGAAGAAAAACCCGGCCAAACTTTTGCGCGAAATTTTGGATGATTTGGAGAACGGCAAAAAGGATTTGGAGCCGGCCCAGCGGCTGGCCCGGTCTTTGGCCTGCCATTCCGCCGTGCGGGCCGGGGAGAAGCTGACGATTGCGGAGATGGAGAATCTTTTTGAACTGCTTTTTGCCGCCGAAAATCCCTACAACTGTCCGCACGGCCGCCCGACGATTATCGAACTGCCGCTCTCGGAAATTCACCGGCGGTTTGGACGGCCGGGGTGACCTCTCTCCTACCGTTTCAATAATCTCCGTAAGGGCGGTTCACGAGCCGCCCCGGTTATTTTTTTAAGTATTCCCATCTTTTAATTCGCCCTTCCCCAACTTTTTCTGGCTTTCCCCCTATAATTTTCTAAAACAATAAAATAGGGCTTCCCCGAGAGGCGTTTGCATTGTGCGAAACGGCCCAAAAGCCGCAAGTCCTGCTTGAACTTACGATTGTCCCTTCGATTTCCGCTTTCCGGCATACCCCTTGCCAAGTTATAGCGGGGACAAAAGAGGGGGAAAATGCAAGAAGAAGGGGCAACCATCTGGACAACCATTTTGGGGAGGCTTTTGGCCGTTCTGGGAGGGATAATTCTGGTCATTCTCATTCTCTCCTGGCTGGGATGCTCCGGCCTAGGCACTCCCGGTGGAAGGCCGGCCTCCATAAGCCACCTTTCTGGTTTGAATGGCCCCTTTAGCCTGCTGCGAGCGTCTTTTCCGAAAGGGGAGGTATGCGGAGAATAAGCCTCGCTTTTACTCTGATTTTCATATACGGGCGAGCGGTTTGGGGAATGCCCCCCCATCCTTCCCTTTTGGAAAAAATTCAAAAAAGGGAGTTGAGCTTTCCGACCACCTGCAACCTGACCGTAAGCGAAGAGGAGCTGGCCAAAACCGGGGTCAATCTGGCCCGGTTCAACCCAAATGCGTTGGCCAGACCCCAAGCGGAGGGCCCGTTTAAGGTGCTGGTGCTGCTGGTCGACTTTTCAGACAAACCGTCCCAAGTGGCGCCGGTCTTCTTCGACTCGTTGGTCTTCGCCAAAACCCAAAGCTCGGTCAACCGGTTTTACGCCGAAAACTCGTACGGGACACTCGATTTGGTGACGGTGAACCATCCCTCTTCCTCCGGCTGGCGGCGGGCGCCGCAGACGTTGAACTGGTACGCCAACAACCAGTACGGCCTTTACGGCGCCTATCCCCAAAACGCCCGGAAGCTGGTGGAGGACGTCGTCGATTTGGTTGACCCGCTCGTCAACTTCGCCGACTACGACAACAACGGCGACGGCTACGTGGACGGGCTGGCGGTGGTTCATTCCGGCCCGGGAGCCGAAGTCACCGGCAACGCCAACGACATCTGGTCCCACAAATGGGCCGTTTATCCTCCCAAGCCGGTCGATGGCGTTTCCGTTTTCAACTACAGTATGGAACCGGAATATCAGCATTCACCGGGGGATATGACCATCGGGGTTTTTTGCCACGAATTCGGACATGCCTTTGGGCTTCCGGACCTGTACGATAGGGACTACAGCTCAAGGGGGATTGGCTCCTGGAGCGTGATGTCGTTTGGCTCTTGGAACGGCAGTCCGCCCGGCTCCGCCCCGGCCCATTTCGACGCCTGGTGCAAAACCAAACTCGGATTTGCCGCGGCCAATGACGTCCCGAACAATCAAACCGAAGTAAGAATACCAAACGCCGAACAATCCGCCGCCGGCATTTTCCGGCTTTGGACCAACGGCACCGGCAACCCGGAATATTTTTTGGCGGAAAACCGCCAAAAAATTGGATACGACGCGGCCTTGCCTTCTTCCGGCCTTTTAATCTGGCACATCGACGAAGCCGTCACCACCGCCAACAACCAGGCCTGGTACCCGCCGAACAGCCCTTCCGCCGGGCATTACAAAGTGGCCCTGGTTCAGGCCGACAATCTATGGCAATTGGAAAAAAACGAAAGCAGTGGAAATTCCGGCGACCCTTTTCCCGGCTCGACGGTAAACCGGGCCTTCAACTCCTCTACCCGGCCGAATTCCAACAGTTATGCCGGCAGCGCCACGCCGGTGCGGGTGGAAAACATCTCCAACTCCGGCGATGTGATGACGGCGGACTTTGCGGACTTTTACGTGCAGGTGCCGACCGGCGTGGATGATTTTTTCAACCGGCCGAAAAACTTTCAACTGTCCCAGAATTACCCCAACCCGTTCAACCCGGCCACCACCATTTCCTATACGCTTGAGAAAAGCGGCTGGGTGGAGCTGGAGATTTTCAACCTGTTGGGGGAAAAGGTCAGAACGCTTGTTTCCGACGAGCGGAGAGCCGGCCCGCATCGGGAAAACTGGGACGGCGCCGACGAGCAGACCCGCCCGGTTTCCTCCGGGCTTTATATCTACCGGCTGCGGTTTGAAAATTTCTCCGAGACAAAAAAGATGATGCTTATCCGGTAAATTCGACGAAAAGATTACAGGCGAAAAAAATTAATCCCCGCCGCCAGGAGCTTCCGTACCCCCCGGAAGAGGGCCCAGACCCGCTGGGGCCTCCCTGGCGGCTTTTTTTGCCGATACTAAAACTATGCCGAGCCAACTGTCCCGCTGGAGTCCCACCCTCAAGCTTTCGGCCCTTGCGCTCATCCTTTTTTTTCTCATAAGCAACTTCTCTTTTTTGTGGCTTTCCTATAAGGCCAAAAGCGCCTTGCAAAGCGAGATTAAAGCAAAACTTGAAGGTGCGGCCGCCCGCCTCGGCGAAATTGTGAGCGAAGCTCCCGACCGCATGGAAGCCCGCAAGCGGGCCCGGGAATTTTTAGCGGAAGGGGGGCTTTTGGCCTGCGGTTTTTTCGAAGAGGGCCCTCTTCCGAGCGTTTGGACCAACCCGCAATCGGAAGTCGCCTTTGTGGCCGATTATCATCCCGCGCAAAGCCCGAATCTTTCCGGCCCCAATCCCTTCGGCGGACACTTTACCTGCACCTATTCATTTCCGGCGTCAACGGGGAAGGGAAAAACGCGACCGGCCGGATTTGTCATCGCCCGGGCCGAGTCCTGGGGGGAGCTGGAGCGCCTCTTCCGGATACAGACTTTTTTCTGGATTATCGGTTTTGCCCTGATGGCCGCCGCCGCCAGCCTCTTATGGCGCTTTCTTTTGGCTCCTTTCGAAACGGTCGAAAAGAAAGCGGCGGAAGCCCGCCTCTCCTTTACCGGAGGGGGGCGGGAGGCCGACCCGGCCGCCAAAACGATTGAAAGCTTCGAGCGGGCCATTGCCGAGCTGCAAGCCAAGGAGCGCGAGCTTTCGGAGCTGTACCGGGAGTCGGAAAAAAGGGCGGTGCACTATTCCTCCTTGAGCAAACATTTGATTGAAAGCCTCGGTTCCGGCATCATCCTTTTCGACCCGGCCGGGAGAATCGTCGATTTCAATCCGGCCGCCCAAGAGCTCTTGGGCTTGCGGAAGGGCTTGAACCCGCCCGCACTCTGGCAAAAGCTTTTGGCCCGGGTAGCGCCGGGACGCCCGGCGGAAAGCGTGGAGCTGGAGGTGGAGCTGGGCCCGGCCAAAAAAATTCTGGCCGCCTCGGTTTCCGCCATTTCCAACCCGGACGGGGAGGCTTTGGGGAAGGCCCTTTTGGTGTCGGACCTGACGGAATTCAAGGAGATGGAGAAAAAGCTCGAGGAAAAGGAGCACTGGGCTTTTTTGGGGGAAACCGCCGCCGGGCTGGCCCACGAGCTGCGCAACGCCTTGGCCGTGATGGTCGGCTACACCAAGCTTTTGGCCAAAGCGGTTGGTGAATCTCATCCTTCCCACCATACTGCCGCCGAGCTGTTGAAGGAATCCCGCTCGGCCGAGGAGACCTTGAAGCGCTTCTTGGATTACGCCCGCCCGAGTCCCCTCTTCTTGGAAAAGCTGAATTTGCGGGGAGTCTTGGATGAGACCGTTGCCGCGCTTGAAAGCCAGTTCCCCGCCGTTGCGTTTCGGGTGAGCGCGCCGGAAAAAACCGGCTGGCAGTCGGACGCGGCCCTCCTCAAACAGATTTTTTCCAACCTGCTCCGCAACGGCGCCGAGGCCGCCGGTGGGGGGGGCTGGGTCGAGGCGCGGGTGGAGAGCTCCGAGGCTCCGGAGGGGTGGCGCATCACGGTCTCCGATTCCGGGCCGGGCATCCCCGCCGAAATCCGAAAAAAAATCTTTTCCCCTTTCTTCACCACCAGACCGGAGGGGACCGGGTTGGGGCTGGCCCTGGTCAAGAAAGCGGTCCACCTTTTGGAGGGGGAGATTCAAATGGGAAACGAAAACAGGAAAACTTCGTTCGTGGTAAGGCTGCCGGTCCGGCTGCGGGAACCGGCGCAAAAAGATAAAACTCAAGAAAAGCAGAAACTTCATTGAACCCTGTCCCGCCTCCCCCCGCCGGGGAGGTCAGGACGACCGGCTTCCCGCACTCGTAAAAAAACCGCAACCAATTCTTCCGTTTGTTTATTATTGTATGACTGGAGGTATGAAAACCAAGCCTGCGGTCGCGAAAGAAAATGAATTCCCCCGTTTTTCTTAAATCCCCGGTCTTTCGGTTTTTGGGAAAGTTCGTTTTTTTTCTCCTTCTTTTGGGAGGCCTCTATTCCCAAGTCTCCAGCCGTTTCGATGCCTTCCGCGAAGGCCTCACCGGTTGTACGGCCCGTATCGTAGGGGTCTGCTATTCTCTGGCCGGGGCCGCAACCACGGTTTCCGGCAACCTTATCACCGGGCCGGGGGTGGCCCTGCAGGTTATAGAAGAATGCACGGGCGCGTATGAAATGATTATTTTTGCCGCCGCCCTTTTGGCTTTTCCAGCCGGTTGGAGAAAAAAGCTTTTGGGCATCCTTTTGGGTCTGCCGCTCCTCTATGCCATCAATATTTTGCGGGTTTTGCTTCTGGCTTTCGTCCAGGCCCACGGCAGCCGGAACCTGTTCGATTTTATGCACATCTACTTCTGGCAGGCGAGTTTGATACTGATGATTTTAGGGGTGTTTGTCTTATGGATTAAATTTTTGGTCTTTCGGAATGCCCAAGCTGCTTAAGTTTTTTCTTTTGCTGATTGCCTTCTCCCTGCCCCTTTTCTATCTCTGGATGGAAGGGGGGCAGACCATTTATCAAAAAATATTCGGGGCGGCGGTTGTCCCGCTGGCCAAGGCGCTCGGGGAGAAAACGTTGAACCTCTTCGTCGTGAAGGGGCACCTGATGAACCTAATCCCCTTTACGGCCCTGATTTTGGCGACTCCGGGGTTGGGTTGGAAAAGAACGATAATCGGACTGGGAGCCGGTCTGGTGATTCTTTTCGGCTGGCACCTTTTTTTCTGCCTCATTTTGAACCACTACCAGACCCTCTGGGGGCATGACCGGCGGTTTTACCGGCTGTTTATACCGGCCGTCTCGGTCAACTCCGCCGTTCCGGTGATGCTCTGGTTTATCCTTGCCTGGAAAGGGGTAAGGCAGCTTTTGGGGGAAATCTTTTCCCGCCCCAAAGAACCGCAAACGGGCTGAAACCGGCTCCCTAAGAGTTGACCGGTTAGCGGATGGCCAGGAATCGTTCCGTGTAGAGGGAAATCAGCCGCCCGCCCCAAAAGTATGCGACCAAAGCGGCAAAAACCAAAAAAGGGCCGAAGGGAATCAGGCGATCGGCCAAGGCCTTCGGCCGGAAAAGCCGGATGGCGAAAAAAGTCAAAACCGCAGTCAGGGAAGCGAGAAAAAACAGGAGTACCAGTTTCTGCCAGCCTAAAAAACCTCCCAACATTGCCGCCATTTTAACATCACCTCCACCCATACTTTCCTTCTTGAAGAAGAACTCACCGAGATAGGCCAAGAGCAAAAGCCCGCCCCCCCCCGCCGCCAATCCGATAAGCCCGTCCCTCCAGCCCACCTCCGGATTCAGGAAAGCGTAAGCCAGACCGAAAAGAATCCCGGGCAGGGTGAACCAGTCCGGGATGATGCGGAACTCCATATCAATAAAGAAGATTGCAACCAAAGCGAAGTTCAGGTAAAAAAGAAACAAAAGTTTCCAGCTCCATCCGACCGTCAGGTAGGCGGCCAAAAAAAGAACGGCCATAAAAAGCTCCACAAAGAAGTAGCGGGGGGAAATCGGAGAACGGCAGAAAACACATCTGGCTCGCAGGAAAATATAGCTGAAAAGCGGAATGTTTCCCCACCAGGGGATGGTTTTTTGACAGGCGGGGCAGAAGCTCCGCGGCCGAATGATGGAAAGCCGGCGCGGCAGCCGGTAGATGACGACGTTGGCGAAGCTGCCGAAAATAAGGCCGAGCGCAAAAACCACCGCCATCGGGACGTACTCCAGAATAATCATATTTTAAGTTTTCCGACACTTCCCCTGCTTTTCCAGGGGAGCCGCCAGGCCGCCAAAAACCAGACCCCTTCGTAGGTCAAAGTCAAAAGCCGGGCGAAAATCGGCACCGTGGCGGCGGCGTAGGCAGGCAAAAAAGTGGACAACAAAGCCAGCATCACCCCTTCCCGGACCCCCAGCCCTCCCGCCGCGAAGAAAGCCAGATACCCGGCCAGATAGGCCAAAGGAAAAGCAGAGAAACTGAAAAGCACTTGTTGAAAACTTAGGGGATGAAACGAAAGAACCAAAAACACCACTCCGGCGGAATTTAAGAGCCAGCTGAAGCCGTAGTACAACGGCGACAGCAAAACGGTGCGCCAGTCAAACGGTTCCGGCAATTCCGCCAGGGGGGTGCGCACCACCCGCCCGAAGGTTTTTATGATATGGTGAAAGACCTTGGGGATAAACAAAACCAAAAGCAAAACGAGCAAAGCGGCCAGGGCGGCCGACGGTATTCCCAGCTGCTTGAACAGGGGCAAAGCGAAAATGGTGAACACGGCCCCCGAAAGAAGGGAGGAGACGAAACCCAAATACAAGGCCGCCAAAAGCCGGGTTGGGGCGACCCCCAAAAATTTGCCGAGATAGGCGAAGCTCAAATAGGACCAGATGCGCCCCGGCAGGTAATGGGCGAGGTGCGCCATGCAGTAAATCTTGTAGCTGTCCCGGAGCGGAACGCGGGTGCCGGTGAATTTGAAATTGAACCAGAAGGCGGCCGGCTGCCAGGAGTGCCCCAAAAAAAGCAACAAAGCCCCCAAACCGAAAAACAGGCGGTCGGGATGAAATCCGTACTGGACGATTTCCCCCCATTCGGCGCGGATGGTGTGGTAATAAAACCACACAAACCAGCCCGCGGCGGCATATTGCAGGATGGGGAAAAAAATCGACCAGAAGCGCTTCAGACCGGCTTTTTGGTCAACACCAGTATCCAGGCCGGCAGGGCGGTCCTGAACGGTTTCAACAGGGATGGTTTTATCCATTTCATCCATTTCGGCACCACGTCGGTGGCCGAAAATTTCTCCGGGTTTTCCAAAACCTTGAAGGTATAATCGCGGATTTCAAAGCGGAAAAGAAGCTTCCGCAAGGCCCGCCAGGAAAGCAGAAAGACGTCATAATCCATTTTCCGTCCGGTTATGTGCATATACCAGTTGGCCGGCCGGCGGGGCAGCCAGGACAAAAAGGGAAGCTTGTAGTGGGCTTCGACCAAAACGTAACGGTTGCCGGCGCCGAAATAGACGCAGCCGGAGGGCTTCAAGACCCGGTACATCTCCGCAACCAAGCCGGTCTGGTTTTCGATATGCTCGTACACCTGGTTGCAGATGATGCAGTCCACCGAGTTGTCGGGCAGAGGCAGCCGCGTCCCGTCGCCGCATAGGGGAACCAATTTGGAATTGGCGATTTGCTTCCCGTAGGCAAGCCCCACTTTGTCGTTGTCCAGGGCCAAAACGGTCTTGAAATGCTCCGCAAAATAACGGGACATAATGCAGGTGGAAGCCCCCAAGTCGAGGCAGGTGAAGCTCGACAAATCTCCCGCGAAATCGGCCAGAACCCGAATCACCTTTTCCGCTTTCAGGTTCCGTTCCCCCTGCCGGAAAAGGATGGGGAAGCGCTCGGAAAAAGTCCCTTCCGGGCCCCAGCGCCGCTCTATGGATAAATCAACCGGCGGCGTCCGACCCATCGGCGCTCCGCAGGTAAAAAATTATCGAAAGGGAAAACCAGCCCGGAAACCACCTGGCCAGAAGCTGGGCCAAAGTTTCCCCGGGAAATCCCGGCGGACAGAGGGTGACCGGAATCATTTTGGTTACCCTCAAACCGCATTGGGCAAACAAAGCGAGGGCTGTTTTGCGGTCGAAAAAGCGCAGGTGCGGGGTTGTAATGCCGGCCCAGCCGGTGCGGCCGAAGAAAATTCCCAGCCGCCGGAGAAGGTGAAATTCGTTTGGGACGGAGATAACCAGGCTTCCTCCCGGATTCAAGGCCCCCTTCAATTTGGCGACCCCCTTTTCCGGGTGGCGCAAATACTGCAAAACCTCTAGGCAAAAAATCGAATCATATTTCTGCTCCAGCTCATCCTCCTCCAGGTCGAAAACGAAGCTGACCAGCCCCTCTTGGCGCAAAAGATTGACGGAATCGGAGGAGACGTCGCAGGCGGAAACATCCAACCCCTTTTCAGCCAGCATCCGGGTGGTCAATCCCCGGCCGGCTCCCACATCCAGAATCTTTTTCCCCGGTAAGAGCCCTAAATTGGCTTCGACAAACCGCCAGCGCTGCAGGGTGCGTTTATCCACCCGCTCCGGCTCCTGTTTTTTCCAGAAACGGTCGAAAAAGAGACCGGTCTGGCGTTCGGGGGCTTCTACCGTCATCATCTTAATCGAAAAGGTTGGCCATCTGCCTTCGCAGGGGCGGCCCGCTCCGCTTGCCGGCGATAACCTTCAAAAAATCGCCAGCCGCCCGATTGACGTCCAGCAAATCGAGAAGCCCGGAGGCGGCCGGGTCGTAGTTGCGTTTCTCCTGTATAAAATCAAACATCGCCTGGGCCAAATTTTTGGGGTCATGCGGCGGCACCACTTTGCCGAGGTTGAACTTTCGCACCAGATACCCCAGGTCTCCTACATCCGTGGCAATCACCGGCGTCCCGGAGGCGACCGCTTCGGTCAAAACGAGGGGAATCGAGTCGGAATGGCTCGGAATCAAAACGCAGGAAGCCCGCCGCAGGCGCTCCGAGGCCTCCTTTTCCGAAATTTTTCCCAGGAAGTTGGCCTTCTCCCCGATTTTCAGCTCGGCCATCCGCCGGGGAATCTCGGAAGCGAGACTCCCCCAGCCGGCGATTTCCAGAACGGCCGATTTTTTCTTCGACACGTACGAAAAAGCCAAAAGCATATCCTCCACCCCTTTTTCCCTCTCCAGCCGGCCGAGGTAAAAAAAACGGTTGTAACCGGTTTTCGGCAGAATAGACCGCTTCTCCCGCCGGCGGGCGGAGGGGAGAAAGCGGCATTCCCGGCCGGAAAGCTCCTCCACTTTCCAGCACAGGTCGAAACCGTCCCCGAAAAGATGGTCGGCCCCCAGAAGCACCTGCCGGGTCAGATGGCCGAAAAAGGGGCGCTGCGACCACTTGTACACGTCCGAACCGAGGCACCAGACCGAATAGGGAACGCCCGTGCGCTGGCTGATGTAGCGGGCGAAATAGCCGGAAGGAAGCGCCCAGAGGGCCAGCAAATAATCGACATCGTGGGTGATGACAAACGGCATCGCCGCTTTGCGGCCGCCGTACAAAAAACTGGCCAGCTTGAGCCAGTTTACCGGGCTGCGGTAATCCAGCGAGCCGATGGGAATGGCCGAACCGGACCAGGGAAAGCGGAAAACCTTCGGGTCGTTGTCCGGTCCATCGACGACATACTCCGGCGTGAAAACCGATACCTTGATCCCCCTTTCCCGGAGCGCATGGACGAAATCCTTGACAAACGGGCTGGCGGTATCCTCCCGCCCGGCCGGGTAACGGTTGGTGATGATTCCCAGTTTCATGCCTTTTCCCTTTTCTTCCTTTCGGGCCGGACCTGAAAGTCGAACCGCTCCCGGCCGCCGGAAAGCTCTTCCATTTTTGCAAACATTTCCTTGGCCGTCTTCTGGATTCGGTAAATCTCCCGCTTCAGGTGAACCAGCTGGGTTCCCAAAAAGCCGAAGAACAGGGTTGCCAGGCCGGCCAGAAAAGCCAGCACGGTGAGGGTGACCAGAGGCCGGGTGGGGTTCAGATTCCCTGCCTGCCAGAGATACCAGATGTAGCCGGCCCCGCCGAAGGAGAGCAGAACCAGAAACAAGCCGACGGCGCCGAAAAGCAAAACCGGCTTTTCGTGGAAGGAGAAAAGGATGTGCGAAACCGCCGTGGCGGTGAATTTGAATTTCGACTTGCCGAACTTGCGGGCCTTCAAGACCGCCGGCATCTCCACCACCCGGTACCCCATCCCCAGGGCGCGGGACAAAATCTCGAGGTGAATTTCCTTCCCTTCCGATTCCAGTTCCAAAGCTTCCAGAACCTTGCGGCGGTAACCCCGCACCATTCCGGTCACCGTCGCCAGCCCCCGTTTCATCGCAAAACCCAAAATCTTGTTGCCCAGTTTGGAAATCCAGAGCCGCCAAAGGGGGACGTTTTCTACGCCGCCCCCTTTCGTGTAAGGGGAAGCGACCACGATATCCACTTCCGGATGGGCCTGCAGGATTTGGGCCATCGCCAAAAGATATTCCTCGCTGTAGGACAAATCGGCGTCGGCGGTGATGATGATTTCCTTGGTGGCGGCGGCGAACCCCTGCCGCAGGGCCCAACCCCGCCCGCGGTTGGGGAAGTAGGAGACCAGCCGGACGCGCGGCTCCTGCTCGGCGAAGCTCAAAACCGAAAGCGCCGTCCGGTCGGTGGAGCCGTCATCCACGGCGATGATTTCCCAATCCCCGCCGACGGCCCGGAAGGCGGATGCGATGCGCGAGAGCGTTGAAGAGACGTTTTTTTCCTCGTTGTACATCGGCACGACCACCGACACGCCGTACAATTGCTTATGCAAGGTCCTGTTATCTACGCGTTTTTTCATCTTCCTGCCCCATCGGTTTTAATTTGTCCGGCACCAGCCAGTTACCTTCCGCCCGGGCCTCTTTGGCTTCGTCGAATTTTCCCTGTTGCTGAAGGGCGGTGGCCAAAAAAAAGTACGCCTCCCCCCAGTACGGGTCATAGGAAAGCGCCAGCTTAAAGCAGGTCTCGGCTAAGGGAAACTGGCGGGAAAAAAGATACGCCTTCCCCAGCGTTACCCAGGTGCGCGGATTTTCCCCATCATATTCTGCCGCCAGTTTGAGCAAAATCTCGTTTGCCGGCGAGCCAATTATGGATAGATAGGCTCCCCAATTATAGATTTCCAACACCAGACTCTCCCGTGAAAGGACGTCCGGCCTTCCGGTGAAGGTCTTGCGCACAAAATCAATCACCTCTTTCGGCACCCCCGGCCCCGCCGGCTCCGGTCGATATTGCAGGAGGTAGCCGGCCGGCCAAAAATACCTGCTGTTTCCCATGTGGAAACCCAACTGGCTAAAAATGGGGCGCTTATTCCGTTGACAAAAGTTCGAAAAACCTTTTCGGATTTGAGCCTTTTGAGATCTACCTGTCGGCAGGGAGTCAAACACCAAATCTGGATAATGCCGTCGAACCCGCCCTCGCAGTAATGAATCTATGAAAACGTTGGTGAGCAAAATAGCCACGTCCGGTCTCTGCCCCAAAGCCCCTTGCTGATACAAAGCTGAAGTTAAAAGCCGGTCGGATGAATAAATTACCACGGCGTTGGGAGGCAGGGAGGCGAGACTTTCCCCGGCTATTTTTTGCGGCCAGCGGCTCTCGCGCAAATCGGCGCCGGCCCAATTTTTTTCGACCCAAAAAAGGCCAAAAATCAGAGTCAGGATTGGAACTGCCCATCTGACTTTTGGTGATAACCGCGGCAAACGGCCATAAAGCCACACGAAGGCGCGCAGTAAACCCACCGCAGCCGATAACACGGCCAACCCCGCCCCGAAAGAAAGGTAACCCAAAATATCGAGGTTCCAAGGGCTGAATTCCGCCGCCCACAAAGTCACCAGGAAATTCGAAAGCAACAGCACAAAAATTCCCAACCCGACTCGGGGCAGGTAATGCGCCAAGGCAAGGATTCCGAGAACAACCAGACCCCAGAAGGCGAGAGAGTATTCCAAAAGCATAAAAATGGTCAACCGCATCATATTGGGATAGGAAAGGTTGGACGACGTGGAGGCGACCGAGGCCTGCCAGCTGCCGGAGCGAGTGACGGCTGCCCAAAAACGCTCCCAGTTGTCCGGCTGATTCCAGTTCAGATACGGGTCCTGGGCCGAGCGTACGGGTAAAAACAAATACACCGTGGCCGCCAGCATAATCAATCCAATTGCCCACCCCCATTTGGATATTTCTTTTCTCCAGTTTGCGGATTTAAAACAGCCCATAATCAAAAACCCCGGCAGAACTGAAACGGAAAGCAAAGGATGGACGGTTGCCGAAAGCCCCCACAGAAAGGCGGCCAGAAGAAAATATCGGGTCGGCCGTTCGGTCACATCCAAGGACAACGCGATAAACAAGGCGGAAAGAGTTAAAACCAGTTGCAGGGAATACACCTCCGCCCGCACAGCCTGCAGCCAAACGGTCTGGCTGAAGGCAAAAACCAAGGCCGCTCCCAGCGCAGTTAATGCAATCGTAGGGGCAGAATATATTCTGCCCTGATTTTCTTCTCCAAAAAAAGACCCGTTTAACCTGGCCAAGGTTTTATGCGCGTACAGATAAAACAGCGCCACCGCTCCCGCCCCAAAAAACCCGCACATTAAGTTGGTGGCCCGGGCCGGATTATGGGGAACAAGCCAGGTAAACAACTTCCCAACCAGAACCCACAGCGGAAACCCGGGAGAATGGGGAATGGAAAGCGTGGCCGCCGCCATAGAAAAGGTGGCCGAGTCCTCCCAGAAAGGCCCGGGAGCGGCTGTGTAGAAATAGACCCCCAAGGGCAAAACAAACGAGGCCAAAAGACAAAAACGCTCCAACCGGTTATTCATATCCCCTTTCTTGTTTTCGGAAGAAATCCCCTTTTCCGTTACCTCATTCCCCCTCTCCGTATCGGAGAGGGGGTTAGGGGGTGAGGTCAAACAAAAAAAAACCCCGCCGAAGCGGGGCTTTTTCGTGGTGTGGCTTTACAGGGTTGCGTCGTCGGAGGTGACCACCAGAAGACCGGTTTCGTTAATCGTCCAGGTGTCAATCGCAGCGTCATCGTCTAAATTACTAGCGGTTGCCGTGCAGAGAAAGGCAATGCTTGTGACGCCCGACAAAACATAGGAATACCGGGCGGTCGGACCGATTTCTACGCCAATGCCGCTAAAACCGTTCGGAGCCGCCGCGGAAGCAGGCCCCCCGGTCCAATAAAGGTCTTTTTCCTGCCGGTAGGCCTGCTGCATAACATAAACCTGCTTCAGTATCGACTTGGCTTCCGACTGTTTGGACTTGGTGGTAGCCCGCATAAAACGCGGAATCGCCAATGCCGCCAGAATACCGATGATGACCACGACAATCATCAGCTCGATAAGGGTGAAACCCTTCTGGCCGTGTTTCTTGTTAAACATCTGTTCCTCCCTTTGGTTATTGGTTTTCATAATCGTCGGCTATCTTTAACGCAACCCCAATGCCAAAAGAGGTTCAAACCAATCCTTTTTTCGACCCCGCAACCGATTTGTTTTCAATCGGTTACGGGGTGGGTTAGACCGTAGGGGCGAGGCATGCCTCGCCCCTACACCCATTTCCAGAAGTAACCCGCCAATATTATTGCAAAATGCGAATGATGAAATTGGTTTTTGTAGGGGCGGGGTTTCCCCGCCCATTTCCCCACCACCGGGCGAGGTTACCTCGCCCCTACAATCCGGGGTCACATTACAGACGGGCCAGGAAAACCCCGCTTTTACGGTTGACAAACCGAGACGCCTCTACATTTTTGGCCGAATGTCAAAAATGGACCAACCCAGACCCCAACGACGCTCCATACGGCTACGGGAATACGATTATTCCGGCGAAGGGGCCTATTTTATCACCATTTGCACAAAGAACAGGAAATGTTTATTTGGTGAAATTAGAAATGGAGCGATGGAATTATCAAAGGTTGGACAAATTGTCCGGGATTATTGGTTGGAGATTTCAAGACATTTCGGGAACGTGCAACTGTATGAATTTGTGGTGATGCCGAACCATCTGCACGGAATTGTCGTTATAACCGCAAACCACAACGAATTCACCTGTAGGGGCGAGGTCACCTCGCCCGTGGGTAGGGAAATGGGCGGGGAAACCCCGCCCCTACAAAAACCAAAACCGACGTTGGGAAAAATCGTGGCCTATTACAAATATCAAACGGCAAAATTAATCAATCAATTTTGCCGAACCCCCGGCTTGCCGGTCTGGCAGCGCAATTATTACGAGCACGTCATCCGCAGCGAAAAATCCCTGAACAAAATCCGGCAATACATCATGGACAACCCATTGAACTGGCACCTGGACATAGAAAACCCGGCAACCTTATCCCATCCAGATGCCCGAAGGGTCAAAGAAAACTTCTGGCGCGAATTGGCCTAACCGGTCGATAATGGGCACCAAAAAAGCCCCGCTTTTGCGGGGCTCCAAATTAGGTTTTTTAAGATTCTTAACTATGATGCAGCGTCATCGGAGGTGACTTTTAAATCGCCGAAGTTGTCAATTTGCCAGACATCTGGCGTGGCGTCATCGTCCAAAATTCCGCAAGTTGCCGTGCAGGTAAAGGAGAGACTGCCGGCAACCATGGTGTAGGTATATCGCGAGTTGGATTCAATGTCCACACCTATCCCGCTGAAACCGGTTGGAGCGGCGGCGGAAGCGGTTGTACCATTTCCCCAGTAAGTGTCATACTGCTGACGATAAGGTAACTGCATGGTATAAACCTGTTTCAAAATTGTTCTTGCCTCTGACTGTTTGGCTTTTACGGTTGTGGCGAAAAAGCGGGGAATGGCCATCGCCGCTAAAATGCCGATGATAACCACCACGATCATCAACTCGATTAAAGTGAAACCGCCGTTCCGTCTCATCGGTTTATGCATACATCCCTCACATCCCGTTTAATGGCAAACGCCGTTCCAAATCGATAAAATATCGGCCCTCATTATGTATCAACGACTTAGCTTCCCGCGGCTCTTCTTGGGCTCGGAAACGGCTATTGGGACCGAGCCGGTTTTCTTGCGTTCTGCAAGGGTTATTTCTTTTTCCAGCTTTAGAATCCGTTTTTGCACCTCTTCCCCCTTCTCCCCCCAAGCAACAGTCTTTTGAAAACGGCTCAAGGCCTTCTTCTTGGCGCCGCGCCATTCGTAGTACAAACCGGAGCGGTAGAGATACAAAACCAGCATCTTGACCGCCTGCGGGTCGTTTTGCACCACCCGGTCGTCTTCCGTCCACAAATTCGCCACTTCCCACATTAGCTGCTGCTCGACGGCGACCGTATCCAGAACGAACGCCGTGTCTATAAGCTGAAACAAAAAGCCGGTCGGTTGCAGCCGCTCGACCAACTCACGGTCCCGCTCGGTGAACTCCACGAATATGGGCACCTTCTTTTGCTTTAGACGGGAAGCCCAGAGCCGGAAAAACGAATCCGGGTCCTTTTTCTTAGGCACAGAGGAAAAAACCGTGGCGAGCCGGGGGAAGTTTTCAACCAGACTTTTGCGATACCAATCGGCTGCCAGAAACGCCCGGTTCACCACCACGACGTCCCGCCGCCAGAGTTCCCCGTACTGGACGCCGCGCAGGACAAAGTCGAGCGCCGGGGAGTCGAGAAAAACCACCCCGCCCGGCGGCACGGGGGAAAGGGCCTCCTGGGCCATTTTCAAGGCGATGCGGTTTTCGGAAAGGTCGCAGTAGGGGCGCGAGAAGGTCCAGGGAATCAGGCTGAACAAAAGGAAAAGGGCCGCCAGCCCGACGCGGGCGAAACCGACCAGAAAGTTGGAGACGGCGCCGGCGGCCCGCTCCACCACGCCGAAGAAGGCGGCGATGGTGACGGCTATGCCAAGCCCCAGCGCGAAAAGAGAAAAGACCAGATAGCCGTGCAAATCCGGATTGTCCGGAATGACCTCCGCCGCCAGAAGAGAGGTGACCAGAAGGTTCCCGACCAAAAGAAGCGCCATTTTCCAGAACCAGCTCTTGTTGGCAAACAGGAGAATCAAAAGCCCGCCAAAGGCGAAAAAGAAAAGCCCGATGCCCAGCTGGTCGAAGAGCAAGGACAAAAGCCGATGCATCTTGAAGAAGGTTTCGGTAACGGAAAGGGAAACGGTCTTAAACGAATCGGTGGCCAGAACCAGATTGGCGGTGGAAGAAAAACCGGACGGCCCGCCCCAATTGAAGAAGGGCTGCGACCAGGCCCGCACCGGCAAATAGAGATAGGTGGAAACTCCGAGAAGGAAGAGGAAGAATACCCCCACCCACTTTTTTAAACTCAAGCCGCCAAAAGTGGCCGGCCCGGCGACGGCGAACAAAAATGGGAAGGTCGCCAGCAAGGTGACGTGATGGTTTCCCAATCCCAAAAACGCGGCAAAAATCCCGAGCCAGAACCAGCGGGCGGTCCGGTGGTTTCCGACCGTGATAACGGCGGGCCAATCATTCCCCGCCTCTGTATCGGAAGTGAGGGCCTGCTTGATGCGGGCGTACGGTTCAGGCAGCGATGAATACCCCGCACCCGCTCCTTGTCGCGTCGGTGCGGAAGGCGAGGTCGCCCGCATAAAACAATAAAACGAGAAGGTGAAAAGAAAAGCCCCCAAAGTATACACCTCCGCCCGGACGGCCTGTATCCAGAAAGTGAAGGTGAAACCGACCGCGAGGGTGGTGAAAAAGGCCACCAAGTTCCGCCTCGCCGCCGAGCCTCCCAAGAGGTCATTCTGGCGCCCCAGAAACCGCACCAGCGCGAGATGGAAGAAAACCAAAGCCAAAGCCCCGCAGAAACCGGAGAATAGATTCTGCTGGAAGACGAAATTCCCTATCGGCAGATAGCTGAAGATTTTGGCCAAAAGAACGTAGAGCGGAAAGCCGGGGCGGTGGGGCACCCCGAGCGTGCGCACGTTGGCGACCAGCTCGCCCGAATCCCACCAGAAAACCGAAGGGGCGGCGGAAACGAGATAGACCAGAAAGAAAAAGAAGAAAAGAAAGGCCGGCCCCAGAGCTTTTTTCATTTGTCCTTGAACTGGTACCGCTCGATTTTGCGGTACAAAGTGGAGGCGTCGATGCCCAGAATCTGGGCCGCCTTGGTTTTCTGCCAGCCGGTCTTTTCCAATGTCCAGTAGATGTAGGCCTTCTCCACTTCTTCCAAAGTCGGCGTGCCGGGATGGTTCGGCTCCACCAGCTGGGGCACATCCCCGGCCCGCACCCGCTCGGGAAAATCCTCCACGTCCAACTGCTCTTTTTTGCAGAGAAGATAGGCCTGCTCGATGACGTTTTCCAACTCCCGCACGTTCCCCGGCCAGGGATAGGCGCAAAGCATTTTCAAGGCCGGCTCGGTCATCCCTTTCGGCCTGGACTTCTCCCGTTCCGCCAGCCGCTTCAAAAAGTGGTTGACCAAAAGCTTGATGTCCTCCTTCCGCTCCCGCAGAGCGGGGATGAGGATGGGAATGACGTGCAGCCGGTAGTACAAATCGGCCCTGAATTTTCCGGACTTTACGTCCTGTTCCAAATCGGCGTTGGTGGAGGCAATCAGGCGCACGTCCACCGGCACCGGCCGGGTGGCGCCGAGCGGCGTGATTTCCTTTTCTTCGAGCACGCGCAGCAATTTGACCTGAATGGCGGAGGAAGTTTCCCCCACTTCGTCCAGAAGAAACGTGCCGCCGTCGGCCACTTTGAAAAGGCCTTCTTTGTCCTTGACCGCGCCGGTGAAAGCCCCGCGGGAATGCCCGAAAAGCTCCGATTCGAGCAGGGTCTCCGGCAAGGCGGCGCAATTGATGGAAACGAACGGTTTTCCCGCTCTTAAACTGTGGTTGTGGATGGCGCGGGCGACCAGCTCCTTGCCGGTGCCGGACTCCCCCCGGATTAGGACGGTCGAGTCGGTCGCCGCCACCCGCTCCGCCAGTCTTTTCATCTCGATGATTTGTGGGGAGGCGCCGATGAAGTTGTCGAACTGAAACTCTTTTTTAAGCTGCCGCTTTAAGGTGGCGTTTTCCCGGACGATTTTTTTCTGCTCGAGCGTTTTCTGGATGGCGATTTTGATTTCGTCCACCTTGAACGGCTTGGTGACGTAGTCGGAGGCCCCCTTTTTCAACGCCTCGATGGCGGAATCGACCGAGGCGAAGGCGGTCATCACGATGACGTTCAAACCGGGGTCGATGCCTTTGGCCTTGGCCAAAAGCTCCAGCCCGGACATCTCCGGCATCATCAAATCGGCGATGACCAGGTCGTAATCTTCTTTTTCTATTTTCGAGACGGCTTCGTTCGGGTCGGCGGTGGCGGTGACATCGTACCCTTCCTTGGAAAGGAAGATTTGCATGAACTTGCACATTGATTCTTCATCATCCACCACCAAAAGCCGGGCGTTTTCCATACTCCCCCATTTGGGCTGGGCATTCAGCCCCTGTCCTATATTTATCGGCAATTTTTCCGGATTTTTCAGAGGGAAGCAGAGTTTTTTGTGGCGCAGGTTAGGTCGTATTTAACCTGCGTTTCCCAGAAAAACCACGCAGGATATGTTCGCCTCTGGCGAACTTTTATCCTGCGCCACGGGCGTCACGGAAATTACTTTGGCAGCTCTTTTTGGCCGGAGCCGAAGATGTCCAGCATTTTGATGCCGGGGGTGTATTCGAGCGTGGCCGGCTCGGTGATGCGCATCAAAGCGGCGGTCACTTCCTGAATGCGCCCGGCCGCTTCCTCGATGATTTTAAGTTTTTCTTCCACGTCCGGGGGCAGGTCTTTGGTGCGCAGGCGCAAAAGCTGGGCGTTGCCTAAAACGGCGGTGAGCGGATTGTTGACCTCGTGGCTTACGGCGATGGCGGTTTCGATGATGGCCGCGAGCCGTTCTTTCTTGATTTCCTCCGATTGGGAAAGGGCAAGCGCCCGAACGGCCCGGCGGATTTCCAGGTAGGACAAAACATTTTCCGCCGCCAGCAAAACCGGAACGAGCTTTTGGGCGGACAAGTTTTTCTCCCCTTCTTCCATTGCGGCCGGACTGCCGGTGTAAAAAAGCCCTCCAAAACGCCCGCCCGTTTTCACGGGAAAAATCAAAGCCGATTTCGAGCCGGCCGCTTTGAAGCGGGCTTCCCCGGCACCCAAACGCGACAAAAGCAGAATTTCATCCTTGCCCCAGAGTTTTCCAAAAGCCGAATGCGGGTCCAGCTCCGGGTGGGTTTGCTCTTCGGCGGCAGCGGCGCCGGCGGAGAGGAAAAATTCGCGGAAAATTTTTTCGTCTTCGAACAAAAGGCCGAGAAGGTTGAAATTCTCCTTTTTCAAAAACTCCCTCGCCCAGAAAAGAAACGCCCCCGGCTCAAGGGGGGCCGCCGGCCGGGCGCCGGAGACCGCCAAGGCCGCCTCTTTTTGTTTTTGCGACAGCGTCCGCTCGAAGGCCAGCCCGAACTGAATGCCCAGCGCGGTTAAAAATTCCTCTTCCCCGCCGAAGTTCCGCTCCTGCGCATCCAAGCCTTCCAAAAGTCCGAGCGGACCGAAACTTCCCGCCACCGGGATGCCGAAAATTGCTTGGACATTGTTGCGTTTGAGCGAAAGGTGAAAACCCTCCACGCCGTAATTTTTGCGCAAACCGGCCAGCACTTCCTTGTCCAGTTCGGCCAGGGCAGTCAAGGCCTCCCGCCGGCCGGATTCGATTACGATTTCCTTTTCGCCTAAAAAATTGATGCGCAGACTTACGGCCTCCAGTTCCAGAAGCGAAGCCACTTCTGCCAGAACTTCCCTGGCGAGCGGCTTGAACTCCCCCTTGACTAATGCAAGCGTTTTAAGGATTTCAAACTTTTTCCGAAAGAGGGTCTCCGACATAGTTCCCCATAACTCTACTTCGCAAGGACTATACCGCTTGAAAGTTTCTCGGGCCGAAAATCCAATTTTTTTTCAAGACCGTAACCTGTTGTAAAAAAACAGCTTGTGTGAGTACATTAAAGCTGTTTCTAACGGCAACCTAAGGAGACGCCTTGTTTTCCCTGCAAGCCGTTTCATATAAACGGCCAAAGAGCAAGGAGTTGCCCCGCTTCAAGCGCCCCAGCCAATCCCCTCTGGTTTGGAAGTTTTACGTCCGGTAGCCGACACTTCAGTGTCGGTTTATTCCCCTCGACTAAAGTCGAGGCTACGAACCGCAAGAGCTTAGTATATCGACACGCCGCCGTCGGCAATGATGGTCTGGCCGACTATCCAGTCGGCCTCGTCGGAGGCGAGAAAGGCGACCACGTTGGCCAAATCCTCCGGCTGGCCGATGCGCCCCGCCGGCGTCCGTTTGACCGATTCTTTCACTATCTCCTCGTTGCCGGGAATGATGCGCAAGGATTCCGTATCCACCGGCCCGCCGTTGACGGCGTTGACGGTAATCCCCCTGGGAGCCAAATCCACCGCCAGATAGCGCACCAGGGCCTCGATGGCCGCCTTGTTGGTGCCCATTGCGGCATAGCCGGGGATGTAGCGCTTGGAGCCGTAGGAGGTGAGCGCGACGATTTTCCCTTTGTGCCCGTCCATCATCTTGGCCGCCTCCTTGGAACAGAGGTAAAAGGCGGTGACATTGGCGTCCAGGGTCAGCTTCCAATCTTCCAAGGACATTTCGAGGGTGGGGCCGAACATCGCCATCGCCGCGTTAGCCACGAAGATATCCAGCCGCCCGTAGGCCTCCTGCACTTCGCCGAACATTTTTTGTATCGATTCCGGATTGGCCAAATTGCCCCTCACCATCACGCACTCGGCCCCGAGGGCTTTCACTTCCGATTCGGTCTCTTTCGCTTTCTGGCGGCTTTTGAAAAAGCCCAGGGCCAGCCGGGCCCCTTCCGCCGCCATTTTCAAGGCCACCGCACGGCCGATGCCGCGCGTCCCGCCGGTGATTAAAACGACTTTATCGGCAAAACGGGCTCCAATGCCGGATGATTTCGGCTTCGTTTCCGTATGTACCGCCATTGGTAGTTTTATAGCATATCCCCCAAAACTTGTCAAGCCGAAAGCTGGTCAGTCGGTGAAGCTAACTCTTGCTGGTTCCCCAGGCAAGGAAAAACGAACCAAGGAAATATTCTTCTACTGTAAGTTTACCCACACGTTTTTCAAACAGATTCCAGGGTTCGTAGTTCAAAAAATCGGAAGTTGAAGGGAACGAGAGTTTCGAAACCATTGTGCGAAAAAATGAATTAAACAATTTTCCTGAACGACGGCGGGAGAGTTTGACTCCGAAGGCGCAAACGCGCGCATCCCTTTTCAAATACGGAAAGAGATTGTCCAGGGCTTGTTGGGAAGCATAGACGTCGGCCGCGGCAAACATAAGCAAGGCGTCAAACTCACCTTGCAGTTTAACAGTCCTGGCATCCGCCGCTATCACCTGAACGTTGCTCCAGCCATTCTTTTCAATTCTTCTCCTTGCGTTTATCGTTACCTCGGGGCTAATGTCTATCCCAACGACAAGGCCGGAAGGTCCGACCGCGTCAACCAAGTACGGGAAACACCCTCCGGGTCCGCAACCCGTATCGAGAACCCGGTCCCCGGCCTTGAGTTGCAGCATTTTAACGGCTTTTTGCCGCAGGCTTTTTATGAAAAAGAAGTCGAAATTTGGAAAAGGACGGATAAGATGAACAACGTACCGGAAATAAAGCGGCGTGAGTTCACGATTGTCAAGCGATATCGCCATTGGGTAAAGGGTTCTTTTGGGGGTAGGTGGTGCATTTTGACCTTTTAGGGGGCTGGATTGAAAATTAGTCCCAGATTGGTTATGTTATTGGCCTTTATGGCTAAATCAAAATTAGAGGGGCGGATTCAATTAAAATATGATGTTTTACCCAACGAAATAGATGCAGATATCTTACTTCGCTCTTTAAGTGGAATAATTCAGGCGATTGGAGAAATAAGTGCGGAAACTACAAAAAGCAGAGTTGATGTAAAAGTAACCGCCTTAAAGGGGGGCACCTTTAATGTTTTTTTACTCCTTACCCCGGAAACCCTTTCCACCCTAATATCTACGCTTGGCCCACCCAGTATTCCCACCATCCTACGTTGTTTGATTGAATACCTTAAACTTAAAAATCTTTTAAAAGGAGAAAAACCTATCGAGGTTATTAAAAAACAAACTGGAATTGAGGTCAAAAATAACGAGGGGACTATTATTGAATTACGGGACAATTCGACGCTAAACCTTTACTTACATAATACAAAGTTGAGTAATAATATCGAAGAAACCTTTGGGGTTTTGCAAACCGACCCAGCTATATGTACTGCCCCACCTAATTTTGGACAGGCATTCTCTTGATTTTTGACAACCAATCGGCATAGAACTGCGTGGGAGACTTCATCCCCAGCGCGCTGTGCGG
>JAKEHY010000022.1 GCA_022614805.1 Candidatus Zixiibacteriota bacterium | reverse complement strand
TCGCGGCACCCGGCTCATTCATCAGGGCCATCAATCAGGACGGCTCGGTGGTTACGGCCGTTGACCAAGGGGCCACCCCCAGCGGCTGGACGGATGACGGCAACTTTGTTCGCCTGAACAACAGTGGCGACAGTGTGGGCATAGGAACCGCTCTACCAAACAACCTGCTTCACCTTTACAGGGATGCAAACGCCGGCGTAGGCATAACAATTGAAAATCCTAATGCCGGAGCAGCGGCCCAGGAGCGGATAAGTTTTGGTGATGGGACTGCACACATTGTAGTCGCCGGCCCTGGCGGCGGCAGCAACATGACAATCGGAAATAACAGGCCGTCCGGAACAATAAGTTTGCGGACGGCGGCGCAGGTAAGATTATCGGTCGCCAACAACGGCAATGTCGGTATCGGAACCACTGGCCCCAACAAAAAACTGGAAGTAGTCGGAAGCATCAAAGGGGACACGGTTTTTTCCAACTTTCTCTCCAGTAACAGCCCGCTCACGTTACAAGCCCCAACCGGAACGACCCGGATGTTTATCAACGATGTGAACGGCAACGTCGGCATCGGGACAAACGCCCCATCGGCCAAACTACAGGTCAACAGAGGAAGCGGCCAAGGGCTGCCGGGCGATTTGCTTGACGAAGGGCTGGTGGTCAACAACAACGCCGCATCCGTGGATATCGCCTCCGTCAATGTTATCGGGGGCACTGCCGGAAGCGGCCGCATAAGCTTCGGCGACAACGCCAGTGCGTATGCCGGTTATGTTGCATACAGTAACGCAACCGATGCAATGCAAGTTGGCACGGGAGGTCTCAATAGGATGCACATCTCAAGCACTGGCGACGTCGGCATCGGAACGACCGGCCCATCGGCCAGGCTGCACGTCAACAGAGGAAGCGGCCAAGGACTGCCGGGCGATTTGCTTAACGAAGGGCTGGTGGTCAACAACAACGCCGCATCCGTGGATATCGCCTCCGTCAATGTTATCGGGGGCACGGCTGGTAGCGGACGTATAAGCTTCGGCGACAACGCCAGTGCGTATGCCGGTTACATAAACTACAGCAATGCGACCGATGCCCTGCGATTGGGCACGGCAGGTCTCGACAGGGTACACATCACTAGTTCAGGCAATGTCGGCCTCGGGACGAGCAGCCCCGCGAACAAGTTAGATGTGGAAGGCGGAGCCGCCATCGGTGCCGGTTACTCCGGAACCAGTGCGGCTCCGGCCAACGGCCTTTTGGTTGAAGGCACTGTCGGCATCGGAACGACCAACACTATACTCGGTCGCTTGGCCGTCGAAGCTCCTGGTTTTAATGCCGCCGGTTTTAACCGGACTACCAGCGATGGCCCCATAGTAGGTCTTTATCAAGATGGCGTTAATGAAGGAAACATTTCAGTTTCAGGTACAACTGTCTCCTACAATGCCTTCACCGGTTCGCACTACGGCTGGACGGAGGAAGCAATAGAGCGGGGGGAACTGGTCTCGCTCACCGGCTTTAACCGGAACTCGCACGATAATCCCAAATCGGAAATTATCTACGGGGTTAAGCGTTCAAGTATTCCCAACGACCCAGCTTGCCTCGGTTCCTATCTTGCGCTCGGAGAGCCGTCTAAACCGGCCGGCCCGGAAAATCCGCACTTGGTTATGGCCGTTGGCAACGGCGATATGTGGGTCGTGGATGAAGGCCAAAACATCCAGCCCGGCGATTATTTGATTTCCTCCTCCACTCCCGGTCACGCGATGAAGGATGATGAGGGAAAATATCCCATCGGCCACATTGTGGCCCGGGCAGCGGAGGCGGTGGATTGGTCAGCCGTTAACGAGATGGTTGGCGGGCGCAAGCACAAGAAAATCTCGGTCCTCTTCGGCAACTTCGTGCGGAGCAATCCTTCCACGGTGGCCCAAACGCTGGAAGGGCTTCAGGAAATCATCCTGAAACAGCAAAAGCAAATCGACGAATTGAAAAACATCGTCTTGAAGAGCGCCTCCTCCGAAATGGCCGAAACCGAGCGATAGAATCAAGGAGCGGATTCGACTCTTCGGCAACAAAGCAAGGGGCGGGCGAAAGGCCCGCCCCTTTTGTTTTCCAATTCCATTTTGCTTTTTCGTTTTTTGAGGTTATACTTCCGACAGGTTTAGATGAAGCGTTCCGATGTGGGCGCGCTTTTGCGCTTAAAAAAAGCGGTTTTTGTCGTTCTGGCGTTGTTCGCCCTCGAGGTCACCGGCGGGCTGTACACCGGCAGCCTGGCTTTGCTTTCCGACTCCGGCCATTTGTTGGCCGATTTGCTGGCTTTGCTTCTGGCTTTGTACGCCGCTTACCTCGCCACTTTGGCCACCACTGAAACCAAAACCTACGGCTATCGTCGGGCGGAAGAGCTGGCGGCGATGGTCAACGCCGTCTCCCTTTTGGTCATCTGCGGGCTGATTCTTTGGGAGGCGTGGAACCGTTTTCAAAATCCGCATTCGATTAAGGCCGGGCCGCTTTTGGGCTTCGCCGCCGTCGGTCTTTTAGGGAACGTCTATATGGCCTATCTTTTGGAAAGCCACCGGTATGAAAGTTTGAATCTAAAAGCCGCCTGGCTGCACGTTCTGGGAGACCTGCTCGGCTCGGTCGGCGTGGTCGCCAGCGCCGTCGTGATTCAAATCTGGGGCCTGGTCTGGTTCGACCCGGCCTGCTCGATTTTCATCGCCCTTTTGATTTTCTTCGGCGCCGTGCGGGTTTTGAAGGAGGCGGGGAACATTCTGCTCGAAGGGGTGCCGAAGGGGGTCGAGCTTGCGCAGGTGGAAGCCGCCATACGCTCCTCGCCCGGCGTTTTGGACTTGCACGATTTGCACGTCTGGAACATCTCCACCAGCCTGCCGGC
The DNA here is from genome assembly GCA_022614805.1 of Candidatus Zixiibacteriota bacterium. Lineage (GTDB taxonomy): Bacteria > Zixibacteria > MSB-5A5 > DSPP01 > DSPP01 > DSPP01. Next base: position 85,000 of record JAKEHY010000022.1, on the reverse strand, counting down.
CCTTTCCGCCCACGTGGTGGTGGAAACCGAAAACACCCACGCGGCGCAAAAGACGCTGGATGAGTTGAACCGGCTTTTGGCCAGCCGGTTCGGAATCCACCACGCCACCTTCCAGTTCGAGTGCGCCTGCTGTGCGGCGGAGGGGAAGGCTTGCTCCGTTCCAACCCTGCATGAAAATCCCTAACAACGGCCAGTTTTCTGCGTATGCTTAAAGAAGACGGATTTATCCCGAGGAAAGAGGGACCCGAAGCGGACGAGCGGTTTTCGAAAGAGGGAAACGGATTTTCCGAAGACCCGCAGGTTTTGGCGCTCATTGCCCGGGTGAAGGAAAAAGACGAGGCCGCCTTTCGGGAACTGGTGGAGCGGTATAAAACCCAGGTGGCGGGGCTGGCCTTCAAAATGGTCGGCGACTATGAGGACGCCAAGGACATTTCGCAAATCGTTTTCGTCAAGACCTTTTACAACCTCAAGCGCTTCGACCCGAAAAAGAGGTTTTCCACCTGGCTCTACCGCATCACCGTCAATGCGGCCATCGATTACTGGCGGCGCTACAAGAAGCACCGCCACGAGGATTTGGAGGAGGCGGAAGCCCGACCGGCGGAGGCGGGACGCACGCCGGAGGCGGTGTACTTCCGCAAGGATGCGACCGACCGAATAAAAAAGGCTTTGGAGGTGTTGAGCCCCAAGCAGCGCTCGATTTTCGTTTTGCGGGATATGGAGGGGCTGGAGATAGCCGAAGTCGCCACGATTATGAATATGCCCCCGGTCACGGTGCGCTGGTACCTGCACCGGGCCCGCACCCGGCTGCGGGGGGAGTTGGTTCGCCGGCTGAAGGCGGCCGGTGCGCAGAAGAAGAAGTAAAGGAGGCGTAAATGGAATGCCGCGAGGTGGTGGAAAAACTGGCCCGCCACGACCCGGCCGGAAGGCCGGAAGGGGCCGTCCAACGGCACCTGGCCCGATGTCCGGACTGTAAAAGCGCTTACGAAGAACTGAAGGCGGTGGACGAAACCGTCCGGGAGGCCCTGGTCTTTGAGCATCCGCCCGATTATTGGGATGATTTTTACCAGGGGCTCAAGCTCCGGCTGAAGGCCCGCGAGATTTAAGTTTCAACGAAATCAGCCGCGTTCGTTTTTCCGGCTTAATTCTTTCCAAAGCATCTCCCGCATAATTTAAATCTCTCCTGTATAATTATTGGGAGGAAAACTTGACTGTCTTTGACCGAATGGGTTTTGCCGTTTTGCTTTTGTTCATTTATTTTGTTTTTCCGCCTGCGACGGCGGCCGAAAAAGGGTTTGGAGAAAAACTGGTGGAAGGGGGGCGGGTTTCCGTCTCCCGCGCGCCGGTTTATGACAACCGCTATGTGCGGATGAAATACCCGCTCGGCGACCCCGGTTGGCAATGGGGGGCCTGCGTGGATATGGTCATCCGCGCCTTCCGATTCGCCTCGGATAATTCGAGTGACCTGCAGAAATTGGTTTTTGAAGACATCAAAAAATCCCCCGCGTCATACGGCATTTCCACGCCAGATTCCAATATCGACCACCGCCGCACGCGCAACCTGGTTGTTTTCTTCCGCCGCCACGCTGAAGTTCTGCCGGTCGGTTCAAAAGAGGATGCACCCCGCTTGTATCAGCCGGGTGATATCATCGTCTGGGACATTATGGGGAACGGGAAGCCAAACCACATCGGCATCGTTTCCGATAAAGTCAACGCGGACGGCGTTCCCTTTGCCATCCACCACTTCCGCGCCTGGCGGGGGTTCACCGGGCGGCCTTCGGAGGATGATTGCCTGTTCCTATGGCTTGTTTTGCATCATTTTCGGTGGAAGGATTGATTTCGTTTTGCCAACTGGGATTGACCCCACCCTTAATCCCTCCCCTCAAGGGGAAGAAAAATCGAGTTTCCCAAAATTAAACTCTGCTTGCTAAATTTTGGACGGGGCGTATTTTTCGTTTCAACGCCGCCGTAGCTCAGCTGGTAGAGCAGCTGATTCGTAATCAGCAGGTCAGCGGTTCAAACCCGCTCGGCGGCTTTTTTGTTACTTTCAAGTTCGGCGATTACACCCGCTCGACGGTGGACATCGGCGGGAGGTTCTCTAAAAGCTTCTGTTCATACTTTTTCACGTCATCCCGCACGGTGTGGATGACGTTTTTCCAAATCGCGCGGCCCTGGCCTCCGGGCAGCGATTCCAATTTTGCCGTCAGTGAATCCAAAAGCCCTTGGATTTCCACCAAGTGGGGCATAGTTGCAGTCGCTTTTGGGGTTATTTCAGCCGTTTGCTGATTACGTTTATTCTTCATAGGGTCTCCTTTTACCGTATATCCTTATTAATCGGCAGGAAAAAGGGGGTTTTTTAGTGAAGAGGAGTAGATGGGTCGAATTGGCAAGCTCAAGGGGGCGAAAGGATTAAGTCATTGAAATACTACCCTTCGATCTTTCGGGTCTCGTCCCGCTTGGAATACTACCCCCTCCGACCCTTCCCTCGACTTCGCTCGGGACAAGTCGGGCCTCGTCCCCTCCCTCGGCTATGCTCGGGGCAGGCTTGTTAAGGGGGACAGAAAAACAAAACAATATTTTGTCCCCCTGTGTTTAAGGGGGACTATAGGGGGTGTTTTGCCTCGCTTTCCGCCCCGCCTGTTTTCCGGTTTTTCCAACCGTCTCCGTTATCGTTTTCAGGACGTCAAAAAGATTTTTACGAATTTCCTGATTGGTGAACCGCAAAAAATGGATTCCCAATTTTTCAATGGCGGCCTGCCTTTTTCCATCGTATTCGGCGGCATCTTCTTGAAAGTGGCTGTCGCCGTCAACCTCAATCGCCAATTTTGCGTCCGGGCAGAAGAAATCCAAAACATACGACCCGACGCCGTATTGACGGCGGAACTTAAATCCCAAAACCTGCCTTTTCGAAAGCTTCGACCAGAGAATGGCTTCTGCCGGCGACATTTGATTTCGAAGCCGGCTTCGTTTCTGTTTCTCGGCGGACTTGTTGTAGATTTTGGTCATTCGTGCGAAATATATCTTCCGCAACTCTCATTTATCAAGGGGCGAACAACCCCCTATAGTCCCCCTTAAGTACAGGGGGACAAAATCGTTACCCCCTGCCGTCCCTCTTAAACACAAGGGGACAGAAGAGCGTTTTGTTTTTTTTGTCCCCTTTGACAAGGGGGACGAGGCCTGAAAGGCCGGAGGGGGTGATTTAGGCTGTCGGGGGTGGTGGAGTAAGCGGAATATTTAAGTTCTTTAACAAAAATAGTTGATTATTCAATTAGTTCCTTTTTAACCAAACCAAATTCATCTCTTATATCGATGTCTTTCTCTTCATAAATATGCTTCCGTGAGGGAGGCAGTGATAGAAAGATTGAGTCGAGTGTTTCTGCGCCTGTGTGGAGTATGATTCCTGCACCAATTCCGGCGGGATTAACCGTTGTAACTAACAGTTTTTCGTTTCCGTCAATATCGAAGTAAGAAAAATAGAAAGTCCAACTTAAACGGGGTACAATTTCTATTTTTTCATTCAGGGTTTTCTTAGGATATTCTTCCCCCAAGATATTGACTAAGTCAACAAAGAATTTCAATTTTTCATTTGGTTTAATATAGTTTTGCTCTGGCCCCCCGTTTAGTGGAATAAACTCCTGAATTACCGCAATTCTGATAGTATCTAAATATCTGATCCAGACCATTATATTTTGGGCGGTGCCTCGTCCGATGTTTTCAAAAACTATAGTTGCTCGCTCAAGTGTTTTCTGGTCAAGTCCTGTTTCCGCTGATAATTGAATGTCTGGCGCGATTTCATTCCGTCTGATTGTTTCTTGCCATTTTTGTTGGCTACAAGTGAGGTTTAAAGCGATCCAAGCCACACATATGGATGAAAGAAGTGCAGAAAATGATAGAGCTACGGAAGCCTTATCTGTCCATTTAATTTTTTCGTTATCAGAACTCATCTTCTATCTTTCTCATTTTGTCGCGAATATACGTCTTAGCAGGTAGGTAATCAATGAGAGGCGTGATGACATAGGTTTGGCTTGACAGTGGCGGGTTTAAGTGTATCTTTGCCTCGAATGAAAATTTTGACGGAAAATAACTGACGGAGAAACTCGACTTTTTGGGCCGCGCCCCGACGTCGGGGATGCGGCTTTTTTTGTGTTTATGGGTGAACCTAACCCCCTGGCCCCCTTCCCGAAGCGGGAAGGGGGAAGGCGGGCGGTTCGGGAGCGGAGCTCCCCCATAACTGTTTAGTCCCTCGGTTTCCCCCAATTAGGGAAGCCCTCGGGATAAAGGAAATGAACTTGGCGGTTAAAACTGAAAATTTAAAGCGGGTCTTCCGCACCAAAAAAGAGGCCGAAACGGTGGCTCTGGCCGGGGTGGATATCGAAATCCGGCCGGGGGAGCTTTTCGGCCTTCTTGGCCCGAACGGCGCGGGGAAGACCACGCTCATCAAAATTTTATCCACCCTGCTTCTGCCCTCCTCCGGCAAGGCATTCGTGGATGGCGTGGACGTGGCCGCGCACCCGGAAGAGGTGCGCAAACGCATCAATATGGTCTCCGGCGGGGAGCATTCCGGCTACGGAATTCTAAACGTGCGGGAAAATTTGTGGATGTTTTCGCAATTCTACGGCGTGCCGTCCAAGCTCGCGCTGGAGCGGATTGACTTTATGCTGAAAAAATTCGGGCTTTGGGAATTCGCCAAGACGAAAGTCGGCAAGCTTTCCACCGGGATGCGGCAGAAGATGAACATCATCCGGGGGTTCGTCCCCGACCCGAAAATTTTGTTTCTGGACGAGCCGACTTTGGGGCTGGACGTGCAGATTGCGCGGGAGGTGCGGGCTTTCATCAAGGAATGGATGAAGGAAAAAACCGACCGCACGCTTTTACTCACTACCCACTATATGGCAGAGGCGGATGAGCTTTGCGACCGAGTGGCGATTATCGACCGCGGCCAGGTTCTGGAATGCGACACGCCTTCGGCCTTGAAGCGCAAACTGCAGCAGGATGCCATCTACCAATTGGACGTGGATTTATTGACCGACCATCTGGAAAAGTTTTCCGAAATTCCGGAGGTGGTGAACTTTGCCTTCGAGCACAAGCACGCCGAGGAGAAAACGGTTTTGAAAATCATTTTGAAGGATGAGGCGGGAATTTCCAAGGTGACGAAGTTAGTGGAGCATTCGGGGTCGAAGATTCGCTCGCTTTCCAAGCGGGAGCCGTCGCTGGAGGACGTTTTTGTAGCACTTGTCGGACGAGGATTGAGTGAGAACGGAACTTAAGGTCGCGGAAAAGATGACCCTGCACCCCGCCACCCAGATTCCTCGCTTTGCTCGGAATGACAGGGGAGATGGAACGGGAGCCGTCGCTGGAGGATGTTTTTGTAGCGCTGGTGGGGAGGGGATTGGGGGAAAATGGGGGATGACCTCACCCCCCGACTACGTTCGGGGCAAGCCCTCTGGCCCCCTCTTCGTAAAACAGAGAGGGAGGAAGGGCACAACAGTGTTGTGCTCCTACGAAACACCCCCTCCGGTGCTTCCCTCGACTTCGCTCGGGACAAGTCGGACCTCGTCCCCCTTGGTAAGGGGGACAGAAAAGACAGGGCAGACACGGAGGTCTGCCTCTACAAAGATGACCTAACCCCTGACCCCTTCCCGATACGGGAAGGGGAAGGGCGCATGCAATGCGCCCCTACAAAAACGAAACATAAAAGCGGGCAGGCACCCCTCGACTGCGCTCGGGGCAAGCAAGACCTGCCCCTACAAAGACAGAGAAAAATTAGATGAAGACGGAGCTTAAAACCAACCTGCGGGCGATTTGGGGGAGGGCGTACGTGCGCGTCGTCGGCGCGCAGCGGGAGCCGTCGTGGATACTTTTTGAAATCATGATGCCGCTTCTGGCGGTGGCGACCTACGTTTTTGTCTATCGGGCGCTCGGCGCACCGAAGGAGTTCACCGGGTTCGTCATCTTGGGCGGGATTATGACCGCCTACTGGCTGAACGTGCTCTGGTCGATGGCCTCGCAGTTTTACTGGGAAAAGGAAACCGGAAATTTGGAGCTGTATCTGATCGCGCCGATTTCGCGGATGTCGATTTTGTTAGGGATGGCGCTCGGCGGGCTTTTCATGTCCACTACGCGGGCGGTGGTAATTCTCCTTGGCGGCATCTGGCTTTTTGACGTGACGATGGTGCCCTCTTCCTGGCCGCTTTTGGTTTTGGTCTTTTTGCTCTGTATGGTTGCGCTCTACGGGCTGGGGATGCTGGCCTCCTCCGTTTTTTTGATGTTCGGGCGGGACGCCTGGCAGATTTCGACTTTGCTGCAGGAACCCATTTACGTTTTTTCGGGTTTTTATTTTCCGATAAAATCGTTCGGATTCACCCTCGGCACCATCGCCTCGCTCATTCCCTTGACCTTGGGCATCGACGCGATGCGGCAGTTGTTTTTTGAAGCCGGACGGACGCACGCCTTCTTGCCGATTGGGTGGGAGATTCTGATTCTGGCAGTTCTTTCGGTTGTATTTCTATGGCTGGCGAACAAAGCCCTTTTGAAGATGGAAAATTTGGGGAAAAAAGAGGGGCGGTTGACGTTGCGGTGGCAGTGACACCTCACCCCCGACCCCTCTCCACCGAGTGGAGAGGGGAGAGGGCGAACGCCGTTCGCCCCTACGGAAAAACAGAGGGGAATAAATAATATGGGTCTTTGGCGGACTATAAAGACGGCCGGATGGCTGGGCTGGCAGATTGAGGCGAACTGGGCGGAGCCGTTCACCTTCATCGCCTACGCCATCACTCGGCCGATTTTTTCCACTTTGATTCTCGTTCTGATGTACAAAGTGGTCGCGGGCGGGCAAATCTCGACGGCATTGTTCGCTTACATCTATTTGGGTAACGCTTTCTTTATGTACACGGCCAACGTTTTGGCGGGGGTGGGCATTGTCATCCACGAGGACAGGGAGCGGTACGAGATGTTGAAGTACATCTATCTCGCCCCCATTGTCACCTACTTTTATATGCTGGGACGGTGCATCCCCAAGCTCGTCATCACCACACTTGCGGTAATCGTCACGGTGGTTATGGGGGTGTGGATTTTCGACCTCAAGCTTGTCTTCGGGCATTGGCCGCTTATGATTTTGAGTTTTCCTTTGGGCATCATCGCCACGATTGCTTTGGGAATCGCCCTCGCTTCGTTGACGTTGTTGACGGCGCGGCACGGATTTTTTATGACCGAGGGGACGGCGGGGGTTTTCTACCTCGTTTCCGGGGCGGTTTTTCCCATCGAGGTTCTGCCGGACTGGATGGAGCCGGCAGCACTCGCTTTTCCCATCACTTATTGGTTAGAAGCGTTAAGAAGAGGGATGATGGCGGAGCCGGTTTCAAAAATTTTTGCTTCCTGGTCGGATGAAAAACTGCTTTTGATTTTGGCAATGACCACCCTTCTCTCGATTGTTCTTTCGGTTCTTATCAACCGCGGGATTGAATACATCGCCCGGAAACAGGGGAAGCTGGACCAGGTTTTTAATTATTAATTTAGTAGGGGTTTGATTAATCAAACCCCTACAAAGACATTTTAAAGGCAATTGGCGGGCTTGCGGATTTGGCACCGATTGGGTAATTTTCGTTTTTGTCGTTTTGAAATGCGAATATGGAGGAGAAAATGCCGGACGTGCAGGCAGAGATTGGCGTGAAAGCAAGCGGGGTGGTCAAACCTAAAGAGGAAGTAAAATACACGTTTAATCCGCCGCCTTTTGCTTCGGCGGTGGAATGGGCGGGAGCACCGATAGGGGCTTCCAACTCGGTCACCCGAACCAAGGGGCGGACCAAACTCCACGACAAGGTGGTGGACAAAACGCCGGGGAAATTGGAAAAGCTTTTGGCTTCCGTGGAGGGGGCCATCCGCCAATCCCAGCCGCAGAATCCCCTCCGGCATGACGTAATCATTCACGGCATTCGGGTACGGGCGGTCACAAACTCCCAACATCTTTTCGATTACTGGATGGACAACTGGTATTCCGTTTCCGAATGGGAAAACCTGACCGGGCAGAAGCCGCCGGCGGAGCCGAAAATAATGGTTTATGCCTTCGGAGGTGTTGAAAACGAAGAAGAAGCGGCCTACTACAGCCGAAAACAGAACACCATCGTTTTTTTCAACACCTCCTACTACGGCCAGTTGAAAAGTTGGGTTTTGGGGGCGGTCGGGCGCGTACTCGCGGAGGAGTTCGGCATTCATTCCATTCACGGGGCGTGTGTGGAGCGGAATAAAAAAGGAATTCTCTACATTGCGCCGACCGGGACGGGGAAATCGACCTCCTCCTACGGGCTGATGGGGACGCCGGGTTCCCGGTTCCACTCCGACGACTGGGTGTACGTCCGCTACGCCTACCGGCTGAAGAACGGAAATCTCATCTGCCCGATGAAAATCACTGTTTCCGGGAGAGAAGTTGCCGTCGGCTTCCAAGTGTACCGCTGGCTGGAGGAGAATCGTTCCAAAACGGATACGGAAATTTCCGGAATGAATTTGAAGGGAGAAATGGTCAAAGCGAAGCTGGCCAACATCGATTTTTCCCAACCGATAGAGGCGCACGCCTACACCTCCGAAAAAGTTTTTTATCTGCGCTCCAACCTGGTGGAAAGCTTTGCCGAGACCGCCTATCCGATTCTGCAATCGAAGCTGGAAAACTGCCCCGAAGTAATGCCGGCTTTTATGGAGGCGGAAAGGGAAACGGTGGCCGGCATTGTCAATCGGCTGCAGAATCTGGAAGAGGGCGAGCTGAAAAAATATTTCCGCTCCATCGAGCCGGAGCGTTTGTCCCAACTGGTCGCCCGGTTGTACGCCTTTGACAACGCCCGGGCGATGCTGGACATCAAAAAAGTCTTTGGCGAAGACCGGGTCTTTTCCAACCCGATGGAGCCGGTGCGGCTGGCGAACATTATGCTTTTGAAGCGGGATTTCAACTCCAGTGACGTTCTCTTATCCCTGCCGCTTTCGCTTTTTATGGCCAAGCTGTTAATCGGCGAAACGCCGGACAAAAAAAGAGAGATTGCCTACAACGCCTACCGGGCCGTGGATGATTCCGAAGAAAAAGCTTTCATCGACCGCATCGAACTGCAAAACGGCGGGAAGCTGGGCGGCTCGTATTACGATTTGTATACCGCCACGGACGGGAAACCGGACACGCTCTATCAGGAGTTCGAGCTTTTCCGGGTGATGCACCAGGCGGCGGGGTGCTACAGCCTGAACACCATTTTACAGAACGACAAAAAATTGAAGGACAAGCGGGAGGCGGTTTTGAAAAGCCACGCCCTCATCGCCAAAACGCTGGACACCCAGCCCGCGGAACTGCGGCTGACTTTGGAAAATTACGACGGGTTTTTGAAGTAATTTGAGCGGTTTCAAGGGCGGGATTATTGTCCATCCACCCCTCATTTATCATTCGCGGCGGTCCATCCTTGACGAGCGATTTTTCCCCCGGATTTTGGTCTCTAAAGAGGCCAATTTTAATTGACGAAAATAGTAACGGGTGTTACATTCGAGAGGGAATGGGGAAGGCTCGACATCTCGTCAGCGTGGGGCTGTTTAGCTCCGTATAATATTTATGCCTGAAAAAAGCAGAAAAGGATTCTTCAGAAAGACCAGGGAAAACAGCGCCAGAATCGGGCGCCTCTTTGCCCCCCTTTTCCGCTGGGAGGTTCTGGGGCTTTTGGGGGTTTTCTTCGGGCTTTTGTTGCTCATTTCTCTGGCCACCTACGAGGCGTCCGACAACCAAAAACTCCCCCGCTTCTCCTTCGGGGCACTTTTCCATCCCGCGGAAGTGGTCACCGTCAACAAGGCCGGAATCTTGGGGGCCTGGCTGGCGTACAATTTTTACGCACAGACCGGGTTTTTTGCATTCGTTTTGGGCGTTTTCGCGCTGGTGCTCGGCAGCCAGCTTTTTCTTAAAAAGAATTGGAGCCGGCTCTACTTCAAAGTTTTGCCGTTGGCCGCCTATTATGTTCTTTTTGCCGTTATGGTCGACACCGTTTTGCACCAGGAAGCGTACGAGTTTGACGGCACCCCCTCCTTCGGCGGACATTTTTCCTTCGCCACCGCCGCTTTTCTTTCGGCCCTCATCGGACCGGTCGGCGCGGTGGTGTTTTTGCTGGTTTTAGCGCTGGCTCTCCTTATTTTGTTTAAGCCGCGGCTTTTGAACCTCAAATGGGGGAAACCCTCCCTCCCCACCGTCCGTTTTCCAACCGCCAAGGCCAAAATGGAGCCTTCGCCCGGCTTTGGGACGGGTTCTACGGCAAGCTCGTCCGTGCCGGGCGAGCGGCCGGTTCCCTCGACCAGCTTCGGGAGGGGTCGTCCGGTTCCCGCTCAAAAGAAGGAATCGGGCTTGAAAACATTATGGGGAAAGCTTAAAGATTTCGGCAAGGTGGAGATTGACCGAACCCGCCAGCGGGACTGGCCCCAAACGGCGCCGGTGGAACCGGCGGCTTCGTCAGAGGGAGGGGAGATGGAGCGGCCGGCGGAAGCAGCGAAGAAAAAACCGGCCGGCGGGGGGATCCCCGTTCATCAAGAAAGCTTTTTCAAAGAACTTTCCGACACGCTTAAAGTCGTCAAAACCCACGACCCGGATCTGGGGAAGTATGAATATCCATCCCTCGCCCTTTTGGCGGACCCGCCGGCGGGCCCGCGCGGCATAAGCCGGGAAGAAATCGGGCGGCTTTCGGACACTTTGGAAAAGACTTTGGCGACCTTCGGGGTGGCGGTTGAAGACCAGATTGAAGCCCACCCCGGACCTATCATCACCCGCTTCGAGTTCAAACCGGCGGCGGGGGTGAAAATCAACCAGATAGTCTCTTTGGCGGATGATTTGGCCCTGGCCCTGCAGGCCAAGCGAATCCGCGTGGTCGCTCCCATCCCGGGGAAGGCGGCGGTCGGCATCGAGGTTCCCAACCCGAACCCCCAGACCGTTTATTTAAAGGAAATTCTGGCTTCAAGTGCCTTTGCAAATGAGTCGATGCGGCTGCCAATGGCCTTCGGAAAGTCGATTTCGGGGGAGCCGGTCGCCCACGATCTGGCCAGAATGCCGCATCTTTTAATCGCGGGGGCCACCGGCAGCGGCAAAAGCGTCTGTCTGAACGCCCTGATTACCAGCCTGCTTTACCGCAAACACCCGGCCGAGCTGCGCTTCATTTTCATCGACCCGAAAATGCTGGAGCTTTCGGTTTACTCCGGCATCCCGCACCTGGAGCGGGCCGTGGTGACCTCGCCCCGGATAGCCGAAAAGGTTTTGGCGGACGCCGTCGTCGAAATGGAGGAGCGCTACCGGGCCTTGGCCAAGGCTTCCGTGCGGAACATCGAGGATTACAACCGGAAAAAGAAGGCGGCCGAGCGGCTGCCGTACTTGGTCCTGGTGGTGGACGAGCTGGCGGATTTGATGATGTCCACCGTTTCCACCCGCACGGAGACGTTAATCACCCGGCTGGCGCAGATGGCGCGGGCGGTCGGCATTCACCTCGTTTTGGCCACGCAAAGGCCGTCCGTGGACGTCATCACCGGTTTAATCAAGGCCAACTTTTCCTCCCGCATCGCCTTTCAGGTTGCCTCCAAGGTGGATTCCCGCACCATCCTGGACGCCAACGGGGCGGAGAAGCTTTTGGGCTCCGGCGACATGCTCTTTATGTACACCGGCCGGCCGGAGGCGGAGCGGATTCACGGGGCCTTCATCTCCGGCGCGGAGACGGAAGGGCTGGTCGGATTCCTCAAAGCTCAAAACTACGAGGTGCCGCCGATGGATAACTTTGTGGTGACGCCGGAGGCCGAACTGGATGAGGAGGAGAACGACGATCAGCCCGACGACCTTTTCCGCCAGGCCATTGAGTTGGTGGTGCGCCACCGGCAGGGCTCGGTTTCGCTTTTGCAGCGTCGATTGGGAATCGGCTACCAGCGGGCCGCCCGGCTCATCGACCAGCTGGAGGCGGCCGGCATCGTGGGGCCGTATGACGGCTCCAAGGCGCGCGAAGTTCTGGTGGGGAAGGATTATCTCGAAAAGGGGGCGGCCCCGCTCGGGTCGGCGAATTGAGATGAAAAAGGCGTTTTTGGCTTCGATTTTGTTTTTGACCGCTGCCGGCGGCACGGGCGCGGCCACGTCCGGCGAATGGCTGGACCGGCTCTACCGGCACTACGACGAAGCCGAACGGCTGTACGTCCGCTTTGAGCAAAAAACCGTGCACGCGGTTTTCAAGAAAGCGGAAATCTGGCGGGGGGAGTTCTGGGCGGATGCGGGGCGCTGGCGGCTGGCTGTCCCCGGCCGGGTGGAAGTGTACGACGGGGCCTACCTGTGGGTGTATTCCCCCTCTGAAAAGGAAGTCCAAAAACAGAAACGGGCGCGGGCGCAAACGCCTTTCCGCCCCAAGGAAATTTTAGACCGGTTGAAAAGGGAATTCCGGGGGGAACTGGTGAAGCAAAACTCCGGCTCCGTCGTTTTGCGGCTGGTGCCGAAAGCCCGGGACGCGGCCGGAGCGCCGGTGGTTTTGGCCTTTCATCCCAAAAGCTTTCTTATCAGCTCGATGAGCTGGGAGGAGGCGGGGGATTCGGTGACGGTGAAATTTTTGCGCACCGCCCGAAACCTCAAAATAAACCCCAAAAAGTTCGCCTTTGAAGTACCGGCCGGCGTGAAGGTGACCGACCTTTCGCTTTAGTGAATGGACGGGGCCGGATTACCGACCTATAATGGGGGGGAGCCTCTTTGGCCTCTGGATAAAAAGCCTATGCGTATCGGACGGGTGAAAGACAAAATCGGACAGACGGCGGAAGCGGTTTTTTCCGTCCGTCCGGCTTTCCCCAAAAAGAAAAGGCGCCGGCTGCTGCGGCTCCCGCTGCCGGTTTTCTTTTTCGGTCTGGCGGTCTATTTGCTGGAGACCGCGGCATTGGGTTTTTTGATTTACGGGCGAATCGGGCTGGAACGGAAGCTTTTAATCAACGAGGGGCGCATCCGGGAGCTGGAGTTGCGGCTGGAGACCTTCCGCACGGTGGAGGAGCTTTCCTATGGTTTTTCCCTGCCGGAGAAAGAGAAAATCGCCCAGGCGGTCTGGAACTGGTCGCAGAATTTGGAGGTTTCGCCCCTCTGGATTTTTGCTTTGATTATGACCGAAAGCTCGTTTAAAAACGGGGCGGTTTCCGAGAAGGGGGCGGTGGGCTTGCTGCAGGTCAAACCGTCGGTGGCGTTCGGAATCATTTTGCGCCACCGGCTGTCGTGGGAGGCCCTCGAGCGTTTGCACGAGCCGGAAACGAACATCAATTTGGCCGGGTATTATCTCTGGGAGTTGGGCAGAAGGTTCAAAGAGATTGATGCGACGTTGACCGCCTACAATTACGGGGAGGAACAGGTGGCCCGCTGGCTGGCCGCCGGGACCCCTCTTCCCCAAGATTTTTCCGGAAAAGTGAAAGCCCAGTACGGGCGGCTGGCGCGCCGGTATCCGGTTCTGGCGGAAGGATAGGGATTGAGGCCGCTTACCCTTCTTTTTTTGCTTTTGCTGGCCTTGGGTTGCGGAGGCGCCCGGGATGAAAAAGAGGAAGCGGTTTTGCCGGCGCCGGAGCAGATGACCCGCTGCCGGCAGCTTTTCGAAAAGAAAAAGTGGGCCAAGGCCTCGTCCGAGCTGTCCAAGATGATTTTGAACTATCCCGGCCATCCGGCCATCGACACGGCCCAGTTTATGCTGGGCGTCACCTACTTTCGGCAGGAGCTGTTCATTCTGGCGGCGGAGGAGTTCAGAAAAATCAACCGGAATTTTCCCTCCAGCCCCCTGGCCTGCCAAGCGGAATATTACACCCATTACTCTCAATTTCTCCTGGCCCCCAAAAATCCGGCCTACGACCAGAAGGATGCCGCCGCGGCGGTGGAGGCGTTGCGCGGCTTTCTCGAAGAATGGGCCGGCTGCGCCTATGCCGATTCGGCCCGGGCGCTTCTGGCAATGGCTCTGGACCGGCTGGCCAAGAAGGATTTTTCCATCGGCCGTCTGTATTTCAAAATGGGAGACTATACGGCGGCCCGGATTTATTTGCAGGGGGTCATCGACGAGTATGGCGAGTCCAACTTCGGAGCGGAAGCGCTGTACCTTTTTGCCCTGTCCTTGGAAAAAGAAAAAAAGTTCGCCGAAGCACGCGCCAAATACGAGGCCTTTTTGTCCCTCTATCCCGGCCACAAGCATTCCGGCGAGGTGCGGGAAAGGCTAAAAAAAAACTCTGATTTAGCCGCCCTCGAAGCCGCCAAAAAGTAAATGCCCAAAGCCCGCCGCCCCCCGGCTTCCCTCCATTTCAGCCGGGACAAGTCGCTCGGGGTTTTCAACAAAATCGGGCTTTTGGGAGGGACTTTCGACCCGCCCCACCAGGCCCATCTCGTTTTGGCCCAAAGCGCCCTGGAGGAATTAAAATTAGACGAGGTCTGGTTTCTCCCCGCTTTGCGGCCGCCCCACAAACAGGGACGGCGGATAACTTCTTTCCGGCACCGGCTGGAGATGGTTCGGCTGGCCGTTTTGGTAAATCCCCGTTTCAAGGTTTTGACCATCGAAAAAGAAAAGGGAGGGGTTTCCTACACGGTGGAGACTTTGCCGCTTTTGCGAAAAAAACATCCGAAGACCCGGTTTTTCCTGCTTTTGGGGTCGGACAATTTATCGGAACTGCGCTCCTGGAAGGAGCCGGAAAAAGTTTTTTCAATGGCCACGCCGGTCTTTGCCCACCGCCCCCGGACGGATTCCTCGACAACGCTCGGAACAAGTGAAAAAGTCCCCGTCTGGATGGAGCGTGCCTACTGGCTTTCCAATCCCCGGCTGGAAATTTCATCCACCGATTTGCGTCGGCGCATTCGGGTCGGGCAGAGCGTCCGCTACCTGGTTCCGGAGGGGGTGGAGCGGTATATCCGGACAAAGCGGCTCTATCGGCGAGTGGAGTAGGTTTTTTGACCGTCTCCACTTTGGGGGAGAAAATATTTTTTTCACAAGCTTAAATTTTTGTTGACAAACCGGTTCGGGCGCTTCTATTTAAGCATCGCTTTAAGGCGAGGAGGGATGAAAATGAAGGCGCGCCGGTACCAAAATAGGATTTGGGGGGGAATTTTCGCTTCAGCCGCTCTGGTTTTCCTTTGCTTTCCCAACGGCAGCCGGGCCGACACCAAAAGGATAGATTCGCCGTCCGAGCGCTACCCGCGCACCAATTTGCTGGAGCCCCGGCGGGTCATTGACGCTCCCACCGCGTCCAGCCTGCCGCGGGGAGTTTTCGAAGTGGACGGCCGGGTTTACCCCTCCGGCGGGGCGCAACTGGCGTTAAACGTCGGTGTTTTCAGCCGGTTTATGTTCGGCATCGCCTACGGGGCCCAGAACCTGGTCAGCGACGAGCCGCCCGAGTGGAACCCGCGGGTGGAGTTTTTCGCCAAGTACAAAATTTTCGACGAGAACTGGTACATGCCAGCGGTTGCCCTGGGGTACGAGCGGCAGGGGTTCGGCCCTTACATCGACAGCCTGGACCGCTACCTCATCAAATCAAAAGGTTTTTTCGCCGTCGCCACCAAAACCTACAGCCTGTCGGGGCTGGCGGCCGGCTTTCACGGAGGGGTAAATTACAACCCGTTTGAAGGGGAAAAGGACGGCGACCAAAGCCCCAGTTTTTTCATCGGCCAGGACACCCGCATTTCCAACTACGTCGCTTTGCTGGCGGAATATGACTTTGCCTTCGACGACGACAAAAACCAAAAGCAGTTCGGGAGGGGCTGGGGGTATTTGAATTTGGGCGTGCGCTGGCTTTTTTCCGAGAATTTGTGGCTGGAGGCGGATTTCAGGGATATGTTTCAAAACCGCACCGGGGTGGGGAGCTTCGGCCGGGAGCTGCGGCTGATTTACGTGGAATCGTTTTAGGCGGAAACTTTTTCTTCGAGGCGGGGTTCGGGCACTTCCAGCGGAAGCGAAAGCTTTTTGGGCGGCCGGAAAAGCTGGCGGCTGACCCGCTTGGCAATCGCCCAGGGGGTGGAAACGAATATCAAGCGCAGGTCGGTAGCGACGTCCCGCTTCTGCAAATACATCAGGTCCAGCCGGGCCTTTTTTTCCACCAGGTTTTTCAAATAGAATTCCTCCGCCTCTCCGTTGGCGGGGAGGTATTGCTCCATCTGCAAGACATAGGTAAGGGTTCCCGGGCAGGTGAGACCGGGTTTGAAGGTCAGCACGTCCAGGGCGCGGGGCGGATATTTTTGTATCATTTCAGGCACTTCCGGCCGGGGGCCGACAAAGGTCATTTCCCCCTTCAAGATGTTAATCAACTGGGGGAGTTCGTCCATTTTGGTGGCCCGCAGAAAACGGCCCGCGCGGGAGACCCGCGGGTCGTTTTTGACCGTGATGTTGGAATGGTAGCCGTTGCCGTTGGAGCCGTTTTCCACCATTCCGCGGAATTTCCACAGCCAGAAAAGCCGCCCTTCCTTTCCGACCCGCAACTGGCGGAAAAAAGCGGGGCCGCGGCTGTCCAGCTTAATCCAGAGAATCAAAAAGAGCCACAAGGGGGCAGTCAGTATGAGGAAAAAAACGGCCAAGGCGGCATCCAGCCATCGCGGCATAGGCTACAATATTTACATCTTTTTGGCCGTTCTGTCAACTAAAAAGTTGACCGGCCCGGTTTTGGCCATAAATTGACCCCCGACAGGAACTTTTGAAGCGGACGGAGTTTTTATCATCCTCATTCTTCCACTACGGCTAAAAATCCCCTTGAGTTTAGCCCGATTGGGGCGGCTCGCGCAGTCACCATCCGCCTTTTTCGGGTTAAGGAAACCGCCGGGGCGGCCGATGATTGGATTGAGGGGTCAATAAAAGGAGAGAGAATGGGTGACGTCACCTCGGTTGCGATTGCGCTTTCGGTCATCGCTTTGGCGTATGCGGTGATCAAGGTTAATGAAAAATTGGACGAGGCCCACCGCAAAATCAAGCGGATGGACGAAGCCGTGCAAAAGCTGAACGAGTTTCAAAAGACCAATCCTCCCGGCCCGGCCCGCAAATCGCTGGTAAATCCGTAGGTTTTTCCTCGACAAGTTTTAAAAAAACCGCCCGTTCCGGGCGGCTTTTTTCTTTTCGGAAGGCATTTTTCTTATATTGGCCTGGATGGAGAAGCGCCCCCGGCTTTTTTTGGTGGACGGCTCGGCTCTGGCCTACCGCTCCTACTTTGCCTTCATCCGCAACCCCTTAATCAACTCGCGCGGGGAGAATACCTCGGCCGTTTTCGGCTTCGCCAACTCCCTTTTTAAAATCCTAAACGAGCAGAAACCGGACTATCTGGCGGTGGTTTTCGACACCAAGGCCCCCACCTTCCGGCATAAAATTTATCCGGAATACAAATCGACCCGGCTGAAGATGCCGGAGGATATGGTCACCCAACTGCCCAAAATCCGGGAACTGGTGGAAAAGATGAATCTGCCTTTGGTCGAACGGGACGGTTACGAGGCTGACGACCTTATCGGCACCATTGCCCTCGAAGCGTCCAAAAAGAAGGTGCGGACCGTCATCGTGGCGGGGGACAAGGATTTTATGCAGCTGGTGGGGGACGGCATCGTGATGATGGTGCCGCAGAAGGGGGGAGAGGAGATGGAATTTTTGGACGAGGGCGGGGTGGAGCAAAAAATGGGGGTGCCGCCGGAACGAATCATCGACCTTCTATCCTTGATGGGGGACACTTCCGACAACGTTCCCGGCATTCCCGGCGTGGGGCCCAAGACGGCAATTGATTTGATAAAGGAATACGGCAGCGCCGAAAAGCTTTTAGAAAAAGCCGGCTCCATCAAGAAAGAAAAGCTGCGGGAGAACGTGCTGACTCATAAAGAGAGCGCTATCTTGTCCCGTCAGCTGGTGACCATCGACACGAATGTGCCGTTTGACTGGAAATTAGAGGATTTCGAGCGGCGCCCCTTCGACCCGGTCGAATTGAAGGATTTTTTCATCGGGATGGAATTTCGCGCCCTTTTGAAATTCGTGGGGGAACTGCCGGAGAAGAAGGAGAAAGTCCGCTACGAAACGGTCGAGACTCTGTCCGCCTTGAAGGGACTGGTGGAATGGATCGAGAAAGAGAAAAAGTTCGGCTTTGACACCGAGACCACCGCTTTGGACCCGCTGGAGGCCGAGCTGGTCGGCCTTTCTTTGGCCGTCCGGGAGAAAGAGGCTTTTTACGTTCCGGTGGGGCACCGGGAAGGGAAGAATCTTTCCCTAAAGGAGGCGCTCTCCGTTTTACAGCCGGTGTTATCCAATCCGGCGCTCACAATGGTGGGGCAGAACATCAAATATGATTATCAGGTGATGCGGCGGGCCGGGGGGGAGATAAAAAACCGGCTGTTTGACACGATGCTGGCTTCCTATCTTTTGGACCCCACCAGCCGCCAGCACGGGCTGGATTTCATGGCTTTGAAATATTTCAACCACAAAATGATTCCGATTTCCGATTTAATCGGCTCCGGCAAGAAACAGAAGTCGTTCGCGGAAACAAACATCGCCCAAGCGACTGAATACTCGGCCGAGGACGCCGATTTCACCCTGCGGTTGGAGGTGGCTTTGGCTCCAAAATTAAAGGAAGCGAAGTTGGAAGAACTGTATTGGAATATCGAGGCCCCCTTGATTCCGGTTCTGGTGCGGGTGGAGGCCAACGGCGTAAAGCTGGATACCGGGCTTCTGACGGAGATGTCGGCCGAACTGCAAAGGGATTTGAACCGGCTGGCGGCCAAGATTTGTGATTTGGCCGGGCATGAATTCAACATCAACTCTCCCCAGCAGTTGGGGAAGGTTCTATTTGAAGAACTGCGGCTCAAGTCCAAACGCAAGACGGCCAAAAAGACCGCTTTGTCCACCGACGTCGGCGTTTTGGAGGAGTTGGCCAAGGAGCATGAACTTCCCCGGCTGCTTTTGGAGTACCGTTCCCTTTTCAAGCTGAAATCGACCTACGTGGATGCTTTGCCGGCCTCCGTCAAATCTTCGACGGGACGACTGCACACCTCTTACAACCAGACCATCGCCGCCACCGGGCGGCTTTCGTCGGTGGAGCCGAATCTGCAAAACATTCCCATCCGCACCGAGCGGGGAGGGGAAATCCGCAAGGCGTTTGTTCCCTCCGGGCCGGATTATCAAATTTTATCCGCCGACTATTCCCAAATCGAGCTGCGACTTTTGGCCCACTATGCGGAAGATGAGGCGATGATAGCAGCCTTTCACCGGGATGAAGACATTCACGCCCGCACGGCGGCGGAGGTTTTTGGCGTTCTCCCGGACAAAATCAACCCCGAACAGAGGCGGGTGGCGAAAATCGCCAATTTTTCCATCGTTTACGGCGGGTCGGCCTATGGGCTGGCGCAGCAGACCGAAATGGACCCCAAGGACGCCAAGCTATTTATGGAAACCTATTTCGCCCGCTATCCGGGAGTGAAGGAATTTCAGCAAAAGGCCATTGCCCAGGCGCGGGAGGAGGGATTCGTCACCACCTTGATGGGGCGGCGGCGCTTCATTCCGGAAATCAATTCCGAAAACTTTCAACTGCGGAGCTTTGCCGAGCGGACGGCCATCAACACCCCGCTGCAGGGCTCGGCGGCAGACGTCATCAAAGCGGCGATGATTGCCGTGGATGCCGAAATGGTGGGGAAAAAGTCCAAGATGATTCTGCAAGTTCACGATGAATTGGTTTTCGACGCGCACCGCTCGGAGTTGGACTGGGTGAAGGAAATGGTGAAGGAGAAAATGGAGGGGGTCATCAAGTTGAAAGTTCCTTTGAAGGTGGACGTCGGAGTCGGGCCGAACTGGCTGGAGGCAAAGGCATAGCCAAAGTCCCCGTCATCGGCCTGACCGGGGGAATCGCCTCCGGCAAAACCACGGTCGCCATTTTTTTCAAAAGGTGGGGCGCTTGCATCATTTCCGGGGATGAGCTCGGCTGGCAGGTTTTGCAGAACATATCTGTCCAGAAAAAGCTTGCAGCTTTATTCGGTGCAGACGTTCTCTCCAAGGGAGAAATCAACCGCAAAGTTTTGGGGCCGAGAGTCTTTGCCAATAAAAAAACTCTTGCCCGTTTCAACCGCATCGTTCATCCTCCGCTTTTGGCACTGCTCAAAAAAGAAGCCGCCCGTACCCGGAAGAAAAAATGCAAAGCCATTGTCATAGATGCCGCGCTTTTAGCCGAGTGGAGAATCCCCGTCAAACTTGACTTTTTGCTGATGGTGCACGCTCCCAAAAAAATCCAGTTGAAACGCCTCTTGGCCAAGGGGTTTTCCCGCGCGCAGGCCCTGCGGCGTATCTCTTCTCAAATGCCTTACAAACAAAGGCGGCGGGTTTCGGATGGAGTTTTGGTGAATGATGGCAGTGTGGCTGATTTGGAGAAAAACGCCCGAAGGATTTGGGAGAAGTCGGTTTCACTGTAGGGTTCCGAGGTGCCATTGAACGATCTTGATACTATCCTTGAAGAAGCTATGGATTCCTTGAAACTAGTTATGGACCAATACCCAAGTGTCGTCGAGAAAAGTAATCAACTTTCTCGAATTACCGAACAAACCTTATTGACACATTTTTTAATCTGCCTTTACCAATCTATAGGCATGACCTCAATAACTGATTGGCTCCAACAAGCCTATATAAATTTGCCGTATGACGAGCGCACGAGTACAAAATCGCAAGATTCAAAGGAAAGACTAAAGCTAGACTTGTTAGTGGAAAAGGATGATAAATTCTCTGGACTTGCTGTCGAGGCAAAATGCTTTCGTATAACAGGGAAAGGTACTGTCACAAAAGTTGAAAATGTAGGGAAGTTATTAATGGATATGTGGAGGTTATCGGTGGCTAAGGAAATTCCGAAAAATCGATATGTTTTGGTGGCATTTGACGCATTAGGTTGGAAGAAATACCTAGCAGTTAAGGAGAGGAAATGGCTTGAAGATCTTTTTGGGCAACAGACACCTTCAAAAATCCATTTTGAGGAAGATTACCTTAAGGAGGAACGTAGTTCGGTTAAGAAACTATGGGGGAAAAAACAAGAGGCCTTTTCTTCATTTTCAGTCGTGTTAAAGTCGCATCGGGTTGCTGAGAAACGATGGACAATCTTTTTAATCCAAATTTTATGATTCATTGTTGGGGACAATCTTCCCTCTGTGATTTTTTTCACAAATGGGGCTTGGATTGCATTTTTAAAATTATTATCTTGAGAGGGTGAGAGGATTTGACAGCAAAGGGAGGCAAGGTATATTGCCCGTTTTTGGAATGGCAAGGGCACAATATATTGTGCCCCTACAGTGATGGCGAAAAGGAGCAGCTTTGGCGAATCCGTATAATCTTTCGATACTCGAACTGAAGCAGAAGGCGCTGGAAATCCGGCGGGATATCATCACGATGCTGGTGCCGGCCAAATCGGGGCATACCGGCGGGCCGCTTTCCTTTGCCGACGTCGGCACAACTTTGTTTTTTCACGAATTGACCTTTGACCCGCGCCATCCCAAGTGGGAGGGGCGGGATATGTGGTTCTGGTCTTTCGGCCACGTCACCCCCGTCCATTATTCGCTTTTGGCCGAGGCCGGTTTTTTCCCGAAATGCGACCTGCTCAAATTCCGCCAATTCGACGGGCATTTGCAGGGACATCCTTCTTCCCTCGACACCCCCGGCGTGGAGGTTTCCTCCGGCTCGCTCGGCCAGGGGCTTTCGATTGCCGTCGGCGCGGCGCTCGGTTCCCGTCTGGACGGCCATTCCCGCCGCATCTATGCTTTAATGTCCGACGGGGAACAGCAGGAAGGGGCCATCTGGGAGGCGGCGATGTCGGCCGGACATTACAAATTGGATAATCTCTGCGGCCTCATCGACTACAACCAGGCCCAAATCGACGGCCGGGTGGAGGATATAATGGGAATCTCTCCCCTGGCGGATAAATACCGGGCCTTTCGCTGGCACGTCATCGAAGTGGACGGGCACAACTTTGAGGAAATCCTGGGGGCTTTGGATGAAGCCCGCCATACCAAGGGGAAGCCGACCGTTATTCTGGCCCATACCATAATGGGGCAGGGGGTTTCCTTTATGCACGATAAATACGAGTGGCACGGCAAGCCGCCTACGAAAGAGCAGGCGGAGAAAGCATTGGCCGAACTCGGCACCACTTTTGACGAGTGGCACAATCATCTGGCAACTTCCACCGAGCCGGCGTATCCGCAAAAGCCGGCGGGAGTTCTGGCTTAATGCCTGTGCAAATGAAAAAAACCCGCGAAGGGTTCGGACATGCCTTGGCGGAGCTGGGGGAGACCAATCCGAACGTCGTGGTTTTAGTCGGCGATTTGGCCTCCTCCACGATGGTGCACTTTTTCGCCCAGAAATTTCCCCAGCGCTTTTTCCAGATGGGGGTGGCGGAGCAGAATATGTCCAACGTGGCGGCGGGGCTTTCCCTCACCGGCAAAATTCCTTTTTTCGCCACCTACGGCGCTTTTGCCGCCTGCCGGGATTTGGATATGATTCGGGTGACCACCTGTTATTCCAACCTGAACGTCAAAATCGGCGGGGCGCACGGCGGAATTTCGGTGGGGCCGGACGGCGCCACCCATCAGGCCTTGGAAGAGTTCGCCATTATGCGCTCGCTGCCGAATATGAAGGTGGTTTGCCCGTGCGATTATTGGGAAACCAAGAAGGCGACTTTGGCGATAGCGGAGATTTGGGGGCCCTGCTATCTGCGGATGGGGCGGGAGGACGTGCCGGTCGTCACGGACGAGAATACTCCCTTTGAGTTCGGCAAAGCGCTGGTGATGCGGGAGGGGAAGGATTTGGCCATTATCGGCTGCGGGATTATGGTTTATGAGGCATTGGAAGCGGCGGAGGTTCTGGCGCGCGAAGACAGAGTGGAGGCGCGGGTCATCAATATGCATACACTCAAGCCACTGGACGAGGGAATTATCATCCAGGCCGCGCGTGACTGCGGCTCTCTGGTCACGGCCGAGGAGCACCAAATCTACGGCGGGCTGGGCGCGGCCGTGGCGCAGGTTACCGCCTGGTACCATCCCGTGCCGGTGGAGATGGTGGCGATGTGGGACCGGTTCGGCCAGTCCGGCAAGCCGGAGGAGCTTTTGGTCGCCTTCGGGATGAAATCGACCAATATCGTCGAAAAAGCCAGAAAGGCCTTGCGGCGAAGAGACCACAGGGGGAATGGGAAGTAGTTTATCGGCGAACGATTCTTAGACCCCCTGACCCCGACTGTGAGTCGGGGTCTGTCCCCCTTGTCAAGGGGGACAGGAGAAGTTGAGGCCCGTGGATAATCGTGAAGGCAGCCCCGTCCTTGAGCGGGGTATTTTTTTTAGCGTGACGGAGGGGAACCGATGGAGGAAACGAACAAGATAATTTGGAAAAGGATCTTAATTTTTCTTCTTATCAACTTTGGGCTTAGTGCAGTTTTTTATTATTTATTAATTAGCACAACTGGTTCTGGCGCCTCTGGGCGGATAAACTATGTTCTTGGGCTTATGTGGTGCCCCGGCGTGGCGGCATTAATTACCTGCAAATTGTGCGGAAAAAGCATTTCCGAACTGGGTTGGGGATGGGGAAAGACAAAATATCAAATTGCCAGCTATCTAATTCCATTGGCCTACGCACTGGTTGCATACCTGGCGGTCTGGCTCTCTGGATTGGGAGGATTCTACAATCCGGAGTTCGTGCAGTCCGCGGTGCAGGATTTCCGCTGGGAAGGGTTGCCGGCCGGTTTGGTCCTATTTTTAATGGTGATTTTAACGGGAACGCTTGGCATCATCCGTAACACCGGTTTTGCTTTGGGAGAAGAAATCGGGTGGCGGGGTTTTTTGGTACCAGAGCTGGCAAAGGCCACGTCTTTTACTACGACAGCTTTGCTTAGCGGTACTGTATGGGCAATGTGGCATTATCCACTTTTACTATTTCTGAAATACAACACATACACGCCAACCTGGTATCGTTTATTTTGTTTTACGGTCATGGTTTTGGGAATGAGCTTCATTTTTGCATGGATGCGGTTGAAGTCAGGAAACTTATGGACGGGAGCATTTTTACACGCCAGCCATAACCTTTTCGTGCAGGAGATCTTCACCCCCCTGACGGCGGATACTGGCAAAACGAAGTATTTCATCGATGAGTTCGGAGCGGCTTTGGCTATTGTGTCCATTATAGCCGGCTATATCTTCTGGAGGATGCGAGACCGGCTCCCGGCAACCGGGCCGGCCGCAACGGCGTAAGGAAGAGATGGAGAGACCTTGGGAGCCAAGCTGCGATTAGCCGAACGGATGTCCCGGCTGGGAACGGAGACCGCTTTTGAAGTTCTGGCGCGGGCGCGGGCCTTGGAAGCCTCCGGAAGGGAAATCATCCATCTCGAAATCGGGGAGCCGGATTTCGACACGCCGGAGTTCATCCGCAAGGCCGCTCAAAAGGCGATGGATGCCGGCTTTACCCACTACACTCCGGCGGCGGGGCTGCCGGAAGTTCGGAAAGTCGTTGCCGACCATCTCTCCAAAAAAATAGGCGTCCCCTTTAAGCCGGAAAACATTGTGATCACCCCGGGAGCCAAGCCGATTATGTTTTTATCGATTCTGGCTTTGATTGAAACGGGGAACGAGGTGATTTATCCCAACCCGGGGTTCCCCATCTACGAGTCGGCGGTCAACTTCGTCGGCGGCAAAGCCGTGCCGTATCCACTTGAGGAGCAGAACGGCTTCCGAATGGAGGGGGAGAGGTTGAAAAAGTTACTCACCAATAAAACCCGAATGCTGATTCTAAACTCCCCGCACAATCCGACCGGCACGGTTTTGGGTAAAAAAGAGTTGGAGGGAATTTTTGAGGTCATCAAAAACCGGGAGGATATCTGGGTTCTGTCGGATGAGATTTATTCGCGCGGCTTGTACAGCGGAACGCATATTTCCATCGCTTCCTTTCCCGGAATGGCGGAACGCACCATCGTTCTGGACGGAATGTCCAAGGCGTACGCGATGACCGGCTGGCGGCTGGGATTTGGCGCAATGCCGGATGCGTTGGCGCAGGCGGTCACCAAACTGGCCATCAACGATTTTTCCTGCACCTCCGGCTTCGGGCAGAAAGCCATTGAAGCGGCTCTCTCCGGCCCGCAGGATGAGGTGGATAAGATGGTGGCGGAGTTCAAAGCCCGGCGGGACCTAATCGTTTCCGGCCTGAAGCAAATTCCGCGTCTTTCGATCACGGAGCCGCAGGGGGCTTTTTACGTGTTTCCCTCCATAAAAAAATTCGGCAAATCTTCCAGGGAAATGGCCGATTACTTATTGGAAGGGGCCGGGGTCGCCTGTCTTTCCGGAACCGCCTTCGGACGATTCGGCGAAGGATACATCCGTTTCTCCTACGCCAATTCGCAGGAAAACATTTGCCGGGCTTTGGAGAAAATCAAAACCGCCCTCGAAAAAGTTTGAGAAAACTTCTTTTTGCCTTCCTTTTGATAACGGGAGAGCTCAAGGCCCAGAGCTTTTCGGCTTTGGCCGACACCATTTTCTCCTCCGCCACCTTCCGGACGGCCAAAGTCGCGGCCGCCTTCTATTCCCTTTCGGAAGGGGTTTCGGTCTATTCCAAAAACCTGACCGTTCCCTTGATTCCCGCCTCCAACGCCAAGCTGGCCACCTCGGCGGCGGCCCTGCATTATCTGAAACCGGATTTCCGCTTTGAGACCTCCTTTTGGGTCAAAAGGGAAGAAGAAGGAGATTCCTCCGTCTCCGTTCTGATCATCCGGGGCACGGGGGACCCCTCCATCTCCGGGCGGGACCGGCCGTCTCCTTACGAAATCCTGGAATTCTGGGCCGATTCTTTGGCCGCGCGGGGGGTCAAAAAAATCGGCCGCCTCGTTTTGGACAACCGCTATTTTGAGGGGCCAAACCTGGTGGAAAGCTGGCCGGCCCGCGAACTTTCCTTCTGGTATGCGGCCCAGACGTCGGCTTTATCCTTTGAAGACAACTGCGTTTTTGTGCGGTTTTATCCCGCGCGAAAGGTAGGGGCGCCGGCCCGCATCATTCTGGAGCCGGATTTCGGCTACCTGAAGGCCGTCAACCGTTCCCGCACCGGGCCGCGGAGGAGCAAATACACGTTAGACGAGGATTACCGCCGCAAGCCGGGAACCAACACGGTCACTTTCTTCGGCAGAATCCCGATTTCCGATACCGGCCGGACGGATTACGTTTCCGTGCACGAGCCGGCTTTTTATCTGGCCCACACCGCCCGGGAAATCTGGAAACGGAAGGGGATTCCGGTGGCCTCTGGCGCGATGTACTGGGAAAAATCGGGGCTGGTTGAGGATAGCTTAAAAAAACTGTTCGTCTGGCGCTCCGACCCGCTTGCCAACATTCTCAAAGTGGTCAACAAGAACAGCCAGAACTTTTACGCCGAGCAGTTGGTGCGCACGCTGGGGAAGGAAATCGAAGGGAAGGGAAGTTTCGACGCCGGATTGGAGGCTGTGCGCAATTTTCTGCTGAACGCCGGGCTTTCCACGGGGGATTTCTATCTGGTGGACGGCAGCGGGCTTTCGGCCAAAAACCGCTTTACGGCGGCCGGCTTTATCAAGCTGTTGCGGAATATGTATGACTCCCCTCACTTTTCCCATTACTACGAATCGATGGCCATTCCGGGATTGGACAAGTCCGTGAAAAACCGGAAAAAAGGGGATGCCCTTTCCGACAACTTCCGGGTCAAGACCGGCTGGATTTCCGGCGCCCGCACGCTTTCCGGTTACTTCAAATCCCAAAGCGGCAAGCTGTACTGCTTTTCGGTTCTGGTCAACGGACGGAAACTGAACATCCGCACCATCGATGACGCCGTGGACCGGCTTTGCCTGGCGGCGGCCCGCCAGCTTCCGTAATGGAGAGAAAGAACCGCTTCCTCCGGCCGAGTTTTTTGAAAATTGACCTGGACCGGCTGGCGCAAAACGTCCGTTTGCTCAAAAAACGGCTCGGCCGGGAAGTTGGTTTGATGGCCGTGGTCAAGGCGGACGGTTACGGTCACGGGGCTCTGCCAGTGGCGAAGGCGGCCCTGGTTGCCGGTGCAAATTTCCTCGGCGTGGCCCTGGTCGAGGAGGGAATCGTTTTGCGCAAGACCGGAATCGACGTTCCGATTTCCGTTTTATATCCCGATTTCCCCGAACGGGCGGAGTTTTTTGTCCGCCACGATTTGATTCCGACCGTAATCGACGAGAAATTCGCCCGGGCGTACGTCCGGGCCTCCAAAAAACTGCGCCGAAAGAGAATCCCGTTTGCGGTTAAAATCGAGACCGGTTTGAACCGATACGGAGTTTCGGCGGAGGAGGCCGTGCGCCTGACTCAATCCCTTTTACGTCACCGGGGGGCTCTACTGTGGGAGCTTTCCTCCCATCTCGCGACCGCCAGCGAAGAGGACATTGAATTCGCCCGACTGCAGGTTCAGCGATTGAAGGATGCTCGGGCACTTTTCGAGAAGGCCGGAATTTATCCCCGCTACACCAGTCTGGCCAACAGCGGCGCGGTTCTGGATTTGCCGGAGGGGTATTTCAATCTAGTGCGGGTCGGCGTTTTGCTTTTCGGCTATCCTTCCCGGACGGCAGCGGGAGGCTCCCTGCCGGCCAAACCGGTGATGTTTTTGGAGAGCCGGATTGCCCAGTTGAAAACCATCGGGCCTGGGGAGACGGTCGGCTACGGGCGGGAATTTGGGGCGTCAAGTGAACGGCTTATCGCCACCCTTCCACTCGGGTTTTCGGACGGCTATCCCCGGCATCTGGGAAACAAGGGGTGGGTTTTGGTGCGGGGGAAACGGGCCCCGGTGGTGGGACGGATTGCAATGGATGCCATAATGGTCGACGTTACCGAAGTTCCAAGGGTGCGGGCCGGCGACCGGGTGGTTTTAATGGGAGAGATGGGAGCGGAAAAAATAACCGCAGAGGATTTGGCGGGCTGGATTGGGACTTCGCCCTACGAAATTATCACGAGAATGGGGGTCCGTTTGCCCATTGAATACACCGGCAAGATGGCGCGTAAATTGGGATTCGCATAATGCGCGGAGTAGTGAACATACCGGTCGCCGATTTGCGGCGGGAGCCGAGCTTCCGGTCGGAGCGGGTGAGTCAGGCATTATTCAACACCCCCGTCGAATTGGGGGAGGAAAGAGATGACCATATTTCAGCTGTACTTCCGGACGGCTATACTGGTTGGATGCAAAAAAAACATCTGATTTACCCGGCTTCAATGCCCGTTTCAGACAAAAACTTGAAAGTTAAAGTCCCATTTTTGCCCGTTTACGCCGCCGACCGTAAAATGAAAATCTCGGTTTTAACTTTCAATACGCGCGTTCGAGCATTCCGTCAATCCGGAAGCTGGGTTTCGGCCGGCTCCAATGAAAAAATTTTGGGGTGGGTCAAGAAGGAGGGGTTAATTGAACCCGATAAGGTTCGTTTTTCCATTGGAGATTTAACAAGGAAAGGGATGGAGTTTTTCGGAACTCCGTATCTCTGGGGCGGCATTTCCCCCTTCGGATTCGACTGCTCCGGCTTTTTGTTCACTCTGTTTGACTATTTCGGCAAGAAGATTCCCCGCGATACATCTCAACAGATAAAAATCGGAGAGGAAATTCCTGTCGAAAAAGCCAAGCCGGGGGATTTTTTCTTTTTCCCCGGCCACGTGGCCCTCTTTGCCGGCCGGAATAAAATCCTGCACGCCAATTTGCGCGGGGGCGGCGTAACGCTGGACTCCATCCGAAAATCGGACAAGAATTACAATCCGGTTATCGAGAAGCTGACCTGTGTCAAGCGGATCGTATGAAATTATTAAAGCCCAAGGCTCTTTTTCCCGGCGCCACCATCGGCATCATCGCGCCTTCCTCATGGGCAAAGGACGCCCGGCTGCGACGGGGGTTGAAATGGCTCGCAAAAACCGGTTTTAAGGTCAGGCTTTTTTTATCCCCAAAACAGAAATACGGCTTCCTTTCCGGGCCGGACTTTGTGCGGGCCCGGCTTT
This sequence comes from Candidatus Zixiibacteriota bacterium, assembly GCA_022614805.1. Taxonomy (GTDB): domain Bacteria; phylum Zixibacteria; class MSB-5A5; order DSPP01; family DSPP01; genus DSPP01. Next base: position 56,064 of record JAKEHY010000022.1, on the reverse strand, counting down.
TCAACCGGGCCTTTGCCGACCCCGAAGTGGATGCCGTAATCTGCGCCCGGGGCGGTTACGGCGCCTTGCGTATGCTGGATAAAATCGATTTTGATTTCGTCCACCGGCACCCCAAAATTTTCGTCGGTTTTTCGGACATCACCGCCATACACCTGGCCCTTTACAAAAAGACCGGCTTGTCTTCTTTTCACGGCCCGATGGCGGCCGATTTCGGCACGGCCTATAACCGGCAGAATCTGCTGCGTATGCTTTCCTCCAAAATGCCCGCTGGCAAAGTTCCCTTTCCAAAAAATCTGCGGCCCCGATTTATGCGTCGCGGAGTTGCGGCCGGGCCGCTTCTGGGGGGGAATTTGTCTTTAATCGTCAAGCTTTTCGGCACGCCCTACCAGCCTTCTTTCAAGGGAGCGATTCTCTTTCTCGAAGATGTCGGGGAATACCCGCACCGCATCGACGGCTATTTGGCCCAGCTTCGCCTGGCCAGGGTATTCGACCAGATAGCCGGTTTGATATTGGCCGATTTCAAGGATTGCGAGCGGTCGCCGCGACCCGGCGTCCGGATGCCTTTGAGAAGAATTTTTGAGGACTTCTTCGGCCGGGCGCCCTTTCCGGTGGCGCTCGGTTTTCCCTTCGGACATTCCGGCAACATATTCACCCTACCATTGGGGGTTCAAGCCGTCCTGGACTCCGGAAAGGGGAGCTTGATTTTACAAGAAGGGGGAGTGGTGTGAAGCAGTTGGAATGGGAATCCTTCCCGCTCAAACTTAAATATCCCTTCCGCATTTCCCGTTCCGTCATCGAGGAGCGGAAAACCATCTTCGTTCGCTTCGGCCAAGGGGTCGGCGAGGCTTCGTATTCCGCTTATTACGGCGAAACGCGCGAAAAAGTCCTTGCCGTCTTTGAACAGGCGGAGGGAAAACTCTCGGAAAATCCTTATGCCTTCGAGAAAAACCGCCGTCTGGTCGAAGAGCTGGCCGGCGGCGTCAAATCGGCCCAAGCCGCACTCGAGATGGCCCTGCTCGACCATTCGGCCCGGTCGCTCGGCCGCCCGCTTTATGCTTTTCTCGGCCTTTCCAAACCGGCGGCCATTAAAACCTCGATGACGATTGCCTTGGCCTCCCCCGAAGAGATGGCGGCGCGGGCCAAAGAGGCTTCCGAATTTTCGGCTTTGAAACTGAAAGTGGGGGTGGAAGGGGACCTGGAGCGGGTCGAAACCGTTCGCCGGGTTAGCACTCAAGCCATCCGCGTCGATGCCAACGGGGGGTGGAAATTGGACGAGGCCGTGGAAAAAATAAAAGAGCTGAAAAAATTGGGGGTCGAGTTTGTCGAACAACCGCTGGCCAAGGATGACTTTGAGGGGTATCGTCAATTGTCCAGGCAAGCGGCTTTGCCCGTCTGGGTGGATGAATCGGCAATCACGGCCGAGGATTTAAAGAAGTTCAAAGGATTGGTCGCCGGCGTGGTTTTGAAAATCCAGAAAATGGGAGGCATCAAGCCGGCTCTGGAGGCCGCCTATCTGGCCCGGGGTATGGGGATGGGGGTGATGCTGGGCTGTATGGTGGAATCCACAGTCGGCATCGCCGCCGGCTGTCATTTCGCTTCGGTTTGCGATTATATTGACCTGGATGGGAATCTTTTGGTCACCAACGACCCATATGAAGGGTTGGTTCTTTCCGCCGGAAGCTGGCAGCTCCCCACCGGCTTTGGGCTGGGAGTGAGCCGGAAATGAAAAAGCATGTTTTTCTCTTTGGGGCGATTCTTTTTTGTGTTCCACTTCACGCCGAAGAATTGCTCATTAAAGTCGTTTATCCCGAAACGATGCAGGTCATTCCACCGGTCGATTCCAACTTCATTTTCGGCTCGGTTACCCCCGGCGCCAAACTGACCATCAACGGCACGCCGGTCGAAGTTTATAAAACCGGCGGGTTTTTGGCTTTTCTGCCGGTGGCGGAAGGAAATTTTTATTACCGGCTGGAAGCGGAGAAGAACGGTCAAAAAGTCGCGTTCGATTGGCCGGTTTTCGTTTCCCCCAAGCCCCGGCCGATACCGCCCGACAGTTTGGCCATCCGCTATGGCTCCAGCACGCCGACCGATTCGATTTTCACCTATCCGGGGGAACTGGTCACCCTCTCTTTTTCGGGCACGCCCGGGCTTTCCGCATTTTTCACCGTTGCCGGCCTGGAGGGGGAGTTTCCCATGGCCGAGACGGTCCTGCCATCTCGAAATGATTCCGGGAACGTCCTTTTGGGAGAAGGAAATCTGCCGGAGTCCACCGGCTCCGGCTTTTACACCGGAGTCCTGCGGGTGCCGGAAAAAAAGTTGGAGGGTTCCCGGATTGCCGTTTACCTGACCAAAAGCGATACCGGCTGCCTCCTTCCGCAAATGGAGCCCCGTCTTTTCCCTCCCGTTGTCGGCCTGGCCAGTATGACCCGCTGTGCCGCCGAGACCTTGCGGGCGACGCTTACCGTCTGGAACCCGCTCGTTCCGAGGGTGGCCGAACTGGATGATTCCGTTTCGGTTCTGCGCAGCGCCCCCAATGCGGGCTACGTCGCCGTCTTTCAGCCGAAGGGAATCCGCGCCTACCTTTCCGCCCGGATTGGGCGTTACGTCAAGCTCAAATTGGCGGAAACACAGTCGGTCTGGGCGCCGGATACGCTGGTAACCGAGCTGCCGCCGGGAAGCGTTCTTCCGCCCGGTTCGGTTTCTTACATACGCACCTACGACAGCACCAAATGGGTGAAAATCGTCTTCACCACTTCCCGCAAAATGGCCTTTCGGGTGGAGGAGGACCCCGTTTTGGCCCGGCTTTCCCTTTTTGTCTTCGGCGCCCAAACCCGGGCCGACTGGATTCGCTACGATAATGCCACCGACCTGATTCGGAACGTCCGCTGGTCCCAGCCGGAAACGGACATTTTTCGGGCCGACGTCGATTTGCGTTCGGCGGCTTTGTGGGGCTACGATGCCTTCTTTGAGGGGAACAACCTCGTGTTTCTGGTCAAAAAGCCGCCCGCCAAGGGGGCCTGGCTGAAAGGGCTTACCATCGCGGTGGATGCGGGACACACCAACACCCCCGCCGAGACCGGCGCCAAAGGGCCGACCGGGTTGGAGGAACGGGAGGCGAATTTGTTGATTGCCCTGGAATTAAAAAAGATATTGGAAAGCCGGAGGGCGAAGGTGGTTTTGACCCGCAAGGGGACCGAAGCGGTTGCCCTGTACGACCGCCCCCAGATTGCCAAAGCGGCCGAAGCCGACCTGTTCGTTTCCATCCACAACAACGCCCACCCGGATGGCGTGAACCCGTTCGTCAACAACGGCACCTCGGTCTATTACTATCACGTTCATTCCCAAGAGTTGGCCCGCGCCGTCCATCGGCAGCTATTGAAAGCCACGCGCCTGCGGGACCAGGGGTTATATTTCGGCAACTTCGTCGTCGTCCGCCCGCCCCAGTATCCCGCCATTTTGTGTGAGGCGGTCTTTATGATGATTCCCCGGCAGGAGGAGATGCTCCGCTCCAAACAGTTTCACAAAAAAGCGGCGAAGGCGATTGCGGACGGGATTGCCGATTATTTGCGGTTGAGCACCAAGAAGTAGGGCTCGATATATTGAGCCCCTACCCCTCTACGATTTTATTTAGGAGTCATTGTTTCAGCGCGCCGGCGGTCAGCCCGGCAATAATCTGTTTCTGCAAAACCATAAAAACCAAAAGGACCGGGATGGTGGCCACGGCCGAGGCGGCAAACAGATGGGGCCAGTCGATGGCCTGATAGCTTTGATACATTGCCAAGGCCACGGGCAGGACTCGGAGGTTCTCCGATGATGTGAACAGGAAGGGAAAGAGGAAATTGTTCCAGTTGACCCAGAAAGATTGAATCGCCAGAGCCGCCAGGGCCGGCTTGGCCAGTGGGGCAACGATGGAGAAGATGATTCGTAATTCTCCCGCGCCATCCAGCCGGGCGGCTTCCTCCAGTTCCACCGGCAGCGAAAGGATGTACTGCCGCAAAAGCAAAATCCCGAGGGGGGAAACGAGAAAGGGAATAATCAAAGCCCAGTAGGTGTCGTACCAGCCGAGGCTTCGGACCAATAGGAAAAGAGGGATTATCACCACGTGCGTCGGCACGGCCAGAACGGCCAGAATCGAGACGAACAGAAATCGATTGGAGAGGGAAGAATAGCGGGCGAGACCATAACCGGCGAGCAGGGCAAAGACCAGATTACCGAGCGTTATCACGCCGGTGACGAAAACCGAATTCAGAAAGGCCCGCGAAAAAATCTTTTGCCCCAGCACGTCTCTGAAGTTATCCAGCGTCCAGCCGGGGGAGCAGGCGACGTAAAACATCCAGAAGAAAGGGAAAAGGAAAATTATGGCAAGGATGGTCAGGAGCAGAAAAGTCGGAAGGAGGGAGGAGCGCATCAAGCCTTCGTCTGTGCCGGAGTCAAGACCTCCGCTTCCGATTTGAAACTCTTAAACAGGAAATAGGAAAAGAGGGCTATTATTCCAAACAGAAGATAGGCGGCGGCCGAGGCGTAGCCCATTTTGAAGCGGTGCAGCCCCTCCTCGTAGATGAAATAGACGGCGGTTGCCGTCGAGCCGAGCGGGCCCCCCTTGGTCATTACGAAAACCTCGGTAAATACCTGGAACGATTTGATAGTGTTCAGGGTGACGATGAAAAAAAGCATCGGCTTGATGGAGGGAAAAGTGACCGCCCAGAAGGTCTGCCAGGGGCCGGCCCCCTCCACACGGGCCGCTTCGTACAGCTCCTGCGGCACGTTTTGCAGGGCGACCAAGAAAAGCAGGATGTAATAGCCGATGGCGGCCCAGATATCCATTATCATTATCGAGGGCAAGGCAGCTTTTTCCGAAAGCAAGAACCCGCCGGATGGGAGATTGAAGAATCGTCCTAAAAATCGGTACAGCCAGCTTCCCTCCGAATAAAGCTGGGTGAATATCAGGGCTACCACCACCAGCGAAGTGATGGTGGGGATGAAAAAGGCAGCCTTAAAGAAATTCTTCCCCCAGACCGGCCGGTTTAGGGCCATCGCCAGAAGCAGGGCGAAAAGGGTGGTGAAGGGGAGGGTGCCTATTACGAAAACGAAGGTGTTTTTAAGCGCCTGCAGGAAGTTCGGGTCGCTGAAAAGTCTTTTGAAGTTCTCCGTGCCAATCCATTCCAACTCTCCCGAGAGGAGGTTGTAATCCGCAAAGGCCAGCACCAGTGACCAAAGCAGGGGGAATATCCAGATGACAAGAAGGGTCAGCGTCCAGGGGAGGGGAAGAAGAAATCCGGCCTTGGTTTGGGCCATCAAAGGCTAACTGGGACGGTTATAGGTGGCCCGGCGGTTAAGCTCCGTCTGCACGATGAACCAGACCGCCGGCGAAAAGACAATCCACAAGATAAAAATTATCCAGCGGTTCAGTTTTTCCGCGCTGACCGCCTGAAAAAGCTCCCCATACTTGTAGTAGGAATAAAGGGCGCCGAAGGGAATAAAAAGCAGGACCGTCCACAAGCCGGGGCTGGCGTTCGGGTCGTTGGCAAGGAACTTCAGCTCCTTGGCGGTTTGATAAAACCAGTAGAAGACGTAAATCCCCAAAGTGATGATGACCAAACCCACTTGCGCCCACATATTTCTGTACTTTACGCCGTTCTCCATACGTGCCTCCCTTAAGTTCGTAAAAGAGCGTTTATTTTGTTGGCGGCTTCATCCAACGCTGCTTTGGGCGTTTTTTTCTTGTACATCGCCTGCTCCACCGCTTCTTCAATGGCCTGCTCGATTTCCACCCAGTGAGGGTGGGGAGGGGGGCTCTGGGCCAGCTGCAGCTGCTCGATAAAGGTTCTGTAATTGGGGTCGGAAAGGAAAAAGGTATCCGCCTGCGCGGCCACAGAAGAAGGGGTCGGTATCACGGCGTTCCGACAAAAATAGACCTGATTGTCCGGCCGCACCAAAAACTGCACGAATCGCCAGGCCAGCTCCCTTTTCTTTGACTTGGCGGGAACGGCCAGAAATTCGCCGCCGGCGAAGGAGGTCCGGTTCGGCAGTTTCCCGTCGGATGAAGGCATCAAATCGGTCGTATAATCGAATTTCGGGGGCGCATTTTTCAACTTTTTCAGCAGCCAATCGCCGGAAATCACCCCCGCCACTTTTCCCTGCAGAAAGGCGTCGTCCAGATTGGCCTGCGTGGCCAGCAAGGCATCCTGGCACAAGTCGGCGTAATATTCCAGCGCTTTTACCCCTTCCGGCGAGTTGAGCAGGCAGATTTTGCCATCGGCCGAAAAAATCCGGGCTCCGGCGCTCCAGAAGAAAGGGAGAAACTTTTTGTACAAGCGGTGGCGCTCGGAAGCGTTGGCTCCGAAACCATAAGTTTTCGGTTTGAATTTTGCCATTTTTTGGTTCAGTTGCGCCAGCTGGTTCCAGGCGGCCGGCACATCGTCCAGCCCGGCCTTTTTTAGCAGGTTGAGGTTGTAAAACATCACCCGGGTTCCCAAAATCCAGGGAACGGCGAAAGTTTTTTCCCCCAGCAGCGCGGGTTGCCAGAATACCAAATCCTTTTTCAAGCTGTCAGTCTTGGAAGTTAGATTGAGAAGAAGCTTGTTGGAGGCGTATTCGTAAATCCAGTCCGACCCGAGCTCTAAAACGTCCGGCGGCTGGCCGGCGGAAAAGGCGACCGTGATTTTTTCGTGCCCATCGGCCCAGGTCAGGTCGGTCACCTCCACTTTGGCGCCGGGGTTTTCTTTTTCAAATTTGACGACGAGCTCGGCTACGAGCGGCTTGGTCTGCGGGTCGGTCCAGAACTGCCACCAAGTCAGAGTGCCGGTCTCTCTTTTGGAACAGGAGGAAATCAGAAGTATCGCGAAGAGAGCGAAGTTTCGCATCGGCGAGAATAAAATCTTGCGCTGCTTCAATGTCAACTTTAATCGCCTCACCCGGCGGTCCCTTTCCACACCGTGGAGAGGGACGGGCACAACGGTGTTGGGCCCCTACAAAAAACGCAGACGCGAGGTTTTTCCTTGACAAAAGTTTTGGCGGGCGTAGCTTACGGCCAACCGATGAACACCCTCATCTGGTTGCCCGCCGAAAAAATACCGGTTTTAATTGCGTTCCTGTGCGTTGCGGCTGCTCTCCTTGGGGTTTTTCTTTTGAAACGAAAGGGGAAAAGCTTCAAAATCCGCGCCCTGCCCGGCGCTTCGGCCATCGAGGAGGCCATCGGCCGGGCGACCGAAATGGGAAAACCTGTCTTTTTCACTTCCGGCACGGGGGAAATCGACCGGATGGCGACTTTGGCGGCTTTGTCCGTCCTTGGCGAAGTGGCCTACAAGACCGCCCAGTACGGCACGCCGCTTTTTTATCCCAACAACGACCCGGTGGTCGCCACCGTGGCGCAGGAAGTAGTCTCGGAAGCTGCCAGCAAGGCCGGGCACCCCGAAGCGTACAAACCGGAAAACGTTTTCTTCGTCACCAAAAGCCAGTTTGGCTACACGGCCCACGCCTCCGGCTTGATGGAGCGCTTGAAGCCGGCGGCTACTTTGTATTTCGGCACCTTTGAGGGGGAGTCGCTCATTTTAGCCGAAACCGGCTTTGCCCAGGGGGCCATCCAAATCGCCGCCACCGATTCCACCATCCAACTGGCTTTCTTTCTGGTCGCCTGCGACTACACGCTGATAGGGGAGGAGCTCTTCGCCGCCGGGGGTTCCCTTTCCGGCGACCAGGAGGTGTTGGGTTCCATCGTCGCCCAGGACTGGCTGAAGGCGGCCGTGATTCTGCTTTTGCTGGTCGGCGCCATCCTGGCGACTTTCACCACCTTTAACCTGGCCTCCCGCCTATGACCCGGCGACTGGTTTTCTGGATAACCTTGAGCTTCGGGGTTTTTATGCTCTTTCAGTTTTTCATTCCGGTTGTGGGGGGGGCGTATCGGAAAGTGCTGGACTGGATGCAGGTGATTTATCTTTCCTCGCTTTTAGTCGGGGTCATCGCCCTGGGTTTGCAACACTTGAGAAAGGTGAGCACGCTAAGCTCCGGCTGGGGATACAGTCTGGTTACGGTTGCCGGTCTTGTGGCTATGCCCGTGGCCGCCTTTTGGGGGACGGGAGAGAGCTCGGTTTTTTTCTGGCTCTTTAACAATATGCAGGTGCCGATGCAGTCCACCGTCTTTTCGCTTCTGGCCTTCTTTGTCGCCTCGGCCGCCTTCCGCGGCTTCCGGGCCCGCTCGCTGCCGGCATTTTTGCTTCTGGTCTCGGCGGCCATCGTGATGCTGGGGCGGGTTCCCATCGGCACCAAACTTTATTTTGATTTTCCGGCCTGGTCCCAGGCCCTTTTGGACATCCCCAGCGTGGCGGCCCGCCGGGGGATACTCATCGGCATCGGGCTGGGTTCCGTGGCGACCTCGCTGCGGGTGATTTTAGGAATTGAACGGGGCTTTTTCGGGAGGAAAGTATGAGCTGGATTTTAGTCGTTCTATTCGCGCTTTTATCCGGGTATCTGGCCTATTTGCTTTTGAAGCAAAAAGGGCCGAAGCATGAAAAGGAGACGGAAGACGTAAAAAATCTCGTTTTTTCCCTCTCCGGCGCTTACCGGGCCAAGGAGCTGAAGGTCATTTCGGCGGCCCTGGCGGACGATTTCTCCGCCTTTCTGGATTCCCCCTACCGCATCGACAACAAACGGAACTTCATTGCCCTTTTGGAGAACTTTTTTGACGAGGCCACCCTGGATGAGCGCTCCGTCCTGCAGGAAAAGTTCACCGCCTGGGAGGGGGGCTGGGTTCTGGCGACCTATCATTTCATCGAAAAAGGAAAAATGGGGGAGAAGCCTTTCGAGCGCTCCGGCAAGGCATCCGAGCTTTTCCGTTCGACCCCTACGGGCTGGAAGGCCGTGCATTTTCACTACACCTACCTCCCTTCCAAGGAGAGCGGGATGGCCTCCGGCCGGGTATGAGACTGCCGCGCCGCGCGTTCGCTTTTTTGGCCGTTTTTGCCGCCGTCACTTTTCCGCTTTTGCATCCTTTGAACATTTCCGACCGGGTATCGCCGGAGGCGGTAAAGTTCAAGGCCTTGATCGACTCCATCCCGGCCGGTTCGGTGGTGATGGTTTCCTTTGACCACGAAGCCTCCACCGTTGCCGAAGTGCGCCCCCTGGCCACCGTCCTGGCGCGCCATCTTTTTTCCCGCGACGTCAAAATCATCGGATTGTCCCTTTTTGCCGAAGGAACGGCCATCGGCAACCAGGTTTTGTCGCTCGTGGCGGAGGAATACGGAAAAAAATACGGCCAGGATTGGGTTTTTTTGGGCTTCCGCCCGCAGTTTCAGGCAGCCATTTTAGGTATGGGAGAAAGCATAACCAACGTTTTTCCACGCGACTATTACGGTAAAACCACTTCCGAGCTTCCGCTCTTAAAAGAGGTTTTCAACTATTCTCAAATCGCCCTGGTGGTTTCGGTGGCGGACGGGGATCTGGGATATGCCTGGGTGGATTACGCCTACACCCGCTACCACGCGCGGGTGTCCGCCATGCTGACGGCCGTGATGGTCGCCAGCTATATGCCCCTTTACGCCTCCGGCCAGCTCTCGGGGCTGGTCAACGGTCTAAAGGGGGCGGCCGACTACGAACGGCTCTTGGACAAACCGGGAGCGGCCATCCGCAGCATGGACGCCCAATCGATGGCGCACGCCGTGATTTTACTCTTGATTCTGGGGGGAAACGCGGCTTATTGGTGGGGGAGAAAGAAATGACGGCCGGGAATTTCGCCGCCGCCATTCTCACTTTGGCCATTTTCAGCTTCCTCTATCGCGAAAATCCTTTCTTCCGCTTGGCCGAGCATCTTTTGGTGGGGCTTTCCGCCGGTTATTTTACCGTGATTGCCGTCCAGGGAACGCTCGTTCCGAAGGTTTTGGAGCCGTTACAAGCCGGGGACTGGTGGGTGGTTGTTCCATTCATTTTGATAATTCTTATCCTGGGCCGTTTGACCGAAAAAACCCGCCCCGCCTCCCGGATTCCTCTGGCATTAATCATCGGCGCGGGTGCCGGGGTCGCCGTTCCGGCCCTTCTGCAAGCCCGCATTCTGGTTCAACTCTCGGCCACCATGAAACCGCTCAATTCAGCCGCCAACATTTTCATCCTTGTTGGAGTCATAACGACCCTCGTTTACTTTTTCTTCTCCCGTGAGCATAAGGGCTGGTGGGGGAAGCTGGCCACCATCGGCACCTGGTATTTGATGATTTTCTTCGGCGCCACCTTTGGCAACACGGTGATGTCCCGCATTTCTTTGTTGATTGGACGGCTGGAATTTCTCTTTGGGGATTTTCTTGGACTAATAAAGTGAGCTTTTTCTTTTTTTTGTGTAAGGGCGGTTCACGAACCGCCCCTACAATTGCAATCCAATGACCTGCCCGCGCTGCGGAGGGCCGATGCGGGAGGAGCGGCGAAGTTTCCACAAAAACCGGAAGTGGAAATGTCCTTCCTGCGGAAAAATCCGCTTTCAGAAAATCAGAAAAGAACGGAAATGAAAAAAACCGGCCTCCTCGTTGCCCTTTTGTCTTTAGCGATGCAGGTGGCCGAAGCTACGGGCAGGGGCCGCACCAGGTGGGGCCGCACACTTCGTTAAAGACCCGGCCAATCAAAAGCACGATGTCCGCCGCGGACAAGTTTCCACTGCAGTTGATGTCTGCATAGCAGAAGTAGCAATTTCCCGTTTGAGAGAAGACGCAGTTGATTTCCGCAACGATGTCGGCGGCCGAATAATTGCCGCTGGCGTTCATATCGCCCCTGAAGGCTACCGGATGAATGAATGCGGGTTTCGACACCACGGTACTCGCTAGTGGTTCGGGCGTAACGACCTCCAGTGCGGCCGCGTTAAGTGAGGCCGTTGTGTCGATACCAATTGTACTTGGAAAGTTTCCGACGCCAGACCTTTGAGTAAAGTAAATTCTCGCTATCAATCCGTCCCCTGGGGCAAGGCTATCGAACTCGGGCGGATTAATATCAACAAAACCGATGATACCACTTCGGAGGTCAGGAAGGAGAGTGCCAGTTGGACCCAAAGAGCTTGAAACGCGCGATGCCGCGAAAGAAATAGAATCTATATTAACGATTGTGTCGCTAAACTGAAAGGGTACCACAATCCCTGCAAGCCATTCATCATTATACAAAGATACCGAAACGACTCCGGAGGAGGCATCGCAGATATTCCACTCTACCGTGCTATCGAAGAAGGAGACATCCGTAAACCGAACCGTATCAATCGCGCTTTGGGCTTTACAGGGAACTTCCACTAACCCCAAACTCAATGCCATCATCGCAGCTACTCTGGATAGTCTCATTATCCCCACCTTCTTAGGCACACGTGACCATTAGCCATTTGTCGGTGGCCCCATGCCACGTCGGTACGTCGAGTGCACTGTTAGTCCGCATCACACTTCATATTTGAATCTTTTTCAGGGGCGAAACCTTTGGCGCTGCTACAGACCACCCCATCAAACATCCATACCGTGAGTTCTGCGCTACCCATCGCTTCCAGGAGTGCCGCTCCGTCTTCCCCTTTGGCAGCATTGCAGGCAACGAAGGTTATAGTCTCCACTTTGTCCTTTATCTTGTCGGCAAAAGCTTGGGCGTTGTCTTTATCAAGCTTAGTGACACCGGCAAAGTCGCCATTATCACCAGTCCCACCTTTCGCATCTTTGGGTTCGGCGGTCCCGACTAATATGGTCCCGCCTTCCTTTATCCCATGGGTATCTACCAGAACTCTGATTTGACGTTTTAGCTTCTCCTTCTTTTTGCAAATTGCTTCTATCAGCTCTTTAACATTTGTGAATTCGTGGGCACCTTGGAAGACGTAGAAGTCGTCGTCGACTGTAATGTCAATATTCTGGCCACTTGGCCCGGTGTCTATGGGGTCTAAATACAGCGTTGATTTATCTTGATAGCCGAGGCAAAGACCGGCCAACGTCGGGTAGGCGATTTGGCAAGCATCACAGGGTTCAGGACCGCCCTGGAAGACGTATTTTGCAAGGTAAACTACGTCTGCCAGACCTACCGACCGCGAGCAATTTACGTCGCCACTGTAGCCACTCCCATCCGGACAGAGCCCCGATTTAAAAATGTAATCCGCCAGATATTGAACATCTGCGAGGTCAACCTGTGACGAAGAATCCACATCCCCCGCGACAAATCTAAATTCACACTCGTCCGGTATCCCAGACGTATCGCAGTCCCGGCTTGTCCCAGTTCCGATGTCAATAGAGTCGGCTATACCATTTTGGTTGCAGTCGTCTATTTTAAGGTCGAAAAAAGCCCAACAGGGCTCGGAAAACAACTCCCCATCGTTAACTGCCACTTCCACTGCACCAAATCTCGCATCTTCAACTTGGGGTATCCAAAAAAACTGCCCTGTAAGTGAATCCAATGAACCCGGCCCATACAGTTTCCGCCAGATTAGCGGCCCGCCGGGAAGGCCGTCATCTTGGGCTTGAAATTGATAAGTAACAGTTTCACCAAGGTTGACCGTATCGACAGGTGGGCAGTTGACAATTACGGGCGGCTGATTGGGGTTGGCCGCACAGGCTTCCGCGTAAATGTGCACGTTATAGGGATTGCCCGGAAAGGCCCCGTTTACCACATGCCAGCCGAAGGCATCCTCCTCCACCCACCGATTGGAAGCACAAGGATTTCCGTTATCCAAAAGCACGTTAAGTTCCCCGGGACCGTTTGACTCCACGCCGATATGGTAGCGGGCGTTGGGGTCGAAGGTAAGATTGTTTGGCGAAAAATCGACCCCCACCTGAAGGACGCCGTTAGGGGGCCAGTTGGCACCGATAAGAACGTGATTCGGAATGGTAATGCTGCCCAAAAGCGCCCCCGGGATGCTGTCCGGGCTGGCATTTGCGTAAACGTTTATCACGCAATTGCTGGTGGTGTCCGTGGAACTGCCCGGCCAGTTGTAAAGCAGAACCTGCACCCGTTTCAACGATACCGGGTTTGGCCCGGCATTATCAAAACGCATCCCTTCTTCAATGTTCCCAAAGCCGTCCGGAACCGGATGGAAAAAGGTGAGATTGCAGGCATAATTTATGGTATCGCAGCTATCGGCGGCCGCTGCCAGACTGCGAAGGGAGACAAACCGGGGACTACCGATTCCTTCAGACAACACTTTTATCCCGTCCCGCTCTGTTCCAAATGCCGTGCTTGCCAAAAGGAAGAAAAGCAGGTATAGGAAATGTAACCTTTTACATCCCCCTTTCAAACCCCAAAGCCCACAACTGAAGTTTTTCGCAGTTCTCTTTTCATTAGCCGCAACCAGAAGCAATGAACGCTCTTGAGCGACTTTTTGGCAAAAAGGCTTAATGATACCTCCCTATGGACTTAGTACTTTTTTTGCTGTTTTCCCAATTGTTGTCTTTCGATTATTCATACGTTGCGATTTAGGAGAGCGTTTGAAGAGATTTTACCCAATAAAAAAGCGGGCCTTGCGGCCCGCTTTTTTCCTCTGTAGGCGAAATTAATTTCGCCTGCTGACGGTGTTACATATGCTTGGCCAACTCATACAGCCGGGCAATGCGCTCTTCCACGGGCGGGTGAGTGGAGAAAAGTCTCAACGCCTGCTTGCCGGAAAAGGGGGCGACGATGAACATATGGGCGGTGGCGGGGTTGGCGTTTTGCATCGGCAGGCGTTGGACCCCGCTGTGCAGCTTCTTCAACGCCTCGGCCAGGGCCAAAGGCTTGTGCGAAATTCTGGCTCCTCCCTCATCCGCTCCGAATTCGCGCTGCCGGGAAATCGCCATCTGCACGAGCATTGCCGCAATCGGAGCCAGAATCAGAAGCAAAATCATCACGATGGGATTGCCGCCGCGGTTGTTGTCCCGGCCGCCGCCGAAGAACATCGCGCTTCGGGACAAAATCATAATCGCCCCGGCGATGGTGGCGGCCACGCTGGCAATCAGAATATCGCGGTTTTTGACGTGGGCCAGCTCATGGGCCATCACCCCGGCCAACTCGTCGTCACTCAAAAGCTGCAGGATCCCCTTCGTCGCCGCCACAGAAGCGTGCTCGGGGTTCCGGCCGGTGGCAAAAGCGTTCGGCTGGGGGGAGGGAATGACATACACCTTGGGCATCGGCAAACGGGCCGATTGGGCCAGTTCGCGGGTGATGCGCACAAGCCGGTCCTTTTCGGTTTGGGGAAGGTCGGCTTCCTCCACTTTTTTGGCCCCGTACATCGCCAAAGCCATCTTGTCTGAAAACCAGTAGGCGAAAAAGTTCAAGAGCCCGGCAAAGACAAAGGCGAATATCATTCCCTGCTGGCCGCCGAAGTAGCCGCCAATCGCCACCAAAAGCAGGGTCAAAAGGGTGAAAAGAAAGAATGTTTTGAACGAGTTCATTTTCGTTTATCTACCTCCTGAAGGTTTTTCCGGTTTAATTCAAAGCTCCACCCGGGCCTTCAACTATAATTTAACGCAAATTTGCCCAAAAAAGTTTAAAAAATCGAACCGCGCCGCAACCCCTTGCCATTCAATCGGATAATATACGGCAGGCCGTCGCAGCCTTTGTTTCGTCAAAGCTGGGGATAGCGTATCTCTTCCACTTCAGCATGGAAATGGAATTTTCGAGAACACGGCGTAAATTTCCCACACGACATCAGCCGCAGACAAGTTCGCGCTGCAGTTGACGTCGGCCAAGCAGGGGCCGCAGTTTCCCTCTTCCAGAAACACGCAGTTTAACATTATGACTATATCCGTCAGCGACAAGCCGCCGTCGTCATTCATGTCTCCTCTATCGATTGCGCAGATATCAGACAGGTTTCTTAAAACCGAAACTGTGTCGCTATTAGTCTTTGTCACAACCAAATCCCGGTCCCCGTCCCCGTCCAAATCGGAGGCAAAAACGGAGGTAGGGCTTAACCCGGTTCCGTAGTCAACCTTGACGGCAAAAGTTCCGTCCCCTTTGTTCTCCAAGACCGAGACGGCGCTGGCTTTACTGTTTGCTACGACTAAATCCTGATCTCCGTCCCCGTCCAAATCGGAGGCAAAAACGGAGGTGGGGCTTAACCCGGTTCCGTAGTCAAGTTTGGCGGCGAAAGTTCCGTCCCCGTTGTTTTCCAAAACCGAAATGTTGTCGCCATCAACGTTTCCCACGGCCAAATCCCGATCTCCGTCGCCGTCCAAATCGGAGGCAAAAACAGAGATGGGGCTTAACCCGGCTCCGTAGTCAAGTTTGGCGGCGAAAGTTCCGTCCCCGTTGTTTTTCGATACCGAGACGGTGTTGTTGATGTAATTTGCCACGGCCAAATCCCGGTCCCCATCTCCATCCAAATCGGAGGCAAAAACAGAAATAGGACCGCTTCCTACACCGTATTCATCGTTGGCGGCAAAAGTCCCGTCCCCGTTGTTCTTCAAGACCGACACGGTGTTGCCTGCCAGATTGGCCACGGCCAAATCCCAATCCCCGTCGCCGTCCAAATCGGAGGCGAAGATGTCACTCGGGAAACTTCCCACGCCGTAGTCAACTTTGGCGGCGAAAGTTCCGTCCCCGTTGTTCTTCAGGACCGATACGTTGCTGCCGCCCTGATTGGCCACGGCCAGGTCACCATCCCCGTCCCCGTCCAAATCGGAGGCGAAGACGTCGCTCGGGAAGTTTCCCACGCCGTAGTCAAACTTGGCGCCAAAAGCCCCGTCCCCGTTGTTCTTCAGGACCGATACGTTGCTGCCGCCCTGATTGACCACGGCCAAGTCGCCATCCCCGTCCCCGTCCAAATCGGAGGCTAATACGGAGGTAGGGCCGCTTCCCACCCCGTAGTCATCGTTGACGGCAAGAGTCCCGTCCCCGTTGTTCTTCAGAGCCGAGACGCTGTTGCTGTTAAAATTCGCCACGGCCAAATCCAAATCCCCGTCCCTGTCCAAATCGGAGGCAAAAACGGAGCGCGGGCCTCCCCCGGTTCCATAGTCAAATTTGGCGGCAAAAGTGCCGTCTCCGATGTTTTTCAAAACCGAGATGGTGTTGCTGGTAAAATTTGCCACGGCCAGATCCAAATCCCCGTCCCCATCCAAGTCGGAGGCAAAAACGGAGCGCGGGCCTCTCCCTGCCCCGTAGTCGCGCCTGGCGGCAAAAGTCCCGTCGCCGTTATTTTTTAAGACCGAGACGCTGTTGCCGTTAAAATTCGCCACGGCCAGATCCGAATCTCCGTCCCCATCCAAATCGGAGGCAAAGACGGAGGAAGGGCCGCTCCCGGTTCCGTATTTAATCTTGGGAGCAAAAGTCCCATCGCCGTTGTTTTTCAAGACCGAGACGCTGTCGTCAAAAACGGTGAGGCCGCGGTCGTTCACCTCGGCCAAATCTAAATCCCCGTCCCCGTCCAAATCGGAGGCGATAACAGAGAGGGGGTGGCCCCCGAGCCCGTAATCAATCTTGGGGGAAAAAGTCCCGTCCCCGTTGTTTTTCAAGACCGAGATGGTGTTGCTATCGTAATTCGCAACGGCCAAATCCCCATCGCCGTCCCCGTCCAAATCGGCGGAGAAAACGGAGGTAGGGCCACCTCCGGTTCCATAGTCAACTTTGGCGGCAAAAGTCCCGTCCCCGTTGTTTTTCAAGACCGAGACGTTTTTGCTGCCATAATTCGCCACGGCCAAATCCGAATCCCCGTCCCCATCCAAATCGGAAGCAAAAACAAAGCGAGGGCCGCCCCCGGTTCCGTAGTCAACTTTGGCGGCAAGAGTCCCGTCCCCGCTGTTCTTCAAGATTGAAACGGAGTGGCTGCCACTAATTGCCACGGCCAAATCCGGGTCCCCGTCCCCGTCCAAATCGGCCGCGCAGGTATAGTAAGGACTACTCCCTACATCATAGCTCATCCAAGTGTCAAAAAGCGGCTGGAAGGCAAAGCCGGGTGAAGCTGACAGCAGGATGAGAAGTATCGTTAGCGCCGGTTTTCCTCGTATATCTTGTTGCATTCTTATTAAACGTCCAACGCCGAAGAGTATAAACCCTCCTTTGAGGCGGGCTTTCGAGTGGTTGTTGGAAAAACTATGTGCCGGCTGTCCGGGACCGAAAAAATGGTTTACATTGGACTTTGGAGTGTTTGTGGAGAGAATCTGGCCCTTACCTTCAACTTTTCCCTGTCGTTGAATCTCCCTGCACGGGAATGACCGGGAAGGTCAATCCGACTTGCCGGGTGGATTGACTTGAAGTCACGGCAAGCACACAGCCAAGCGTAACATTTCTCGAAAATACCGGCTCTCTACACACGTTTACCCGAAGGAAAGTAGACAAAAATCGTGCCTGGTTTCCATTCGCCTCAAACCGCGCTAATTCATTTTGAATCAATGTCTTAGCGACCGAAAAGCAGGTTTCCCCTTCGGGCTGTCGGCGAATTTCCGCCGAATTGAACCAAATTCGGCGAAAAAAGTGCCGGTCAACCTTGAAACCGGGAGTTTCCCATTGGAAAACCTCTTCATCAAGCTCCCCTCCAACCGCCAGCCGCCGACTTTATTTCCTCCCCGTAAGGAGAGGGATTGAGACCGCGGCCAAAGGTGGGAGCCGGATAATGGGGTCAATGACTGCGCCAGCCATCGCATAGTCTGTTGCCTTTGTCTGGCAACAATACAGCTGATTGAGGTCATAAGCAATCTGTTCCTGACGGTTTCCCTTTACGACCCGGCTCATCCGTTGGGGACCGGACGTACAATTTCGACAGAAGGTTCGGGGTATGAAAGAGGGGGTTAGTTGTGACTTTTCAGAATATGTTTCCGCCAGAGTTCGAAAAAGATGGGAAAGGCGGCCAGCCTACGGCGGCCCAGAAAAATCTTAATCGTTTCAATCAATATCCAGAAAAGGTAAACCAGAATCACTTCCCGGTGGGTATGCGGGAAAAGAAACTGGAAAAACCAGAGGGAAAAAAGTCCGACCGCTTCGTAAAAACTGAAGCGCATATTGACCAGAAATAGAAAACCGAGGAGTGACTGGACAACGGTCAAATAAATTTCCAGCCGGTGCTCGTAATCGAACGGAACGGAGGAGACCTCGCCGCGAGAAAAGGAGTATACGATGGGAATCAAGGCCACCAGCAAGGTCAGCTCGGCAATCACGGAGGAGACCGTGTTCATCAAGGACATTGCCGCTTTTTTCACCGTGCGAGCCCAGTAAAAGGCGGAAACGAACTCCGGGAACTCGGACAGAAACGGCGCCACCCATTGCACGAAAAAGTAGGTCTGTACGCCCAAAACCAGGGCCAGCGCCTTCAAACTCTCCACAAACGGCTCGGCCAGAAGAATAACCAACGTTCCTCCGACCACGAAGCAGGAAAGAATGAGGATGTTGCGCACCGGCTTGCGATGGGACAGAATCCAGCGGGGGATTCTCTCCATATCGGCGGCGTGGTCTTCATGCTTGGCCGGAAAGCGGTTCAAAACGAAAAGGTAGGCGCCGTACAGCGCCAACAACACGCCGGCGTCGATTAGGTTGAGGGAGGCCTTGGTGGCGATGAAAAGGACGTAGCAGGCGGGGAGCAGAATGCCGACCACCGGGGCGGAATCTTCGCCGTCCAATTTGATTTCGTAATTCAGCCCCTTTTTGCGGCCGCTGAAGAAGGCGGTGAAGTAGACCATCGGCCAGGCAAAGCCGACCAAAAGCCGCAAAGCACCGGTGAAATTGGCAGTCATCAAACTGATATCCTGCTGCCAAGCAATGACCCCCTCCACCATAAACTCCGGGGAGGTCTGCAACCAAGCCAGAACGGCCAAAGCCAGCCCCTGCGAAACAATCACCTGGGCCGATTCGGCCCCCCAGGCAATCAAAATGGCGGCAAAGACGATGGATGGAAAGGTATAGAAGGCCGACCAAGCTTGGGCGTGCGATTCCGTAGCGGTAAAGATGGCCAGGGATTGGAGCTTGTAGAGCGCTTTTATGGTCCCCTCACCCGCGGATGATTTTGCCGACGATATCGGAGCGGAGGACGATGCCGACCAGTTTGCCGTTCTTTAAAATTTCCACCCGGCGGACGTTGTTGTCCAGCATCCGGTAAGCCAGTTCGGTCACGGGCATTGCCTCCGAAGCGGTCACGAATTTTTTGGACATCAAGTCGCGCGCCGTGATGTCGTCCTCCTTGGAAACCAGCGTTTCAAACGGGTCGGGCAGAATCTTTTTGGTCTTTTTGGCCTTGCGGTATTCGGGTGAAACCGCCGCCGTAATCAATTCCTTTTCGGTCACCTCACCCAACACCCGGCCGGCTTTGTCCACCACCGGCATTCCCGGAATTTTATGCTTAAAGAGCAGATTGGCAATCTCTTTCAGGGTCGCTTCCGGCGGGACCGTTATCAGATTTCGGTGCATTATATCCCTGGCCACCAGTTCCCGCCGAACCAGAATGCCGCTTTTGGAGAAAACGGCGATGAGTTCGGGAACCGTTTTTGCGGACAGAATCATCTCCAAAGTGCCCGGCTTGCGGGCGAAGGTGGCGAGGGCGGAAAAAGCCTGCAAGTAAAGCCGGGTCATATTGCGGGGAGTCAGAAACAGACATATCACGTTGACCGGTTTTTGGTCCGGGGTTTTGTCGGGAACGCCGGCCCGCGAGATGGCCAGGGAGAAAATCATCTCCTTCACCGCTTCCGTGCGGGAATGGGGAAAGGCAAAACCCCGTCCCAGGTTGGTCGGCTCCACCTCCTCCCGCTCCATCACCGATTCCAAAAGCAAATCGGTGTCCAGATGGTCGTACCTTTCGCCGATTTTTTTCAACATCTCGGCAATCGCCTCTTTTTTGGTGGAGGCGGAAAGGTTGCAGAGGACCAGTTCCGGACTCAAGAGGTCGCCCAATTTCACGCCAATTTTCCCAAAGGTTCCACCGGCCCCGCGCCGGCCGCTTTCAGTTTCTCCGGCGCCACAATGCCGCCGGAGACGACGAATTTTACCCCTTCCTCCACCGAAATCGAAAGCGGGATGACTTCTTCCGACGGATAGTTGATCACAAAGCCGGTGAAAGGGGTAGGGGTGGAGGGAACGAATACCGAAATCAGGGGTTTTCCGTTTACGACCAACTCGCCGCCGACAAAGCCGATAGCCCAGCCGTTTTTTCGGGGGTATTCGACCAGGACCACCTGTTTGAAGGCTTTTCCCGTGGGCAAAAACATGGACTCCATCAGCTGTTTTGCGCCGCCATAGACCGTGCGCACCAAGGGGGTTTTGATGAACAAAACTTCTCCTATGGAATAGAGCCGCGAGCCGAAAACGGAGGAGATGAAAAAACCGGCCAAAAATACGATTACGATGGTGGCCAAAAGCCCGATGCCAGGCAGGTCGCGGCCGGTCAACTGGGTTATAACCGGAGCCAAAAGCCCGTCGACGGCGCGGAACAAGAGGCGCAAAATGAGAAAGGTGACGATGATGGGAACGACCACCAAAAGCCCGGCCAAAAACAGCCGGCGTATTTTTTCAAAAATCCGTCGGCTTAAACCCGATTTTTCCACTCGGGCGAAAATCTAAAAATTGATTGTAAAAGTCAACCTTGGCAGTTCTTGATCGAAGCCGCAAGCTTTTTCTTGACAAGCTTCCGGCTAATATCTAATTAGCTTTTCAATGGCGGATACGCTTCTTTTCGAGACCGATCCCCGTATTGGGCTTTCTTCCAACGAGGCCAAAAAGCAACTTTTGAAATTCGGGCCGAACATTCTCATTCCCAAATCGCCGTTTGCCGCGCTTTTACACGGGCTGAAAAGTTTGGCCGACCCGATGGTTCTGCTTTTGCTTTTGGCCGCTTTGGTCTATTTCCTGTTGGGCGAAATCCGCGACGGCTGGGTCTTGGTCGGTTCCATCGTTCCCATACTCGCAGTTGATTTGGCCTTGGAGGCGCGCACGGGCCGGGCGTTGAAGAAAATTCGGGAGTTGACCGCCCCGACCGCCCTCGTCGTCCGGGATGGCGTCGAAAAAGTTGTCCAGTCCGAAACGTTGGTGCCGGGAGATGTCTTAGTTATGAAAGAAGGGGACATTTTGCCGGTGGACGGCGTGCTTGCGGAGTCCAACAATGTCGAAATGGATGAATCTCCTTTGACCGGAGAGTCGATTCCCGTACCGAAGGATTCGTCCGGCATGGAATCATCCAACGTGTATGCGGGAACATCGGTTCTGTCGGGACAGGGGAAAGCCCACGTTACGGCAACGGGGAGAGAAACTCGTTACGGTCAAATCGGCCACCTTCTGACCGAAATCAAAGAAGAGCGCACCCCCCTGCAGAAAAAAATCGACCGACTGGTGGTTCGGCTTTTGGCTTGGGCGGTTTTTGTCTGTCTTCTGGTTTTTGCCATCGAGTTTTACCGGGGTTCCGGCTGGGGGAGGTCGTTTCTCTTCGCCGTCAGTTTGGCGATCGCCGCCGTGCCGGAAGAGTTTCCGGTCGTTTTTACCTTGTATTTGACGATGGGGGTTTTCCGACTGGCCCGAAAAAAAACATTGATTCGGCGGATGGCCGGCGTCGAAACCTTGGGGGCAACCACCGTCATCTGCGCCGACAAAACCGGGACCTTGACGGAAGGAAAGCTTACGGTGGCAGAACATCCGGAAGGGGAGAATGACGAGCTTTTCTGGAAGACCATCGTTATGGCCTGCGAGCCCAATCCGACCGACCAATTGGAAAAAGAGTTGGTCGCCCATGCCCGGGAACACGGCATTGAACCGAAGGAAATTTTTGACGAGTGGAAGCTGGTGCGGGATTATCCCTTCAATGTCAAGGGAAAGTATATGTCCCACGTCTGGCGGAGCTCCGCCGGCGGGTTTGTCATCTGCGCCAAGGGGGCCGTTGAGGGGATTCTGGCACGGTGCGAGGGGAATGGCGAAGGGAGGAAAAAACTTCAAGAAGAGAATGAAAAGCTGGCGAACACCGGAATGCGGGTGATTGCCGTTGCCTTTGGACAACTTCCGGTTTTTTCCGAAAGCCGGGAGGAAAACGAAAGGCATCTGGCCTGCCTCGGGGTGGTGGGTTTTTCTGACCCGCCAAGGCCGGAGGTAGCTCGCGCGGCTGCCGAATGCCGCCAGGCAGGAGTTCGGGTGGTTATGGTCACCGGCGACCATCCCTTGACAGCCCACCATATCGCCGAAACGGTTGGGTTGGAGCACGAGGATGACCAGATTGTGACCGGACTAGAACTGGAAAAGTTGAATGAGGAGGAATTTTCCCGCCGGGCTTCACGAGCCAACATCTTCGCCCGTGTTTTGCCCCATCACAAGCACCGGCTGGTGGCGGCATTGAAAAAGCGGGGGGAAATCGTGGCGATGACCGGCGACGGCATCAATGATGCCCTGGCTTTGAAGGAAGCACACATCGGTGTGGCGATGGGAGTGCGCGGCACGGAAGTGGCCCGGGAGGCGGCCACGATGGTGCTTTTGGACGACAACTTTCAGACCATTGTGGAGGCGGTGAAGGAGGGGCGGCAGATTTTTTCCAAAATTGAAAAGGCCTTCCGCTACCTTATCACCTTCCATACGCCGATTGTTTTTCTGGCAGTAGCCGTGCCCCTTTTAGGTTTGCCCCTCTTGCTTTTACCAGTGGTCATCATCTGGCTGGAGCTGATTATGCATCCGACCGTCGCTTTGGTTTTTGAGGCCGACAGAGGAGACCCGGAAGCGATGAAAAAGCCGCCGCTTGACCCGAACCGCCCCATTCTGCCGGCTTCGGAACTGACCATTTCGGTATTGACCGGACTTTCCATCGGGCTGGCGGTTTTGGGGTTGTACTGGTATGAACTGGCTTCCGGCGCATTGGCCGCCGGGGCTCGCGGGATGGCGGTCGCTAGTCTTGTCATTGCGGAAGTCTTTCTCGTGACCATCGAGCTTTCGCGAAAGGGTGTGACCATCGCTTTGAAAAACCACTTTTTCTGGATAACAAGGGTTCTAACCATAAGTGTGCTATTGTCTTTCATCTACTTACCCCCGATGGCCCAAGCGATGCAGTTGGCCCCCATCCATTTCCAGGACTGGCTGAAGGTTTTAGCCGTGGCCCTCTTTTCGACCTTCTTGGTGGAAGGGGTTTTGTATTTTAGGCGCCGCAAGAAAGGTGGAAACTTAAAGGTTTCCACTGCCCAAAACTCATAGGGGGTTAAAAAAAGCTGTGCCGGGGGGCGGGGATTTTTTTATTATCCCTTGGAATGGAATCCGTTCTTCTCGAGATCGTCATTATCGTCGGTTTGGTGTTGGTGAACGGCTTTTTTGCCGCCGCCGAAATTTCCCTGGTTTCGGCCCGGCGGGCGCGGCTGCGCTCGGCTGCCAATAAAGGGGACGTCAACGCCAAACGGGTCTTGCAGCTGCAGGAGGACCCCGGCAAGTTTTTGGCCACCGTGCAGGTGGCCATCACCTTGGTCGGGATGCTGGCGGGTGTTTTGGGGGGGGCCACCGTAATCGAAGAGCTGGAAACCCGGCTGGCGGCCCCCATCTCCGGCGTCACCAAAACGGTAGCCATCGGACTCGTGGCTTTGGCCATCTCCTTTCTTTCGCTCCTCTTTGGCGAGCTTTTGCCCAAGATGCTGGCCTTGTATCACCCGGAACGGTTCGCCATGCAGGTGGCCCGGCCGGTGCAGTTGTTCTATCTTTTCGCGCTCCCGGCGGTCAAGCTTTTGACCGCCTCCACGCGTGCAATTTTAAAACTTCTGGGCTTTAAGGAAGAGGCCAAAGCGCCGTTCGTGACGGAGGAGGAAATCAAACATCTCGTTTCGGAAGGGAGCCGGCTGGGGATCTTCGAGAAAATGGAGGAGGCGATGATTTACTCCGTTTTCCAGTTCACCGACACGCCGGTCAAAAAGGCGATGACCCCCCGGACGGATATCGTGGCCATCGAAATCTCCACCCCGAGACAAAAGCTTTTGCAGTTCGTGGCGGAAGAGGGATACTCGCGGGTCCCGGTTTACAGGGGGGATTTGGACCATGTCGTCGGAATCATCCACACCAAGGACATCATCAACCTGCTTTTGAACGCCGAGCTGGTGATTCTGGAAGACATACTGCGCCCGCCCTACTTCGTGCCGGAAACCAAAAAAGTGCGGGAGCTGTTGGCCGATTTCCAGCGCAAACAAATTCATCTGGCCATCGTTCTGGACGAGTACGGGGGGACCGCCGGGCTGATTACCCTCGAGGACATCATCGAAGAAATCGTGGGGGAAATTCAGGACGAGTACGACGCCGAGCGGGAGGAAATCCTCTGGCAGGATACGAATCGGGCCACCGTGACGGCGCGGATGCGGCCGGAGAAATTCAATTCCATTTTTGGAGCTTCCCTCCCCAGCGAGGAATATGAAACGCTGGGAGGATTTTTAATCGACCAGTTGGGGCGGATTCCCTCCGTGGAGGAAAAAATTTCGTACCGGGAGCTGGAATTCACCGTCAAAGAGAAACGGGGGCACCGGTTGCTCATCCTTGAAGTAGAAAGGAAGAAATGATAACGAAAATTCTGGAAGTATTGGCCGGGTGGGTCACCTCGGCCATTTCCGCCGGCGGCTATCCCATCGTCTGTTTGTTTATGGCCATTGAGTCGGCCTGCATTCCCCTGCCGTCGGAAATAATAATGCCGTTTGCCGGGTTTCTGGTTCACGAGGGACGCTTTTCCATCTGGGGGGCGACTTTGGCGGGGGCCTTCGGCAACTTAATCGGTTCGGTCGCCACCTACTGGATTGGCTACCACGGCGGGCGGCCGGCAGTCATCCGGTGGGGAAAGTACATTCTCTTCTCCGAACGGGACTTGAACAACGCCGACCGGTTTTTCGCCCGCTTCGGCAATGCCGCCGTGTTCATCTCCCGGATGCTCCCCATTGTCCGAACCTTCATTTCCCTGCCGGCCGGCATTTCCCGGATGAAGTTCTGGCCGTTTGCCATTTACTCCTTCATCGGCGCCATTCCCTGGTGCTGGCTTTTAACCTACATCGGCGTAAAACTGGGGCAGAACTGGAACACCATCGGGCAGTACCTGCACAAATTCGACTACGCCGTGGCGGTATTGATACTTTTGGGCATCGCCTGGTATCTTCACCACCACCTGAAACCGATACTGGCGAGGAGAAAAGAGACGCAAGGGAATTTCCCTCCGAGGAACCTTTAAAAGGTTACGTTCGCAACAGGCACATCAAAATTCCGCCGGAGACGGAGGCGTTCAGGCTTTCCGCCCCTTCGGAAAGAGGGATTCTGACGAATTGGTCCGCTTGGGACAACAGCGCTTGTGACACGCCGGAAGCTTCGCTGCCGATGACCAGGGCCAATTTTGTAGGGGTTTGATTAATCAAACCCCTACACGCTTCCGGAGGAACGCCGGAATGGGAATCGGCAACCCAAACGGTGAAACCAACTTTTTTAAGGATGTTTAGGGTTTCTCCGGCGGTGATGCCTTCGACAATTTTCAGGTGAAACAGGGCGCCGGCGGTGGAGCGGACGACTTTGGGAGAATACAGTTCGACGGTGCCTTTCAATAGCACGACCCCGCTCCAGCCGAGTGAACGGGCCGTGCGCAAGAGCGTGCCGACGTTGCCCGGGTCGCGCAGGTTGTCCAAAATCAGAACCCTTTTTTCGGCCGCCACCGCATCCAACGCAAAGCTTCGCTTTTCCACCAGCGCCAAAACGCCGGACGGGGTTTCGGTTTGGGCCAGTTCAGTCAATTTCTTCGAGGAGATTTCTTCCACTTCCGCGGCGCTTTCCAAGGGAATCAGCGATTTTATTTTTTTCGCTTTTTGCGGCGTAGCGAAGATTTTAAGGATTTTCCAGTCGCTCTGCAAAAGCTCGGAAAGGTGGCGTTCCCCTTCCACCACGAAGAAATTTGCCTTTTTGCGGGTTTTCTTGAAAAGAGCTTGACGAAGCACTTTCTTTTGTTTTCGGGTCGCCACGGGGAGAATATACGAATTTGTATTCCTGGCAGTTGACCCGTCAGTGCCAGTTATTTTCCGCGACCAAAGCCGCGGCTGCCGTGGTCGTGTTAAAACACGGAACCGTTTAGCCCGACTCCCTCCCCAGACAGGGACCGACCGGGCTTGCTTTTTTAGCGGAAAACGAAATTATTTAGGTTTACTTATGGACCAACGACACTTAGGCCGCCTGGTTATCTTCGGGTTTTTCGTTTGCTCGCCCGTTTTTTCCGCTTCATTTCATTACGACCGGAGCGTGGGGGTTGATAATTTCAGAGAAGTGCTCGACGGCCGTTCCCGTGGGCCCAAAGTCGGCCTGGCGCTTTCGGGGGGTGGGGCGCGCGGGTTCGCTCAAATCGGCGTTTTGAGGGCGTTGGAGGAAATGGGCGTCCGAGTGGACGCTGTCGCCGGAACCTCGATTGGAGGCGTTATTGGGGGACTTTACGCCTGCGGCTACTCCCCGCAGGAACTGGAGCGGATTGTGATGGGAATCGACTGGGGGGAGCTTTTCCGCGACCGTCCCAGGCGCAGCACCCTTTTTTCCACTCAAAAGGAGGGGAACGAAAGTCATTTTCTCTCCATCCGGTTTGAGGGTTTGAAGCCGGACATTCCGCTGGCGGTGACCTCCGGGCAGAAGGTTTCCAATCTTTTCACCGACCTTACCGCGGCGGTCAATTTGAAGGCCGGCTTTGACTTTGACCGGCTACCGGTTCCCTTTCGCACGCTTTCGGTGGATTTGCTTTCCGGCGACACGGTGATTTTCTCCTCCGGAGATTTGGCGGAAGCGCTGCGGGCCACCTTGGGGGCCCCCTTGGCTTTCGTTCCTTTGGAAAAGGGGGGAAGGCTTTTGGTGGACGGCGGGCTTTTGGTTCCCGTCCCGGTGGGGCTGACAAGAAAAATGGGGGCGGATTTCGTCATCGCCGTCAACACCTCCGCTTCCCTTTTGAAGGCGGGGGAGTTGCAAACGCCCCTCGATGTGATTGACCAGGCCACCACCATATTGACACTGGAAAGGAAAAGAAAGGAACTGGCGGCGGCCGATTTGGTCATCGTGCCGGATTTGAGCACTTTTAGTTCCCGTGATTTCGCGCTGGCCACCCGGCTTTATGAGCTGGGATACCGGGCGGCCTTGGGGAAGAAAGAGGGCATCTTACAACTTTTGGGAAAACGTACGCCGGTCGCCGCCGGAAAAATCCATGTGAACCGGGTTGAGTCGACGGAAGAAATGGAAAAAGCGTTGTCCCTTCCGGCTTCCGAATCTCTTTCGATTGACGGGCTGGTGGAACGGCTCGATTCGCTTCTGGCGAGCGGGGTGTATGCGCGCCTTTCGGCGGAGTATGATTCGGCGAAAAGAATTTTGAGCGTGCGGGGCGTGGAGGCGCCGGCGGTAAGGGAAGTGGCTTTCAGCGGGAACACGGTTTTTTCCGCCGCCGAACTGGCGGCCATCGTTTCCCTGCCGCCGGGCGGGAGGCTGAATTACCGCCAGCTTTCGGGAGCGTGTCAAAAATTGGAGGAAAAATATCGGGGGCGCGGCTTCAACCTTTTGGAAAGTCCCCGGCCGGAGTGGCTGGAGGCATCGGGCCGGCTGACGTTCCATCTTCGGGAGGCGAAAATCGAACGGGTGGCCCTGGAAGGAAACCGGCGCACGAAAAGCTGGGTGGTGATGCAGAATTTTCCCCTACGGGAGGGGATGCTCTTCAGCCCGGAAAAAGTCGCCCGCGGCGTCACCGACGTGTATGCCACCGGGCTTTTTGAACGGGTTTCAGCCCTTTTGGAACCAGGGGCAGGCGGGCCGGTTTTGAAACTGGTGCTGAAGGAAAAAAACTATGAGCAAGTGCGGCTGGGAGCGCATTACCAGACCGATTTCGAATCGGAAGGGTTCGTCGATTTTCTGGACGGCAATTTGTTCGGCACCGGCACCGAGTTCAAGACCCGCCTGCAGTACGGGGTGCGCCGGCAGCTGTATGAGGCGGCTTTGAAAACCGACCGTATTTTCAAAACCTATCTCACCTCGCGGCTGGGAGCCTTTTTGTACCGGGAGCGCTGGCGAAGCTACTCCGATTTTGAGGTTTTTCGGCCCTACCGGGAGAGGCGCTGGGGGGCTTTCTGGTCCTTGGGGCAGCAGATTTACCGTCTGGGGGCCGTTTCGCTCGAGGTCCGGGCGGAGAATTTCGTTTACGGCCACGAAACGTACAACGGGCAGCTTTACAAACTCCGCTCCCTTTCACTTCGCTCCGTGGTGGATACGCGCGACCAAAACCCCTTTCCCCGGCGGGGGGCCTACAACGTAGTCACGCTTTCCACCGCCTCCGACTTTTTGGGGGGAAATTTGAACTATCGGAAAGCCCAGGCCTTTTTTTCCCATTTTCTGCCGGTCGGGAAGCGGCTTTTTTTCGAGCCGCAGGTCAGCGCCGGGCTTTCCTCCGGCGCCCTGCCGGAGCCGGAGTTTTTCCGGCTGGGCGGAAAAGACTTTTTTGCCGGAAGTCCGGCGCGCGGGTTCGTGGCCCGGCAGTTTTTAGTCCTCGGCACCGGCCTGCGCGCAAGGCTTTGGGGGTCCGTCTATTCTTCCATTCGCTGGGATTTGCAGAAGCGCTGGACTGCGGCGGAAGAGTTTGACCTGCGGAATTTCTTTTACGGCGTTCTGGGAGAACTCGAAATCGCCACCCCCATCGGGCCGGCGGGCGTCGGCTGGGCGCATTCCAACCTGGACGGGAGGCGATTTTATTTTTCGGTCGGCTACGATTTTTAAGTAGCGGGAGGTCTCCTTTTGAGCGCCGGGAAGTAGTTGATTATCAAAATCCCCGCCAATACCAATAAAGAGCCGGCGGCCAGCCGTCCAGATACCGGTTCGTCCAAAATCAAATGCCCCCCCACGAGGGCGACTAAGGGGGTCACGAAGGCGATTGAGGAGAGTTTGGTCGCTTCGGTTTTTTTCAGAGCCCAAAAGTAGAGACTAAAGGCGACCGCCGAACCGAAGATGGAAAGGTATAAAAGGGAGCCGACCGCCCGGGGGGTTAAATGGAAATTTTTCCAACTTTCGGCCAGCATTCCAAAGCCCAAAAGAGAGACGGCCCCCAAAGTCATCTGAATGGCCGTGGCGAGCATCGGGTCGGTATGATGCAGGTCACGCTTGACCAAGATATTGGCGTAGGCGCAGGAAAGACTGCAACCTAAAAGTGCCAGCATGCCCCAGTAACTTTTCGGGCCGAAGTGCAGGCCGCCGTAAAATACTACGACGATTCCGATAAAACCGACGGACAGGCCCAACAGCTTGGAATAGGTTATTTTTTCATTGACGAGCATATAGTGGGCCATAAGGGCGACTACAAACGGGATGGAAGCAAAAAGTATGGCGGCCAGACCGGCGCCGATGAACTGCTCTCCCCAATAGACCAAGGCATAGTTTATGGAGTAGAAATAGAATCCCGGAACTAAAATGCTGCGCAGTTCCGGCCAGGTTTTTGGAAGGGGAACCCGGCGAAGGAGGATGGCCGGCCAAAGGAGCGCGGAAGCGATGACGAAACGGACACCGGCGGAAAGAAAGGGGGGAAGGTCCTCCAGCCCGATTTTTATCGCCACCCAGGTCAAGCCCCAGATAAGGCACATCAAGACGATGGCCAGAAAGGTCATTGAGACTCCACTCCGTTAGGCTTCATTCCTTCCTTAGAGAAAATGCGGAAAAGGGGCCGTCCGTTCCGACTCCCGGTTTTCGCGCATTCCTGCTTATTGGGACGGCAAAGCCGGCAGCCGAGGGGGGAGACCGCCGAACTGGGTCAAAACCTGCCGGGCGAATGGGTCGTCAGGATGATTTTCCAGCCAATCGTTGGCCAGCTGGACGACGAGGTCGGTCCGCCGGTCCGCCAGGGCATACTGGAGGTAGGTGCGGAAGATGTAATCCTCCGCGCGGTTCAACTCCCAAGCGGTCCGGATGGCCCGATAGGCCTCCGGTTTTTTTCCCTCCAGCTGGTACAGGTTGGACAAAAACATCCACCAGAGCGGATTGTCTTCCGAGCGGCGGGCCGCCCGTTCGAGATGCAGGCGGGAACGTTCGGCCACCTGTTTTGCTTTTTCGGTTTCTCCCCTGGATTTATAATAATTGTGAAGCGTGACCGCGGCGCGGGGATAGAAGGGGAATTTTTCGGCGGAGCGTTCGAGATGCTTCCAGGCATCGGAGGAATCCTTTTTTTGGAGGTGTTTCTCGTACAGCTCGAGGGCCACTTCCGGATAGACAATCATCATTCCGACGTCGTTGTCGTCCAGTGTGATTTCCGGGTTGGCAAAGTTCCGGAAACGAAAGAGCTCCCACAACAGCTTTTCGGTGCGTTCAAAATCAAAGCGGTTTTCCCTTCTTTCCGGAACGAGCCGCAAAACCATCGCTTCGGTCGTCAAATTGGCGTCCAGACCGACGCGGGCCGAGCCCGGGACCGTACGGGAGAAAAAGAGGGGGTATTTGAAATCGTTGGTCAAGACGACCTCTTCGACCATAAAATCCTGCACGCGCAAGAGTTGGTCTTCCAGCTGGATGGGCATCAGGTAATGGGAAAGACCGCGTCGCCGGTCAAAATAGGGATGCTCCGGCCGGGGAAAAGTCTGACCGGTTCCCGGCAGAGGAAGCTCTTTCATTGCAATCTGGCTGTCGGCCAATGAAATCGGCACCCCCATCTGGTTTTTCAGCTGCAGAATGTACCAATCGGTGTTAATCAGGCTCAAGTTTATGACCCGGACGTCCTTGCGGAAGCCGTAGGCCTCTTGCAGGCACCAGAGAGGGAAAGTGTCGTTGTCGCCATTGGTAAAAAGGAGGGCATCTTTATCGCACGAAGCCAACAGGTTGTAGGCGTAATCGTACGGCAGGAAGTTGCCGGCTCGGGAATTACGGATGGAATTAGTCTTAAAGGCCGAAGCCGGGATTGCCACCGCTGCCAGCACCACCAGCCCCGCGAGCGCCGTGCGCAGGGAAGAGTTCAACCTCCGGCGGGCTCCTTCGGCTGAAAGCAAGCTCCCCAAAAAACCCAGACCGGCGCCGACGGCCAGGGAGAAAACCACAAAGCCGGGAGTCCAAAAATAATCCCGGTCGCGCACCTCCAGCCCGGCCTCGCCGTAGCTGTCCATCCGGGTGCCGTCGGCGAAGTTCATATAAAAAACCAGCCCGACCGTGCCGGCCAGGGCAATGGCTAAAAGGAAAAGGGCGCTTTTTTTGTCCCGTTTGAAGGGCAAGAACAATCCAGCCAGGCCAATTAGGAAAATCGGCGCAAAAGCCCAACCTCCCCTGCCGTACTGTTTCTCGAAGAAACCCCAAAAGCCCATCCGGGGGTAGCGGCCGAGCTGGCTTTCCCATTTCCCCCGGCGGGTCAAAGCCCGGACGAGCATGTTTTCCTGCCCGTACTGCTTGCGCTCCAGAAAATCGTTGAAACGGTCCCAATTTTCCGGGTTGTTCTCGTCTATGGGGGGATTTTGCAGGGAGCGAATGGGGATATATAGTTGAGAAGAGAAACCCAAAAGCCCGAAGGCCGCAAGCAGAAAGGAAAGCCGCCAGGGAGCGATCTTGCGGCCGTAGAGGAAGTAAACAATGCCGCTAACCAAAAGGGTCAGGCCGGCGGCAATGAGAAAGGGTTCGACCACGGCCAAAATAATCAAAAGCGAGCCGCCGGCGACCCAGAAACGGAAATCGGAGCGTTTCTGGGGGTCGGCCCAGAGTACGAAAGAAAAAATCAGAGGCATTACCAGGAAGGTGGTCATATGCACGGCCACCGAAAGAAGGCCGACGTAGTAAATCAAAATGAGATAGCGGTCGGGATGGATACCGTTTTCCGGGGTCGGCGCGGTTCGCCCGGGGGTCGGTTTTAGCGCGGCTTGCCGTATCTCGTACCAGCAAAGAGTGAGGTAAATCAACAACAACATCAAAAACATCGACAAGCCGTACACCTCCGCTTCGACGGCGGAAGACCAGAAGGTGCTGGAGAAAGCCATAATCAAGGCCCCCGAGGAAGCTCCCAGGTACTTCCAGAATCGGCTTTCACCGAAGCTCCAAAGCTCGAACAGTTTGAGAACAATTAGATACCCCACCAGCCCGGTGAAACCCGACGTGATAACGGAAATCAGGTTAACGCGGTGGCCGACATCGGCCCCCAGCGGCAGCAGGGTGAAAATCCGCCCAATCAGCACGTACAGCGGCGCGCCGGGGGGATGGGGAATGCCCAAACTGGCGGCGGCGGCGATGAATTCGCCGCAATCCCAGAAGGATACCGTGGGGGCGACAGTTCTCCCGTAGGCCGCGAGTGCAGCGGCCAAAACAAAAGCCCCTAATCCCCGGCGAAGCAATTTCTCTTTGTCCAGGATGCGTTAACCTTTCCTGTTTGGCGGTCGATACATAGAAGGCAAAGGTTAGGAAGGGGGAAATTGTTTGTCAAGGAATAAAAAGGAGGGGGTATGTTAGTCTGGTGCGCCGTTTTGTTCGTTCTGGGAGTTCTGGCTTTTATGGATTCCCTGTTCAACTACGGCGAAATTTTCCGGCAGGTCAATTCGGTTTTGTTTATGCTGGTTTCGTTGGGGCTTTTAATCCGGACCACCACCAAAATCAAACTCCGCACGGTGGAGGGGTATATGGAGCGGATTAAACAGCTGGAGGACGAGCTTTTGACCCTGCGCCACCCCGGCCACGGGAAAACCACCCGGCGGGAAAGCGTCTCCTCTTAGCTTTTCCCTTCCGTTTTTTGGGGTTTTTCCGGCGTACGCTCCCGCAGGCGGCGCAGTTTGCCGCGCACGCTCTCCGCGTTTACGGCGTCCGGGTAGCTTTCCAAGACCGTTTCGTACTGGCTTTTGGCCGCCTCCGGTCGCCGGGAGGCTTCGGCCAGCTCACCCAACTTTTCCAAAGCGAGCGGCGCCTGCGGCGTTTTGGCATAAACCGTTTTTATTTTCGTAAAAGCGGATTCGGCTTCCGGCAGCCGTTTTTTGCCCGAAAGATAAATTCCCCAACTGTAATTGGCCTCGGCCGCCAGGTCCGGCGATGCCCCTTCCAGGCCGGCCATCCGAACGGCCGCTTCTTTCTCGTTAAATTGGGCCAAATTTTTGAGGAATAGGGCGAACAGGGACAGGGAAGATTCCTTCGACAATCCAAAGTTCTTCAAAAGCGCCAGCCGGCGCAAAGCGTCGTTGGCCCGCTCGCCGCGCGGGAAGGCGTCCAAAAGGGCGGTGTATTTTCTTTCCGCTTCGGCAAAGTTCAAAAAGTAAAAATCCCACTCGGCTGTAAGAAAGGCGGTCTCTTCCCTCCAGGCGGGGCTCTGACCGGAGATTTGGGAGAGCAGCTGCCGGGCTTCCTCAAACCGGTCCAGGGCGGCCAGGGCCTTGGCCCGCAGAAGCGAGGCCGGACCCTTTACCGTCGGGAAAAGGTCCCCGACTTTTTCGATGAAAACCAAAGCCGACTCCGGGCGGTCGAGGCCATCCAACATCAGCCCGGCCAGCTCGAAGTTGGCCTGAACCTTGTCATTCGCCAGCGGGGTGGTTGCCAGGATTTTTTCGTAGGTGGCGCGGGCGGCCCAAAAATCTCCGAGCCGGGTTTGAGCCCGGGCCAGAAGAAAGTATAGCTGCGGCAGCTCGGGGCTTCGGGCATACCTTCTTTCATAGCTGGCCGACAGGGAGGTCATTTTTTCCGGGTTCGTTAAACTGATTTTGCGGGCCAGCTCCAAAAGCAAGCGTCCATCCCTCTCCCCGCGGCGGTCGGCTTCCTCGTAGGCGGCCAGCGCCCCGTCGTAATGCCCTTGCCGCAGTTCCCACTCCCCTTTCAGCCGGTAATGCAGGGGGGAAGGTTTTTTGGCCAAGAGCTGGTCTAAAAACGGGCCGATGGCGGGGTCGTCGGCAGGCAGGTCCCCCATAAGGGAGGTCAAGCGCGGCAAAATGGAGCCGTTGGCCGGTTCGGCCGCCAGCCCGTTCAGGTATTCTTCCAACGCCTCCCGCCAGCGGCGCAGGGAGCGATAGGTTTCCGCCAGCGAGGAAGCGAAAAGGGCCGGCTGGAGAAGGGTTTTGCGGGCGGACTGGTATATTTTTATCGCCTCTTCGGCGTAGCCGGCGGCCAGATAGCGGTTGGCCAGGTTCAGATAGGAAAGGGTGTCCTTGGCCGCCAAGGTCAGATACGTTTTGGCTGCCGCCTCCGCTTTTTCGGGAGCGCCCTGACGCAAATGAATTTCCAGCTGGTCCAAATAAAGCTCTTTGTTTGTGGGGGAGAGTGCCAGCTGTTCGGCCATCAAGCCCTCCAGTTTGACGAACTCTTTCAGTCCCAGGTAGGCGGACTTAAGCAGACCGTAGAGACGCCGGTTAGTTTTGTGCTCCGGGTATAACCGCTCGGCCAGAAGGGCGGCCTTCTCATACTCGTCGTTGAAAAGATAGTTTTCCACCCTCGCAAGTTGCTGCTCCAGGGCCGGCGGAGTAAAGGTTTGGGTTTGCGCCCAGGAGGCAGACAACCCAGAAAGGAGAATAAGTCCCCCTACAATCTTTTTCATTCGGGCGCTACCGGTCGGGAGCAAGCAGGTTCTGGGACTTGAGCGCCTCGAAATAGTCGCGCACGGCCTCCTGGTACTCGGGGGGATGGGGCTCTTCGAGAAACTTCTTCAACCGGCTTTCCATTTCGGCCGCCCGCCAACCGGCATCCGGGCTCACATCCGCGGGTGAAAGGTGGAAAACGTCGACCGCTTTCTGGGCCTTTCGGCGCTCCTCTTCCCGTTGCGTTTGCAAGGAGCGCTGGAAATCCAGCATCCGGTTCAGAACGCGGGCCTGTCTTTTCAACAACCCTTCGGCCGGCCCGCGCTCCATTTCTTCTACCAACTTGTCGAAGTCGGTGGCGAGTTCATCCAGCCGGCCCAAAACGTTTTTGCGCTCCTGATACTGGCGTCTAAGTTCGTCCAAGTCCCGCTGGATTTCCCGTTCCTGCACCCGCAGACGGCCGTAGGCCCCCAGCTCTTCGGGAGAGAGCGTCGGCTTTTCCCCCCTACCCTGCATCAGCTTCTCCGATTCGGCGTTGATTCCTCCCTGCTTATCGCACATCCCCTGCATTTTTTGCATCGTTTCCTTCATTCCGGAGCCAGTTTGGCCGGACTGGCACTGCTTCATCGATTCCACCATCTGGCGGGCGGCCTGGTTCAACTGGTAGTAGGCCTCTTTTTGATTCTGGATGGCTCCCGTCGGATTGCGGCCGTTCAGGTTGCGGACGGCCTGGTTCATGCTGTTCAGGCATTGGGACGAAGGAGCGTTTTTTTCGGGTGCAAGAAAGAGCGTTTTTTTGGCCAGCTTTTCAATCTCGGCGGAAACTTTCTGGGCCTGTTCGGCCAGTTCCTTTTGCTCCTGGGCCGTTTCGTTGAAACTGGCTCCCTCCACCCGCGAACGCTCTTCCAGTTTTTTGGATAATTCCTCCTGACGTTCGGAAAGGGTCAACAAGTCGTTTAAGCGTTGGTTCATTTCCGCCAACATTTTGTCCTTTTCGGACTGGTCCAGCCGCTCCTTGGCAGCCCGCATATCCGACAGCATTTGTTCCAGGCGGTCTTCTGCTTCGGCTCCGGACTTTTCCCCTTCCTTTTTTCGGCCGGCGGCGAAGTTGGTGACGGTTTCAGCCACTTTTTCTTTGGCGCCGGATTGGGAGGGGGCGCCAGTCAGTTTATCGGAGGCGGCCGGGTCGAAAAGCGGCTTTTCGTCCAACTCCTTTTTCAACTCGGCGGCCTTCTTTTCGAGCTTTTCCAGGTCCTCTTTCACTTTTTTTTCCATTTGAGCCAGTTCGGAAGCGGGCTTTTGGGGCTGGCCTTCCGCTTCTTTGTTCGCTTTCCTTTGCTCTTCCAGCACTCGTTCGGCCTGCTTCAAAAGGGCGTCCATTTTCTGCTCCAAGGCCATCCGCTTCAAAAGCTCGATGGAGCGCTCCAGGTTTTTCAAAATCTGTTCCTGGGTCAGGTTCAACTCCTCCAGGGCCCGCTGGAGAAGCTCCGGGTCCAATTTTTCCAGCGCCTCGGTGAGCTTTTTCATTCGCTCCTTCATCTCCGGCGTGGCCACTTTTTCCCAGAGCTCGGCCAACTCCTGCATTTTCTCCGCCAGCTCCTGGTTCAGCAATTGATTTTCCTGCATCTTCTCCAGGTTCTCGGCGAAGGCCTTTTCCATCCGGGCCAGCTGCCCCTCCATTTCCGATTGCTTTTGCGCCAGTTCTCCCAGCTGCTTTTTGGTTTCCCAGTCCAGCTTGCCGGACTGCAAAAGCTCCTTTGATTTTTGTTTGAATTTTTCCAGAATTTCTTTCTGCCGGGCGGCGGCCTCTGCCAGTACGCCCAGATTTTCTTCGGTGTTTTGGGCCGCTTCGGCAATCATTTCGTCCAGGCTCGGCAGCCGGAAGCGGTAGGTCTGACTTTGGGCCTTTTTCGGGCCGGAGATCCGGTCGTTGTCGGCCGCCTCCGCATAGTAGGAGACGACGTCCCCCGGATTCAAGCGCAAGCCGGAAAGGTCCCATCCATAGCCCAGAACAAACCCGTTCCCAGCGGCCTCGGGTATCGCAAGATTCAGGAATTTCTTCCGCTCGGGTGCGCGTTCGGAGGTGATGGCGAAGAAAAGTTTGAGCGCGGAGAAGCCGAAGTCGTCTTTGGCCTCAATGGTCAAAGTCTCGAGCAGTTGTTCGGTCAAGTCCCGGTCGGCGCCCGGTTGTGTGATTTCCACCTGCGGGACCTCGTCCGGAAGGAGGCGGATTTCGTATTCGATTGGGTCGACGTTGGCGTTACCGTCCCGGTCGACCACCACCACTTTGTAGCGGCCGGCTTGGGTCAGCGCAAATTCGACCGCTCCTTTTCGGTTCTCCACCCTGGCCGGGAGGGTTTTGCCGTCGCCAAAAACCAATCGGGCATCTTTCAGGGGCTTTTGGGCCTCGAAGCTCAAGGTAACTTTGCTGCCGGTCAATGCGCCGATGTTGCCGTCGTTGTCGGTTCCTTCCCGCACCGGCAGGCCGGTGTAGGCGGGGAATCTGACGCTGGCACGCAGGTGGGTGAGGTAGGGAACGTCCACCACTTCCACCCGATAGCTTTTGGTCTTAGCGCGGCTGGAGGCGAAATAGAATTCGATGTCGCGGCGGAGCTCCTTGAAAACATAGGCAGCCCGGGCGGATTCGGCCGCAACCGGACTCAAACCTCCCTTGGTCTTTTCCAGCTTCAACGCCACCGGGTGCCAGCTGCCCCCTTCATAGCGGTAGTGGAGGGTGCTTTTCCCGGGCAAATTTTTTCCGACGGCGAAAAGCCGGACTTCCAAGTCCTTCATCCTGGGCACCTTGCCTCCTTCCGGCTTTGCAAAAAGCTGGTAGGGGAGCACCTCTTCAACGGAGGAGAAGGGATGGGCCAAGGCCGTCAAGGTCAGTTTGAAGACGGGCCAAGAAGCGAGCGAGAGGAGCCCCGTCACTAAGAAAGAAAGGATGGCGGTGCGGGCCGCTTTTTTCAATGGCCGGCGGTCAACCAGACGGGTGAAATCCTTGCCGGATGCTTTTTGATACGCCTCGCCGATGACCGCTTCGACCAATTGGGGGGAAAAGCCCCTGGGATTTTGCAGGCAGGGGGCCAGCTCGAAAGCGGAAATCAGCCGGTCTTCCAACTCCGGGAAACCGGCCTCCGCTTTTTTGGCCAAAAGGGGAGCGCTCGGTTTTCTGATGCTCGGAAGGAGGAGAAAGCGGCCCGCCACAACCAGGCTGCCGGCCGCCCCGGCCAGGAACAGAAACTTGGCCCAGCCGGTGGTGACGAAAATCAAGGATAAAAGAAAGCCAAAAACGAAAAGGGAGGCCCAGAGCGTTGCCAAGAGGAAAACACCCTGCAAGGCGGAGAGATTGCGTTCCTTTTTATAAAGGGCCCACAGTCTGGCCGCCAGTTCGGATAAATAGCGTTCGCTCATTTTGACGTCCCTTCAACCTTCCGACTTTGCCCCAGGTCTTTGACTTTCTCGGTTTTTCCCGTTAAAGCGTACAGCACCACATTGGCACCCATTTTCAAGGCGGCCAGATGCTTTTCCGGCGGGTCGTTGTAGACGGCCGGGTCCTCCCACCCATCTCCAATGTCGGCCTCGTAGGCGTAGAAAACGACCAGCCGGTTTTTGTAGAAAATTCCATACCCCTTGGGGGGGTTAGCATCGTGCTGGTGGACTTTGGGCAGTCCGTTGGGGAAGTCGTAAAAACAATGATAAATCGGATGGTGGAAAGGGAGTTCCACCAGTTCTTCTTCCGGAAAAACTTTTTTCATTTCCCGCCGGAAGGCTTTGTCCAGGCCGTAGGAATCGTTGGCCAGCAAAAACCCGCCTCTGGTTAAAAAAGTTCTCAACCGGCGGACTTCCTCGTCAGTAAAGCGGACGTTGCCGTGCCCGGTCATAAAAAGAAAAGGGTGGGAAAAGAAGTTGTCGTCCGCTATAGCCACCCGGGCTTCATCGGTCGCCGTTTTGACGTTGGCGTTCTGCCGGATAAAAGTCAAGAGATTGGGGAGGGCCGAAGGTCCCCAGTACCAGTCCCCCCCGCCGCCGTACTTCAGGCGGGCAATGGTGAAAAGACCGGGAGACCGGCTTTCCTGGGTCTTGGAAGCGGCCGGCAAAAGCACCGGCAAAAGGACCCCTGCGAGAATCAGACCGTATCTCCCCTTTGCCATCATACAGTTATACTTAGTATAACGGGTTTTGTTGGGGTTGCCTCGCTTTTTCTTTCTGCAAGGGATTGAGGGTGGACTTGACGGCGAAGGGACGCAAGGCAATCTTGGGCCGGTGGCGCCCCTAAGCTCTATCCCCAAGAGGCTGTTGTACCTTTTTATTTGTGGCTTTGTGTTTCGCCTAATTCTGGCCTTGTTGCCGGAGCGGTATCTTTTCTACGTCATCTACGACGATGCCTACTATTACTTTGCCGTCGCCAAAAACTTGACCAGCCGGGGGATGTTGTCGGTAGACGGATTTCATCTGACCAACGGCTTTCATCCGCTGTGGCTTTTTGTCCTTATCCCGATTTTTTTCATTTTTCAAGGGAGTCTGTGGGTTTGCGTCCGATGGGCCGTTGCCTTCTCGGCCGTGTTTGATACGGCGGCCGCTTGGTTTATTTACAAAACCCTGGAGCGGTTGGGGCGGAAGCGGGCCGGGTTCTGGGCGGCGGCCTTTTATCTTTTCAATCCGTACGGCCTGTTGCATACGATGAACGGGCTGGAGACGGCCCAGAATAGTTTCCTTCTGGCTGTCTTGGTTTATCTTTCCGTGCGAGCCACGTCGGATTGGCTTAAAACCGGCTGGCCGGTACTGGGAACGATGTGCGGGTTTGCCTTGCTTTCGCGCACGGATAACGTATTCGTCGTGGGAGCCCTGTGCGGGTATTTTTTCTGGAGGGAAAGAGCGTTTGTCCCGGTACTTCGAATTGCCGCAGTGGCTTCGCTTTTGGTTTTGCCCTGGTTGGTCTTCAATTTCTTCACCTTCGGGACCGTCCTGCAAACTTCGGCGGGAGCCTTTCCCTCCTTTCACCATCACCAGCAATATTTGAGCGAACATAGCAGCTATTGGCGGTGGGCTTTGATTCCCCATCTTTTGCGGGTCGCCTATGAAAGTTTTGTCCTGAATGCCTATCACTATGGCAACTGGGTGTTGACTCTTTTGCTATCGGCCGTTTTGGCTCGTCAGATGTTAAGACGGCCCGGCGCGTTTCGGCCCCTGGCCTGGACCTTGGCGGGCGCCGCCTTGTTTGCCGCATTTCACATTCTAGTTCGCTGGACCTGGCGGTTGTGGTATCCTCAAGCGATATTTGTTTTGACGCTGCCCTTGGTAGCGCTGGCTTTGGAGAAACTGAACCCCAAGTGGATTGCCTTGGGGGGAGTGGCGGCTTTGGCGTTGGGGGCTTGGGTGGTGTGGGTTTGTCCCTTTCAAATGATTGACCGCTATCCTTTGATGCTGGATATAATCAATCGTCGCATCCCTCCGGGGGACCGCGTGGGAGCCTTTAACTCTGGATATTTGCAGTATTTTACCGACCGGAGAGTGTTAAACTTGGACGGGGTGGTTAACAATGAAATTATTCCCTACTATGAAGTAAAAGAAGGGCTGGCGTATTTGCGCAAGGAGCGGGTCCGCTGGATTATGGATACTCCTCTTTTTCTGGGCGGGATTTTCGGGTCTTATTTCGGTCCGGGGGTTAAAGACTCCCTGGCCCTTGCCTATGTCGTTCCGAATATTGTTTATAGAGGGAATACCGTTATCGTGGCCCAGGTGCAGTTGGATAGCGTCCCCCTCCCGCCTGAGAAAAAAACGTTGTTTGCGAAGCTTATAGAGGTTTGGAAAACCAGGCCTGCTTCCCGGAATTGGGGAGGATTCCAATTTTTCCCAAAGAAGTATTCAAAGGCCATCGGCCCGCCCCAAAAGTAGAAGTTTTGGTCGGCCGCTTTGAGCGGACAAATGGGCGTGATTTTTGCCGTTTTCCGAGAAGGCCTTCGAGCGTATCAGGGTACGCCGTAGCCCTCGGAGAACAAAGTTCGCGAGAATCAAGCCGATGATTGGGAGGACGATTGGCTGCGGGGACCAGGGGTAACATGACGACTATAAAATCTTTTCCGCGGAAGGCGGTCTATCTTTTTTTTCTGGGATTACTCGTCCGGCTGACTCTCGCCTGGCTGCCGGAAGAATATCTATTGTACGTGGTGTATGACGACGCCTACTATTATTACTCGGTGGCCCGAAATCTGGTAACCCGCGGACTTCTTTCCGCCGACGGCATCACCCAAACCAACGGTTTTCATCCGCTCTGGCTATTTGTCATTACGCCCATCTACGCGCTTTTTCACTCCCATCATTGGTTCAGCATTCATTTGGTTTTGACCGTTTCGGCGGTTTTTGACACGGCGGCGGCCTTTCTGATTTACAAGACCGTGGAAAAGTTGGGCAAACCGGATTTGGGATTCTGGGCGACGGCTTTTTACCTGGTAAATCCCTACAGCCTGCAGCACACGATGGACGGGCTGGAAATCGCCCAGAATAATTTCTTTTTGGCCCTTTTGGTTTACCTTTCGCTGAAGGCTTCGCCGGCGTGGTTGAAGACCGGTTGGTTGTCCTTCGGCGCCGTTTTGGGGCTGGCCTTGCTTTCCCGAACGGACAACGTGCTTATCGTCGGCGTTTTGCTCGGTTATCTTTCATGGCGCCATCGGGATTTTTCTTCCCTGGCCAAAAGCGTGGGGACGGCAACATTTCTCGTTTTGCCGTGGCTGGTTTACAACTATCTGCAGTTTGGTTCCGTCGTTCAAACATCGGGAACGGCCTATCCTTGGCATTACCGCCAGCAGTATTTGGGCCTCTACGGGAGTTATTTTTCTTTCCCCCTTTTGACGCATTTGCTGAAGTCGGCCTTTTTCACCTTTGTGCAAAACGCCTATCATTATGGAAGTTGGATTTTTGCGGTCGCTCTCGCAGGAATTTTGCTTTTTCAATTCAAGCGGTCGCCGGAGCGCTTCCGGCCGCTTTTGTGGACCGTGGCGGCTTCGGCCCTCTTCGCCGCTTTTCACATTTTTTTGCGCTGGTCGGTGCGGCCCTGGTATTTGCAATCGGCCTTCGTTTTAACCCTGCCCATTGTGGCGCTGGCCCTGGAAAAAATGAACCGGAAACTTTTGGCGGCGGGCGCCTTTCTGGTTGTGTGCCTGTCCGGGGCCCAGGTCTGGTCGCCCGTTTTTTATCAGAAAATCAAAAATATGCGCCGGATGGCGGACGTCATTAATCAAGACATTCCGCCTGGCGAGCGGGTGGGGGCCTATAATTCCGGTCTGTGGCAATATTTGAGCGACCAAAAGGTTATCAACCTGGATGGACTGGTGAACAATGAAGTGCTGGCCTATTACAAGCAGAAAAAAGGATTGGACTACCTGCGCCACCGGGAGATTAAATGGATGGTTGATTTTCCGCTTTTTTTCACCCGTATCTTTGGCCCCTACTTGGGAGCCGAGGCGGAAAGTTCTTTGGCCTACGTCGCGGAAGTTCCCGACCCCTATAACCCCGTGAACAGCGTCTGGCTTTTGGCGGTGCTGCCGGACACGCTGCGTCCGCCGCCCGGACGAGTAATACCCATCCAACGAGAACCTGAATCCCCCGCGTATGGCTCCGTTCCAATACCGTTTGTGGGAAAAAGACAGTAAACCTTCATTGCAAACGAATATATTCAAAAAATGAATTTCGGGTTTTCGAGGGAGTGGGGGAACAGAAAGCTGACGTATTTGCTTTTGGTGGGGCTTTTGATACGGCTCGGGCTGGCCTGGCTGCCGGAAAAATATCTGTTTTACTTAGTTTCCGATGATGCCTACTACTATTTCACCATTGCCCGCAATTTGGGCAACCACGGGATGCTCTCGGCCGACGGCATTACCCTGACCAACGGCTTTCATCCCCTTTGGCTTTTTTTAATCACTCCGATTTTCAGCCTGTTTGGAAGTTACCACTGGTTTTCCATTCACCTTGTTTTGACGGTTTCCGCCCTTTTCGATACGGCGGCCGGCTTTTTGATTTACCGTACGCTCGAAAAATTGGGCAAGCCGGGGTTGGGGCTGTGGGGGGCTGCATTCTTCTGGCTCCATCCGTTTGGCATCCTGCATTCGATGAACGGGCTGGAAACGGCTTTGAACAGTTTTTTTCTGGCCCTTTTGGCTTACCTTTCGTTCGGGGCCACCTCCCAGTGGCTCGCGCGGGGCTGGCCGGTTCTGGGGACAGTCATCGGTTTGGCCCTGCTTGCCCGCACGGACAACATCTTTCCCGTCTTGGCCCTTCTGGCCTACCTCTTTTGGCGGGAACGGAGCGTGCAAACGATTCTCAAAGTTGCCGCTCCAGCAGTCTTGCTTGTAGCCCCCTGGCTGGTCTATAATTTAATCTCTTTCGGAACGGTGGTGC
This sequence comes from Candidatus Zixiibacteriota bacterium, assembly GCA_022614805.1. Taxonomy (GTDB): domain Bacteria; phylum Zixibacteria; class MSB-5A5; order DSPP01; family DSPP01; genus DSPP01. The sequence continues at coordinate 13,375 of JAKEHY010000022.1, read as the reverse complement.
AAACCTCCGGCTCGGCCTATCCCTGGCATTATCATCAGCTGTACCTGAACAGCTACAAAACCTATTTTTCCCCGACTCTGCTTCCCTACCTTTTGCGGCAGAGCCTCTATTCGTTTGCCGAAAGTGCCTTTCACTACGGCAATTGGGTTCTGACAATAATTATTGCCGTTGTCTTGGCCTTCCGGCTCAAAAGCTGGCCGGCCCGTTACCGGCCGCTTTTGTGGACTTTGGCCGGCGGCGCCCTTTTTTTGGGTGTTCATCTTTTCGTCCGGTGGTCGATGCGCCCTTGGTATCCGCAGGCAGTCTTTGTTTTAACCCTACCGGTCGTGCTCCTCGCTCTGGAGAGCGTTCGCCGGTATTGGGTCGGGTTTGTGGTTGTTGCTTCTCTCGCTTTGAGCGGCTGGTGGGTTTGGAAATGGCCCTTCCGCATCGCCGACCGCTCGAAGGTTATGCTGAAAATGATTGAGGAGAGAACTCCGGCGGCCGACCGGGTGGGGGTTTTCAATTCCGGCTACCTGCAGTATTTCACCGATAAGAAAGTGATTAACTTGGACGGGCTCGTGAACAACGAGGTTTTGCGGTATTACCAAGAGCGAAAAGGGTGGGAATACTTCCGCTTTCGGAACATCCGCTGGCTGGTGGATACACAGCAATATTTGTGGGGGATTTTCGGCCAGTACTTCGGGCCGGCCGCCGACAGCCTTTTGGTGGGCGTCGACGGCCAGTTGAACATCAGTTACCCCGGCAACAACGTTTTTATAATCCGAGTATTTATAGAGGGTCCGGTAATTTTGCCGGAAGGGGCCATCTCCTTCGGCCAGTTGATGGGGCCTTGGCGGGAGCGGGCGGCCCAGCCCAACTGGGCGCCATTGCCCTTTTTGGGTCCGTAGAGCGGGCCTTTTTGGGAAACATAGCGCCGGCTTGGAACGGTTCATAAGTTCATTCAGGACGAAAATTAGGGCGGGAATAACCCCGCCTTTTTTCGTTTTTTGGCCGGAGGTGAAATTGCCAGACTAAGCAGGCTTGACGGGGTTGGGGCGCGGCTTAATTTGCGTGAGTGTTGAGCCTGAAGTCCATACCCAAACCGGTGGTGTATCTTTTTTCTGTCGGTTTGCTGGTCCGGCTGGTTTTGGCCTGGTTGCCGGAAAAATATCTGTTTTACCTGGTTTCCGACGATGCTTACTACTATTTTACCATAGCCCGAAACCTGGCGGACCGGGGAATCCTTTCCGCCGACGGCATCACCCTTACGAACGGTTTCCACCCGCTCTGGCTGTTCGTCATAACCCCCGTTTACCTTTTCTTCAAGAATTTCCCCTGGTTTGGCATTCATCTGGTTTTGACCCTCTCCGCCTTCTTCGATACGGCGGCGGCTTTTTTGATTTATCGAACCCTGGCAAAGTTGGGCCGGGAAAAGGCGGGTTTTTGGACGGCCGCTTTTTATTTGGTCAATCCGTACGGGCTGGTGCACACGATGAACGGGCTGGAGACCGCGCAGAATAACTTTTTTTTGGCTTTTCTGGTTTACCTGTCGGTTCGGGCCAGCGCCGAATGGTTGAAAACCGGCTGGTTTTATCTCGGAGGGACGAGCGGCCTGGCCCTGCTTTCCCGCACCGACAATATTTTTGCGGTGGGGAGCCTGTTTGTCTTTCTTTTGTGGCAAAACCGGAACTTTGACTCCCTTTTCCGGGCGGGAGCCGTCGCCAGCCTGTTGGTTTTCCCCTGGCTGGTCTATAATTTTTTGACCTTCGGGTCGGTCGTGCAAACTTCCGGCATGGCGTACTCTTTTCATTACCATCAGCAGTATTTGAACGAATTCCACACCTTTTTCTCGGCCGCCCTTATTCCGTTTCTGGCGAAATTGTTTTTTCACACCTTCGCCGAGAACGCCTTTCACTATGGCAACTGGGTTTTAAGTCTTGTTCTGGGGGGTGTTTTGCTTTTTCGGCTGGGCCAACGACCCTCCCAATACCGGCCCCTTTTGTGGACTTTGGCCGGCGCCGGCCTTTTTCTTCTCTTTCACGTTCTGTTCCGTTGGTCGCTCCGGTTTTGGTACCCCCAGGCGGCCTTCGTTTTGACCCTGCCGCTCATGGCTCTGGCCCTGGGAAAAACCCCCCGCTACCTCGTCGGGGCAGGGGCGGTTCTGGCTTTGTTGGCGGCCGGATTGTCTATCACCGAGTGGAAGTTCCGCATCGCCGACCGGTCGAAGGTAATGCTTGAAATCATAAACCACAAAATTCCGCCCGGCGACCGGGTGGGGGTTTTCAATTCCGGCTACCTGCAGTATTTCACCGACCGGAAGGTCATAAACCTGGACGGATTGGTGAACAATGAAGTTTTGCCCTACTACAAAAAAAAGAAGGGGTTGGAATATATTTACAGAAGAAAAATCCGCTGGCTTCTGGACAATCCCGGCTATCTGGGAGGGATTTTCGGGCCGTATTTCGGCCCGGCGGCTGAAAGTCTTTTGGTAATTGCAGATATGGTGCAGGGAATCGTCTATCCCGCCAACAACGTTGTTTTACTGGAAATCTCGGCGGATGGCTTGCACCCGCCCCCCGGAGGGAAAACCCCCTTTCGTCATATGATTGAAGGCTGGCAAGACCGAAGCTTGTACCGGCGCTGGGGACCGGTTCCTTTGCTGAATTGAAGGGAAACTTAAAGCGACATCCTCTGAACCGGAAGACCGGCTATTTAAACCGCTTGGGAGAGCGGTTTTCCCATTCCAGCATAATCCCGCTGGAAAGAAAGATGGAGGAATAGGTGCCGACCAGCACCCCCAAAAACATCGCCAAAGCAAAATCCCGTATCACGCTGCTTCCGAAAATGTAGAGAACGACCAACGTGATTAAAACGCCCGTCGAGGTGATGAAGGTGCGGGAGAGTACCTCGTTGATGGAGGTGTTGAGCAGGGTCTCGAATTCCCCCTTCTTGCGGTACAGCTTCAGGTTTTCCCGAACCCGGTCGAAAACCACCACTTTGTCGCTCAACGAATAGCCCGCCACGGTCAAAAGGGCGGTGACTATCAAAAGAGTTATTTCCTTTTGCAGGACAAAAATTACCCCCAGAACGGCCAAGACGTCGTGAAAGGTGCCGATGGTGGCGGTCACCCCGACGCGGAAATCGAACCGAAGCCAGATGTAAATCAAAATTCCAATCATCGAATAGAGCACCGCCAGCGAGGCCTGTTTGCGCAGGAGTTTCCCGATGGCCGGGCCGACCTCGTGACTGGAGTCCAGATGGAAAGGGTTGTCCGGAAAGGCTTGGGCCAGGGCGCCTGTGAGGAGCGAATCGACTTTTCCCAATTCGGAAACGGTGCCTTTGACCCGGATGCTGTAGGAGTTTGGCTTGATGTGGCCCACCAGCTCCTGTATTTCGGCGTCGCCGTGGCCGGTGGCCGAAAGCGCTTCCCGCACCTTGGCCACAGTGACCGGTTTTTCAAAATTTCCCTGAATCATCGTGCCGCCGGAAAAGTCCAACCCCATGTTGGCTTTACCGACCATAATGGCCACGAACGCCGCCAGCCCCAACAGGAGAAAAAGACCGGAGAGACCGAAGGCCAGCTTGCGGCGGCCGGTAAAATTTATGTTGGTTTGGGGTATTATTTCGAACATAATTTCTTCAAATGCTCAAGGTCTGATATTCCTTACGGATTTCAAAAATGGCGCGGGTGACCAGCACCGCTGTGTAGAGGCTAATGACAATCCCCCAGGAGAGGGAAACGGCGAACCCCTTGACCGGGCCGGTGCCGAAGATGAAAAGAATCAAAGCGGTTATCAGCGTAGTGACGTGCGAGTCGATGATGGTCAGCATCGCCCGCTTGTAGCCGGCATCGATGGCGGCCCGAACGGTTTTGCCGGCGCGCATTTCTTCCCGGATGCGTTCAAATATCAAAACGTTGGAATCGACCGACATCCCCATCGTCAGAATGATTCCGGCGATGCCCGGGAGGGTCAAGGTCAGCCCCAATGAAGCGAGGATGGCGACCAGGAAGACGAAATTCAACAGCATCCCAATGCTGGCGATGAGACCGGAAAGGCGGTAATAGACCGACATAAACAAAAAAACCAGGCTGATGCCGATGACGGCGGAGAGTTTTCCTTTCTCAATCGAGTCGGCTCCGAGCGAAGGCCCGATGACACTCGACTCGATGATTTTAACCGGGGCGGGGAGAGCGCCGGCTCTTAAAATGATGGCCAAGTCGTGGGCTTCTTCCATCGTGCCGGCCCCACCCAACGTAATCTGGCCCCGATTGGTAATCTGATTCTGAACGACGGGGGCGGAAACCACCTTGCCGTCCAGGATAATGGCCAAGGGCTTGCCGATATTGGCGCCGGTCAGGCGCCGGAAAATGCGGGCCCCTTCCCGGTTCAGTTCAAATTCCACAATCGGCCCGCCGGTTTGGGGGTCGCGGTTTTCGCGCGCAAAGGTCAAATATTTTCCGGAGAGTTCGACCTGTTTTTTTGCGAAATAGAGCCCCGCCAGCGGACGGCCTTCGGAGGTTTCGTTCTTGGAGGACCACAAAATTTCCACGTCGGGAGGAACTTGGGCCTGCACCTCCGGTTTGGCCACAAGTTCCCGCACCCGGGGGACGTCTTCCGGTTGGACGAAAAAGTAGCCGCCGGTGGCCTGCAGGTAGGTGGAAAACGGTTTTTCCGTCGGCTCTTCGGCGGCGAGGGTGTCCTGGGTTTTGCCGAAAATGTCGGTTGCCGGCTTGGGCTTCGGTTTGGCTTCCGCCGGTTTCTGGGGCTCCAGGGCGCGGTCAAAGCGGTCGGTAATCCCCTGCAGGTTTTCGGCCGGTTCCAAAAGCTTGAACTCCAGCTGGGCGGTCTGGCCGATTAAGGCGGTGGCGCGGGCGCGGTCGGTGATGCCGGGAAGCTCCACCACGATTCTGTCTTTTCCCTGCTTTTGAATCAAGGGCTCGGCCACGCCGAACTTGTCCACCCGGTTGCGGATGATTTCCAGGGCCCGGTCGACGGCATCGGCCGCTTCGGCCGGGGTAAGTTTGGATTTGTCCACTTCCATCACCACGCGCATCCCCCCGCGCAAATCCAGCCCCAGCTTGATGGACTTTCTTTCGGTGTTGATGTAATCCGGATTATCGACCAGCTTGACTTTTTCCTCCGCCGACATCGTCCAGACCTTGAAGGTGGGAAAAAGGGAAATCGCGGCCGCCACCGTCAAAGCGCCGGTCAGAATGAGCATCCACATATAGCGTCCGCGCATCAGTCGCTCCTTTTTGCCGGCAGGTCTGCCCCGTTATTTACCAAAAACATAAGCGGTCAATATACAATCGAAAGGAAAATGGTCAATTAGAATTAAAAGCCCCCTTCCCGAAACGGAAAGGGGGTTGGTCAAACGAAGGAGGCGGTTCAAAAGAGCCGCTTCTTTTGTTTTATATTTATATAATGACCGCGGACAATAACGGTATCGCCCTCAAAAAAACTTTCATTCAAGAAAATGGTTCCGATGGTATAAGCCCGGCCTGACTCGACTTTAACATTTCTAATTTGTTGCTCATCGTAAGTTGGCCCGTAGCGAATGTCAATATGATACATTCTGGGAGAAACATTTAGGATTAGAAACTTACCCTTGACATCGCATATTGCACCTATCTTAGTGCGTGTTCCATCTGGCAAAAACAAACGGACTCTGGCACCAATTAGAGGATCTTTTGTTTTCTTGTCTAACACCCTTCCCATTATTTTGCTATTACCAAATGATTGTTTCTCTATTTCAATAAACTCAAACTGAATGGGTTCCAAGACCAGTTGAGCACGAGGTAAATTGATAGGCCGATTTGGTCTAATTTTAACTTTTTGAACTATTTTTTTGACATAGCTTGGATGAAAAATTGTAATGCCATAGCTGCCTTCTGTAATGTTTTTTATCGAAAATTTACCTTGAGAATCGGTAACAGTGGGGTAATAAGGAGTTTTCCCGTCTTTCCAAAGGTGTACGTTAGCCCCAGCTATCGGAAAACCTGTAGTCTTATCAGTCACTTGACCTGCAAGCTCATTTGAAGTAGCCAAAGAAGTGAATGTTAGGGGGATGAGGAGACCGATTAGAACTATTAAGACCTTTTTCATAAAACCTTCCGTTAGAATATACGGAAAAGGATGGTCAAATGTGGGTAGGGGTTTGATTAATCAAACCCCTACGATTAAACCCGTTCGATTTTGCAGATAAAACAGCCGGCTTCGGCGTTGCGGGCGTGGAGGAATTCCACCTTGGGATTTTCCTCGAAAACCCGGACGATAAGCTCGTCCACGTCGGAGTCTCTCACCAGTTTCGTAAACACCATCCGCTGGTCCTGGTTGTAGCCAATCAAAGTTAGCGGAAAGTTTTCCGGGTCGGCTTTTATGGCCGGAGGGAAGCGGTGTACATCGCCGTATGGTTCCACCTCTTTGGCGTGGATGAAGATGGGGCCGTTCTGGTTGTAGGCGTTCTGCTTTTCGAACGGCGAATGGCTGAAGACCAAGCGCCGGTCGGTTCCCGGCACAAAGGGAGCAAGGGAGACCCGGCAGGGGCCGTAGCCGGTGGCCATCTGCTCCATCACCTCATTGCCGAATTCGTCTTTTCTTGACATGCGGATTCGGTCGGCAAATTCTTTCGATAATGGGACTATTTTGAATTTGGTCATATTGTTCTCCTTTTCGTTCCCTCTCCATTCCGTGGAGAGGGAAGGGCGAACACAAGATTCGCCCCTACGTGAAAGGGTTTGATAAATCAAACCCCTACGGCATCTCTTTTTGCCGATTCCCAGACCAGCATCGCCTTCTTTCTGGGGGCGCCCCAGCGGTAGTTGCCAAAGGCGCCGATTTTCTGAATGACCCGGTGGCAGGGGATAAGATAGGCAATGTGGTTGTTGGCCACGGCCGTGCCGACGGCGCGGGAGGCGGTCGGTCGGCCTATCCGGGCGGCGATGTCTTCGTAGGAAGCCACGCACCCGGCCGGGATTTTCAGGAGCGCCTCCCAGACTTTTATCTGAAAGTTGGTGCCTTTCAGAAAAAGTTTCAAGGGCTGTCCGTTTTGCTTTGCGCCGCCGAAGATTTTTTCGATAAACGGTGTAGTCGCTTTCCGGTTTTCAGTAATTTGGGCGTTGGGCCAATTGTCACGGAGATACTGCAGGGCCTTTTTCGAGCTTCCGTTTTCGATAAACGAAAGCCCGCAGATGCCCCGGTCGGTCACGGCCAAAAGGCACTCGCCGAAGGGAGAGGGATGAATGCCGTAGGTAATGGTCAACCCGGCTCCCTTTTGCTTGAATTCGCCGGGGGTAACCGCTTCGATGTTCACAAACAAATCGTGCAGCCGGCCGGGGCTGGAAAGACCGGCTTCGTAAGTGGCGTCCAAAACGCTTCTCGACTCCTCCAGAAGCTTTTTGGCATAATCGAGGGTCAGAAACTGCATAAACTTTTTGGGGCTGACTCCGGCCCAGCGAGTGAAGATCCGTTGAAAGTGAAACTCACTCAAATGGACGCTTGCGGCAATCTCCTTCAGACTCGGCTGTCGGGAATAGTTCTCTTCCAGATACAAAATAGCCCGCTCCATCCGCTTGTAATCTTCCGAGAGCCGGGGGTATCCATTGGTCATAGTTTCCATAACCTTTCCTTTCGGTAATATACGGTCTAATTTTTCCGCTACATACAGCATACGGCTATAAAGGAAAGATTTTTGGGAGCGCAAACAACCCGAATCTTGCGGAGTTTCGTTTTCCATTTATAAGGGCACGGCAGGCAGTGCCCCTACGGGCGAACACGGATTCGGCTACGCTCACCGCAAGCAAGGTTCGCCCCTACGGAATACACCTCACCCCTCGACCACGCTTCCTCGGCACGCTTCGGAACAGGTCGGGGCAAGCCCCCTGACCCCTTTCCATTAAATGGAGAAAGGGAACGGGCCTCTCTTAAGAGACTGTAATTTTTACGGCTTCCGATAACGTATAATAGGATGGGGTGACCAAATCATGAAATCAAAAGCCGTGATTCTGCCGATTTTTCCGCTGAAGACCGTTCTTTTTCCGGGGATGCCCCTGCCTTTGCGCATCTTTGAGCCGCGCTACAAGAAGATGATAGGGGAGTGCCTGGCGGGGAGCGGAAATTTTGGCGTGGTGCTAATCAAAGAAGGGGAGGAAGCGGGGCCGCCGGCAGTACCCTTCGAGGTCGGCACGGAGGCGAAAATCATCAAGGCCGAGCGGCTGGACGACGGGCAGCTCTCCATCATCGTTTCCGGCCAAAGACGGTTCAAAATCGCCAAGCTTCTGGAGCCGGCGCCGCACCTTTCCGCCGAGGTGGTTTTTTTGCCGGAACTGGACGGGGACCGGAACGCCGCTCTTTTGACCGACCAGATTTTGCGGCTGGTGCTTTCCGATTTCGTGCAGCTGGCCTCCATTTTCTCGCTGGAGCCGGTTTTCCCCTTTCGTTTTCCCAACGACCCGCTCCGGTTTTCGTTTCTGGCCTCCCATCTTTTGAACGCCCCAATGACCACCAAACAACAGCTGCTGGAATCGGAAACGGTGGAGGAGCGGTTGAAACTGGCGCGCAAGCTGTTCGTGGAGGAGCGCACCCGCTTCATCCTCGAAGAGATTCCCAAAAGTTTTCCGGAAAATTAAAAAGCCCCGTCTCGAAAATTCGAAACGGGGCTTTTTCGCATCCGGGTCGGGAGCGGAGCTCCCGACCATCTTTGAGCTTGTATCAGTAGCCGGAAGCTTCCTTTTTGGTTTCGAAAGTGGGGGGAGTCAGTTCCCGCTCCGGAACCGACACGGTCACCGGCTTTTGCAGATTGAAGGTCAAGGTCAGCCCGGCCGGATAGACCAGGTTTTCCCGTCCCGTGGCCGCCGCTGCACCCGTTCCGGCTGCCGCTCCGGCGACCGCACCGATTGCGGCCCCCTTTTTCTTGCCTAAGATTCCCCCGATGACCGCTCCCGCCGCGGCGCCGCCGCCAATCATCCCCACCTCGCGTCCGGTGTGCGATTTCCCTTTTTTATAAATCGTGTCCACTTCCACCGCATAGGTTTTGCCTTTGGGGGTGGTCACTTCCGTGACGATAAAGGCAATCTCGGGAGAGGTTTTCAAGGTGCCGCCTTTAACCAGTTTGGTGATGACGCCGGAACAGAGGGAGCCTTCCGGAATCAGAACTTTTCCTTCCAGTTCCACCGGCTCGGCCAGAACGCCCGTAAAGGCGTCGCCGGTCTGGTTCACGTTCGTCTGGAGGGTGTCGTTCAGCGTGATTTTCAAGGGCGTGCCGGAAGGAATCGTAACCTTCACCAGCTTCGGCTTGGGGGGAGTTTTCTTTTCCACCGTCTTTGCCGGCGCCGGTTTGGTTTCGGCCGGTTTGGTCTCCGAGGCCGTGCCGGGCTGTCCGGTGGTGGATTGTCCGAACGACTCGTCCAAAGGCTGGTTTTGCTCGCTGCCCGCTTGCTGGTCCTGGTCGCTTTTACCGCAGCCGAACAGGAAGAAAGCCGCCAGCGTCAAGAACGCAAAAACTTTAATCGCTTTCATATTCCCTCCTTACAGTCTTTTATACCGCAGAAAACCAACCGCGGCGAAATTAGTTTCGCGTCTAATGTACCAATCGGTGCAGCCGGTGCGCAAGCAAAATCGGTTGCCTTTTTATTATCGGCGGATGAGACCGTTAAGTCGACAACAAAAAAGCGGTGTTTCAAGCCGCCTTTTTTGTTTGACATCTGCCTCTATCCCTGACCTTAGCTTGAGGCTGCGCCTCGGGCTGGCCACTCCGAAAGGAGAGGGAGGTGGGCACGGCACGCCGTGCCCCTACGAGGGTGAATACAAGATTCACCCCTACGCCGTGACCAGCTTGGCCTTGGCGGTTTTCTTGCCGCCCGTGGTGAGCTTGGTCGAACCATTGGCCTTCTGGCCGTTGCCGTTGAAAGCGTGCTTCTTCGTTCCCAGCTTCTGCAGGGCGATCTCCGCCGCCCGCTCGCCGGAGGCGAGCATTGCGCCGAAAGTCGGGCCCATCCGGGGCACTTGAAAGACCGTGCAGACGGCCACGCCGGCAACAATCAGGCCGGGGTGAACCTCGACGGTGTTTTCCACCACGAGGTCTTCCGACTTTTCGACCCACATTCCGGAATAGGTTTTGTTGGAAATGATGCCGCGCTTGGCCAACGCCTCGACGACTACCGCATCGTGGCCGGAGGCGTCGATGACCAACTCGGATTCCAGCGCCACCGGGTCCACGCAGGTGATGGCGCGCGGCAGGGCGTACACCGGCGTCCAGTTGATGACCGCGCCGGCGACCCGGTTGTTTTCGCGCAGGACCACGTCGTCAAACTTGGTCAGATTGATGATTTTTACGCCGGCGTCGCAGGCGGCGGCAATCAGTTTGGAGCAGGCGTGCGGCCCGGAGGCGATGTACAGCCCTTCGGAGGCCTCCTCGTACGGGCAGCCGATTTCGTCCAGAATCTTTTCGGCCGGGCGGCGGACGGTGACGCCGTTCATAAAGTAGCCGCCAATCCAGAAGCCGCCACCAAGATAGTTGTTGGCCTCGACGATTAAAACTTTCTTCCCGGCCTGGGCCAAACGCCTTCCAGCCACCAACCCGGACGGGCCGGCGCCGATGATGATGACATCGGTGTGGATATGGTCGGTGAATTCCTTATACCACTTGTCCACGATGGCCCGGGTTACCTGGCCTTCGGAGACGGGGGCAAAACGGTTCATTTTTCCTCCTCCATTAAGGGGTTTTTGATTTCGTTTCAACCGTTGTTCTTTTTTGTGTAGCGAAAGCCGTCAGGTTTCCAACGTGGAGGTCTGAAGACCTCCGCTACACCACCAAACGCAAACCGCACCCCCATTCTGGTTTACCCCAACTTGGAGGTGCGGCTTTTATCCCTACGCTGGCATTACCCAGATCAGGTTCTAAGGGTCTTTCTCAGGCCCGGTTTCTCCCGGGCCACCCCTGTCTTTGATATTTTACCCCTTTTAATCGAAAAGGTCAAGCCCTAATTGGGGCCCGTTTTAACGACAGCATGCGGCGGAAGCCTTCGGGCTTCCATTTGTGGAGGTCTAAAGACCTCCGCTACGCCTGTGTCGGGAGTAACTCCCGACACAACTTCATGGCGGGCGGTTCGCGAACCGCCCCTACCGCAAACGTCTTGGACGCGGCCTTGCGGCTCTGCCGAACGGCTCGGTGCTTTTGGGGGGCTCTTTCTTGAGCCGCGAAACGAAGGGAATTTCCCCGCCGTCAAAATCTGGCAGCATCACGCGCGGCAAAGCTTCCCCGAGAGCCATTTCGATATCCGAAAGCTGCCCCAACTCCTGCAGGGAGACCAGGCTGAAGGCATCCCCCTTTGCCAGCATCCGGGCCGTCCGCCCCACCCGGTGGATGTAATCTTCCGGCGTGGAGGGTAAATCGTAGTTGATGACGTGGGAGATTTTTTCCACGTCGAGCCCCCGTGCGGCAATGTCGGTCGCCACCAGGAGTTGAAATTTCCCCCGGCGAAAGCCTTCCAGCGCGGCCACCCGCTGTCCCTGCGTCCGGTCGCCGTGCAAAAGCCCGACCCCGTATCCTTCCTGCAGCAACCGCCGGGCCAGCCGCTCCGCTCGATGCTTGGTGCGGGTGAAAATCAAAACCGAGGGCATCTTAGCCTGTGCCAAAAGGTGCAAGAGCAAATCGGTTTTCCGTTCCTGCCGTACGGGATAGATGGCGTGAGTGATTCCCACCGGCAAGACGGTCGGCTGTTCGTGCTGTACGGAGACCCGCACCGGGTCGGTCAAATGCTGTTGGGCCAAACGGGCCACCCCTTCCGAAATGGTGGCGGAAAAAAGAAGGGTCTGGCGCTTTTTGGGCAGGGCGGTGACGATTCTCCGCACGTCCGGATAAAACCCCATATCCAGCATCCGGTCGGCCTCGTCCAAAACGAGAAAGGAGAGCTTTTCGAAACGGGTGTGATGCTGCTGGTGGTGGTCCAAAAGCCGCCCCGGCGTGGCGATGATGATGTCCGCGCCGCCTTTTAACGCCTCCTCTTGGGGAACGTAACCGACCCCGCCGTACACCGGAAAAGAGGAAATTCCGAGCGGCTTGCCAAACTGTTTGGCGACCGAGTCCACCTGCAAGGCCAGCTCCCGCGTCGGAACCAAAACCAGAACGCGTGTCCCGCCGGTTTTCTTTTCCTCCAGCAGTTTGGTTATGATGGGTAGAAGAAAGGCCGCCGTTTTGCCGGAACCGGTCTCGGCCGAAGCGATGACGTCCCGCCCGGATAGTACCGCCGGAATCGCCTGGGCTTGAATTGGCGTCGGCTGGGCAAAATTGTGCTTTTTATAAAGCGGGGCAAACTTGGGGGAAAGCCCGAGGGCGTCAAAAGGCATCAGGGCTTCCCGGCTTCCACGCCGGACGTTTCTTCCTCCGGTACCTCGATTTTCCGCACCCGCTTGACGTAGGCGTCCTCCCGTTTTCCGATGTAAGTGCCAAGGAGAACGTCCGCCAAAGGCAAAACCACGTTGAAATTTTTGTACTGGAAAAGATGATGCAAGCGGTGGTGGCGGTCCAAAAAACGGAAAGCTGCGGTTTTTTCAATCCAGCGACCCTTGGGGACGTGCATCACCCAGTGAAACGTTTCGTACGCGGCGTAGTAGGCCGCCATCGCCGCCACCCCCGGCCACAAAACCGGAAAACCGGCCGCTTTTTCAAGAAAATAAAGCGCCGGTGTGTGCAGCCCGATTAAAACCGGCGCGTTCCACCAGGCAAACGGAACTTTGTCTTTATGCGCTTCTTCCTTCAGGTGATACCCGTCGAAAGCGTTGAAGATGTGGTGATGGGTCAGGGTGTGGGTTCGGAAGGGATAATCGAAAGAACCGAGCGGCCGGTGCAGCAAAAACCGGTGCAGCGTCCATTCGAAAAAAGATGCATAAACAATCGTGACGGCAAAAACCGCCATTCCCCAAACCATTTCAATCAAACCGGCCTCCTTTCCATCCCGTTCGGGCACAAGCCGAAGCGGCAGGGGCCGATGGGAATATCGACGTAAAAATCCAAAGGAGGGATACCCCCTCCTTAATATGTATCGGCGAATATAATTGAATCTGCCGCTTCTGGCACTGCTTTTATTTTTATGATTTTCCGGCCTTGTGTGACCGACGGCGGAGTTTATTCCGCCCGGCTCATTTAAGGATTTTCCAGTGCCGCTGGTCGCGCGGGCTTTGGTTCGGGAACAATACAGGCGGAAGCAGTTGACGGCAATCGCTCCATCTCTATATTCAGTTCGGCCCTCCCGGGCCTGCCTTTGACAGACTCGGGCAGGCGTTCTGTTTTTGAAACCCTTGCAGGCGGGAAGTTTTTCCCGTTTACAACTGGGGGTGTAGCTCAGTGGTAGAGCATCTGCCTTTTAAGCAGGAGGTCGATGGTTCGATCCCAT
>JAKEHY010000021.1 GCA_022614805.1 Candidatus Zixiibacteriota bacterium | reverse complement strand
TCCTACCCGAAACCTTCCGGATCTGAACAGGCATCGTCGCTGTCTCCATTTAACCTCCTTGACCAATTATACCTGTCCAAATCTTAAGTGGGGCACGGCAGCAAAGAAATTATCCGATGGAAATCCCAATTTGTGCATTATTAGAAGGTTATCAAAGAAGAGACGACCCAAGTAAGCAAACACATGCCCAGAGATGTATGAAGCTAATCCGCCTGCAGGAATCAAAACGAAAGGGGAGGAAATATTGCTGTCCTTCAATAGGGAAGCTAAGTGGCTATTGAGAAATGGAATTGTAAGAATCGCAATGAGCCAGAAGAGAAAACCAACGGAAAGATATGCTAATGTGTCAAATATGCTGAATGCAAATGGATAATCTTTCATTTAAAAGAGAAAATCGTTACCGGAAGTCATCCATCAATTTTTCCAGCTCCTTAGAACCGGGGCAAAGGTTCTCAAAAGGGACTTTGACGAGCGGGGTTTCGGCGGTGTGGTTCATTTCGTGCATATCGGGGATGGATTCGTCCAGATACAAAAGGCCAGTGGGGATGACGCCTTTGGCTTGATGCTCCTGCAGGTAGGTAAAAACCTTGGCGCGGTCGGTGGGGTCGTAGCCGGCCGGAACGCTGGAGAAGCGCACCAAAGAGCCATCGTGCATCGGAACCACCGTAACGCCCTCTTCGCTGATGTGGGCGGAGATTTCCTGCGCGGGCGGGACGAAATCGGCCTGGGCCACCTGCTGTTCGTGCTTGCGGGTGTACAAGTAGCTTTTGGTGGAGCCCTCGTGGTCGTTGAAGGTGACGCAAGGGGAGATGACATCCACCAAGGCCAAGCCGCGGTGCTTCAAGCCGGCTTTCAAAATCGGCACCAACTGCTCCTTGTCGCCGGAGAAGGAGCGGGCGACGAAAGTGGCGCCGATGGACAAACCCAACATCACCGGGTCGATGGGGGACATCTGGTTGGTTTCCCCTTTTTTCAATTTCGAGCCGACGTCCGCCGAGGCGGAGAACTGGCCTTTGGTCAGGCCGTAAACGCCATTGTTTTCGATGACGTAGAGCATCCGGACGTTCCGGCGGATGATGTGCCCCATCTGCCCCAGCCCGATGGAGAGGGAATCGCCGTCGCCGGAGATGCCGACGTAGTAGAGCTCGCGGTTGGCGGCGTTGGCGCCGGTCGCCACGGCGGGCATCCGCCCGTGGACGGAGTTGAAGCCGTGGGCGCCGGAGGCGAAATAGGTGGGGGTTTTGGAGGAGCAGCCGATGCCGCTCATTTTGGCAATCAGATGCGGTTGTATCGACAGTTCCCAGAGGGCGCGAATCAGGGCGGCGGTAATCGAATCGTGCCCGCAGCCGGCGCAGAGGGTGGACATTGCGCCTTCGTAGTCGCGGACGGTCATCCCCAGCGAGTTTTGCTGGAGGGAGGGATGGGCGGCGATGGGTTTGGATATGGAGGGCATCAGCTATTTATCCTTCAGCCCCACTCAAGGCCTGCGGCATTGCCTCGGTTCCGCGGGTGTGGTGGCCGTCGCTCGATTTCCCAATCGCTTTCAGGAGGCCGACCACTACCTGCTCGGCGCTCAAGGGGAAGCCGCCGTAGTAGAGGAGAGATTTCAGCTTCTGCTTGGGGACGCTTGTTTCCACGGCAATCAAGGATTTCAACTGGTGGTCACGGTTCTGCTCGACGATGTAGTTTTCGTCGTGGTCGTTCAAAAATTTTTCCACGTCCGTATCAAATGGGAAACCGCAAATGCGCATATAGTCGGCGGATACTTTCCTTTCGGACAGAATCTCCAGCGCCTCGCGGACGGCGGAGTCGCAGCCGCCGAGGGTGACGAGGGAGAGTTTGGCTTTCTTTTTCCGTTCTATCACCGGCGGCGGGATGAATTTGGCGGCGGCTTTGTGCTTCTGAAGGAGCCGGTCTAGCACGTCCTGATATTCCTCCGGCAGTTCGGTGTAGCCGCCCAGGCGGTTGTGGCCGGAGCCACGGGCCAAGTAAGCACCTTTGGGGCTGAAACCAGGGAGAGTTCTCGGAGTTACAAAATTTTCGTCCCAGTCGGAATAGCGGTGGAAGGTTGTCAGTTTCTCCACTTCCTCCGGCGAGAGCACGCGGCCGCGGTCGGGTTTGTAGCCGTCGTCCCAAGTCAAGCGGGGGACCACCCAGTCGTTCATACCGATGTCCAAATCGCTCATCAGAATCACCGGGGTTTGGAATTTTTCCGCCAAATCGAACGATTTTACGGCGAACTCGAAACACTCGGCGGGGTCGGCGGGGAAAAGCAGAATATGCTTGGTGTCGCCGTGGGAGGCGTAAGCGGCGAGCATCAAATCCGCCTGCTGGGTGCGGGTGGGCATTCCGGTGGACGGGCCGACTCTTTGCACGTCCACCAGAACGGCCGGAATTTCGGCATAGTAAGCCAGCCCCAAAAATTCGTTCATCAGGGAGACCCCCGGCCCGGCGGTCGAGGTAAACGCGCGGGCACCGGCCCAGCCGGCCCCGATGACCATTCCGATGGCGGCGAGTTCGTCCTCCGCCTGCAGAATCACAAAATTGTTTTTTCCGGCCTTGTCTTTGCGGTAGCGGTTGCAGAAACCCATAAAGGCTTCCATCACGGAAGTCGCCGGGGTAATCGGATACCAGGCGCCGACGGTGGCGCCGGCATAGAGGGCGCCCAGCGCGGTGGCGGTGTTGCCGTCAATCAAAATTTTGTCGCCGTTGGCTTCCATCCGCTGCACCCGGAAGGGAAGCGGAGTCTTAAGATTTTTTTTGGCGAAATCGTAGCCCAACTGCAGGGCTTTGTGGTTGGAATCGAGCAGGGCTTTTTTCTTGCCGAAGGTTTCCTGCAGTAACTCCTCAACCACGGAGGTCTCAATATCGAGCAGGGCAATCAGGCTGCCGGTGTAGCAGATATTTTTCATCAAAATCCGCTCGCGGGGTTCCTTGAAATTTTCGATGCAGAGCTGGGCGAAAGGGACGCCCAAAAAGGTGATATCCTCCCGCAGGAGACGCTTGTCCAAGGGCCAGGTGGAATCGTACAGAAAATAACCGCCGGGGCGGACTTCGCGGACGTCGCGGCCGTAGGTCTGGGCGTTCATCGCCACCATCAAATCGTACTCCAGGGCGCGGGAGGTGCGGCCCTCCTTGTTCACCCGGATTTCGTACCAGGTCGGCAGGCCTTGAATGTTGGAGGGGAACAAATTTTTGCCCGACACGGGGATGCCCATCCGGAAAATGGCCTGCATCAAAAGCCCGTTGGCGGAGGCCGAACCGGTGCCGTTTACGTTGGCCAGCTTGAAAGCGAAATCGTTTATACGGGAATCGGCTCGCTTGTCCATTTCAAAGTCCCGGCATAGGGTAAAATGACGTCCGATTTCTGCATATCCCAAGCGGCGGTGGGGCAGCGCTCGGCGCACAGCCCGCAGTGGACGCAGATGTCTTCATCCTTCAGCATCACCCGTTTGGTCTGGGGGAGGTCCTCCGATACAAAAAGGGCCTGTTCCGGGTTCGCGAAGGGGGCGGAGAGGCGGGATTTCAGGTCGGCCTCCTCGCCATTGGGCGCAATCGTCAAGCACTGCACGGGGCAGACGTCGATGCAGGCGTCGCACTCAATGCAGCGGGGAGCGGTGAAGACGGTTTGGATGTCGCAGTTCAGGCAGCGTTCCACTTCACGGGCGGTCTGCTCCGCCGAAAAACCCATCTCCACTTCGATGGAAAGCTCGCGGAAACGTTTTTCCAAATCGACGTGTGTCATTTTCTGCCGGTGGACGGGGTTGAAGTCGTTGGAATAGCTCCACTCGGAGAGGCCCATTTTCTGGCTGATTAAATTCATCCCGTAGGGAGGGCGCTCGGTCACCGGCTGGCCGTGGACGAACTGGTGGATGGAGATGGCGGCTTCGTGACCGTGGGCCACCGCCCAGATGATGTTTTTCGGTCCCCAGGCGGCGTCCCCGCCGAAGAAAACCCCGGGACGGGAGGACATAAAGGTTTTTTCGTTCACCACCGGCAGCTCCTGCTTGCCAAACTCAATGCCGATACTCCGCTCAATCCAGGGGAAGGCGGCCTCCTGTCCGATGGCCAGAATGACGTCGTCAGCGGGGAGAAAAACCGTATCGATTATTTTCGAATGCTTGGCCTCGGCGTCCCATTCGAGCCGCTCGAATTCCATCCCGGCCAGTTTGCCGTTCTCGAGCACAAAGCGCTTGGGGGAGTGGTTGATGACAATTTCAATCCCCTCTTCCTCGGCATCCTCCAATTCCCACGGGGAGGCCTTGAAGAAACCGCGCGGGCGTCGGGCCATCACTTTAATATCCTTGCCCCCCAGCCGCCGGGAAGAGCGGCAGCAGTCCATCGCTGTGTTGCCTACGCCGATGATAAGCACCCGTTCGCCGATTTTATCGATATGCCCAAAGGCAATCGATTCCAGCCAGTCTATGCCGATGTGAATGTTGGCGGCGGCTTCAGCCCGTCCGGTGAGTTCCAAATCCTTCCCCCGCGGGGCGCCGCTGCCGACGAAGATGGCATCGAAGTTTTCCTCCAAGAGCGCTTGCATACTTTTCACCGGGGAGTTGTAGCGAATATCGACTCCCATATCCAAAATGGCGTCGCATTCTTCCTGCAATACTTTTTCCGGCAGGCGGAAGGAGGGGATGTTGGTGCGCATCAGGCCGCCGGGCTTATCATATTTTTCGAACAGCACTACTTCGTAGCCGAGCGGCATCAAGTCGTTGGCCACGGTGAGAGAAGCCGGGCCAGCGCCGATTAAGGCGACTCGCTTGCCGTTTTTTGTTTTTGGAGCTTTAGGAAGCAGATGGCCGATTTCCCCTTTCAGGTCGGCGGCGACGCGCTTCAAGCGGCAAATGGCCACCGGCTTGTCTCCTTCCAGCCGCCCGCGGCGGCAGGCCGGCTCGCAGGGGCGGTCGCAGGTGCGGCCCAAGATGCCGGGGAAAACGTTGGACTCCCGGTTCAGCATATAGCTTTCCGTATAGCGTCCCTGCGCAATCAGCCGGATGTATTCGGGGACGTTGGTGTGGGCCGGGCAGGCCCACTGGCAATCGACGACTTTGTGGTAATAGTCGGGATTTTGGGTGTCGGTGGGTTTCACGTTATTGCCTATCTATAATTTCTGCCAAGCCGTTCGTTTAGCGCATAATAGCTGGCATCGAACGGTTTGGTCCAAATGAGCGGGGGTTTTCTTTCCGCCTTATCTTAAAAAGACCTCCATCGTTCCTTTTTGAAGATAATCGAAACGGCTACCATATTCAAGTTGAACCGGGCGGGAGGGTTCGTCGCGCTCACTATAAAATGGGTCGGCTGATTGGTCTTGGGGCTTGAATTTCGACTTTGGTTTCAAGTTGCGTGAACACTTTTTCCGATTATATTAGCCCGCTCATTATGCGCATCGCCGTCCCTTTGGAAGTAACTCCGGGAGAAACCCGGGTTTCTCTTATTCCAGAAACGGTCGGAAAATTAGTCAAAGCCGGACAAGAAGTTGTGGTGCAGTCCGGGGCCGGGATGCGGGCGTATTTTACCGACCAGGCCTACAAGGATGCTGGTGCGGCTGTCGTTTCGAACGCCCGTGAAGTTTATGCCAAAGCAGATTTGGTGGCGAAGGTTCGGGAGCCGATGCAGAACGCTGAACTCGGGATGCACGAGGCGGATTTGATTCCGGAGGGGACGGTTTATATCGGCTTTTTGGGGCGGGACAAGAATTCGGAAGCGGTCAAAAAGCTGGCGGCGCGGCGGGTCACGGCCTTCTCGATGGAAATGATTCCGCGCACTTCGCGGGCGCAGAAAATGGATGCGCTTTCCTCGATGGCTTCCATCGCCGGATACAAGGCGGCTTTGTGGGGGGCGGGAACGCTCGGCAAATTTTTTCCTTTAATGATGACCGCGGCAGGGACCATCGCCCCGGCCAATGTTTTTATCCTTGGGGCGGGGGTGGCCGGTCTGCAAGCCATAGCCACCTGCCGACGGTTGGGGGCGGTAGTTGAAGCGTTTGATGTACGCCCCGCCGTTCGCGAAGAGGTGCAAAGCTTGGGGGCCAAGTTTGTTGGGTTGGAGCTTTTGGCCCAGGAGGCCGTCCAGGCCGGGGGATATGCCAAAGAACTTTCGGAAGAGCACCAGAGAAAAGAACGGGAGCTTATTGCCATCTCCCTGAAAAAAGCGGACGTGGTCATCACCACCGCCGCCATTCCGGGGAAAAAGGCGCCCCTGCTTATCACCGAAGCAATGGTCAAGGAGATGAAGCCCGGCTCGGTCATCGTTGACTTGGCGGCCGACAGCGGCGGCAACTGCGAGCTGACCGAAGCGGGGAAGGATGTGCGCAAGCATAATGTTTTGATTATGGGGCCGGTCAACGTTGCCGCTTCCGTTCCCTTCCACGCCAGCCAGATGTACTCGCGCAACGTTTTTGCCTTAATCCAGCTTATGCTGACCAAGGAGGGAAAACTCAACTTGAACTTCGACGACGACATCATCCGGGACACCTGCATCACCCGCGCGGCTGTCGAAACTTTGGCCGCCGGGAAGGCATAATGGATATTCTATACGAAGTTTACATTTTTTTACTGGCGGTTTTCGTCGGGTTCGAGGTCATCTCCAAAGTGCCGGTGGTTTTGCACACGCCTTTGATGTCCGGCACCAACGCCATCCACGGCATCGTGATGTTAGGCGGGATGCTGGTCTTGGCGGAAGCGCACGAGCCGCTTTCGGTCTGGCTCAGTTTTGCCGCCGTGGTTCTGGGGGCCGCCAACCTTTTCGGCGGGTTTGTGGTGACCGACCGGATGCTGGAGATGTTCAAGGCCAAAAAATCTTCTGGAAAGAAGTAATGAACGCCAAAGTTCTCTCCGACCTCGCTTATCTGACTTCCGCTTTTTTGTTCATCATCGGCCTCAAATTTTTAAGCCATCCGGCCCGCGCGCGGCGGGGAAACTGGCTGGCAGTTCTGGGAATGGCCTTTGCCATTGTTGCCACCTTCATTTTCCTTTGGAGCGGTGGCGCGCCGGAGAGGGGGATGCTCATCATCGCTGGCATCGTCATCGGGGGCCTTTTGGGGACCGTCGGCGCGCGCTGGGTGCCGATTACGGATATGCCCCAAATGGTCGCTTTGCTGAACGGCTGCGGCGGCGGGGCGGCGGCCTTGATTTCCACGGTCGAATTCGTCGGGGGAAAAAGCGGCGACTCCGTCGGCTTCGGCTCGGCCATCTTCGGCGCCGTAGTCGGCTCCCTGGCTTTCTGGGGCTCCTTGGTCGCTTTCGGCAAGCTGCAAGGGTGGATGGAGCGGGCCATCACTTCTCCCTTCCAGAAACTTCTCAACGTACTCCTGGTGCTTGGGCTCACTGTCATTATTGTCTGGGTAGCTGCAGGGGGAGGCCACACCGCCCTTTACGCTTTGCTTACCGTCTCGATGCTTCTGGGAATTCTTATGGTCATTCCCATCGGCGGGGCGGATATGCCGGTGGTGATTTCCCTTTTGAACTCCTTCACCGGCCTGGCGGTGGCAGCGACCGGTTTTGCCCTCAACCAGCCGGCGCTCATTATCAGCGGAACGTTGGTGGGGGCTTCGGGAACGCTTCTGACTTTGATGATGTGCCGGGCGATGAACCGCTCGCTCGCGAACGTGCTTTTCGCCGGCGTGGGAGCCGGTCCCGTTGCGGCCCCAGGCACGGCGGCGGCCGGCGGCCCGGCCAAGACGGTGCGGGAAATTTCGCCGGAGGATACCGCCGTTCTGTTAGGCAACATTCAGTCCCTCATCATCATTCCCGGCTACGGGATGGCGGTGGCGCAGGCCCAGCATATCGTCCGGGAGCTGGCGGATATGCTTGCCCTTCGGGGGGTGGAGGTGAAATACGCCGTCCACCCCGTCGCGGGGCGGATGCCGGGGCATATGAACGTTCTTTTGGCGGAGGCGAACGTCCCCTACGACCAGCTTTACGATTTGGACCAGATTAATCCCGACTTCGAACGCGCCGACGTCGCTTTGGTCATCGGCGCCAACGACGTGGTGAACCCGGCCGCGCGAACAGACAAATCGAGTCCCATCTACGGGATGCCGATTTTGGACGCCGATAAGGCCAAACATATCATCGTCATCAAGCGCAGTCTGAATCCCGGCTTCGCCGGCATCGACAATGCGCTCTACTACGACCCCAAGACTTATATGTTGTTCGGCGACGCCAAGGGGGCGGTGGGGAAGTTGGTCGAAGCGCTGAAAGTGGTGTAACCTTCTTCGAGTGAATGGGTGCGATGTTTGGGAAACCTTTGACCCCACCCTTAATCCCTCCCCTCCAGGGGAGGGAAATGGGGTTTCCCCCCGGCAGAGGCCGGGGGGCTAAACAACAGAAAGCAGCCTAAGTTTTTCCGGAACCGTTTTTCGTTATAATCAAATAGTATGGAGCCGATAAAAATTTTTGCCATTGCCGGAGCTTTGCGGGCCGGTTCGTTCAACCGCAAACTGCTCAAAGTGGCCGTAGAGAAAGCGAAAGGGGCGAGCGTTGACTTTGCCGACTTGAAGGAATTCGATTTACCCCTTTATGACGGGGATTTGGAGGCACAGGGGCTGCCGCCCGGCGTCGTCCGGCTGAAAGAGCGCATCGCCGCCGCGGACGGTTTGCTCATCGCCACTCCCGAGTACAACTGGTCGATTCCGGGCACCTTCAAAAACGCCATCGACTGGGCCTCCCGCCCGCCCTCCAACCCCTTTCGCGGGAAGACCGCTTTAATCATGGCCGCCTCCCCCGGCCAATTTGGCGGCATGCGCTCCCTCTTGGCGCTGCGCCAGGTTTTTGTGACCCTCGGCCTTTTCACCATCCCCCAGCAGGTGACGGTGTCTTTCGCCGACAACGCGTTTGACGAATCCGGCCAATTGATTGACCCCAAGCTGGACGCCCAACTGCAAAAAGCGGTCGAGGCGTTTATTAGCGTTACTTCGGCGTTGAAAAATAGAAACTAAAAACTCCATAAGAATTTTTCAATTCAGTTAAGTGGATAATGCCGGTCTGCCGGCAGGACTTGCCTTTGTTTTGGCTGGCTCGTATTATCCGACCTTGCTGGTTTGACGTGTTTCACCGCAAATCACGAAAACCTTTGAAGCGGTTGAAATAGAAGGAGGCTTAAAGAAATGATGCGAAAAGTCGGCATAGTCAATGCCGCCATCACCGAATGCCGCGGCCGCTGGGTGGAAAAAACCTACTGGGGTCTTTTCCAAGAGGCGGTGCGGGCGACTTTGGCCAACGCCAAAATGACCGGCGACGACGTGGATTCGGTCGTTTGGGGAATCTACAACGACATCTTCGAGCACCAGGCCATTCCGGAAAGCGCTTTGACCGGCTTGGTGGCGATGACGAACAAGCCGGGCGTTCGCGTCACCAACGGCGGGGCGACCGGGTTTTACGCGATGCGCGCCGCCATCGCCGAGGTGGCCAGCGGGATGGTGGACGTGGTGCTTTGCGCCGGCGGCGAAAAGGCAACCGACTGCTTCGACCCCGTTTCGCAGTCCCCCACCCCGATGGTCATCAATACCATTGCCTATTCCTGGGACCCCTTCTTTGAAAATCCCCTCGGCGCGACGGCCAATGACTCCTATATGCAAATGTGCCTCGGATACAACGACAGCCATCCCGGTGACATTGGCGACCCGCTTGTACGGGCCAAGATTGTCGAAAAGCTTTGCCGGCAGGGGAACCGCAACCCCTACGCCCAGCGCCGGAACGAAAAGGTGACCGTCGAACAGGTTATGAACTCCCGTTGGATTATCCCTCCGTTCCTTCGGCTTCTGGAGGCCTGTATGTACACGGAAGGCGCGGGTGCGGTCGTCTTCGCCTCCGAAGACAAAGCCCGCGAACTGGCCGAGCGGACCGGAGAGCCGATTGTCTGGGTGCGCGGGGTGGGCGCGGCCAACGAGGCGTATGCCGTCGGCCGCGGCGGTTACTACAAGCCGCTGGACCGTATCGTTTCCGACCGGCTCGCGGCGGAGCGGGCCTACGAGATGGCCGGGGTCCGCCCTGCGGACATAAAAATCGTCGAGCTGCATGATGCTTTTGTGGCCCAGCTTATGATAACGATGGGGGAGATGGGATTTGTGCCGATTGGCCGCACCCGCGCCCTCATCGATGACGGGATTATGGCGGATATCGATGAATTGGGGGACAGCAAGGCCCCGCCGGACGGCCAGATTCTGGTCAATCCCTCCGGCGGCCTCATCTTCGGCGGCCATTTTGTAGGCGGCTCGAATATGTTTTCACTCTGGTCGGCCCGCAAGGAAATGATTGCCCGGCAGGTCCCGCTGGCGCTCGTCCACGGCACCGGCGCCATCAACGCCTGCTACGGTGGCGCCATCGTTCTTGAACTGGATGAAAGGGGAATGTGATGAAAGGCAAAGAAAAAGAAATGGTGATTCCCCGCGACTTTAATCTTCCCAAGGAAGTGAGCGAAGTCCGGGGGCAGGACGGCAAGCCCTATTTGCAGTTCAACACCGGCATGCTGACGCTCTACAAGCAGACCTACGGGGAACTATCGCGATTCTTTATGGCCCTGCGGGAAGCCCGGCTCATCGGCAGCCGGTGCAAAACGTGCGGTCAAGTTATGGTCCCGGCGGCCAGTTGGCATTGCCCCAATTGTAACTTTGCCGAGATGGAAGAGGTCGCGCTGCCGCATCGCGGCGTTTTGGCGGCGACCGCGCCCATCACCTTTTTCCCGTCGGCATCCTTTGTCGGGCAGGCGCCGTTCTGCCGGGGGTATGTGGACGTTGCGACCGAGGCGAAAATCGCCTCCTTTCTGCCCTGCCGGCTGCGCACCACCACCGGCATACCGCGGCCGGGGATATTCGTCAAAGGGTTGGAGCTGAAGCTCGTTTTTGAAGACAAGCGACAGGGGACCATCCTGGATATCTTCGGCGTTCCAATGGTGGAGATTCCCAAAGAGCTCCGCAAGAAGGAACCTCTTTTGGCTTCGGCCTTGAACCTGAAAGCCCCGCCCGTGCCGAAAATCAAAGCGGAGGCCGCGTTGAAGCCGGCGCTTGCCTCCGCCTTGAAGGCGATGCAAGGGATGGCCGCCAAAATCAAATCCGGCACGCGGGCCGAAAAAGACCTGGCCGGACGGAAGCACGTTATCAAAGTAAAGACCGGCGGCGGCGAATTCGACATCAAAATCGAGAGGGGGAAACTGGCCGTGAATGGTTCTTCACCCCGGACTCCGGCCGCCGACTTCACCATGACCGTTGAAAACCCGGCGGTCTTTTCCAAGTGGGTCGCCGGGGGCTCCCTTTCCGATGCGGTAATGGAAGGAGAGCTGTGGCTGCCGAACCTCGAAGCCTTTCCAGTCCTTTACGCCCTGGACCGCCTCCCCCGTTCTATCCGCCGGGACCAGGAGGAAAAATAAGAAGGCATATGGATGTGGCTGCAGCCAATAGCCGCCCGCCCCACTCAAAAGCTTATCATGCATTGATGGCTTCCAGGTAGCGGAAACCCTGGCCGAATCCGAGCTTCCACTCCCTGGCCGGGCAGGCGGGCAGGCCTTTAAGTTTCCACAACGGAGTTCTATAGACCTCCGTCATCTGCCTTGCAAGGAGTTGGCTTAAAGCTTAAATTCAAAAGGGAATGGACAAGTCCGTTAAAACCGCCAAGGAAGCGTTGGCGAAGGCGAAAATCCGGGACGGGATGACCATAATGGTCGGAGGTTTCGGCCTGTGCGGCATTCCGGAAAACCTGATTGCCGCCCTGCGTGATTCGGGGGTCAAAAACCTGACCGTCATTTCCAACAACGCCGGCGTGGATGATTTCGGTTTGGGGCTGCTTTTGCAGACCCGGCAGATAAAAAGAATGGTTTCCACTTACGTGGGGGAGAATGCCACTTTTGAAAAGCAGTTTCTGGACGGCTCGCTCGAGCTGGAATTTGTGCCCCAGGGAACCTTTGCCGAGCGGATTCGGGCCGGCGGCGCCGGCATTCCGGCCTTTTTTACGCCGGCGGGCGTCGGCACGGTCATCGCAGAAGGGAAGGAGACGCGCACGTTTGACGGCAAGGAATATGTGATGGAGCGGGGTCTGCGGGCCGATTTGGCGCTGGTCAAAGCATATCGGGGGGATAAAGCGGGGAATCTGGTTTATCGCAAAACGGCCCGCAACTTTAATCCGATGATGGCCACGGCTTCCGATTTCACCATCGCCGAAGTGGAAGAGTTAGTTGAAATCGGTCAAATCAACTCAGACAATGTCCATACCCCCGGCATCTACGTGGATTTGATTTTAAGAGGCGAAAAATATGAAAAGCGAATCGAGCAAAGAACGAATCGTCCAAAGAGCGGCGCGCGAGCTTAAGAACGGTTTTTACGTCAACCTGGGCATCGGGATGCCGACTCTGGTCGCCAACTACATTCCGAAAGGGATGGAAGTCTTCCTGCAATCGGAAAACGGGCTTTTGGGCATCGGCCCCTTTCCGTATGAGGGGGAGGAAGACCCGGATTTGATTAACGCCGGCAAGCAGACCATCACCGAAACGCCCGATGCCTCCTATTTCTCCTCCGCCGATTCCTTCGCGATGATTCGGGGCGGGCACGTCGATTTGACCATTTTGGGCGCTATGGAAGTGGATGAAGCGGGGAATCTGGCCAACTGGATGATTCCGGGTAAAATGGTCAAGGGGATGGGCGGCGCGATGGATTTGGTGGCGGGCGCCAAGCGGGTGGTGGTGACGATGCAGCACTGCGCCAAGGACGGCTCTTCGAAGATATTAAAGAAATGTACGCTCCCTTTGACCGGAAAAAAAGTGGTGCACCGCATCATCACCGATTTGGCGGTGATGGACGTTATGCCCGATGGGCTGCAATTATTGGAAACGGCCGAGGGTGTTTCAGTGGAGGCCGTGAAAAAAGCGACGGAAGCGAAATTGATTGCTATGGATGTCAAAGTTGGAACTTATTAAGAACAGAAGGAATGTCATTCCGAGCAAAGCGAGGAATCTGGGAAGGGGGATGGGGTTTTGCCCTTCCTCTTCCCCCAGATTTCTCACTACGTTCGAAATGACAGACTTGAGGATTTAGTTGAAAAGAAGAGTCAGGAGGTTTTTATGGCAGACAAATCCAGAACCCCGGTAATTCTTTCCGCCTGCCGGACGGCCATCGGCAATTTTTTGGGCGGGCTTTCCACCCATACGGCCCCCCAACTGGGGGCCCTCGTGATTCGGGAAGCGGTCAAACGGGCGGGGATTCCCAAACCGGAAGATATCGATGAAGTGATTATGGGAAACGTAATTCAGGCCGGGGAAGGCCAGGCCCCCGCCCGTCAAGCGGCCGTGCATAGCGGGGTGCCGACTTCCGTTCCGGCGATGACCATCAACAAGGTCTGCGGCTCCGGACTGAAAGCCGTGATGCTGGCGGCGCAGGCGATAAGAGCCGGGGACGAGCAACTCATCGTCGCCGGCGGAATGGAATCGATGTCCAGCACCCCCTATGTGCTGCACGGGGCCAAGGGGGGGCTGAAATTCGGCCATCGAGAGTTGAAGGACACGATGATTTTAGACGGGCTGTGGGATTCCTTTAACAACTTCCATATGGGGAGCGCCGCCGAGCTGACCGCCAAAAAGTCGAACATCTCCCGGCAGGAGCAGGATGAATTCGCCTACAACTCCCATATGAAGGCGGCGGCGGCCCAAAAGGCCTGCAAGTTTGCCAAGGAGATTGTAGCTGTGGATATCCCCCAGAAAACGGGCGAGCCGTTGAAGTTCGACAAGGATGAATGCATCCGCCCTGACACTTCAATGGAGAAACTGGCTAAGCTCAAGCCGGCTTTTCAAAAAGACGGCACCGTCACGGCCGGCAACGCCCCCGGGCTGAACGACGGCGCGGCGGCGGCGGTGGTCAGTTCCCTTGAATATGCCGAAAAGAACGGCTTGAAGCCTTTGGCCAAAATCACAGGCTACGCTTCCGCCGGCACCGACCCGGAGCTTTTGTTCTACGCCCCGATTTACGCCGTGCGGAAGTTGATGAAGCAGATGGGGGTGGACATCAACTTCTGGGATTTGACGGAGACCAACGAGGCGTTTGCGGCCCAAGTTCTGGCGGATGGCAAGGAATTGGGTTGGGACTGGAAACGCCTGAACGTAAATGGCGGGGCAATTGCGCTGGGCCATCCCATCGGCGCCTCCGGCGCGCGCATTCTGGCAACCTTGATTTACGCCCTGCAGGACCGAGGTGGGAAAAACGGTCTGGCCTCCCTCTGTTTAGGAGGTGGCAACGCGGTAGCGATGTCGATTGAGCTGATGTAGGTTCGGGCGGGTTCCGCCCGCCTTTTTTGTTTGACAAAGGCCCGTAGGGGTTTGATTAATCAAACCCCTACAAGGGAAAACGAAATAATGATAGCAATTGAGACCATAAAAAAAGTCGGCGTCATCGGCGCCGGAACGATGGGAAACGGCATCGCCCACGTCTTCGCCCTTTCCGGCTGGCCGGTGGTTCTGGTGGATGCCAAAAAAGAATTTTTGGAGCGGGGTTTGGCAACCATCAAATCCAATCTGGAACGGCAGCTTTCCAAACAGGCGATAACGGCGGAGCAGAAGGAAAAAACGCTCGCTTCAATTTCTCCGGCCACTTCGCTGGACGGCACTTCTGCTTGCCAATTGGTGGTGGAGGCGGTGCCGGAGGATTTTGGCTTGAAGAAAGAGGTTTTTATGTCGCTGGACAAACACTGCCCGCCGGAGACGATTTTGGCCTCCAATACCTCTTCTTTGCCCATCACCGCCATCGCCGCCGCAACGAAAAGGCCAGGGCAGGTCATCGGCATGCACTTTATGAACCCGGTGCCTCTGATGAAGTTGGTGGAGTTGGTCCGCGGCGCCCAAACCTCCGATGC
Source organism: Candidatus Zixiibacteriota bacterium (assembly GCA_022614805.1). Lineage (GTDB taxonomy): Bacteria > Zixibacteria > MSB-5A5 > DSPP01 > DSPP01 > DSPP01. Next base: position 77,227 of record JAKEHY010000021.1, on the reverse strand, counting down.
CACCTTCGCCGCCGTTAAATCCGTTTCCGAAAAGTTAGGCAAAGTCCCGGTGGAGGTGAACGATTACCCCGGCTTCGTCTCCAACCGGATTTTAATGCCGATGATAAACGAGGCCTGCTTTGCCCTGATGGAAGGGGTGGCCTCCAAAGAAGCCATCGACACGGTGATGAAGCTCGGAGCGAACCATCCGATGGGGCCTTTGACCCTGGCCGATTTCATCGGGCTGGACGTTTGTCTGGCGATTATGCAGGTTCTGTACGACGGTTTCAAAGACCCCAAATACCGCCCCTGCCCGCTTTTGGTAAAAATGGTGCAGGCGGGGTATTTGGGAAAGAAAACAAAAAAGGGATTTTACGATTATCAATCGTAGGGGCAGAATATATTGCGCCCTGCCGGGAAATTTGAGAGGGAGTGGAATAGAAGATGGATTTTGAACTGAACGAACAGCAGCTTTTGATGCGGGACTCGGCCCGCGAATTCGCCCAAAAACGGCTGGCGCCTTTCGCCCGCGAATGGGACGAGGCGGAAGAGATGCCCAAAGAACTGTTGAAAGAGATGGCCGAGCTGGGATATTTCGGGATGCTTTTACCAGAGGAGTTTGGCGGCCTGGGGCTGGACCCCCTTTCCTACATTCTGGCGCTGGAGGAGATTTCCAAAGCCAACGCCTCCGTTGAAATCACCCTTTCCGTCCACAATTCCCTGGCCTGCCAGGCCATCGTCAAATACGGCACGGAGGAACAGAAGAAAAAGTATTTGCCCCGGATGGCCAAAGGAGAGCTGCTCGGCGCCTATTCCCTCTCCGAGCCGGATGCCGGCACGGATGCCGGGGGATTGAAATCGACGGCGGTGAAGAAGGGAGACAAATACATCGTCAACGGCACCAAAAACTGGGTCACCAACGCCGCCTACGCCGGGATTTTTGTCACCTTCGTCAAAACCCGCCCGGAGTTGGGCCGCGAGGGTATCTCCGCGCTTTTGATGGAGCGGAATACGAAAGGGTTGGCCGTCGGTGAAAAGGAAAGGAAGATGGGGCTGAAATGCTCCGACACGCGGGAGATTTTTTTTTCCGATGCGGAGGTGCCGGCCGGCAATTTGCTGGGACAGGAGGGGCAGGGGCTGAAAATCGCCTTTTCCCTTTTGAACATCGGACGGGTCGGCGTCGGGGCGCAGGCTTTGGGAATTGCCGAGGCGGCGTTTGATGAAGCGTTAAAATACTCCCGCCAACGCGTGGCCTTCGGAGTTCCGATAGCCAATTTTCAGGCGACCCAGTTCAAGCTGGCGGATATGTCCACCAAAATCGAAGCGGCCCGGCTTCTGGTTTACAAAGCCGCCCTGCTTTGCGAAGACGGGGAAAACGCCGCCGGAGAGGTTTCGATGGCCAAGGTTTTCGCCTCCGAGGCGGCCAACTGGGTGACCAACGAAGCCGTGCAGATTCACGGCGGCTACGGCTACGTCAAGGAATATGCCGTGGAGCGCTACTTCCGGGATGCGCGCGTGACCGAAATTTACGAGGGGACTTCGGAAGCCCAGAAAATCGTCATTTCCCGCTCGATATTGAAGAAGAGTTAGGTGTATTTAGAAAAAAAATACAACGATTTCCGCGCCCGCATCCGGGATTTTGCCGAGCGGGTTATCGGACCCCATGTGGCACGGGTGGACGAAACCGGCGTTTATCCGAAGGAACTTTTCGATGCGATGGGGAAAGAGGGGTATCTGGGGATGGTCGTCCCCAAAGAATACGGCGGGACGGGTTTCGAGTTCCTCGAATACGTCATCGCCGTCGAGGAACTTTCCCGCGTCTGCGGCTCCACCGGTCTCTCCGTGGCGGCCCACAACGGCCTGGGCTGCTCCCCCATCGTCCGCTTCGGCAGCGAGGCGCAAAAGAAAAAGTATCTGCCCGAAGTCGCCTCCGGCAAAAAAATCGCCTCCTTCGGGCTGACCGAGCCGCAGGGAGGGAGCGACGCCGGCAATACTCAAACGACGGCCGCAAGAGTCGAAGGCGGCTGGAAAATCACCGGAACGAAATGCTGGATTACCAACGCCTCCTTCGGTGAGGTTTTCAACCTGACGGCCCGCAGCGACCCGAAATCGATTGGGCCGAAGGGGATTTCGGCCTTCATCATCGAACGGGGCTGGAAGGGATTTTCCTCCGGCAGAAAGGAGAACAAAATGGGGTTGCGGGGTTCGGACACGGCCTTTTTGCACCTGGACGAGGTTTTCTGCCCGGAGGAAAATCTTTTGGGCCCGGAGGGGAACGGGTTCAAGCAGTTTATGATGACTCTGGACACCGGCCGGATTGCCATCGGAGGGATGGCGGTGGGGCTGGCGCAGGGGGCCTTTGACGTGGCGGCCCGCTACGCCAAAGAGCGCCACGCGTTTGGCCAGCCGATTTCCACCTATCAGGCCATTCAATGGAAGCTGGCGGATATGGCTGTCCAAATCGAGGCGGCCCGCCATCTGGTCTACCACGCCGCGCGTATGCGGGATATGGGACTCCCTCTGGTCAAGGAGGCCGCGATGGCCAAGCTGTTCTCCTCCGAGGCGGTCCGCTTTGTGACCTACGAGGCGATCCAGGTACTGGGCGGGTTTGGGTATTCCTCCCGCTATCCGGTGGAGCGGATGTACCGGGATATGAAGCTGTGCGAAATCGGGGAGGGAACCTCCGAAATCCAGCGCATCGTGATTGCGCGCGAGGTATTGAAACAGACCGAAAAATTGTTTGGCGGAATGGTAACCGAGAAATTATCTTAAGGCTATGGTTCGACTTCGCCCACCACAAGCCGGGAGGAAATAATGCCGTTGGAAAAAGTGGATAAAATCTGGATGAACGGAAAGTTGGTGAACTGGGACGACGCCCAGATACACATCTTGTCCCACGTCGTGCATTACGGTTCCTGCCTGTTTGAAGGCATCCGCACCTACAAGACCAAAATGGGCCCGGCCGTCTTCCGCCTGGAGGCCCATATGAAGCGGTTGGTCGATTCCTGTAAAATCTACCGGATGGAGCCGGCCTACACCAAAGAGCAATTGAGCGAAGCCTCGGTTGAACTGATACGCATCAACAAGCTGGAGGAATGCTACATCCGGCCGTTGGTCTATCGCGGCTACTTTGAGCTGGGGGTGGACCCGACCAACTGTCCGATAGACGTGACGATTGCCACCTACAAATGGGGAAGATATCTGGGGGCGGAGTCGTTGGAAAAAGGGATTTCGGTCGGGGTTTCCTCCTGGTCGCGGATGGCGCCGAACACTTTTCCGGCGATGGCCAAATCGGCGGCCAACTATATGAATTCGCAACTGATTCGGCTGGAAGCCCGCGCCCACGGCTATACGGAAGGGATTGCCCTGGATTACTCCGGCCACGTTTCGGAAGGTTCCGGCGAAAACATCTTCATTGTGCGGGACGGCACCTTGATAACCCCGCCGTTTGCGGCCGCCATTCTCCCCGGCGTGACCCGCAACACGGTCATCCATCTGGCGGGCGAGCTGGGTCTTCGGGTCATCGAAGAGAACATCCCCCGCGAGGCGCTCTACATCGCCGACGAGGTTTTCTTCTGCGGCACGGCGGCGGAAATTACCCCCATCACCTCCATCGACAAAATCAAAATCGGCTCGGGCGTGGCCGGTCCCATTACCAAGAAGCTGCAAAAGCGGTTCTTCGACATCTTTGAGCATCCCGAAACCGACAGCCACGGCTGGCTGACCTTTGTCCATCCGTCGGCCAAAAGGGAGAAGAAAAACTCGACCGTGCCGCACGAGAGGGTGCTGACGGGAAAATGAAGCCCCGCAAAATCGCCATCGGGGCCGACCACAAGGGCTTTAAGCTTAAAGAGGAAATAAAAAAAAAGCTTTCGTCGGAAGGCCACGAGGTGACGGATTTAGGTGGGTTTTCGGAGGATTCGGTCGATTACCCCGAATTCGCCTGCAAGGTGGGTAAAACCGTGGCCGATGGAAAAGTAGATTTCGGCATCGCCATCTGTTGGAGCGGAACCGGAATGACCATCGCCGCCAACAAGGTTCACGGCGTGCGCGCGGCTTTGTGCACGAACGCCGATATGGCCAGACTTGCGCGGGAGCACAACAATGCCAACGTTTTGACCCTCGGCAGCCGATATATTACACCGGAGGTGGCCGAGCTGATAGTTCAGACCTGGCTTTCCACCGAGTTCGCTGGCGGCCGCCACGAACGCCGCGTGGAAAAAATCAGGCAGATAGAAGAAAAAGGCGGATGTCAGTAGGGTTATGTTACGCGGATTCTGTATTTTGTGTCCCCCTTACGAAGGGGGACGAGGCCGACTTGTCCCGAGCGAAGTCGAGGGAAAGGCCGGAGGGGGTGTTTTTCGTAAGGGCACGGCGCGCCGTGCCCTTCAGATAGATTTTCGTAGGGGCAATCCTTGTGTTCGCCCAGTCTGTGACCGATTACAAACGTAGGGGCGACCGGTTGGTCGCCCATAAAATGCCAATGAACAAAAACGGAGAAAACGGAAAGAAAATGCTTGAAACCACAGCCGTAGGCAGCTACCCCAAACCGGACTATCTTGTCAAAGCCCGCAACGCTTTTGGCAAGGGGGAAATCAAGGAAAAGGAACTGCGAGAACTGGAAAAAAAGGCCACCCGTGAGTGGATAAAAATTCAGGAAGACATCGGCCTCGATATTCTCGTCCACGGCGAAATGGAACGGGGGGATATGACCACCTATTTTGCCGAAAAGCTTCAGGGTATGGGGGTTTCCGGCCTCGTCCGTTCCTACGGCAACCGCTACTACAGAAAGCCGGTGGTGAAAGGCAAGCTCCGCCGCCCCAAGCCGATGACGGTGGAGATGTTCAAATATGCCCAGTCCTTGACCAAAAAGCCTGTCAAGGGGATGCTCACCGGCCCTTATACGATGTGCGATTGGTCTTTCAACACTTACTATCCCGACCGCCGCGCCGTAGTTCTGGCCTTTGCCAAACTTTTGCACGATGAAGTCGCCGATTTGGAAAAAGCCGGCGCCAAATATATTCAGATTGACGAACCGGCTTTATCCACCCGTCCCGATGAAGTCGATTTGGCCGTGGAGGCGATGAAAATAGTCACCAAGGGGATAAAGGCCAAAACCATCTCCCACATCTGCTACGGCGATTTCAAAGTGATGTACCCGCGCGTTCTGGACTTGGCCGTCGATATGCTGGACTTGGAGTTCGCCAACTCCGGTTATTCCAACCTGAACGTTTTCAAAACCCCCAAGTTCACCAAGGGGGTTTCGGTCGGCGTTCTGGACATTCATTCCCACCGGATTGAATCTAAAGAAGAAGTCAAGCGCGGCATTTACAAAGCGCTCGAAGTTTTCGACCCCCAGCAGGTCTTCATCGACCCCGACTGCGGCCTCAAAACCCGCACCGTGGATGAAGCCATCGAGAAGCTCAAGGTGATGGTGGAGGCGGTGGGGGAAGTGAAGCGCGAGTTGGGGATAAATTGAGAACACGGCATGTAATAATTATCTGTATAACAGTCTTAATCTTTGCTTGGTTCATTTGGCCAACACCTTATAGCTATGATAAAATAACGAGAGGTAAACGATCGGAGATTGTAAGAGTCAATCGGTTTACTGGGAAACAAAGCTATCCGGGGTGGTCGGAAACCCCGAAACGTTCAACAAAAAGCGAAGTGATATTACCCTCCAATGAAGTAGCAAAAGTTGAAATAGCTGCTGGAAGGTTTTCTGATTATTGTTTTGTGGATGTCTATAATGGTAGCGAGTGGACTATTGTGGAGTTGACGTTGGAAAACAAAGATCGGAAATTCAAAGTTCGGCACTCTGGAATACAACCTCTTTCGTCTGTTGAGATAAGCTTTTATGTGGGTAAATTTTATGATTTTGGTGACCCTTGGAAGGTTTTCGAAACTAAAGGTTTTAAGGATAATTAGACATTTATCTTTTCCAAATAATGCGTAGCGGAGGTCTTCAGACCTCCATTTTGGCCTTTTCCTGTCCCCCTGTATTTAAGGGGAACTATAGGGGTGCTTTTGTAGGGGCGGTTCATGAACTGCCCTTACAACTAACCAATCCTCCGTAGCCTCGACTTTAGTCGAGGGTTTTACCGACACTAAAGTGTCGGCTACCAGTTAAGGCAAAATATAACCCGTTGCGTCAGGAGTTACTCCTGACGCGGGTATCGGGAGTAACTCCCGACTCAATGATATTCCCCCCTTCCCGAAACTCAAGGTAATTGCGCCTCCGGTCGATTAAAGAAAGGGGGTAGTTAACCCCAATTTGGTATGGAAGAGTTCGTAAAACAAGGCGCCAATAACGTGCCGTCCCTGGTCGAGAACCTGGACTGGATAATCGGCATCTTTCTGGCCTTCAGCGTCGCCCTTTTCGGCCTGGTCAAGCGGATGTCGGAAAGCACCCGCACCAACGTCACCCTGCTGGTTTTGGGCCTTTTCGCCGTCGCCGCCCTGCGCGACCGCCAGGCCACGGGCTCGCTTCGCAAAGTCGTGGATGAGCTCCACGCCAACAACACCGCCCTGCTTAACACCGAGGGAATCCTGGCCGACCGGGCCAAAACGGGCGTGGAGCGGGTTTTGGCCCAAAACGTCCATTACGACTGGCTCTCCGAAATCCGCAAATCGACCAACGTCACCATCGCCAAACTGGACTTAAACTTCACCGACAATCCGGAGTATTACTCGGCCTTTGAGATGATTCTGGCCAAAGGGGGCTCGGTTACCCTCGTTTTGGCCGACCCCCGCTCCCCGGCGATGTGGCTGCGCTATATGGAGGAATCCAAAGCGGACGTAACCTCCAACGGAAAGGAAGAAGAGACCGCCTGGATTCGGGGCCTGGAGGACCTGGCCGAACAGTCCTACCGGCTCTTCCAATGGCGGCTCCGCCTGCTAAAACAGGGGCAGGACGTCAACAAGCTTTCCATACGGGTCTTTCCGCACTACCCCACCCACGCCTTCTACAAGTTTGACGGCTCACTCTACGTGCACCACTATCCCTATTTGCGGCGCGGTTTCCACGCTCCCGCTTTCCTGTTTGCCAATCCGGAAACTCAGACCTACAAGTTTTTGAAAGGTTGTTTGGATGAAGTCGTGTCGGCTTCCGTGCCGCTGGAGACCGCTTATTCCGACATCTGGAAGCAGTACAAGGCTGGCCAGCTTTCGGATCAGGCCGTCTCCGGCGCCCGCATCGCCATAGATAAACCGGAGACTTCGCCGAAAATTCCTTCGGAACAGCCCCTCTCCGGAAAACCGCCCGACACGACCTCAAAACGGAGCGGCAAAGTTTCCACGCCGTAGGGGAAAGGCCCCGCATTTATTAAACAACGCAACTTGGTAGCCTCGACTTTAGTCGAGGGCTTTTCCGACACTTCCCTCGACTGCGCTCGGGACAAGGAAGTGTCGGCTACCATGGTAAAAACGTAGGGGCGTACCTTCAGGTGCGCCCTCGGGTGAACCTAAAGGTTCACCCCTACGGTTTCAGAACAAGGTCAAGGGTTTCGATTAGGTGGCTAATGTTTTCTTTCGAATGCTGCGGGAAATTGGCTATGCGGATTTGGGTTTCTTTGAAAGTGCCATAGCCGGAGCCAACGGCGATATTGTGGGGTTTCAGGGCCTCTTGCACTGCCGTTGCGGTTTTGCCTTCCGGCAGGTGGGCGGGGATGACCGTAAAGGAACGGTCCGTCGGGTTTTTAACAAACGGTTTTAAGACCGGATGGCCCTCCAGCCAGTCGTAAAGGGTTTTGGCTTTTTCTTTGGTATCTTTTTCAACTGCTTCAATTCCGACTTTAATTAGTCGCTCAAACCGTTTGCCCAACAGATAGATAGCCAGCATATTCGGGGTGGCCGGGGTTTGACCTTTCTGGCCGAAGTCGTCGAGCGACAAAAGGGAATGGTGGGAGCCGATGTCGGCCCCCTGTGCGGCCCGGGTGCGGGCTTTGGTCAAAGCCCGTTTCGACACAATGATGACGCCCAAACCGGCCGGAAGGCCGCAAGCCTTCTGGACGGAGAAAAACCAGAAATCGGCCGCCTCGAAGGGAAGTTTTTCCGTGGCGGCGGAAGAGACGATATCGACGGCGACAAGCTTGTCGGGATAGTCGCCCCGGATTTTCTGGATAAACTCATACGGCAGCCGCACCCCTGTAGAGGTCTCGTTCTGGGTCAGGCAGACCAGGTCGCAATCGGCCGGAATTTTTGATTGTTCCAACCCAAAGCCGTGCCCCTCTTCGGCCGTCAGGTGCAGCGGGTTTTTCTTTACGTACTGGGCGGAGGTGAAAAACCGCCGGGCAAAAGCGCCGTTCACGAAATGGAAACTGCGCTCTCCGCAGCCGTTTCGCAGGGCGATTTCCATCGACTCGACGGCGGAGGAAACGAAAAAGATGCGGTAATCGATGGGAATGGAAAAGTAGGTTCGCAGATTCTCTTTGGTCCGGCGGACCACTTCGCCGAATTTTTCGGAGCGGTGGGAAAGGGAAAGAATGTGCTCCTCTATGGCCTGTCGAATGTCCCCTTCAATTTCGGGGTAAAGCTGGGAAGGGCCGGGGTTGAAAGAAACAAAATCGGAAGCGCTCACTTAGAACAGAACCCGGACTTTCAGTGTGGCCCGCACCTTTTTCAACTCGGACTGGACTTCCGGGGTTACTTTGCGGTTCACGTCGGTCACCAGATACCCCAGCTCGTGGGTGGTGCGCAGGTATTCCCCCTCGATGTTGTACTGGTGACGGGCCAGAATTTCGGCGACCTGCTTGATTACCCCGGGCGTGTTTTTGTGGATGTGAATGATGCGGTGGTTTTTGTTCAAGACCGGCAGTTCCACCTCCGGGAAGTTGACGCTGCCGGCGGTGGTGCCGAATTCGAGAAAGCGGATGAGCCGGTTGGAGGTTTTCTGGGCGATGTCGGCCTGGGCCTCCTCTGTGCTGCCGGCGACGTGGGGGGTCAAAATCACGTTGGGCAGCCCCTGCAAAAGGCAGCTGAAGCGCTCGCCGGAGGTGGACGGCTCATTGGGATAAACATCGACGGCCGCACCCCGTAGATGCCCTTCTTTCAAAGCTTGGTGTAATGCCTCCAGGACCACCACGCTGCCGCGACTGGTGTTAATCAGGTAGCTTCCTTTTCTCATAATCTCCAACTGGCGGGCACCAATCATATTCCGGGTGGATTTATCCTCCGGCACGTGCAGGGTGACGATGTCCGCCTTGCGCAAAAGTTCTTCCAGCGAGTGGACCGGACGGGCGTTTCCCAGGGCCAGCTTTTCGGCGACGTCGTAAAAGGCGACGTTCATTCCGAGCGCTTCGGCGAGGACCGATACCTGCGAGCCGATGTGGCCGTAGCCGACGATGCCCAGGGTCTTGCCGCGCACCTCAAAGCTGGCATCCTCCCCCTTGGCCCAGGTGCCCTGGTGGGCGGCGGCGCTCCTCTCGAAGGCGCGGCGCAAAAGCATTATGATTTCGCCGATGACCAGCTCGGTGACGCTGCGGGTGCTGGAAAAGGGGGCGTTGAAGACGGCAATCCCCCGCTCCGAGCATTTTTTCAAATCGACCTGGTCGGTGCCGATGCAAAAACAGCCGACGGCCAGCAACTCGGGGGCTTTTTGCAAAAGCGTGGGGGTGACTTTGGTTTTGGAGCGGATGCCGAGAATTTGAACCTCCCCCAGCATCCGGCCGAGTTCCGCCCCGGCGGGGGAGTTCGGTTTTTCGGCGACGGCGTAGTTTTTGGCGCGGAACTGGCCGGCGGCGTCGGGATGGATTTTCTCGAGGAGCAGAACGTTAATGGGGGTTGCGCCCGGCCGGTTTGGCATCGGGGCAAACTTAAAAGGAATGGGAAAATAGTCAACGGTTGAATCGGTATTGTAGGGGTTTGCCTGCCCGGCGAGGGATTAATCAAACCCCTACACGGGCGGACACCGCTTCGGCTATGCTTACCGCAGGCAAGGTTCGCTCCTGTCAGTTTGCCTGTATCGGTAGCCTCGACTTCACTTGTCCCGAGCGAAGTCGAGGGAGTCGAGGGCTTTTCGGCCCCAATCCGACACCAAAGTGTCGGCTACCATTTTTTGAAAATCTTGCGTATTTTCTAAAGAGTGGAGATAAAAAGGATGGCTGCCGAAATCAGAAATATAGGATGAAAACGGCCGCACGCCTCCTCGTCTTCCTTGGTTCGCTCGTTTTGCTCTTCTCCGCCGCTCCGGCGCAGTTCTACTTCGGCCAGAACAAGGTCCAATACACCCGCTTCGACTGGCAGGTTCTGACCAGCGAGCATTTCAAAATCTACTTCTACGAGGAGGAGGAAGAGATTGCCGAAATCGGAGCCCAACTGGCGGAGGAGGCCTACCGGGAGTTTTCCGGCCTGTTTAATCTGGCCATCGACAATCCCACTCCCTTGATTCTGTACAGCTCCCCCAGCTATTTCGAGCAGACCAACGTGATACCGGATATGATTGGGGAGGCGACCGGCGGGTTCACGGAATTCTTCAAAGGGCGGGTGGTTCTGCCCTATACCGGCTCCTTTGCCGAGTTCAAAAAGGTTTTGCGGCACGAGCTGATTCACGTTTTCATGCTCGAAAAAATCGCGGCCGTGATGAAGGGGCACAAAAAGACCCGCACGCCCTATTCCCCTCTCTGGTTCACAGAGGGAATAGCCGAGGCCTGGAGCCGGCCGGAGGACGACCAGGCCCGGATGGTGATGACCGACTTGGTGGTCAACAACATTTTGGTCTCCGTGCCGGACCTCTACCAGATTTCCGGCAGTTTTATGATGTACAAGGAGGGGGAATCGTTCGTCCGCTTTTTGTCCGAAAATTACGGCTCCGACCGGCTCTTGCAGCTTTTTGAAAACTGGTGGCGCGGGGAAACGTTCGAGGAGCTGGTTTATCTCGTTTACCAAAAGGACCTGAAAAAACTGGGGGAGGAGTGGGAGTTTTCGCTGAAGCAGCGCTTCTACCCGCAGGTGGCGCAAAGGGAATTTCCCGACCGCAAGGCCAAAAAGCTTTCCTCCGGCGGGCTTTCGGTGGAGCCGGCGCCGGTCACCTTGAACGAGGGGGAGGCCCGGGGGGACTGGGTGGTGTACAAGGCCAACCGGCTCGGGTATTCCGGGCTGTATATGGTTCCCCTGAACGGCCGGCAAAAAAAACCGGTGACTTTGGTCAAGGGGGAGCGTTCGCGCGCCTTCGAGTCGCTGCACCTGTTTCGCTCCGGCATTTCCGCCAACCCGAAGGGGGAGGTCGCCTTCGTTTCAAAAAACAACGAAAAAGACCGGCTCTATGTCTACAGCATTCCCAAAAGAGGGGTGGTGGAGGAATTTGATTTTCCGAACCTGATTGAGATTTCCTCCCCCGGCTGGTCGGCGGACGGTTCCACGCTCTGCTTTGAAGGGAGCGAGAAATCCGGTTTTTCGGATTTGTACACGGTCGAACGAGGGAGCAAAAAGCTGGAGCGGCTGACGGAGGACCTCTACGAGGACCGCGACCCGGTTTTTTCGGCGGATGGAAACTCCATAATTTTCGCCTCCGACCGGGGTTTCTTTGGGTCACTCGGCTATACCAATCTGTATCGAATGTCCTTTCCCGGCCGGCAGATTGTGCCGATTACCTCCGGCCGGCAGGATGATTTGTACCCCTCCCTCTCGCCGGACGGCCAGAGGATTATCTACGCCTCCAACCGCGGCGAGGGGTCGGACGTCTACGTTTTGGACGAAGAATTGCGGCCGCACCGGATTACCCGTTTTTTGACCGGCGTCACCCATCCCCGCTTTACGGCCGACGGCAAAAAAATTGTCTTTTCCGGTTTCAAGAACTTTGGCTTTCAGGTGTATGCGCTCGATTATCCGGGCCTCGATTCCTTTCCGGCCGAGTCGGCCGCCGCTCCCCCGGCCCCTTTGGCCTGGTCGCCCGAGAAGCTGGCGGGGGAGAAAACGAAGGGAAAAGTCAAATACAAAAACGATTTTTCGCTCGATTTGGCCCAGTCGGCGATTGCCTACGACGCCTTGTACGGTCCGGTCGGCGGCTTGCAGACCGCGCTCACCGATATGCTCGGGAACAAGCAGTACTATTTCTTTTTATCCAACACCGCCAGCGACCGGAATTCCCTTCTTTCCAGCTTCAACGTCGGCGTCACCTACGTCAACAAAACCCGCCGCATCAACTACGGCGCGGGGGTTTACCATTTTTACGACGAGTTTTTGGACGATTACGAAGGGGATTTCGCCGAGCGGGTGGCCGGCGGGCTTGGTTTCGCCAGCTATCCCTTGTCCAAGTTTCAGCGGCTGGAGGCCTTCGGGTTTTTGCGCTATTCCCGCCGGCAGTACTATTTTTCCGGCCGCCGTCGGGATGCCGCCCTTCTGACCGGCAGTCTTTCCTGGGTCAAGGACAACTCCATCTGGGAACTTTCCGGGCCGATTGACGGCAGCCGCTATAATTTTTCGGTCGGCCTGACCTCGGACGTGCGCAGCTCCAAGCTTTTCAGCCGCTCCTATTCCGCCGATTTGCGCAAATATTTCCGGCTGGGACGAGCCTCCGCTTTCGCCGTCCGGCTGGCCGGTTTTTCCTCCTCCGGCGAGGAGCCCCAGCGCATCTATCTCGGCGGCAGCTGGTCGTTGCGGGGCTATTCCCGGCGGGCCTTTTACGGGCGGCATATGTTTTTGGCTTCCCACGAGCTGCGCTTTCCTTTAATCAACCGGCTGGTGGTCGGTTTCCCCTTCGGAAACTTCGGGCTGGAGGGGATTCGGGGGGCTCTCTTTTTCGATGCCGGCAACGCCTGGAACGAAAACTTCGGGAGGATGAAGGGGGCTTTGGGGATGGGGGCGCGGGTGAATTTCGGCTATCTGACCGTTCTCCGTTTCGACTGGGCCCGCCGCACCGATTTCCGCACCATCGAATCCGACACCCGTTTCGATTTCTTCTTTGGATGGAATTTTTAGTTCCTTGTTGTGTCGGGAGTCTGCCCGAGCCGAGCTCTGGTCCCGATCAGGGTTACTCCCGACAATTGCGCCAAGCCCAAGTAGCGTAGCGGAGGTCTTTAGACCTCCACGTAGGGGTTGAATATATTCAACCCCTGCCTGCAAAAGGCCCTTTCAGTCGTTATATTCGCTCTCCGATATGAAAGGAGCTTGGCGATGCCATCCCGAACTTGGTCCAAGACGCTGGCGTTTTGCATTATGAATCTTATTGTGAACGGAACGGTGAACGCTGAAACTATCCGGCCTCCGGCGGCCAAAATCATTCCCAAAATCGACACCGTGAACGGCTACATCCGCACGGATAACTATTTCTACCTGCGCAACCGGGAGAACCCGGAAGTCATCTCCTACCTCGAAGCGGAAAACAAATACACGGAAGCGGTGATGAAGCATACCGAAGCGTTTCAGGAAAAGCTGTACAAGGAGATGCTTGGCCGCATCAAGGAAACCGATTTGTCCGTTCCCGAAAAAATCGACGACTACTATTATTACAGCCGCACGGAAGAAGGGAAGCAATACCCGATTTACTGCCGGAAAAAAGGAAGCCTTGAAGCGGCCGAGGAAATGATCTTGGACGTCAACGAACTGGCGGCGGGGCACTCCTTTATGAAAATCGGCACGCATACCCAAAGCCCCGACCACCGCTATTTGGCCTTTTCGACCGACACGGCCGGCTCGGAAAAGTTCACCCTGCTGGTGAAAGATTTGACCACCGGGGCGCTCCTGTCCGACCGAATCCCCGACATCTATTATTCAGTGGAGTGGGGGAACGACGACAAGACGCTTTTCTACACCACCCTCGATGAAGCGATGCGCCCCTACAAGCTTTACCGCCACGTTCTGGGGGATAACCCGAAAAATGACGTTTTGGTTTATCATGAAAAAGATGACGCTTTTTATCTGGAACTCGAGAAAACCAGAAGCCGCAAGTATATTATGATGAATTTGTCGAGCAACACCACCTCCGAGGTATGGTATCTCGACGCGGGCGAGCCCGCCGGCGAGTTCAAGGTCGTCCATCCCCGCCAGCACGAAATGGAGTATATGGTGGATCACCACGATGAGAAGTTTTATATCGTCACCAATGACAACGCCAAAAACTTCAGGCTGGTGGAAGCGCCGGTTTCTGATCCGTCCAAGGCCAATTGGAAAGACGTTTTGCCCCACCGTCCCGACGTGAAAGTGGACGACGCGGATGCCTTCAAAGACCATCTCGTCGTGACCGAGCGCAAAGGGGGATACAAGCAGCTGCGGGTGATGAATTTCGTCACCGACGAATTCCATTACATCGAATTTCCCGAACCGGTGTACACGGTCTCGGCGGCGGGAAATCCGGATTTCAACACGAACGTCTTGCGCTTTAATTACACTTCGCTGATTACGCCCAACTCGATTTATGATTACGACATGGACACCCGCCGGCGGGAGTTGAAAAAGCAAACCGAGGTATTGGGCGGCTACAATCCGCAGTTGTATCAGTCGGAACGGATTTCGGCCGAAGCGCCGGATGGAACGGAGATTCCGATTTCGCTCATTTATAAAAAAGGGATGCAAATAAACGGCCAAAACTTCTGTTACCTCTACGGCTACGGTTCTTACGGATTCAGTATGGACCCGAATTTCAACTCCAACCGCTTGAGCCTGCTCGACCGGGGGTTTGTCTTCGCCATCCCCCACATTCGCGGCGGCGGGGAAATGGGGCGGTACTGGTACGAGGATGGGAAATTGCTCAAAAAGAAAAACACGTTTACCGATTTTATCGCCTGCGCCGAGCATCTGGTTGGGGAGAAATACACCTCCAAAGACCGGCTGGTCGTCTCCGGCGGCAGCGCCGGCGGGCTTTTGATGGGAGCCGTGACGAATATGCGCCCCGATTTGTTCCGTGCCGTCGTGGCCAAGGTGCCGTTCGTGGACGTGGTCAACACAATGCTGGATGCGACCATTCCCTTGACCGTCATCGAGTACGAAGAGTGGGGGAATCCGAACAAGAAGGAGTTTTACGACTATATGATGTCCTATTCCCCCTACGACAACGTGGCGGCCAAAAAGTATCCGAACATGTTAATCACCGCCGGTCTGAACGACCCCCGGGTGGCCTATTGGGAACCGGCCAAATGGACGGCCAAATTGCGGGCTTTGAAAAAAGGAAACAACCGGCTTCTTTTGAAGATGAATATGGGAGCCGGGCATGGCGGCGCCTCCGGGCGGTATGATTATCTGAAGGAAATCGCCTTCGAATACGCTTTCGTTTTGGACGTTCTGGGGATGAACGATTAATCCATCCGCACGGTGACAGTTCGTTTTGGTTTTGACAGGCGGCCGGGCGCAATTGCCGTTTTCTCTTTTCTTTTGGCCTCCTGCGCCAACCGGGTGTTTTTGCAGCCAGCCGTTCTTCATCCTCCCCCGCCGGCTGAAACCCGGTCCGATTTCACCACAGAGCCGCATCTGGCTTGGAGCCTCAAGCTTTCGGCTGCGCCTTCGGCCCCGATGGTTTCCTTTGGCAGTCTTTTGGCCGTACCGCTAAAGAACCGCTCGGTCTGGTTTGTGAACAAGGGCACGGGAAAAAGACTGGGGGTGTATGACATCTCCGGCGTCACCGCCGGGGTGGTTTTCGACGGGCGGGAAAACCTCCTCATCGCCGAAGAATCGGGCAGCGGGGAGCTTATTTCCTATTCACTGGTGGAGGGGGAAACCGAGTGGCGGTTCGCTTTAAACGAAGCCGGCGAAGTGCCGATACTAAAAAGGGGGGAAACCGACCCGGCTGGCACAGTGCTTGCGATTAATAGGGGCGGGTGGGTATATGCTCTGCGAGCCGATAACGGAAAACCCTTGTGGAATCAACAACTTGCACCCCTGTCCTGTCCGCCGGTGGCGGCGGATACCTTTTTCTACCTGGCCGATTTTGAAGGAAAACTGAATGCTATTGCAAATGGAAAAATCGTTCATTCGCAAAAGCGGCCGGCGGCACTTCTCTGTCTTGAAACCGCAGGGGACCGGCTCTTTGCCGGAGGGGGGGATTCCTCCGTTTGCTGCTTTTCCACCGGTGAAGGAAAACTTCTCTGGGAGGCCAAGACGGATGGGAAAGTCCGCTCGCTGGCCCTTGGAGACTCGCTGGTTTTTTACGCTTCCACAGCCGGCACGGTCACCGCTTGCAGCGCCGCCGACGGGGCAAAACGGTGGGAACGAAAACTGGAAAGCCTGGTCAACGCCCCGCTTCTGGCCGCCGGCGGCGCGGCGCTGGTCGGAACGGTGGAAGGGCGGTTTTTGGCCCTGTCGGAAGCGAACGGTGAAATTTTATGGGAGCGGCGCATCCCCGGTGGGCTGGTCGGCCGGCCGGTTCTCGAAGGGAACACCCTGTTTCTTGCCACGACCGGCAGACGGGTTTTGGCCTTCCGGTTCTAATCTTCAGGCATCGATTTATTCGAACTTAACGGCAGTCGGAAGTGGGGCTTATGCGGCCGGTCTTTTCTGAAGAGAATCCGAATTTGCTGGAGCTTGGCACGGAAATCGTGCGGGAATGTTACACCGCCGCCCGGCGGCTGAAAATGTACGAGCCGGAGCACCCCACGGTTGCCTCCGTCTGCGAGCGCCCCTTTTTCCTTTTCAAAAAATGGTTCCGGCTGCGGCAGTCGCTGGTTTTGGCCCAGGCCGGAAATTCGGTCTCGGTTTCTGGCATTCCGCTTTTGGCGGTTGTTTTCACCTCCAATTTTTCCCGGGCTATGGGGGAATCGAAAGTCTCCAACTTCATTTTCCACGACACCCTTTCCCCCACCGAGTTGGCTTTGTTTTTAAGCCATCTTTTCGGGCCGCAGGCCCGGCGGGTCCCTCTCAAGGACTACCTTCAGCAGAAAAAAGTGCTTTCCATCGAGGCCGACACTCCGGCCGCCAAACTCGTTCTGGAAACTGAAAATTCCTTTTCGGCCGCCTACCGGCAGGATTTTTCCTGCCGCCATATGGCCAAGGCGGTGTTGAAAAACCGGCCGGAGTTGCTGACCGCGCTCGTTTCCGGCGGCCTCCTCCGCCAAAAGGAGATGCTGGAGCAGTGGGGCATCGAGTTTCGGTTGAAGGTGCTGGAGGAGGGGCTCTTCGCCGTTCTGGAGGGGATGAACGACCAGATGGTTTTGACTCTTTTGGAAACCGCCCTGCCGGCCGATTTCACTTCCCCGCAGGAGGTGGCTTCCAAACAGCAATCGTTCCGCTTTCTGGTCAACGCCGCCTTGAAAACGCGGGAGAAAGATAAATTTTTGATCCGGTTGAAGTCCCATCTTGATTCCAAAAGAGTCCCCCGACCGTTTTATGAGTCGGCGCTCGACGTCTCCTCCCGTCTGAAGCTGGAAATAACCAGCGAGCTGGAAAATCTGGGGCAGCGGATTTTGGAAGGAATCAGCGCCGAAGAACTCGCCCGCTATGCCGACCTTTTCATCAAATGCCTCAAATTGCGCCGCCCAGAAGTGGTCGGGCATAATCTCGCCTCGATTGCCGATGCTTTGGTTTCCCCTCTGGCGGAAGCCCGGCAGGGGGCTTACCTCACTGCCCGCAAGGTGCTGGAACCGACCGTTTCCTCCGAGCCGGAACAGTTTTTGATATTTCTCCGCCGCCTCGTCGGCTTTGTGGTGGAACAAAAGGAAAGCTTGGAGTTTGCCGAAACCCTTTTGCTCATCTCCGAACTCTGCATAGAAAAGAAATTTTACCAGCCCGTGGGGGAGATGCTCGGGCTTTTGGCCGGCCGGCTGGAACTGGAGGAGCCGGGGAAACCTATGGGAAGCTTGCTCATCCGCAAGGTGTTGGATAACCTGAACCGGCCCGAAATCATCCAGAAGCTCATTTCCGAACTGGACACGGAGGAAAGAGGAAGGGCGGTCTGGGTGCGGCAGATTTTATCCGCCATCGGCTCCTTGGAGACAGCCCAGGCCCTTTCGGAAAAGATGTCCCACCCCTCCCGCTTTATCCGCCAGAACGTTTTGAAGATTTTGTCCAACCTCGGCAACAACTCGCTCGTGGTGGCGGCCACCTTGTTGGCCGACCCCTCGAACTACAAAAGGAAACCGGAAGGGAGTTTGGAAGAGGAAAGCTGGTACCGGCTGCGCAACGCCATCCACATTCTCGGCAATTTGCGCAAGGACTCCGCCGTGCCGGTTCTGGAAATGCCGGCGGCCGATTCCGACTTCCGGCTGCGCAAAGAGGCGGTCAAAGCGCTGGAAAAACTCCCCGGCCGGAGGAAGCTGCCGCTTTTGAAAAAGCTGGCCTTGGACTCCTCCGAAGAAATCCGCCGGATGGCTTTTGTGGCGATGAGCGATTCGGCCGGGGAGGAAGACTTGGATTTTCTTTTTTCCCGTTTCGACCCCGCTTCTCACGATGCCATCCCGGTGATATATGCCGTCAGCATCATAAGCGGCAGCCGGGCGCGGGATTTTCTCATCGGGCTTCTGGACCCAACCACGCCGCTTGGTCGGCGTCTGATTGACCAGACCGGCGGGCAGACGATGCCGGTCAAGGTCGCCATCTTAAAGGGGCTCGCCCGGATTGGGGATGAACGTTCCAATGTCAAAATCAGGGAAGTGGCCGACTCCCTTTCAAAGACCCAAAAGCTTCTTTTGACAAGCAATCCGCTTTCAGATACCGCCAAAATCCTGCTGTCGAAGATGCAAAAGTAACTGCCAGAATTACCGATTTTCTGTAATTCTTACTCTTACTCTGCCATTTCGACATTTTTTCACTCTTTCACAAACACTTCAATATTTTCTCCTAATATATTGTTATGTAGTCTGTTAGGTCAATATATGGCTTGTTGGCACAACTCTTGATTTAATATTGAGTGAAAAAATAGGAAAGGAGGAAATAAAAATGACGAGACTTGCTTTAAGAACCAATCCGATGCTGGACTTGGTACCCGGTTTTTCCCGTGAGGTGGACCGGCTGTTTTCCGACATCTTCAATCGGGACATTTTCAGGCTAACGGACGAATGGGCTCCAGTGGTGGATGTGGCGGAAACCAAAGATGAGGTCATTGTTCGTGCCGAGGTTCCGGGGATGGATAAAGAGACCCTCTCGGTCACCCTGCAGGACAACATTCTGACCCTGCGCGGCGAGAGAAAGCAGGAAACAGAGGCGAAGGGCGCCACTTTCCATCGTTTGGAACGGAGCTACGGCTCCTTCGTCCGCTCTTTCACCCTGCCGACTCTGGTGCAGGCGGAGAAGGTCAAGGCCGCTTACAAGGACGGTGTTTTGACCATCACCCTGCTCAAAGCGGAAGAGGTCAAGCCGAAGGAAATTTCGATTTCGGTCAACTAACCCGATTTCGGGAGCTTCCCCTGCCTCTGGCCGCTTTGGGCCGGAGGCAGGGATTTCCTTTATGAAGAGAACGGAAAAGAGTATATTGGACAGCGAAGGCGTGGCGGAAATCCTCGGATTTCCATTGTGGAAGTCTGAAGACTTCCGCTACCGGAAGAAAGAAAATGTGAAAAGGAGATGATTGAAAATGGGTAAAGTGATAGGCATAGATTTGGGGACGACCAATTCCTGCGTGGCGGTGATGGAAGGTGGCAAGCCGGCCGTCATCGTCAACGCCGAAGGAGGCCGCACCACTCCCTCCGTGGTTGCCTTCCAGAAAAATGGCGAAATTTTAGTCGGGCAGGTGGCCAAGCGGCAGGCGATAACCAACCCGTTCAACACGATTTTTTCCATCAAGCGCTTTATGGGGCGGAAATATTCCGAGGTGGTCCAGGAGGCCAAAAACTTCCCATACAAGGTAGTGGAAGGCCCCAACGGCGACGCCCGGGTGGAAATAGAGGGAAAGCAGTATTCCCCGCCGGAGATTTCGGCAATGATTCTCTCCAAAATAAAAAAAGATGCCGAGGCGTACCTCGGAGAACCGATTACCGAAGCGGTAATCACCGTCCCGGCCTACTTCAACGACAGCCAAAGGCAGGCGACCAAGGATGCCGGCCGCATAGCGGGGTTGGAAGTCAAGCGCATCATCAACGAGCCGACCGCCGCTTCGCTGGCCTATGGATTGGATAAAAAGAAAGACGAGAAGATTGCCGTGTATGATTTGGGCGGCGGCACCTTCGATATTTCCATCCTCGAATTAGGGGACGGCGTTTTCGAAGTCCGCTCCACCAACGGGGATACCCATCTGGGAGGGGATGACTTCGACAAACGGATAATGGACTGGCTGGTTTCGGAGTTCAAAAAAGACCAGGGCATCGATTTGTCCAAAGACCCGATGGCTTTGCAGCGCTTGAAGGAAGCCGCGGAAAAGGCGAAAATCGAGCTTTCCACCACGATGGAAACGGCCATCAATCTCCCCTTCATCACCGCGGACGCCTCCGGGCCGAAGCATTTGAACGTCACTTTGACCCGCGCCAAGTTGGAGCAGTTGGTCGAGGATTTAATCCAGCGGAGCGTGGAGCCCTGCAAGCGGGCTTTGGCGGACGCCAAGCTTGAAGTCGGCCGGATTGACGAAGTGGTGCTGGTCGGCGGAATGATCAGGATGCCGAAAGTGGAAGAGACCGTGCGCCGCTTGTTCGCCAAAGAACCGCACAAAGGAGTCAACCCGGACGAGGTGGTGGCGGTGGGCGCCGCGATTCAGGCGGCGGTTCTGACCGGCGAGGTCAAGGACATTCTGCTTTTGGACGTCACCCCGCTTTCCTTGGGCATCGAGACTTTGGGCCGCGTCTTCACTCGGCTCATCGAGCGGAATACCACCATCCCGACCCGCAAGTCGGAAATCTTTTCGACTGCCGACGACAACCAGACCTCGGTGGAAATTCACGTCCTGCAGGGGGAACGCCCGATGGCAACGGATAACAAGTCCATCGGAAGATTCCTTCTGGACGGCATTCCGCCGGCCCCGCGCGGCCTGCCGCAAATCGAAGTCACCTTCGACATCGACGCCAACGGGATTTTGAACGTCTCCGCCAAGGACAAGGCCACCGGACGGCAACAGCAGATAAAAATCCAGCCCTCCAGCGGGCTTAACGAGTCGGAAATCAAGAAAATGGTGGAAGAGGCCAAGTCCCACGAGGCGGAAGACCAGAAGCGCAAGGAAGAGGTGGAGCTGCGCAACAAAGCCGACCAGCTGGCCTACCAGACCGAGAAAAACTTAAAGGAGCAGGGGGATAAAATCTCGGCGGACACGAAAAAGAACGTGGAGGAAGCGGCCGCCGAGGCGCGCGAGGCTTTGAAATCGGGAGATATGGGGCGCATCCGTTCCACCTACGATAAGCTGACTTCCGCCTGGCATAAGGCGGCGGAGGAGATGTATAAGCAGGGGGCCGGGGCCTCGCAGCCCGGCGGCGGGCCGCAGGAACCGGCCGGCACTCCCTCCTCGGGCGACTCGGGAGAAAGCGGCAAAGGGGCCGTGGACGCCGATTTTGAAGTGGTGAAGTAAAAAGCGGAAGCCCCGGGAAGACCGGAGTTTTTTACCGGCCTTTCCGAATTTTGCCCAGAGGCGGGGAAAAGCTTTCCCCATCAGGAAAGGGTAACGATGAGAGAGTTGAAGGACCTAAGCAAAATTACGAAGTACGCCCGGAACTCCTACGAGGCGGTGATTATGGCCTCCAAAAGAGCCCGGATATTGAACCTCCAGCGGTTGAAGGAAAACGAAATGGCCGCCGCCGAGCCGAATCCAGCCCGCGGAATGCACCGGGTGGCCGAGGAAGCCCTGGATGAACTGTTGCAAGGGAAAATCGAAATAAAAAGGGACTAAACCCGACACCTTTCAATTCCGATTCAAAAGCCCGATAGTCAAACATCGGGCTTTTTGTTTGCATAACGGGCAATTATCCGACTTTTTGGCGCAGTGCCGAACCTCGTCGCGGTAGAACCGCGGGATCTGCCGCCGGATCGCTTATGACAACCAAATCCTACGTTTGGCTGGATAAGACCTCTGGGCACAACGTGTGAACAGGGTCTCTACTGCGCCGCAACCAGATCCTTGGAATTCATGTCGACGGTGATGGTCCATCCCGAGGTCCCCTTGAACTCGAACGGTGCCGGCGTGGGTCCGCGACGATAGACGAGCGTATCGACCGGCATGATATTGAACCCGTCATTCCGAGGGGCGGCGAAGTACTTCATATCCTTGATGACAGTCGTACCTTTACCCGTGGCACCGGAGAATCGACTCATCACCACTTCAGCCGCCTTTCCCCCATCGAGCTTGGCCTCGGCGTGAGTCGCCCCGGCTTTCCAATCGATCTTTGCATCGGGTCCCTCCGTAAATGAGATCCACTTTTGGGGCAGGAAATGGGCCAAGAACACGCGAACCCCTTCCCGCTGCTCTTTGGTCGCAGCAGGCTCGAATGTAAGTTCGACGGTCTTGGCGTCGCCCTTGTCTCCCGCGAACCAGAACTTCAGGCCATCCAGCTTCGCCTTGCCATAATTGCCCTTATTGACCTTGAACGCCGCGTTGAAGTAGCAGGACGTGTGTCCCTCATGCTTGTGGGTTCCGACCGAGCCGACTTCGGCAGGCGAGCCGAAGATGCACGGACACAACATGCGGCAGCTGCAGCCATCGATAATCGTCGCATTCACCGCCCAGTCGACCGGGCCTTCCTTCGCGAGCGCCTGCGCGTGAACGCCGGCAACGAGCATGATCGCAAGAACTACATGAACTCTCATGAGATCCTCCTTGAACTCAAGTGTGCGTCTCCATAAGCTGAACGGGATGCTCCAGGAGCCCTTTGGCCAGCGCAAGGCACGGCCTGTGTTTCGCAACGGGCTTCCGTAGGTCGTCGGTGTCCTCATCGTGTCCTCCTTTCTTAACGACCACATTCAACTACCGCGGACCCCGGCCGTCAAGTAAAGAATCTGGACTTGACAACCCAAGGCGGGTGTGGATATTGGCGTCGTGAGGACGTACGGCCAATACTGCCCCATCGCCCGCGGCGCCGAGATCTTCGCCGAGCGCTGGACGCCTTTGATCATCCGCAACCTGCACCTCGGCTGCGGAAACTTCAGCGAGATCCTGGAGGGCGCGCCCGGACTCTCCCGTACCCTGCTCTCACAGCGGCTCAAGCAGCTCGAACGGTTCGGTGTCATCGAGTCGGCACCCAAGCCCGGCGGGCGCGGGCACCATTACAAGCTCACGTCTGCGGGCCGCGAGCTCTTCACGGTCTGCCAGTCGCTCGGCGAGTGGGGTGCGCGTTGGCTCGAGATCGCCCCCGAGAACCTTGACCCCTTTGTGGCCCTGTGGTCGATGTGCAACGCGCTCCGCCGGGACCGGCTCCCGGAGCGACGCGTCGTCATCCGCTTTGACTTCACCGGCCGCCCGCGCCGCGAGCGCTATTGGCTGCTCATCGAGCTCGGAGACACCGAGATCTGCAAGACGTACCCCGGCTTCGAGGAAGACCTCTACATCACGGCGGAAGCCGAAGCCTTCGTCAAATGGCACGCCGGCCAGCTTAGCTGGGCCCAAGCCACCCGCGAGGGCCGCATCCAACTCGACGGCTCTCCGTCGCTGGTAACAGCCTTCTCAACCTGGAACGCCCGCAGCATGTTCGCCCACATCAGGCCGGTTTCCCGCACTGCCAAAAGCCCTGCAGGCTGACTCCTCGATGCGGACGCTCACTTAAATCATTGACAGCCCCAAATGTCCTCTGTTTATTCGCTTTCTCAAGGAGAAAAAATGGAAATCAACGTTCAGGTCGGGAAGTTGGAGGAATTGAAGGCCGAGGCGGTTTATTGCCCGGTTTTTGAAGGAAACAAAATCGAGCCGGATTTCGCCGCCTTCGACAAGAAAACCGGCGGAACTTTGGCGCGGGTTCTGTCCACAGGGGATTATAAAGAAGGACAGACCACCGTGGTCTATTTGAACGGCGGCATCAAACGCGCCATTCTGGACTGGTACGGCAAGCGCCGCTTTGATGCCGAAGCCGTCCGCCGGGCCATCGGGCGGGTGGTCAACAAAGCCAACGAGCTCGGATTAAAAGAACTCACCCTCGTTTATCCCAAAACCTTGCCCGTGAGCCAGGCGGAAGAGCCGACGGTGGCAATGGTGGAAGCGGCCCTTTTAGCCAATTATAAAATGATGGAGTATATGACCACATTGGATGAGCGGCAGAAATCTCGCCTCAAGCACCTGAACATTTTGGTGGCCAACCGGGCCGTCGGGCAGCGGACTGAAAAAGGGGCGCAACGAGGACGGGTTGCCGCAGAAGCAACCATTCTTACGCGTGACTTGGCCAATTATCCGAGCAATTATTTAACGCCGACCCGCTACGCCGAAATCGCCAGAAGCGAAGGGAAAAAGTGGGGGTTCAAAGTTCAGGTTTTAACCAAAACTGAAATCGAAAAACTGGGAATGGGAGCGCTTTTGGGAGTGGCGAAGGGCTCGGCCGAGCCGCCGGTTTTTATGATTCTGGAGCATAATGCCGAACGCCCTCGGCTGGATACCGTCGTTCTGGTCGGCAAGGGAGTCACCTTCGACACAGGCGGGATTTCGCTTAAACCGGCGGACAAAATGGATGAAATGAAAGGGGATATGGCTGGCAGCGCCGCTGTTCTGGCCGCCGTGGGCGCCGCCGCCCGTTTAAAGCTTCCAATACATCTTGTCGGGCTGATGCCGGTCACCGAAAATATGCCCTCCGGTACGGCCACCAAGCCGGGGGATATTTTAAAAGCGCTGAACGGCAAGACCATCGAGATTATCAACACTGATGCGGAGGGGCGGCTGATTCTGGCAGACGCATTGACCTATGCCGAGCGCTTCAAGCCCAAAGCGGTGGTGGACATCGCCACCCTGACCGGCGCCTGCCGGGTTGCTCTGGGGGATATTTGCGCCGCCGTTCTGGGGACCGACCAGCGCGTGATTGACCGGCTCAAAAAAGCTTCCACCCAAACCGCCGAGCGGCTCTGGCAGATGCCGCTTTACGACGAGTACGACCAGCTTATCAAAAGCTCGATTGCCGACGTGAAAAACTCCGGCGGACGATACGGCGGGGTTATGTCGGCGGCCCGCTTTTTGAAAAAATTCATTGGCGACTACCCCTGGGCGCATATCGACATCGCCGGAGTTGATTTGGAAGAAAAAGGTCAGCCCTACGTCCCGAAAGGGGCCACCGGTTTCGGCGCCCGGCTGTTGTTGCAATTTGCGGAGAACTGGGCCAAAAGAAGTTAGTGTTCAAATCCTTTATGCTCCGTATCCCCATTTGGTAAGTTCTTTTCCCTCCCCTAAAGGGGAGGGATTTAGCCCCTTGCCTCTGGCGAGGGGCGAAGGGTGGGGTCAAAGAGCGCCAATCTTTCAGCGTATAAGCAATTGAAAGGATAGGATGGAAGAAATAGGACGGCGGGATTTCTTCGGACTGTTGGCTAAGGGATTGGGCGGACTTATCAGCACCCTCTTGGCCGTTCCGCTCGGGGGCTACCTTTTAAGTCCCGTTCTGCGAAAAGCAGGCGAAGGCGGCTGGGTTTCGCTCGGCCGCGCCGATAAGTTCGCCCCCGGCCGGCCTGTCCGCGTCGAATATTCCTACGAAAGAGAGGACGGCTGGATGAAAACCAAAGTCAGCCGCTACGCTTTCATCCTCCGCCGCCCGGATGGGCTTGTGGCTTTTTCCCCCGTCTGCACCCATCTGGGCTGCTCGGTCGGCTGGAACGAGGAACAAAAAAATTTCCACTGCCCCTGCCACGGCGGAGTTTACGACCCGGAAGGAAAGGTGTTGGCCGGCCCGCCCCCCAAACCCTTGACGCAATTCGATACCAAGGTTGAAGAGGGAAAGCTTTTCATTCGCGTCGCCTGAATCCGGATGAAGAAAATTTATCGCTTTCTGGATGAGCGGCTGGGGCTGGAGGCGTTTGCCAATTTCTGGCTGAAAAAGCTTTTGCCCCCTTCCACCAACTGGTTTTTCACGCTGGGGGGCGCAGCGCTTTTTCTTTTCACCGTTCAGATAATAACGGGAATTTTCCTGGCCCTGTACTACGCACCCACCCCCAACGGGGCGTATGCTTCGGTTGCCTACGTTCAGGAAAAAGTTCTCTTTGGCAAAATCATCCGCGGCATTCATTACTGGGCGGCTTCCTTTTTGATGGTCATCGTCCCTTTACACCTCTTGCGGGTATTTTTCTGGGCGGCTTATAAAAAGCCGCGCGAGTTGACCTGGATTTTGGGCGTATTTCTTTTGCTTCTGACCGCCGCCTTCGCTTTCACCGGCTATTTGCTGCCCTGGGACCAAAAAGGATACTGGGCCACCGTGGTCGGCACAAATATGATGGGCCTGGTGCCGGTTATCGGCGAATACATCCTGAAGATTGTGCGGGGGGGAATGGAATTGGGCGCATTGGCTTTGACCCGCTTTTACGCCGTGCACATCCTCATCCTTCCGGCGCTTTTGGTTTTCTTCCTCGGATTGCATCTTTTTTTAATCACCAAACACGGCTCGGCCGGAAGCTGGAACGAGAGCAAGAACGATTTATCCCAAGGGTTTCCTTTTTATCCCAAACAGGCCGCCCGCGATTTGGTCATTGCCTTTTTTCTGATTGCTGCGCTTTTGATTCTATCCTGGAAAGCCGGCGCGCCCTTGGACGACATTGCCGACCCGACCGACGAAACTTACATTCCCCGTCCGGATTGGTATTTTTTATTCCTATTTCAGCTTTTAAAATATTTCCCCGGCAAGCTGGAAATTATCGGCGCCATCGTTCTGCCGGGTCTTTTTTTTATTGTTCTTCTGCTTTTGCCCTTCATCGACAAAAAGCCGCGTAGAGCCCCCTACCGCCGCCCGCTGGCGATATTTTTTGGAGGGGGGACGGTCTTTGCCCTTGTCCTTTTGACTTTTCTTTCCATCAAGGAGGACCGGAAACTGCGGGCCGCCCAGGCCGAAGCCGCTCGCTTCGACCCGATTTTGGCCCAAGCAGGGGAGAAGCTGTTTGCCCAAAACGGCTGTGAAGGCTGTCATGAAGGGGATGGGCGCATAGCGGCGACCGGCCCATCCCTGATTGGCGCGGCTCGGAGACATTCGCAGGAATGGCTCATCCTGCACTTCAAAGACCCGCAATCCGTATCCCCCGGAAGCATAATGCCCAAGTTCGACTACCTCCGGGAAGAGGAAATGATTAAGCTGATTCATTACATAAAAAGCTTGAAAAAGCTCCCGCCCGGCTAAACGTTTTTGTAGGGGCGATTCACGAATCGCCCTTCCCCACTCCACCCCGTGGAGAGGGGATAAAGGGGCCTGCCCCGAGCATAGTCGAGGGGTGAGGTGTTTTTCCATTTCAAAAAGGGCTTGACAGCTCCATCGGGCTCATCTATTTTTCCCGCCACTAAAAAGGTTTGATATGAATAGGATACTTGCAGTCGCCCTCGGCTTTTTTCTTCTCGGTTCTCAAATTGCCTTTTCCGAGGTTGCTCCCGTCAAATACTTAGCCGGCAAATCGGAAGCCGGCCAGCCGCATTTGTACTGGTTCGGCGCAGCGGCGCAGGAATCAAGTTTAATCTACGATGCTGGAGTACCGAAGTACTTTGTGTATGTTTTCGATACCTATGAAGACAACCAAGTGTTGGTTCGTTTCACGGCACCAACACGGCCGTGCTTAATTGACACGTTGTCGGCGTTGATTTCCTATTCCAGAAGTGGCGATACTGCTTCTACTTTTGCGCTTTCAGTCCGACGGGACACAGGTGGAATGGTTCCTGGGGCCTATCTTAGCTTGGATACGCAAACGGTACGGTGGGAAGTCGATACGACCCAATGGGCAAAAGTAGGCGGTCTGGGCATCCTGATTAACGATGATAGCTCCTTTTGGGGCACTTTGCACTGGATGTCTTATAGCCCAACAAGCCCAAGAATAGGTGATGATTGGTCGAGTAACTCTGGGCGCAATTTTGTGGGTTTTGCCGGTAATTACGCGCCGTATTTTGGCGGAGGCAACCGGATGTTGCGAGCAAAAGTTCTGGTTAATAATCCGGCAAGTGAAAACGCCGGTAGTTTCTGGATTTATCGCGGCACCGACTCCAATTCGGTTTTTCATATAGCAACAGTTGATTCAGGAGAGTTTAGTTTTTTGGATTCTCCACCTGCGACAGGTGACTATTACTACCGGGTCAGCCGCTGGCAAGGAGGGGTTGAAAGCCCGCTTTCCAACTCCGTTCTTTTGCCGGCATCCCCTACGGGTATGGAAGATAGAGAAGTTGGCAAACATGCCTTTCTGCTTTCCGAACCGTTTCCGAACCCCACATCGGCCAGCGTGCTTTTCTCGGCCCGGACGGATAAACAGATGCCACTCGGATTTTCGATATACAACCTGCTCGGACAAAAGGTGTTTTCAAGGCCAGCCGCGGCCTACCCGGCCGGTGAACACCAGTTCTTCTGGAACGGGCGGGACGACTCCGGCAGGCGGCTTTCTTCCGGTTTATATCTTCTTCGCTTTCAGGCCGGAGAAGAAGTTTTGGTCAAGAAAATAACGCTTCTGCGGTAACCTTCTTTTTTCCCGTTTCGCTCTATATATTCAAAATATGGGCCGCTACGAGTTCATCCCCGGTGTGGCGATTGCCGATTTGGCCTTCGAAGTCGAAGCGGAAACGTTGGAGGAACTGTTCACGCTTTCCGCCCGGGCCCTTTTCGAGGCAATGGTGGAACTGAAAGACGTGCGGCCGGTTGAGGAAGTAAAAATTTCGCTTTCGGCGGAAAAACTGGACAACCTGCTCTTTGACTATCTGGCGGAACTGGTTTACCAAAAAGACCTGGAGGCCAGGGTTTTCTCGGAGTTTGAAGTTTCCATTTCCGAAAACGGGAACTTTAAGCTGGAAGGAAAAGCCAAAGGGGAAAAAATCGACCCCGCCAAACAGGAATTGAAAACGGACGTCAAGGCAATCACCTATCATCTGTTCAAGCTCGAAAAAAGGGACAAGGGCTATTACGCCCGGGTGGTGTTGGACACCTAATGAAAATTTCCGAAGTCGAACCTTGCATCTGGGAAATCCCCCCGACCGAAAAGCCGGGGATGCGGGTGCCGGCCCGCATTCTCGCGACCAAGGAACTCATCGATACAATGGACGAGGGGGTTTTCAATCAGGTGACCAACGTCGCCTGCCTGCCGGGCATCGTGAAATACGCCCTCTGTATGCCGGACGGCCACTGGGGCTACGGCTTCCCCATCGGCGGGGTGGCGGCTTTCGATTTGAAGGAAGGGGTGATTTCCCCCGGCGGCATCGGCTTCGACATCAACTGCGGAATGCGCCTGCTCCGTACCAACCTCGTCTTGGAAGAAGTGGAGCCGGTTCTGGAAAAGCTGATAGACACCCTGTTTTACCTCGTCCCCGCCGGGGTGGGATGCAAAGGGTTTCTGAAGCTGAACAAAAAGGAATTTGCCGAAGCGGTCAAAGAAGGAGCCCCCTGGGCCATCCGGAAAGGATACGGCTGGCCGGAGGATGTCCAGTATATCGAACAGGGAGGAAGTCTGCCGGAAGCCAATCCGGAAAAGGTGAGCGAAAAAGCGCTCGGACGGGGAATGGAACAGTTGGGGACTTTGGGTTCCGGCAACCACTACCTCGAAGTGCAGGTGGTCAAGGAAGAGAACGTTTTCGACTGGGAAACGGCCCAAAAGTTCGGCATCGAGTTTCCCAATCAGATCGTGGTGATGATTCACTGCGGCTCGCGCGGCTTCGGCCATCAGGTCGCCACCGATTACCTGCGGGTCTTTGAAAAAGCGATGCCCAAATA
The DNA here is from genome assembly GCA_022614805.1 of Candidatus Zixiibacteriota bacterium. Classification (GTDB taxonomy): domain Bacteria; phylum Zixibacteria; class MSB-5A5; order DSPP01; family DSPP01; genus DSPP01. The sequence continues at coordinate 47,636 of JAKEHY010000021.1, read as the reverse complement.
CGGCATCACCGTCATCGACCGGGAGCTGGGGTGCGCCCCGTTTGGCTCTCCCGAAGGGCAGGACTACCATCAGGCGATGCTCTGCGCCGCCAACGCCGCCTTTGCCAACCGGCAGGTCATCATCCACCGCATTCGCGAAGCGTTTGAGAAAGTTCTCGGAAAGTCGGCCGAAGAACTGGGGATGCATACGGTGTACGACGTCGCCCACAACATCGCCAAAATCGAGGAGTATGAAATAAACGGAAAGCCCAAAAAACTCTTGGTGCACCGCAAGGGTGCCACCCGCTCCTTCGGCCCCGGCGACGCGGATATCTGCCCGGCCTACCGCGAAGTCGGCCAACCGGTCATTGTGGGCGGTTCGATGGAGACCGGCTCCTATCTTTTAGCCGGGACCAAACGGGCGCACGAGCTGACCTTCGGCTCCACCCTGCACGGCTCCGGGCGGACGATGTCCCGAACGGCGGCCAAAAAGAAAGTGCAGGGGCGGGCGTTGCAGGAGGATATGCGCCGGCGGGGGATTTTGGTAAAGACCGTCTCCTACGCCGGTCTGGCGGAAGAGGCCGGGATGGCCTACAAGGATATCGCTACCGTGGTGGAGGCCGTCCACCAAATCGGCATCTCCCGCAAGGTGGCCCGCCTCAAACCGATTGGGAATATCAAGGGTTAATATCGTGGAAGAATTCGTAGGCGGCATTTAAATGCCGCTCGTCTATGTTAAGGCATCCCTTACGGCGGCGGACAAAAATCCCCTCCTTCGTTGAAAACCCGATTAATCAGGGTTACTATGTCAGCCCCGGAGAAGGACTCGCTGCAATTCAGGTCGGAAGAGCAAAAATTACAGCCAATACTTTGAAACACGCATTCGACTTCTTGCAAAATATCAGGCTCGGTTATAAATCCGTCTGAATCTACATCCCCCTTATCGCACACCCTCACCGCATCCCAAGCCTTGCGAAGGGCGGGCCCCCAAATCAAGGAATTAATTGAATCGGCCACTTCGATGGAGCCATCTCTTGCATCCAAAAAATCTGTAATGGCGTCCCACTTGTCCCTATTAGCAAGGTACATCACCCTCATCGCATTGTCGATGCCGATGCCAGGGACGGTGATATCGTTGAGGAAACCGCCGTTGGCAAAAAGATAGAACATCTTGTTGGGTACGCCGCTGTTGGTATGGCGGCCACAAAAATCGTTTGAGGAACTGGGGGTAGGACAGCTGTCCGGATTTACCTTTACCCAGTATTGTCCGCGATAGGTATCGGGGTCACCTTCCCGCGGCGGGTGGGAAAGGTCGCGCAACCGGCCAACGCGCAACCTGAAAACGTTTTCCCCTAATTCCCAATCAGGGTCGTTGTTGGCAAACCCCACGCTAACACCGAACATATCTCCGAAAGATTCGGCCAAAGCTCCTGGCTCTCTGCTTATGCCCAAATTCGATTCATATTGAGTGATACCGTGGCCCCACTCGTGGGCGATTACGTCAAGCGCGGAAGCAAAGGACCACATCGAATCGCTGGGGGCGTAAACAGCCATCAAATCAGGGTATCGGAAGGCCGCTCCGTCGGTGCCTTGACGGTCATCGTTAACCAAATTCTGCATCACGATTCCTCCAATCCCATCAACCCCATTGCGGTCTAACTTAAAAGGTTGGTTCATATAATCGTACGTCCACCCGGCATACACGTGGGCGTCCACAGAAGCAGCTGTTTGACCGCTGTTCCACTCGTTGTTGTTGTCCCCATCATCAATTTCAGCACCTGCTTCCCAGCGCTTGGTCCGAATGTAGGCGGAGGGTACCATCCGGCCGTTATGAAAGTGAGGGTTATTGTTTGCCCGCCGGGTATAATCCCGCAAGCGGAAGGTGCCTTGGTCGCATTCCGTATCTATGTGGCCGTGAGGATTCGCCAAAACGCCAAATCCCGTTCCAACATTGTGTCCGGTTTGGGTAACCTCAAAATCATAATCCCATCGGTTATCAAATTCAAAATCTTCGGCTTCCGAATTGAGAGAATCGTGTATGATCGTAACCCTGTGCCAGCCGGGAGTCGCAAATACATATGGCACATCAGGAACAGAGATGGTAGAACCTGGATTTAGAGGAGGAAGCAGCCCGTACCTTCTAATTGTCACTCCATCCACTATAAGGGTGGAAAGGGTTACGGTACTGGTCGCTCTCGAGCCATCGTTCTTAACTGCCCAATCGATGTAAGCTGTTTGGTTCACGCGTGGCAGGGATTGGGTTTTAGTTCCGGAGACGCAGGAAACCACAATTGGACCATCCCAATCGGGAGGGATGTAACCAGCATACAGGTTTGGAGTTCCTCCGGCAGGAACATCTTTCTTTAAAATGATTTCATCAATGAAAGCACCTTTATCAACAATCGACCCATTGCTGGTGAATGCGAATGCTATGCAGCAGTACGACCGACCAAGCAAATTCAAATAACCGCCGCTTGGAAGGGGCACGCTGTCGAGAGGAAGCCTTCCATATAACCAGCCATTCACATTTCCGGGTGCCGTCGAAGAGTTTCCGGTTGCTCCCGAAAAATAGACCGTGGTGCAATTCGGCGAAGCGCCCCACCAGACGAAGTCAGCTTGGTATTCCGATTTAAGCCAAAACCGAAAGTTTAATTCGGCGTCGGTGGCATCCGTCAGGCTGAATGGACCGTAAACCATCCAAGAATTCATATTGTTTGCATAGTTGTTAGAACCCGGCACGCCGCTTGACCCGCCTCCGGCACACCAGCCACTCCAACTGCCAGACCAAGCCAAAAAGTTGTCATCATCCCAATAAATTTCCCCATTAAATTCCGGTGGAACATCGTTGTCAAAAGTAATCCAGTTCGGGCTTTCTTCTGGAAAGAAGCCCTCAAAACCTTCGGTCATAATGTTTACAAAGGTAGCGGGAGCAGCAGTTGCATTGGTTTGCGGGCTGTCAGTTTTTTCCTGTTTCTTTTTTCCAGCTTTTTCAACGGGTTGGCGCATCTTTCGCTTTATGAGGGAATCCATCGGAATTTGCAACTTTACCTCAACCGGTTCGGCTTCCTTTATGTCCGGAGAGCCCTTCCGCCAATCTTCCGCAGCCTGAGTTTCGGAAGGATGCAGAGTTGGTTCAGACCTAACCATGGTATCTTCTCTGGCCTTCTGGCCAGCCTGGACGCTGTCAAGCTGGACAGCCGGGTCTTGCTGGTAATCCTTTGGGTACAACAGGATGAGATCGCCCGAAGTTTGAAATTCTTGACGGGGCATTTCTTTTGGTAAGGGGCTTGGTCCCCCTGGTCTAGGAGTAGGAATCAGAGGGGTTTTCCTTTCTGGTTTGGGGCCGGGTCGGATAGGTATTATCAGGTCCTGCTTTTCCAAAATTTCTCCCGTGTGGGCGTCGATGAAATACTCCCAGTCACTGTCGGTTTTATACCCCAATAGCCGGACAACCCAAACCAAGTGGTACTTACCCCGGTGGGAGAAAATCGCCAACCGAGTTAGTGGCGGCCGGCCCTTCGGTTGGCGGCGTCCGAATCGCTCGAGCTCAATCAATCCATAGTCGAGACCGGGCGGAAATTCCAAGTCGCGTATGACGATTTCAAGAGCAGAATTAGAATCGAGGGAAGGCGCAGTGGAAAGGTCGATGTCAGGGTAAGTGGAACCGTAAATGGCGTATAAATTGCCATCCCGTCCAAAATTCGCTTTTAACATTGTGTTCCAAACTTCCACGTTCCCATAAAGCTGTTTGAGAACAACGAGCGTTCCCAATTGGTTTTTCTCATTTCTCGTCACTTTCAATTCTGACCTTGGGTCGGACAAACCATACAACTCCCGGTTTTTTTCAAAAAACTCATAAACGGTCTGCACGACGTCGCCCTTCGACAGCCCTTGCTGCAGTTTGCCGCTGATTCTTCGAGGAACTCCTCTCTCATCATCTATCCTGTACTTTACACCGGGATATGCTTGAAGCAGGGCGACCGCCTTCGCCTTTCTAAAAGCCCGCAGGTTGTCCTGCCTTTTTTTCTCTGCGTTGACTGGAGCGTTTGCGGCAAAGGCCAATTCAAAACCCACCAAAAAGCAACAAAGGTATATTACCGTTAGGATTGGTTTCCTCATATCTTTCTCCCTTCTTCAATACCGCATAGAGCCCTTCTTTTACACCCTCCTTAACATGGAACAGGGGGCACAAGCGGAACGGGACCGGAACCGGGACTGGAAAACAGCGCTTTCAAGAGTTTCACTATATCGGCGGCAGTCGATATCGCTCCACACCCGCCCTCGCCGGAAAATAGACAATTAACCGCCTCCACTATGTCCGCCGTCGAAAAGTTGCCATCCCCGTTCAAGTCGTTGCAAGGCGGCTGGTCTGGTGGAGTAACTGTGATGACACCTTTCGAGAAATTTACCGGAACCAGCCAATAATTCCTTTGACTCGGAATTGCAGCCGTAAAACGGGTTTTAATGAAGTTTATTCCATCCGGATGCATCACTAAAACCGAGTCAAGCCAGACCGTTCCAAGTTCGGAACGAATCGTGTCGAATTCTATTTCCCAGATGAGCTTACGAACCGCATTGGGCGGTTCAAAGGTGGCCGGGTCTTGGGGATCCGCAAAGCTGGCCACGGCGAAGGTGTCCGGCGGGGAACCGTTGTAATATGGCGTGTAAAGACCGGGGTAGAGGTTCAAAGAATTCGTGAAGGGCCGCACCGCTCCGTTAAAATTCCTGGGCCAGCCGAGCGTCATATAGGCCCCGCCGCTTTGGGATTTTGACGTAAGAATGAGCGAAAACGCACCGAGAGAGTCCTTGTTGGTAATAAAGACCTTGACCGAAGTTGCCGGGGACCCCACGCCGGGATTGACGGTTTTGGACTCGACGATGACCGAATCACGGGGGTCAGGGGTTTGAGCGGAAGCGAGGTTGAAACAGAACAGGCAGGGAAGTAGCCCCAGTGCTAAGGTGGCAGGAAGCAATCTTTTCATATTTGCTCCTTTCTTTGTTGAAAGAAAGTTAGCCAGCCCGGCTTAAGGTGTCAAGGGTTTTCGAAGTGAAAAGGAATTGCAGGGAGCGTTTTTTGTGTAACAAAAAAGAGGGTGTTGCTCTGGTAGGGTAGAGGGGGCTAGGAAACTACCCCGGGACAACAGAGGTTCACCCTCAAAACGCCAATATGGTGCGGCCAAAGGCGGTCGTCAAGCCGAAAATTTCCCCTACTTCGGCGAGAGGTAATACCCTTGGATGGGAATGGAAAAGCGGGTGTTCTTGTCGTCGTCGCACATCAGGGTAAAGGAGGTGCCGAACTCCCCCGCCGGCGGGGCCTTTTTCAACTCCACTTCTATTTCCGCTTCCTTGCCGGGGGCGATTTTTTTCTTCCGGGCTTTCAGGCTCACATAATCCAGCGGCTCCTGGGTGATGCTGAAGCTGACCGGCTGGGCGTCGATGTTGACCACCTTGATGGAGGCTTTGAGCGGCAGCCCCCGGACGGTGTCAAATTTTATGAAAAAGGGGTCGATGGACAAAAGCTTGGAAGGAATGGAAACCGTGGCGTTAAACGTGATGTCGATGAACGGTTCAATCGGGTCGTTGGACTCCACGTAAACGGCCTTGGAAACCGGGCCCTGATAGGCGCCGGAGCTGAAGGTCACCGCCAGCTCGGTGGTGTCCCCCGGAAAGAGAACGTCTTTTTTCAGGGGGGCCGCCGTGCAGCCGCAGCTTTTGCGCACGTTGGTGATTTTCAAAGTATCGTTCCCCACGTTTTTCAAGACAAAATTGTGGGTCACCTTGGCCCCCCGGGGAATGTAGCCAAAATCCCAGACTTTTTGGGAAATCTCCAGGCGCGCGGCTTTTACATTCTGTTGCTGGGGGGTTGAACCGTTTTGTACCCCGGTTTCCTGGACAGCCGCCAAGCTGTAGGCCAGCGCCAGCGTTAAAACCGTAAGAAATGCCCTTTTCATAAGTGCTCCTCTTTTTTGTTTGTCCACTTTCTTATACGCTAACGCACCCCGGTTGGTTTGGTTCGTTCTTTGGCCAAAAAACCGGCCGCTTCCATCCAGTCGTCGTTGAAATACCGGGAAAGATACCGCAGCCCGGTATCCGGAAAGACCACCACCATCGTTTTGGGCTCGCGGACTGCTTTGGCCGCCTCCAAGCAGGCCCAAAGGACGGCACCAGAGGAACCGCCAGCCAGAATCCCTTCCCTCCGGGCCAGCTCCCGGGTCATCCGAAAGGCCTCCTTATCGGCCACCTCGATGACCTCATCGATAACGGTTTTATCCAAGGCTTCCGTAACCATCTCGCTGCCTATACCCTCTAATTTATATGATTCTGGCCGGATTTCAACCCCTTTTTCAATGTAGGACTTCAAAATTGACCCTTTGGGGTCAACCGCAATCACCTGAATTTTCGGGTTCTTCTCTTTCAAAAACCGCCCGGCGCCGGACAACGTGCCGCCGGTGCCGATGCCGGCGACAAAATAGTCGATTTTCCTCCCCGTCTGTTCCCAGATTTCCGGCCCGGTGGTTAAGTAGTGGGCTTCGGGATTGGCCTGGTTATGGTACTGGTTCAACCGGAAGGCGCCGGTCTCTCCGGCTATTTCTTTGGCCTTGTTGTAGGCGCTCTCCGGATGGGTAATTGGAACGTCCGAGGGGCAGACGATGACTTCGGCGCCGTAGGCCCGCAGCAAATTGATTTTCTCGTCACTCATCCGGTCCGGGATGGTCAGCACCGCCCGGTACCCTTTTACGGCGGCGAAAATCGCCATCCCGATGCCGGTGTTGCCGGAGGTGTTGTCCACAAGCGTGTCCCCCGGGTGGATTATCCCCTCTTTTTCCGCTTTGGAAAGGATGTGAAAGGCCATCCGGTCTTTCACCGACCCGCCGGGGTTGAACATCTCCAGCTTGGCCAAAAGCGTGACGCGCGCATACGGATTGAGCCGGGTTATTTTGACCAGGGGCGTGCGCCCCGCCAGTTCGAGAATGTTTTCCGCCGTTTGCATTTTTTTGTCCCCCCAAGTTATACACGGCAAAAACCGAGTCAACCTTTAGTTGATTCGGGGATTTTTTGATTTTCTGATTTAATGATTGAAAAATCTTTAAATCATTCAATCACAAAATAAATCAATTTCTTTGGAGGCGGCTTCCGGATTCGAACCGGAGAATAGAGGTTTTGCAGACCTCTGCCTTACCACTTGGCTAAGCCGCCGTGACGCTTAATTTATTCCAAAGAGAAAAGATAGGCAAGCCCTTCCACCCTTTTCGTTTTAGGCGACGATTTTCGCTTGATTTTTTGGGGAGGCGGGCCAAAGCGTGGTGTGCGTCCCGTTTACCGCTGTGACTGAAAAAAAAGAGGGGCCCCCTCGGCCCCTCTTTCGGTTGGTGACCGTTATGGTCTGGACGCTACGGCAGGCACGTTACCTCCAACGAATAGCGGCTGGATTCCCCCGGCCCGACGCTTAGTTCGGCTATAAGCTGTCCGCGGAAAGGGCCGGTGGGCGGGATTTCCGTGCGCATCTGAAAGCTGGAAACCAAAGTCAGCTCGTTGGTCACCACGCTTTTGTGCTGCTCGTTGACTACGGCTTGGTAAGTTTCACCGATTGGCGTAGGTGGGCTGGTGCTGGGGTCCACGGGCGTCAGTTCCAGGTTCCCCTGCGCCTCGAACTGGCTGGTGAAGGTGCCCGATGGGCTCATCACCACCGTCTGGCTTAAACGCACCGGCCCTTTGACGTAAATGAAGTCGAACGGCCCGGAGGCGCAGAAGGGCTTGGGAATGACCTGGTCAAACTGGATGACAAAATCCTGTTTCGCGACCACCGGTTGACCCTCGATGCTTCCGGCCAGATTCAAAAGGGTGGCTTTCCCGTCGGTGGCAATCGGTACCGGGTTTTCCACGCTTCCGGCCGGGCCCCCGATGAGGGCCTTCAGGTCCTCTGGAAGGCCGTTGTAGATGACGGCCGGAATTTCCCGAAAGGGGGACGGATTTATGGCATCCGTCTGGATGAGAGGCACGCTCGGGTCCAAAAGGCCGCTGCGCACAAAGTCTGCCGCCACCAATTGTTCCGCCAGTTCCCAGTTCAAAACCTGATGGTCGGTGGTGCCGGGAATGAGCACCTCAAAGTGGACGTTCCCCAACGTCCAGCCGCCGATGTCAAACAGACGCAGGTGGAAGCGGACGGGGCCATACGGGCCGCAGGCCAGCTGGACGGCGCCCCCCACCCAGCCGCTTTCCGTGCCGTAGCCGGTTTGCACGTCCCCAATCGCATCCGTCCATGTGTCGTTGAACGGGGAGAGGTTGGGAAAGCCGAAGGCGGCGCGGTCCCCGTCCAAAGACAGCAAAGCCGCCCGGATGGCGCGCGGGTCGGAATGCCCCACAAAAATCAAGTTGACCGGGTCCTGGGGCGCACCGGAAAAATTGGCGCCGGTGAAGGGCCAGAATTCCTGCGCGCTGCCGCCGAAATTGACGGTGACCAGCGGGGCGGGGGGCGGCTGAAGGGCCGGTTTCCCCAAGGCCGGACCGGCCTTCGGAGCGGTCGGGGCGCCGGTCAAATTCCCTTTTTTCTGGCAGCCGAAGGCCATAAGGCCAACCACGCTGGCCATGATGGTGAGTTGCATAGGTCGTTTCATTCTAGACCTCCTTTGGTTTGGGTTGTGATTGTGACCTGCATAGGTCGTTTCATTTTAAACCTCTTTTGTTTTGGGTTGTGGGTTGAAAGGCATCCTTCAAAATTTGTTCTGCATCGACTTTCCCGTAAGCCGGGTTCTCGATACCAGCCAAAACCGGCATATAGTGGCGATAGTAGCCGGAGGGGGGGCCGGTCTGGGCGTAAGGGTTGGAAACTTTGGCGAAAAGGGCCTTAAAGACCTGCCATAGATAAACCGCATAGGAGGTGTAAACGGAGACCCCCACTTTACCGTAATCTTCCAAGAACAGCCGGTGCAGACGGGGAAGGTTGTACCAGGGAACACCGGGATAAATGTGATGCTCAAGATGGTAGTTCAGGTTGCACATAAAAAAGCTCGTCACCCTGTTGCTGGTTACGGTGCGGGTGGCGGTCAGCAAACTGTCTCCGGCGGTAAAGGCATGTTCGGCCAGTCCCCGCACTTGAGCCAACTGGGCGGTAACGAGAATGGGGAAAAGCCAGACCTGGCCCAAAATTTCAAAAGGGATGAAGTAAAACGCCGGTGCCATAAGTGTGATTAAAAGCGCATATTCCTGGGGTATCTTCTTTTTTTCCTTGGCGCTGGCGAGTTTCATTCCGGTAAAAGCTATGTGGAAAAGATAGAAGTAGGCTCCTATGAAAAACCAGAGAACTAAAATTACTTTGAGGACTGGTGGCTTGCCGGTTAGGTTTTCGAATTCATCCGGATCTTCCACCATCCGCTCCCAGCGGTGATGGGGCAGGTGAACGGCCTTGTAGGCCGAAAGCCCCAAAAGCGTGGGAACGCCGCAAATAAATCCCAGCCAGCGGTTGACGCTCCGGTTTTTTGAAAGATTGGAATGCACCCCTTCGTGCATCATAATCCCCAGGGCATGCAGGACAATTCCGGAAAGGAGATACCCCGGAAGCCGCAGCCAGAGGTTGGGCATTTGCAGCGTGAAAAACCCGGACAGCCCCCAGAGGCCGAAGAAAAGCAGGATTATCCAGTTATAGGCCGGCTTTAGCTGGTGCAGCTCTTTTAAGGTAGGGGACGAGATTCTTTCGCCGGGCGTCGTTTTCATTTTTTCTCCTTTCACTCTAAAAACTGAAACCCACCTTCCATATTTCGCGCCGATGTTGGCCGGGCAGGTTGGACGAAAAGTAAATGAAGCGGGAATCGGGAGACCAGGCCGGGTCAAAATCTGAATAGGGGCCGGTGGTAACCTGCCAGAGGCCGAAAGATTCCCCCCGCGCATCCGCTACCCAGATATGGCCATAGGAGAAGAAATTCCACACCGAATCAAAAAAGCTCGTAGCCGTGGAATCCTCCCGCACAAAGGCAATCCACTTGCCGTCCGGCGACCAGGCCGGCTGGGAGACGTCCTTGTCATCTTTGGACCCGTCATATACCACTTGTGCCGTGTCGCCGGATTTCGGCACTTTGAGAATTTGCAGGCCATCCTCAAAGGCGAGCCAGTTTCCATCCCCCGACCAGGTAGGGCCTTCTCCGTCGCAACCGCCGCCGTCCGGGTCGTCGCACGGCACGCTCGAAGTATCCCCGCCGGGATAGGATATGAGCACAATCCGATCCGGACATCTTGAGGTTATGGCAATTTGACTCCCGTCGGGAGACCAGACGGGGTTGCTCTCATAGCAATCGTCATACGCCACCAGTTGGATTTCGCCCGTGGTGGCATCGAGCGTGGCGACGGTTCCGATGACAATAAGATTCCCCTTTCGCGTCCAGTCTGACCAGTCCGGGTCGCCGCCGCCGGCATCCGTAATGGTATCCAGTCCGGTTCCATCCGGTTTGATTTTCGCAATGACGCCTCCCCCGTTGAAAACCACCCATTGGCCGTCCGGCGAGGCGGCGGGGTCGTAGCCGCCGGTTGTAGTCAATTGCACGGGCGGGGTGATGGCGGGGGTCTTCTGTTCCGGCTCGGTTGCCTTCTTTTTCCCGCACGAAAAAGCCAGCACGGCCAGAAGCAGCCACGCTACAAGCGAATGTTTATCAGTGTTCATTTTTTCCTCCTTTTTTTCACACTTTTTAATATGGAAATTTAGGGAAAAGAGTTGTCATGGAATTGTAGAAGAAATGTAAAACTTCTGTCATCGATTCCTCCTCTTAAAACCGAGCTTGAAGCTTGAGGCCCGGCGCGCCGTGCTGGGCAAAGTAGGCCGGCGCAACCGTCAGCGCTTTTTCCTGCCGGGAACGGTTGTGTTTTTGGACGGTCTCTTTCACTTGGACGATATCGTATATCGAGTGGGCCACCACCATAACTCCGCCGGCGGCAAGGATAAGTATGCTTGCCGGAGGTATGAACGGGAAGCAAGGGCCGAAAAGCCCGCAATCTTCTTCTTCCGCCGAACTGCCCGACCAAATTATTCCGGCTACCGCCGCAGCTCCTCCGGCTATAGCCAGCCGGACTCCGATTCCGCCCAGGCCGCGGCCGGGCCGTCCGCCGTAGAAATAACCCAGTGAGGGGCCGAACAGAATTCCGCTGCCTGCCGCAACTACCACGATGGGCCAGTGTTCATCCAGGGCGCAGCTTCCGCTCCCCCGGCAGACCAGGGCGTAGGCGCCGCCGATGGCGGAAGGAACGGCCGTGCCTAAGATGGAAAGTAAAGCGGCTTTGTTTTCCAAAGAATTCGGTTGGGGCCAAAGCGCTCCGAGGGAACCGAGCCGGACGCCGCCGTAGAAAAGAACGGCCGTTTCTTCTTTTTGCGTAAGGCTGACGCCGGGGATATGGCGCAGCACCTCAACCCGCCCGGTCAGGGCAAGCCGGTTGGAGAAATTCAGTCCCACCTCCCCGAGGAAGGAGGGAAACTTATGCAAAAAGAGGTCGTCCTGAACGTGCAGAAATATCCCTGGAGACAAATCCAGGCTGGTGGTGGACCCGAACCAATGGCGGTATCTCGGTTTCAATGCGACTCGAACGCCCGTGCCGGGAAAGCCGGCAAAAAGGGAGGCGCCGACCGCGGAACGCCGGCTTACGTTTACCATCCATCCAAAATCCGCGCTGGAGTAAAAGCGGCGGTCGGGGGCGAGGGATTGGGAGATGACACTGGGGATGGTGTCGTCAAGGAAGAGGGTGTCGGCGGTGCGGATGGCTCTTTGACTTAACCGATAGCCTGTACCGAATTCCGCTATTAGAAACGATTTGCACTCTGGAAGAGGGGCGGCCTTCAACGCGAAATGTTTGGGCCTCGTCTGCTCCTGTCCCTTGGACGAGGGCGCATTCCAAAAAACAGCCGCAAGCAAAAGCGCCGAAAGCGGGCGTTTACAAGCTTTCATCGGGTCTTCTCCTTTCTCGCGACTCCCTGTCGGCTTGAGCGATGCAGGACTTACTCCACAATGACCAGCGAGGAGTCACTTAGCCCTCCATCGGTATATGCAAAGACATACGTCTGCCCTCGATTGTGTCCGTAAACTGTTGTTAAATCCAACAACTCAGATGCGCTAATTGTAGCAACGGTCGGGTCCAACGCGCGCAAGTAAAGCGTGCGCCGCAGTTCAACGCCTACGCTGTCATATACAAAGATAGATATCCACCTGAAGCTATCTGCCGCTACAGTGAGCGTATCGGGCGAGATGTCGATTCTTCGAGCCGTCACCGGCAGGACGGTAACGTCACAGTGCCCGGTCAACTCCTCGGGCGCAGTATACTGCCAAGAGCCGTAAATACGAGCAGTCCCCGGCTTGAGCCCTTTCACCGTGGCAGTTTCGCCGCAGCAATTATACCAAGTATTCCAAACCGCCCAGCCGTCGTCCGGGCCCCAAACATCTGCCACCGCGTAATCGCTGCTTGTCCAGACAAGACTGACACCATACCCATCCTCCTCCATTCCGCGCAGGTGACCATAGCGACCTTCGTAGAGGGTGAGAGCGTTGGGTGTTACTATGACCTCCCTTATCAAGGGAGTTTTCGAAATGGTGGGCTTCTCGGCACAGGCGGACAGCAATAACCCCATCAAAATTGGAATGAGTCCTTCTAATAGTTTTCTTTGGGTTTTCACTGTTCTTCCCCATTCCATTAAAATTGCACTTGCACTTTGACGCCCGGCGCGCCGTGCTGGGCGAAATAGGCCGGCGCGATGGTCAGGGCCTTTTCCTGCAGGGAACGGTTGTGCTTGCGGACGGCCTTCGGTACCAGGAGGACGTCCGCAACGGCTGCCGCGGCGACGACACCGGAACCGATAAAGAAAGCGACGGCCGCCCTATCCAGCCCATCCCAGCCATCAGTCGAAGTCCCGGCTATGTACGTCGCGCCAAGTGTGGCCGCAGATAAGCCGAGCCGGATTCCGATTCCAGACAGGCCGCGACCCGGCCGCCCTCCGTAGAAGTATCCCAGTGAGGGACCGAACACCACCCCGCTGCCCATTAATACAACTCCTGGAACGATACCCGCGTCGTTGGGGCCTTGAGTCGCAACGACCAAACCAAGTGTGATTGGCACAATCGTACCGCCAAGAGACAAGGCTACAGCCGTCCCTTCCGATTTCGGGTCGGGAATAATCCTATTTGGTGTTGAAAAAGAGGAGTCCAACAATTGCTGCTTCTGCCCCAGTTCGCCGTTATGCCAAAGGAGTATGGTTGGTTTTTCCTGGGCGTGGAGGGTTGTGCCCCACCACGCTGCCGCCAGAACTCCCGGAAGGCAGAAGCGGATGATTTTAAGCATGCTTTGCGTTTTCATTTTTTGCTCCTTTCCGTTAAAATTGCACTTGCACCTTCAGGCCCGGCGCGCCGTGCTGGGCGAAATAGGCCGGGGTGATGGTCAGGGCTTTTTCCTGCAACGAGCGATTGTGCTTACGCACGGCGCTTTTAACCGTGGCGATATCGTAGATCGCGGAACCCCAAAACAGAAGCGCTCCTCCTGTAGCAAGAGCCTGAGCCGCGCCATCAGGGTTCAGACCGTCCCAACCCGAAATAAAGGCAGGTACCGCTGCGGCCATTCCAGCGGTTCTGATTCCAATTCCTATCCATCCCCTTCCTGACATACCTCCGTAGAAATATCCCATGGAAGGGCCCACCCAGAGCCCAACGGGCAAAAGGATAAGTGTAGCTGATGGGGCAAGCGTGCCCCAAAGAGACCAGTTGAATGCCTTTGTTTCAGACTTCAGATTCAAGGCATCCATTTTTTGAAAGATGTTTACACTATCTGCGCGCTGCTCTTTCTGCCCAATTCCGCCATTTTGCCAAAGAAACAGGGTTGGTTTTTCCTGGGCGTGGAGGGTTGTGCCCCACCACGCTGCCGCCAGAACTCCCGGAAGGCAGAACTGGATGATTTTAAGTGTTCTTTTCATTTTTCTGCTCCTTCCCATTAGAATTGCAGTTGCACTTTCAGGCCCGGCGCACCGTGCTGGGCAAAGTAGGTCGGAGTGATGGTTACGGTTTTTTCCTGCAGGGAGCGGTTACGTTTCTGAACCACTCCTTTTACCGAAGTGATATCATCGATGATGGAGTAAAGCAGAAATACCGATCCAAGCGAGTAGAGCGCTGTGCCAAAGTCACTGCCACCATCATTGTAGATTTTCAATCCACGTACAAGGGCGGCCCCTGAAGCGACCCTAATTCCTACACCGACCAGACCGCGCCTGACCTGGCCCGCATAAAAGTACCCGAGCGACGGCCCGACAATAAGTCCGCTGTATCCAACGAGCAATCCAACATTCTTCCATGCGTCTGATTCGGCACCAGGTACCGGAGCCACACCCGCTGGCATAGCTATGGCGGAGGTGACACCAACAGTAGCAGGAATTAATGAGCCCAAAAGAGACAAAGCTAAAGCCTTATTTTCCGATTTCAGATTCTGAACTTTTGGTCTTTGAGAAGAATTTAAACCATCTGTAAGTTCTTCTTTCTGCCCGATTCCGCCGTTTTGCCAAAGAAGTACCGCCGCTGGTTTTTCCTGGGCGTGGGGGGTCGTGCCCCACCACGCTGCCGCCAGAACCCCCGGAAGACAGAACCGGATGATTTTAAGTGTCCTTTGTGTTTTCATTTTTCTGCTCCTTTCTTGTTGACACCTTTAGTATCGAGCGTTCGGCGGAAGAGTTGTTATGGAATTGTAAAGAAGACGCAAAAGATTTGCGTGTTTTTTGTAAAAAAAATGTGAACGGAAAAGAAGCGGCGGTCGTTCCTTTCCGAAAACGGCAGGCGCGGCGGCCGGTGACGTTACTTCACGAACTTGTAGCCGACCGTGGGGACGGTGAGCAAATGCTTGGGGCGGGAGGGGTCGTTCTCGATTTTTTTCCGCAGCGAGGCGATAAAGGTGTCCACCGTGCGGGTGGTGGGGAAGGATTCATACCCCCAGACCTTGTCCAAAAGCACCTCCCGCCGCACCACCTCCCGCTCGTGCGAAACGAGAAATTTCAAAATCTCGAACTCCTTGGCGGTGAGCTTGAGCGGTTTGCCGTTTTTGGAGGCCTCCAGCTTCTTGAAATCGACCTGCACGCTGCCGAAGGAATACTCTTCGACCTCCGTGACGATTTCCACCTTTCGGCGCAAAAGGGCCTTGATGCGGGCCAAAAGCTCGCGGATGCCGAAGGGCTTGGTCACGTAGTCGTCGGCCCCCAGCTCCAGCCCCAGAACCTTGTCCATCTCCTGTTTTTTGCTGGTCAGCATCAGAATGGGGGTAAAAATCCCCTCCTTCCGGAGTTCCCGGCAGACGTCCTGTCCGTTTTTTTTGGGGAGCATAAGGTCCAGAATGATGGCATCCGGCTTTTCCCTCCGCGCGGTCTGGTATCCCTCCTCGCCGTCTCCGGCCGTCAACACTTCGTAATGCTCATCCTGCAGGGCGGCGGTAAGCCCCTTGCGGATGGCCGCGTCGTCTTCAATGATTAGGATACGCTTCATACCCGTGCCTCCCGAAAGTGATGATTTGAATGGGACGTCGCAACCTGAATCGGCGCCGGAGGCAGCCGGCTGTCCCGGTTCCCGGCCCGGCGTCCGGCCATTGAATGCCTGTTCCCTTCACAACCCCGGGCCTTTGCGGCGAATCACCACCAGTGAAATGTCGTCGGCCTGCTCCGCTTGAGCGGCAAAACCATCCACGGCGGCAAGCGTGCGCTCCAAGACGGCGCCGGCTTCCAATCCCCGCACCTTATCGAGCAGGGACAAAAGCCCTTTTTCTTCGAACATTTCATCCTGCCGGTTGGCGGCTTCCGTCACTCCGTCGCTGAACAGCACCAGAACGTCTCCGGGGTTTATTCTGTAATCCCCCTGCCTGTATTCATGACCCTCCAGAATTCCCAGAATCAGCCCTCCTTCGGTCAGTCTGGCCGGCTCCCAGCTCTCGCTGCGCATCAGAATGGGAGGCGGGTGGGCGCAATTTACGTACAGCAGGCGCCCGGACGAAAGGTCAAGAACACCCAAAAACAGAGTGACGAAGGTTTCCGGCGGCGTCGAAGCCAAAAGGTGGCGGTTCAGTTCGGTAATCAACTTCAAGGGTTCACCCCAGGCACTGGCTGCGCGGGTGCGGATGGCCGTGTGCACGCTGGACATAAGAAGGGACGGGCCCAAACCCTTTCCGGAGACGTCTCCGAGAGCAAATAGGACTTTGCCGGGAGCTACCTCAAAAATATCGTAGTAATCTCCCCCCACGGAGCGCGCCGGGCGGCAGAGGCCGGCGAATTCCCAGCCGGAGGTAGCGGGCAACTTTTTGGGAAAAAGGCTTTCTTGAATCCGACGGGCTTCCTCCATATCGCCGGAAAGGCGTTCGGCCCGGTCGGCGGCTTTCTGAAGTTCAACTTTGTGTTTCAAAAGGACTTTGATTTTAGCCAGAAACACCCGCACGTCAAACGGCTTGGTCAGGTAGTCGTCGGCCCCCAGCTCCAGCCCTCCGGCTATATCGCTGGCCCGGCTGTGGGCGGTCAGCATCAGAATCGGGACGTTGTCCCCCTCCTTTCGCAGGTCGCGGCAGACGTCCTGCCCGTTTTTTTTGGGAAGCATAAGGTCCAGTATGATGGCATCCGGCTTTTCCCTCCGGGCCGTTTCGTATCCCTCCTCGCCGTCTCTGGCCGTCAACACCTCGTACTGTTCCTCCTGCAGGGCGGCTGCCAGGCCTTTCCGGATGGCGGCGTCGTCTTCAACGATCAGGATTCGTTTCATCCATCTCCTCCAGCGGAAAAAACAGGGTGAATGTGCTTCCCCGACCGGGGGCGCTCTCGACCTCGATTTTCCCCCCGTGCAGTTCAACCATGTGCTTGACCAGGGCCAGCCCCAGCCCGGCCCCCCCGGCCTCCTGGGCCCGCTCGTTTTTGCCGCGGAAAAAGGGTTCGAAGATGTGGGGCAAATCCTCGGCCGAAATCCCGATGCCGCAGTCCTCCACCCGGACGGCGGCCCGGCGGTCGGAACGGAAGGTGGAGACGGTCACCTTTTTTTCCTCGAGCGAATATTTGAGGGCGTTGGACAAGAGATTTTCGACCGCTTCAAAAAAAGCGTCCGGGTCGGCCGGCACGACCAGCCTTTCCAGAGACAGGCGGGTCTCCAGCCCGCACCCTTCCATCTTGAACTGGTAGGCGAGCGCGCGCAAAACCCGCTCGACTCCCTCGTTCACGTCGAATTCGGTGAAATGATACTCCTTCACCCCCTGCTCCACCCGGGCAAAATCCAAAACGTTGTTGATGAGCCGGGCCAGCCTTTCGCTTTCCCCCTCGATGATTTCCAGATATTCCTCGCTTTCCGCCGGGGCGAGCCCCTTTTTCGAGCGGAGGATTTCGGCGAACATTTTGATGGAGGTCAAGGGGGTTTTCAAATCGTGGGAGACGCTCGAAACGAAGTAGGACTTCAACCGGTTCAACTCCTCCAGCCGGCGGGCTTCCGCCTGCTCCAAAAGCAGCTTTTGCTGCAAATTGATTCGCTCCATCGCCAAGCCGGCCTGGGTCGCAACGGTCGTCAACAACTCAACTTCCTCAAGGCTGAAACGAGTGCCGGACTTTTTGGGCCCCAGAGCCAGGAAGCCCAAAAGCTCCGAATCCTTGGACAAAACCGGGAAAACCAGGGCGATTCCCCAGCGGCCCAAAGTCTCCGGCTCCACCTGCTCGAAGGCGGCCCCCGGTTCCAGATGCTCTTCCAAAGCCAAAGGAAGTGCCGAAAGAGCTTTCAGCCGTTCCGGGTCCAAATGAATGCCGTGCGTCTGCAGCCGCTCCAGGTTCCGGTGTGCCAGAAGATGCAACCGGGGGCCGGGCTTTTCCAGGGAGAAAAAACCGAGCCGAAGGACGGGCAAAATCTCCTCCAGCCGGAAAAGAATCATATCCGCCAGTTCCGGTATGTTCACGGAGCGTTTGATTTCATCCACAAAGCGGCGCTCTGCCTGGCGGAAATCGAACTGCACCCGGAAAAAGGAGCGGTCGACGAACCGCTGCACCACCCTGCGCACCGGTTCGAAAAGCAGGGCGACCAAAAAAGCCGCCCCGCTGGGGGCCAGAACGGAAATCAGGGAGAACGTTTCGGTGATTCTCGCCGCCGCTCCGACGATTAAAGCGTAAAGGGCCAACAAAACCACCAAAACGATGGTGTAGATGGTGCTGCGGCGGAAGATGGGGTCGATGTTCATCAACCGGTAGCGAATGATGGAAATGGCGAAAGTTATCGGCACGAGGGACAAAGCGATGTGCATGTACTCCTCCCGCACCCAGCGGGACGTCCCTAAAAGAATCGGCAGCTGCCAGGCCACAAAGATGGGCGGCCCCAGGTTGAGCCCGAGCATCACCCAGCGGAGCTTGCGGCGCTCCGACTCCTCGGGTGCCGTCCGGTAGGAATGGACGAGACTCACCAGCGAAAAAGCGATGCAGGCGATGAAGAAAATTCGGGAGGCGGCGTAGGCCTGAACGAAGCGGTGAAACTGTTCCACCGAAACCGGCAGGTTGGCCCGGAACAGGGTGAAGATGGTTCCGGCGGCCAGGCCGGCGGCCAGAAGATACATGTAGGGGAGCAGCTTTCTGGCCTTTTCCCATTTGGGGCGGGGAAAAATGAAGCTGAAGTGGAGGAACAGGGCCGGCGCGAAGGCGCCGGCGGAGCAGTAGGTGATGTCCAAAATCCGGCTTACGAAGGGCAGTTTGCCGGGATACCGGTTTGACGTAATCATTATGAGCAGGGCAACGGCCACGGAGGCCCAGTGGAAAACGTGGGCGGCTTCATCCCCCGGCCTTTTGACTAAAACCAAAAGGCCGAGGATGAAGAAAAGGGAGCCGACTGAAAGCTGAATGGCGAAGTACTCCCGGGCGTAAAACGGTTTCAGCCGCGAGAAAACCGTTTCGACGGAGGAGCCGCGTCGTACCGAAAAGGATGCGGTATCGGAGATGGGAAGGCCGTCCAGAACGAATTCAATGTCTCTCGGAGTCGCGACCGGCTGTCCGTTTACCGAAAGCACGGTGTCTTTTGGTCGAAGCCCGGTTTCACCCGTCGTAGAGGAAACGCTTTTTACCACGACCGGCCCGTTTTGGCCAGCAAAAACCGCAGGAACATTGGCCCGCTGGGTGGCGCGGTGAACCCCGCACACAGAGAGGACGAAAAGAAGGAAATCAACAAAAAGAATGAACGAAGTGCGCTTAGGCAAGGGGGCCATATGCGTCCATACTGTTTCCGGTAAATAACTCCAGATTTTGGCCGTTTGTCAACGGCCGCCTCACCGTACCGGGCGAATGGCAGGGGACTTGACCGTTTGGAATCAGCGGGGGAGGTTTTCGTCTTGGCCGGGTTTGCGGAGAGCCGGAACGGGGGGGCCACGCTTCAGGGATGCACCGTTCGACGCCGAAGAAATTCAAAAGCGGGAAACGGGATTCGAACCCGCGACATTCACCTTGGCAAGGTGACGCTCTAGCCAGCTGAGCTATTCCCGCGTGCTCAAAAAGGATATAACTTCAGCCGCCGGATGTCAATATTTCCGGACAGCCGCTCTCCGGGAAATTCAGCCCGCGGTATCACGGAAAGAGGGTTGCCGGAGGGGGGAAAGCGGTCTTTTGGGTGGGACGCAAAATGCCGCGTGATTCCAGAAAGGCTTCGGCTGTGGGGTGCGCCTCGACCATTGGCGAAAGCAGTTGGACCGCTTCGGCGTACCGCTTCCGTTCATACAGAAAGGCGCAATAGTACCACGTGCCGAGGGGACCGCCGCCGTCCATGGCCAGTCCCTTTCGCAAATAGGTCTCGCAGGACTCCGGCTGCCCCGCCAGGGAAAAAAGGTACCCCGTCATCAAATTTAAAGCCGGGCAGTCCGCTCCTCCGCTCGAAATGACTTCGTACAGCATTGAAACCGCCCTGGCATTATCCACGTTGGTCAAATTCAAGCCGTCGTTCAAGAGATTGACGAAGCGGGCGGGCTGGTCGGGGCCGGTCACCTCCCCGTAATCTTTGAATTTTCGGTAAAAAATGGAGAGATGCCCGTCGCCGAACAGGTACTCCAGCCGGTAGTTCCGTCGAAATTCGGGATAAAGAAACAAGGCCCGTTCGGCCGGCGAAGAGGGTTTCAGCTCGGTGGAAAAGAGAATCACCTCCGGTTTTTGGGAAAGGACGTGCCGGGCATTGAAATGCCTTTCCTTCCAGCTGGAAACGATTCCCTCGATTTTTTCGGGATTCCGGGCGACTTCCCGTTCCGTCAGTCCCAGCATGTCGATGACCCGCCGGTTCCCCGCATAGTAGGCCAATGCGCCGATGGTCGAGGCGGCGAAACTTTTGGCGTAGTCGTGCCGCACGAAAAGCCGCCCCAGGTTTCCCATCTTCGCTACCAGTCCCCTTTCCGCAAAAGCCGCCGCATCGAGATAACTTTTGGGGAGCCGGTAGGAAAGCAGGCCGACGAGGAACACCGCCGCCGCAAAAACGAGTCGTTGCCGGGGCCGCTTTTCCATAAGCTTTTGCAGGCCGTCCGTCAGCGGCAGGTAAAGGAGAAGGAGAATGGGTACGAAGAAACGGTGGGCTTTGAGTACATCGCCGCCGATGGCAATCAGGTACAGGGTGTAGCCGAGGAAAACCAAAAGGGAGAAGCGGGAGAACGGCGACAGTTTTTTCCAGAGAAGCAGGGGGAGCAGCAGGAATAAACCATACCCCCCGTAGTGTTTCAGAAACAACCCAAAATACTCCAGTCCGCCTTGCAGGTATTCGGTGGAAAATCCGGTCTTGGCGTAAAAAGGATTCGGGAGGAGCGAGCCGTAGTACACCCATTTGAAAACCGCAAAGGGGAGAAGCAACAAAGCCAGCCCCCCCCAAAAAGTCAGCGTGGCTTTCCAGCTTTTCTGTTTGAGGAGTATTCCGCTTATTCCAAAAAGGAAGGCCAAAAGCCCCCCTTCGGGTCGGGTCAGGGTAGCTAAAGCGAGAAGAAGAAGGGAATGATTCGGTCGGGCAAAGTAGGTTACCGCTGCCGCCGCAGCCAGGAAAGTGAAGAGGCTGGTCTCCAGCCCGGAGCCCGCCCAGTAAGCCAAGGCGCCGTTGGCGGCCAGCAAAAACGGGGCCGCAGCTATCCACAGCCAGCCCCTTTGGGGATAGTAGTTTCGGGCGGCGTAAGTGCAGAGCCCGAGGGTTCCAATGGCCGCCAGAATGCCGATCGACCGGGCGGTTTCAATCAAGGGGAGCCCGAGCTTGGCCAAAAAGGCCAGAAGGATAATCCAGAGAAAATTGCTATACCCCTCCACCCGCTCCCCGATGTTGAAGACCAGCCCGAGGCCGTCCAGGAAATTACGGACGTAGCGAAAGGAGATGAAGGCGTCATCCTGCAAAACGTTAAAGGTCGAAAACTGCCAAACCAAAAGTGCCGTCAATATTATGAGAAACGACCCGGTCAGTTTGCGCATTAAAGCCTTGATTCGGAGTTCGGTTTTCTTCTTCGAAAAAGCTCATCGGCATTCGGTACTGTTCGGGTCAAAATGGAAAGTTGTTCGAATGCCGCTGCGTAATCTTTCTGTTTTAAAAAGAAGTTTACCAAGTAGAGTTGGCTCACGGTGCCGCCACGGTCGAGTTCCATTCCCTTTTTTAAGTAGAAATAGGCGGATTCCGGAGGACTTGAACCGTCCGTCAGGTAGGCATACCCCAGCATGGTGTAAAACGTGGGGCAGTCTTCGGGTCCCTGTTCCAGCAACTGGCGCAAAAGGGGTATTCCTTTTTCGAACTCCCGGCTGCC
Organism: Candidatus Zixiibacteriota bacterium; assembly: GCA_022614805.1. GTDB lineage: Bacteria > Zixibacteria > MSB-5A5 > DSPP01 > DSPP01 > DSPP01. Next base: position 25,922 of record JAKEHY010000021.1, on the reverse strand, counting down.
GAGGACAAAATTGAGGGCTTCGTTGAAAAGATTGGCAAATTGGGCGGGCATATCCGGACTGCCGGCCGTCGGCCGGTCCTGAAAGCGGCGGTAGTACATAAGAAAATTTCCTTCCGGATAGGCGAACTCCAGGCGGTAGTTCCGCCGGAAATCCGGGTACAGAAAAAGAGCTCGTTCCGGTAAACTGGTCGGCTTTACCCCGGTATTAAACAGGATTATATCCGGCTTTTGAGCAAGCACATATCCGGCATTGTAGCTCCGTTCCTTCACCGTGGATACGAGGCCGTCTATTTTCGCGGAGTTTTTTGCCACAACGGGGTCGGTAAGCCCGACCATGTCAACAAATCTCCGGTCCATCAAATGATAGGGAAGTGCTCCGGCGGCGGTCACGGCAAAACATTTGGCCGTCGTATACGTGGCGAAAAAATGAGCATAGACGGTCATCTTAAAAGTGAGCTGCCGGTCCATGGAAGCGGTGGTATGGAGATAGGAGGATGGAAGCCAATAAAAAATAAAACCAAGCAATAGCGTGGATGTGCCGAAAACCGGATCCCGGAACTTTGACTTTCTTAGAATCAGCGACAGCGCGTCGGCGAAAGGAAGATAAAAAAGAGTTAGAATGGGTACGAAAAAGCGGTGGGCCGGCAAAACATCGCCTCCGACGGCGGCTACGTAAAGGGAATATCCGAAAAATACCAGAAGGCTGAATTGCGAGAATTCGGCCAATTTTCTCCAGAACAGGATTGGCAATAACACACCCAAGCCATATAGTCCGTAATGTTTCAGGAACATAAAAGAGTATTCCACGCCGCTTTTCCAATATTCCGTGGAGAACCCGGTCTTGGCGTAAAAGGGATTGGGGAAAAGCGAACCGTAATACAACCACTTGAAAACCGCAAAAGGGAGAAGCAAAAGCGCCAGCCCCCCCCAGAAAGTCAGCGTGTCTTTCCAGCTTTTCTGCTTGAGCAGTATCCCGCTTGCCCCGAAAAGGAAGGCCAGAAGCGCTCCTTCGGGACGGGTCAGGGTGGCCAAGGCCATCAATGGCAACGAGAGATTAGACCGGAAGAAATAGGTCGCCGCACCGGCCGTGGAGAGAATTGTAAAAAGACCTGTCTCCAGTCCGGAACCGGCCCAGTAGGCCAAAGCGCCGCTGGCGGCTAAAAATGCCGGAACGGAAAGAATCCACAGCCAATTTCTTTTCGGGTAAAGCCGATAGGCGGTATAGGCGGCCATGAAAACGGTTCCGATGCCGGCCAGAATGCCTAGAAACCGGGCGATTTCAATCAAAGGAAGTCCAGGCTTGGTCAAGAAGGCCAAAAGGATTATCCAGAAGAAGTTGGTATACCCCTCCACCCGTTCTCCGATGTTGAAAACCAGCCCGTAGCCGTCCAAAAAATTACGGACGTAGCGGAAGGAGATGAACGCGTCATCCTGCAAAACGTCAAAAGAAAAAAACTGGTAAAGGAAGAGTGCAGCAAGCAGAGCCAGTCCTCCCCAAACACTTTTTCGCTTCATTGAGAGGCCCCGGGGGTTTGGAGAAATTCTTTGAAATTCGGAACCGTCCGGAGGATGATGGAATCCTGTTCTTCCATCTCGGCGTAACGACCTTCATAGGAAAGGAAATTTCGGTAATAGTACCGGCTGATGGAACCTCCGCCGTTGAGTTCGATGGCCTTATTGAAGCAGACTTCTGCCCGCCCCGGTTCCCCGGTCGAAAAATAATAATATCCCAGCATCGTATAAATGGTTTCACAATCCGGAGGGCCTTCGGCTAGGGCCTTTCTCAAAAGCCGGATTCCCACCCGTTTGTCCTGGCCCCGGTTCAAGGCCTGATTGACGAGGGTAACAAACCCGATGGATTGGTCCGGGGTCGATGATAGGGGGAGATTCCGGAATCTTCGGAAGTAAGCGTCCGAGCTTCCCGCGTAAAAATAAAGCTCCATCCGGTAGTTTTGCCGGAAATCCGGATACAAAAAAAGGGCCCGCTCGGCCGGAGCGGAGGGTTTGTAGCCGGTGGAGAACAGAATCACCTCCGGTTTTTGGGAGAGCACGTAGCCGGCGTTGAAGTGGCGCTCCTTCCAGGAAGCGACCAGCCCCTCTATTTTTTCGGGGGTCCGGGCTATAACCGGGTCGGTCAGCCCGATCATGTCGATGATGCGGCGCTGGCTGCCAATGTAGTAAGACAGGGCGCCGATGGTGGAAGCGGCCACGCTTTTGGTTCCTTCGCTTTGCGCAAAAAACCGGCCGGCGTTCGTCATTTTGCCGACCAGTTCCTTTTCCCACCGTGCGGAGGTTTTTAAATAGCTTAGGGGAATTTTATAGGAAAAGAAGGCGATGACAAGCAAGGCGAGGGAAAAAACAGGAACCCGGTAGGTCTGGTTTTCGAGGAATCGGTGCGCGCAATCGGCAAGGGGGAAGTAAAGAAAAAAAAGCGCCGGCAAAAAGAACCGGTGAGCCTTCAAAACGTCTCCTCCTATGGCCGTAAGATACACCCCGTACCCGAAAAAAATGAGCAAAGAAAAACGCGAGAAAACGGTCAGTTTTTTCCAGAACATCAGGGGCAGGAGCAGGGCCGCACCGGACAGACCGTAATGTTTCAGGAACATAAAAGAGTACTCCACGCCGCTTTTCCAATATTCCGTGGAGAACCCGGTTTTGGCGTAGAAGGGATTGGGGAAAAGAGAGCCGTAGTACAACCATTTGAAAACCGCAAAGGGGAGAAGCAGCAAAGCCAGCCCACCCCAAAAAGTCAGCGTGGCTTTCCAGCTTTTCTGTTTGATCAGTATCCCGCTTGCCCCGAAAAGGAAGGCCAGAAGCGCTCCTTCGGGACGGGTCAGGGTGGCCAAGGCGAGGAGAAGAAGGGAAAGAGCCGGTCGGGAGAAGTAGGTCACCGCTGCCGCCGCAGCCAGGAAAGTGAAAAGGCCGGTCTCCAGCCCCGAACCGGCCCAGTAGGCCAGGGCCCCGTTGGCGGCCAGAAGCATCGGGACCGAAAGAATCCACACCCAATTTCTTTTTGGATAAAGCCGGTGAGCGGCATAGGCGGCTAAGAGGATGGTTCCGACGCCGGCCAGAATGCCAACCGACCGGGCACTTTCGATTAGGGGCAGCCCCAGCTTGGTCAGAACGGATAAAAGGATAATCCAGAGAAAATTGGTGTATCCTTCCACCCGCTCCCCGAGGTTGAAGACCAGCCCGAAGCCGTCCAGAAAATTGCGGATGTAGCGGAAGGAGATGAAGGCATCATCCTGCAGAACGTCAAAAGAAAAAAACTGATAGAGCAAAAGGGCGGCTATGGGAAGAAGTCCAAGCCAGACCTTTCTGGACATTAACGGGTCACGGAGAGAATCCTGTAACGCAAAACGCCGGCCGGCACCTTCACCTCGACCGTATCTCCTTCTTTTTTTCCAAGCAGGGCGGCTCCGATGGGGGACTTGATCGAAAGTTTGCCGTTGTCGAAATCGGCTTCCTCCGGCGTGACGAGGGTATGCTCTTCCTGTTCGTTGGTTTTCAGGTCCAAAAGCCGCACTTTTGAAAGCAGCCGGGCCTCCCCCTGGGGCAGATTGTTTCCGTCGAGGATGCGCGCCCGGGAAAGCTGGTATTCCAGCTCGGCAATCCGCCTTTCCAGATGCACCTGGGCCTCCTTGGCGGCGTGGTATTCGGCGTTTTCGGAAAGGTCCCCCAGGCTGCGGGCGTGGGCAATCGCACGGACCAGCTCCGGCCGTTTGAGCGATTTCAACTCTTTAAGCTCGGCGGCTAACTTTTCCTTCCCTTCCCGGGTCAAATAAACAAATCCGTCGTCGGGCATAAAACCGCTTAGACCGCTTCGACCGGCTCTTTGGCCAAAGCCTTCCGGTACAAATCGAGGTATTTGACCGCCGAGGAATGCCAGGAGAAATCCTGGGCCATCCCCTGCAGCTGAAGTTTTTTCCAGGCCGCCTTGTTGCCGTACAGGGCGAGCCCCTTTTTGATGGTTTCCAAAAATTCCGCCGAGTCGTAGTGCGTAAAGACAAAGCCGGTTCCTCTTTCGCCGGTTTCATCCGCCGGCTCGACCGTGTCCGCCAGCCCGCCCGTTTCCCGCACCACCGGGACGGTGCCGTACTTTAAGCTGTACAACTGGTTCAGTCCGCACGGCTCATAGCGGGATGGCATCAAAAAGAGATCCGCCCCGGCTTCAATCCCGTGCGCCAGTTTGTTGTCAAAGGTCAAAAAGGCTTTTATTTTCTTCGGGTATTTCTTTTCCAGTTCCTTGAAAAGCTCATGGTAGCGGGCATCCCCGGTCCCCAGAACGACCATTTTGACTTTCAGGGAAAGCAAGTCATCGGCAATCTCGGCGAACAAATCCAGCCCCTTCTGGTCCACCAGCCGGGAAATCATCCCCACCAGCGGGTCGTTTATCCCCGCCAGCCCGCTTTTTTTCAAGAGCGCCGCCTTGTTTTTCTTTTTATTCTCCAGGGTCTTGGGGCCGTAGCGCTGGGGAATCAGGGTATCTTTCTCCGGGTTCCAGTCGTCGTAGTCGATGCCGTTTACGATGCCGAACAAATCGGCGTTCCGCTCCCGCAAAACCCCCTCCAGCCCGTGGCCGAACTCCGGGTCGGACTGGATTTCCACGGCGTAGCGCTCGGAGACGGTGTTGACGATGTCGGCATAGGAGATTCCGATTTTCATAAAATTGACCTTCCCCCAGAATTCGAAGGGAGAGGCCGGATAGAACAGGTGCGGGCTGGTTCCGAGTTTGTAGAACGTCTCCTTTGGAAAATGCCCCTGATAGGCGACGTTGTGGATGGTAAAAACGGTATGCGCCTCCGCAAAAAACGGGTCATCCTTGAAAACGGTGCGGGCGAAGGCCAACGAGAGGGCGGCCTGCCAGTCGTTGGCGTGGATGATGTCGGGCTTGAAGCCGGTCTCCTTGCAGGCCAGAAGGGCGGCGATGGAATAGGTGATGTAGCGGTCGTCGTTGTCGGCCCAGTCCTTTCCGGTGGCCGAATCCCGGTACAATTCCGGCCGGTCGTAAAGTTTGTCATTTTTGACGAAAATCGTCTCCGGCGTTTTACCGTCTGTCAAAAGGGAGAACTCGAGGTTTCCCGGCCCGAGCGTGTACTTGATGAGCCGCCCTCCTTCCACCGGTTTGAATTTCTTTTTGGTTTCTTTGACCTGCCGGTAGAAGGGGAGGATTGTTTTGACTTCCGCCCCGGCCTCCTGCAAAAACCGGGGCAAAGCCCCGGAAACGTCCGCCAGCCCGCCGGTTTTGGCGTAGGGCACCGCCTCGCTGGTGGTGAATAGAACCTTGACCTTGTCCAATTTGTCTCCTTTTGGTGTTTGGTTCAAAAATTTAATTTCATACGGTAAGATAAAAGATTTTCCCCCAAACGCCACTTTTTTCTCTTAAGAAAAGTTGAAGGATAATTTGGGGTTTCTTAAAAACGAAACCGTCAGTTGCTTAGCCCCCCGGCCTCCGCCGGGGGGAAATTTCCAGGGCGGAGGCCCCTGGGCTAAAACTCTTTGCTCTTCTAATGGTACTCTAAAAATATACCCCTGACTTCCCCCTCCCCTGAAGGGGAGGGAACGAGGCCGTGCCTTTGGCACGGCCGAGGGGCTTGTCCCGAGCGAAGTCGAGGGGTGGGGTCAAAGAGAGGTGTTGTTTTCTCCGAGATTCAATCCGACGGTGTCTCATTCAAAAACCGGGCGGCGTCCTCCGGCGAGGTGGGGTTGATGTAAAACCCGGTCCCCCATTCAAACCCGGCCACCTTGGTCAGCTTGGGAATGATTTCGATGTGCCAGTGGTAGATGGCTTCGTGATGGTTCCCGACCGGCCCGGTGTGCACCATATAGTTGTAGGGGGGGTCGGAAAGGGCCTTCGCCAGCCGGCGCAAAACGTCCCGCAGGATTTGGGCCATCGCCGGAAAAGTCTCCTTGTCGTGGTTTTCGAAAAGGTCGTTGTGCGCCTTCGGCAAAATCCAGGTCTCGAAAGGAAAACGGGGGGCGAATGGCTCGATGGCGACGAAACCTGTGTTTTCCCCCACCACCCGTTCCCGCTCCTCCAGCTCCTGGCGCAGAATGTCGCAAAAAACGCAACGCTCCTTGTACTCGAAATATTTTTTGGCACCGTCCAGTTCGTCCAAAACCCGCTTGGGAACCACCGGCGTGGCGATAAGCTGGCTGTGGGAATGCTCCAGCGAAGCCCCGGCGGCGTCTCCCTGGTTTTTGAAAACCATCATATAGCGGAAGCGGGGGTCTTTCTTCAAGTCCAGAATCCGCTCCCGGTAGGCCCAAAGAGTCCCCTGCACTTCGCCAACGTCCAAGTCGGCCAATTCCTTTTGATGGTCCGGCGTCTCGATGATGACCTCGTGCGCCCCCACGCCGTTCATCCGGTCAAAAATCCCCTTCCCCTCCCGGTTCAAGTTCCCCTCGATTTTCAGGGCCGGAAACTTATTGGGAATCACCCGCAGCTTCCAGCCGGGGGTGTTGGCACCGCTTTTGTCCGGGCGGTAGGCCATTATTTCGGGCGGGGTCTGGGCTTCGTTGCCGGGGCAAAAGGGGCACTTTTTCGGGTCCCCCGCCCGCTTGGGGGTGGGGGGGAAATCGGAGGGGCGTTTTCCCCGCTCGGTGGAGATGATGACCCAGCGGCCGGAGATGGGGTCTTTTCTTAATTCGGGCATAATTTAAGTATCGGCTTAAAAGGTTTTTAGAAACGCCTCTCTTTGTTTCTCCGTCTGTTCATATATTTTCTTAAAAAGCTTTTCCTCCGCAGGCGAAAGGGAGTGCCCCCGGCGGCCTTTGACCGCGCGGGCGACCTCGACGGCCTTATCCACCCGGTAAGGGACCATCCGCTCCGGCGTTCCCCAGCAAAAGGAAGGGACGAGTTTTTGCTCGAACAAACTCCCTCCGTAAAGGTTGGCAGAGAATCCGATTTGAATGCCGGTGTTCAAAAGCGTGCCGATGCCGGTTTTGGTGTGGTCGCCGATGAAGGAGCCGACCTTCATCTGGCCGGTTGAAAACTCTTTGCCGTCTTTGGAAACCTTCACCGGCCCGTAGTCGTTTTTCAAATCGCTGTTGGTGGTCATTGCGCCCAAATTAATCCATTCTCCCAAATAGGCGTGCCCCATAAAACCGGAATGGTACTTGTTCGTCCATCCCTGAACGACGCACGCTTCGAGCTCCCCTCCGATGCGGCAGCCGGGGCCGAGGGAGCATCCGGCCCGCACATTGGCGCGCAGAAGCTGGCCTTGTTCCCCCACGTAAGTCGGCCCTTCGACCCGCGAAAAGGCATGCACGGTCACGTTTTTATCCAGCCATATAGGCCCGCCGGAGGCGTCCAAAACGGTAAAAGCATCCAGTTTGCAGCCGGGGGAGAGGTGAACTTTTTCCAGATTTTTGATAATTGCCTGATTGTCCACTTCTACCTCCTTGAACATCTTTTTGCCGTTTTTCCCGCTGGCCATTGCTTCGAAATCCTGGCCGATGGCCCCCCCATTCTGCAGCACCAAATCCCACAGGAAATTCGCGAGCATTTCGGAACTTTTTTTTTCCGGCAGACCGGAGGTGGCCTTGTCGGTCTGGAAGCCGGTGGGTTGAAGTTTCAGCTTATCCCAGTCCTTTACCAACCGGGCCGCCACCAAGTTGCCGTTCTCCTTTATCACTCCCGGCCCTGTTGGAAGCATCGCTTTAACTTTCTCCGGCCATAGGCTCCGGCCGTTTATCAATAGCAGCTCCTCACAATCTTTGGGCCAATCCGGGTTGGCCGGACTTTCTCCGTCGGCTGCGAAAGCGACCTCTGTCCGGCAGAAAAAAAGAGGTTTGTGCTCCGGAAAGGCCCGGCAAATCCTTTCGGCCAAAGTTCCAATGCCAAACCGCAGACCCCAAACTGGCCGGGAGAGGGTAAGGGGAAAGAAGTCGGCAAAGTTCGCATCCTCAAAAATAGCCAAGTATTTTGACATAAAGTGTTACTTTAAGCTGCTCCCGGAACCGTTTGCGGGAAAGCCCAACATACAAATAAAAACGGATGGTTCGCCAAAACCACCCGTACTGAAGTCCCGCTCGGCCTGCCGAGGCCGGCCGTTAAGAAACTTTAAACTCAACTTTGGGCACCCCCGCTTTTGCCGGAGCTTCCAGTTCAAAGAAGTCCCGCTTTTCAAACCCGAAAAGGTTGGCTATCAGGTTTCCGGGAAAAGTCTGGAGCCGGTTATTGTAATCCAAAACGTCCGCGTTAAAACCGTCCCGCGCCTCCGCCAGTTCGGTTTCGACGGCCGCAAGCTGGCTGGAAAGGGCCTGGAAATTCTCGTTGGCTTTGAGATTTGGATAGTTTTCCGCCACCGCCAAAAGCGAGCGCAACGATTTTTCCAACTCCACACCCTGCCTCACGGCCTCGGTTGAAGGAGAGGGGGACAGGAATCTGGAACGGGCCTCCGAAACCCGGTCGAAAACGTTTTTCTCATGGGCGGCATACCCTTTCACCGTCTCGACCAGATTGGGAATCAAATCGGCCCGTTTGGTCAAAACCACTTTCACCTTTCCCCAAGCCCGGTCGACCGCATTGCGGAACCGCACCAGCCGGTTGTAGCCGGCAACAAGCCAGATGATGGGGACGACGAAAAGGAGGATTATGATTAAGAAGAAAAGCCCCATCTACTTTTTCTTCGGATTTTTGATTTCGTCGATTACTTTTTCCGCCGCCTTCACGTTGGCGGCCGCTCGGGCGTTCCCCTTGAAGCGTTTGATTACCTCTTCATACAACGGCTGATACGCCTCCACGTTCTCCGGGTCTTCCGAATGGACCGAAAGGGCGTACATATAGTATCCCCGGTGGTCGTTGGGGAATTTGGCCATCATTTCCTTGAAAACCCCCTCCGCTGGCACGTATTCCTGGTCGTCGTAATATATCTTTCCCAGGTTAAAGCGCGCGGTGGCGTTTTTGGGGTCCGTGGCCATCACCTTTTTGTAGGTTTCGACCGCCTTGGCGGTCTGCCGGTCTTTTTTGTACGCCTCCGCCAAACCCATCATCAGTTTGGGGTCGTTGGGCTTTACAACCAACGCCTTTTCGTAAGAGGCCACCGCCTTTGGGTAATCCTTGGCCAATACCGCCAAAGCCCCCAAGGCATTCAGGTTGTCCGCGCTTTTTTGATCCGTCACGGCCTCCAGATGCGGCAGGGCCTTGGCATACTCCTTTTTATGCTGGTAGGCGGCGGCCAGATTCCGGTGGGCATCCGGATAGTTGGGACTGGCCTTCAAGGCCGCCTCGTAGGCGGCAATTGCCGCATCCGTCTTTCCCGCCTTATCCGCTTCCACCCCGGCGTTGAATTGCTTTTTGGCCTCGTCCGTAGGGGCCTGGGCCAGGGCCATTGAAAAGGTTAAAAGAACGGTCAAAAGTATCAGTTTACGCATTTTTCCTCCCTGCTTTCTTGCGCAGTTCCTCTCTCTTTTTACTCCGCTCCCGGCGGAGCCGTTCCCGAAGCTTTTTGTCCCGTGTCGATAAAATCTGTACCGCCAGCCAGGCGGCGTTCACGGCCCCGCTTTTGCCGATGGAAACCGTCGCCACCGGCACCCCGGAAGGCATCTGCACGGTGGAAAGAAGCGCATCGAGCCCCCCCAGAGTGGAGGAGTTGAGCGGCACCCCAATCACGGGCAAAACCGTTTCTGCCGCCGCCTTGCCCGCCAGATGAGCCGCCATCCCCGCGGCGGCAATCACGACCGAATATCCGTCACGCTCCGCCCGGCGCAGAATCCGTCCGGTTTTCTCCGGGTCGCGGTGAGCCGAGGAAACGATGATGCGGCTGCCAATCCCAAATTTCTCTAATTCCTTGACCGTCTCCTGCATCACTTCCAAATCGTTTTCGCTGCCGGTTAAAATTAAAACCTCCGGTTTCACCGCGCCACTCTGGTTTTCGCTGTTAGCCGGTAGCCGATGTCGTGGCGGTACTGCTTCCCTTCAAAGTTCACCTTTTCGGCGGCGGCATACGCTTTGTTCAAGGCCTTGTCAAAATCGGCATCCACGGCCGTCAGGCCGACCACCCGCCCCCCGGCCGTATAGTAGCGCTCCCCTTTTTCCGCAACGCCGGCAAAAAAGGGCAAAACCCCCTCCAAGCCGTTCAAGCCGGAAATCTCCCGGCCGGTGTGCGGATTTTCGGGGTATCCTTCGGAGGCAAGCACCACGCAAGCGCAGTGTTTTTCCTCCCAGTCCGGATTTATCACGTCCAGCTCTCCATCCAACAGGGCCTCAAATATATGCATCAAATCGGTTTTGAGAAGGGGTAAAATCGCCTGCGCCTCGGGGTCTCCCAAACGGCAGTTGAATTCCAAGACCTTCGGCCCCCGCTCCGTCAGCATCAAGCCGGCGTACAAAAATCCCTTATACGGAATCCCCTCCCGCCACATTCCCCAGATGGTGCGCTCTAAAATTTCCTCCTCGATTACCGGAAGCTGGCGTTCCCGGATGAGGGAGAAGGCCGGCGCGCAGGCCCCCATCCCGCCGGTGTTCGGTCCCCGGTCGCCGTCCAAAAGCCGTTTGTGGTCGATGGCTGGAATCAAGGTTTTGACGTGCCGCCCGTCCGATAGCGCAATCACGCTCACTTCTTCGCCGTTTAAAAATTCTTCCACCACGATTCGCTTTCCCGCTTCCCCCAGTTTTCCTTCGTATAGAAATTGATTTATCTTTTCCTCCGCTTCCGCAACCGAATCCACAACCACTACCCCTTTCCCCGCCGCCAGTCCGTCCGCTTTTATCACGAGCGGATAATTGGCCTCCCGCACAAAATCCAAGGCCTCGGAGGTGTCGGTAAAGATCTGAAACGAAGCCGTGGGGATGTTGTTCCGGCGCATAAATTCCTTGGCGAAGGCCTTGCTCCCTTCCAGTTGCGCCGCCCGCTTGGTTGGCCCGATTATGGCCAGCCGGCGGGCTTCGAATTCATCCACCATCCCATCCACCAGCGGCTGTTCCGGGCCGACCACCGTCAGGTCGATTTCCTCGTGCTTGGCCCACTCGGCCAGCATATAGGTATCTTTGGTTGAAATGGGAACCAGCTGAGCCAGCCCCTTCATCCCCGGATTGCCCGGCGCCGCATATAAATGGGAGATTCTTTTGCTTTTGGAAAGTTTCCAGACCAAGGCGTGCTCCCGCCCCCCCGACCCCACCACCAAAACCTTCAAATCCTCGGCTTTCATTCAATTTTAATGATAGGTTTTTGAGAACTGAAAGGCAAGCAAATTGGGCATTCTTCAATTACTATACTGTTAGTATTTAACTAACTCATCATCCCATTTAGTAAAATCTTTCCTCTTTGCTTTTTCCCATCCGTTAAGAATTTTTAAAAGTTCTTCGTCTTTGGCAATCAAATCCATTGCGGGGCTATACATTTTTGCAAAGGCATTTACAGTTAAGGCCAATAGCATTTCGGCAAATGTCTTGGGGAAGCTATTGAGCAGTCCTTCAGAATGTTGAGGTGATTTCACCTCACCCATCTGCATCAGTGAATATCTTTCAGAGTGAGCATAATTTGAAAGAAATTTATAAAAGAATCTAGCTTGTGTTGGGTGGAAGCCACTTCGAATGGCCAACGCAACTTTGTTTACATTTGGGTTCCATTCATCGGCTTTTATAGATTCCTTTTTCTTTTTGGACAAGCTTTTATAGAAATCTGAAGATATTATCTTTTTCTTAATTTGTCGGTAGTTGCCTTCAGTTACTTTTAGCGCGTCATCTTGGAGTCCAAACGTTTTGCCCATTATCAATGTTTGAGCATATCCGTGACATTCCCACAAATCCAATCGATGCTCCTTTTCGGCTTCACGTTTTGGTTCAATTAGTACGTAATACATGTTAATATAAGTTTCAAACATGGTGCGAATTATAACGTAAGCCGTTGGAAAATCATTAACTTTGAAACTTGGCCCAACTTGAGGAAATTCCGAAAAATCGGTTGGATTGAAGATTCTAAATAGGGTCAGCCCCGACAAGCAATTTTTTAAGAGGAAGAGCGACCCTTCTCGTTGACCTCTTGTGCATGATTGTTCTGTTGTTTGTTTCGAAACGTTCAGAGCACTCCCTAATACCTTTACAAATGAGGCATCATCCAGCATTTCTTCCTTTCTGGTGGGTACATGGCCCGACCTTCGGGAGCGAAAGTTAAAGTTCTGAATTGGTAACGGTCAAGCGGGTATTATTCTACTACAAATGAACTTGAATTTTTAGGTCAGCTTTTGGTGTTATATTTTTCTAATATTTTATCAACTTTCATACCCGCACGTATGTCTTTGTCTATTTGTTTTACCTTTGGATAGATTGCCGCCAACGATTCATATTTTTCACGATCGGGAATAACATTGTTTAACCAAATAATTGCAAGATGAAGCGCACGTGTCATCTCACGGTCTCTTTCATCCTCAAGGGCATGAAGAATGGCGGCTAAGATGGCGCTTTTGTTCCAAGGCAAATCCGATTCGAAACAGAATCCCGTAGATTGTTGCATAAATACCCCAAAATCATGAATTATCTCCTCGGCTTTTTCGGATGAAAGATTACCGATTTCATCACTCGTTAATTGTTTCATTACTTCCTTTCTGTGAGGATTCCTGCCCCACCTTGCGGAAGCAAGCTAAAGATTGTGCTTCGGATAGTCAAATCCATACTGCCGCTTAGCCCCCCTTTCGACAAGCTCCCCTCGACTTCCCTCGACAAGCTTCGGGACAAGCCGCTCGGGGTCTTCGACAAGGCCTCCGGCGGCTTTTTATCCCGAACCCCTGGGCTAAACTTTTTTTACTCCCCTTCCCGTGTCGGGAAGGGGCCGGGGGTTAGGTCTCCAAACAAAAGCGGAACCCTTGAACTCCAGCTTTCGTATCTGTTTCCAAATGGATCCGAATAACTTCTTAAAGAGAGGAGCCGCCCAATGTCTGAAGACGTATCAACGTTCCGCCTGTATCTATTGAGAGCCACCTACCTGCTTATAGCCGTGGGGCTCACATTCATGGTATGGCCTGGAGTAATCCACCACACAAAAGCGTGGCCGCTAATGCAGAGCGTCGTCTCCTGCTTACTGGCGGGCGTGTCGGTTTTGGCGGCTTTGGGAATTCGATATCCGCTGAAAATGCTCCCTTTGCTTCTCTTCGAACTGGTTTGGAAGTCGATATGGTTAATCGCATTTGCGCCCCCGCTCTGGCGAGCCCATCAAATCGACCCGGAAACCTGGGAAACCGTCAAGGCCTGCTTATGGGGAATTGTTATAATGCCTATAGTTATTCCTTGGCCCTATGTTTGGGCAAATTACGTGAGGAAGGCGGGGGATAGTTGGAAGTAAACATCTCCGGCTTTTTATCCCGCCTTCCTGTCCCTCTGTATTTAAGGGGGACGAGGCCGTAAGGCCGGAGGGGGTGTTCTCGTAGGGGCACCTGTACGGGTGCCCATTCCCCCTCTCCATTTATGGAGAGGGGGCAGAGGGGTGAGGTGTTTTCGTAGGGGCGAACGGCGTTCGCCCTTTTTTCGTCCCTCCCAATTAACAAGTTGACAATCTTTTGCTTCATATTAACTTAAAAGAACATTGGTAAGGGTAGCTTGGAGCAATTGGAATGCGCAACCGGAGGGGCTTTTAGTTTGGTCGAAGACCCTTCGCTTTTACGAAGGGTCATAGATTCCGAGCGTAGTCGAGGGACTCTTGGCGAGTTGACAGCGGTAATGGAAGAAGAAAAAAAAGAAACAGCCGAAAAAGACCAATCGGAATTGCACAAAGCCGCCTACGACCAGTTGGTGGCCCTCTCCAATTACCTGATTGGCGACAAGAAGCAATTCGAACGCCCGGAAGAAATCAAAACTTTCTGCCTTCGGCTGAAATATTCCGTAAGCGTAATGCTGCGCGAATTCAAGGAACTTTTGCGCGGGCGCAAACTTTTCCAAAAACAATACGCCATGTTCGCCTCCGGCCCCTCCTCCGGCACCCAGATTTTCCGGGTGGAGGAAAGGGAGAAGGAAATCGGCCCCTATCTTTTCAACTGGGAAAACGCCGAAGTCGGAGCCGCCGAGGATTTGGACAAGGCCTTAAACGAACTGAAATACCACCAGCTCGCCTTTTTGTCCGGCTTTCGCACGTCAGTTAAGGAAGGGACAAAAGAGCTTCTTAAAAAAGTTGACCCCGAGCTAATCGAAAAGGAATTATCGAACGGCGGCATCGCCTCCAAGCTTTCCCCGTTTAAGCATAAACGGCTCTGGAAGGAGTTTCACAAAAGATACGAAGAACTTTTGCAACAGGAAGAACAGCAGTTGGAGGCTCGCTTCCGCCCCCACTTCCGCCAGGGCTACATCGGCTTTATGGCATCCCGACCGGGTTCGAAAGAGGATAAAAGTGCATAGTATTTCGAGGACCAATTCAGCATTTTCCGCTCACCTTGCGCTGCTTTTCCCTCCCCTAAAGGGGAGGGATTCAGGCCGCCGCCAAAGGCGGTGGCCGGAGGGTGGGGTCAAATACTTTTCAACAACTAACGAGGGAGGAGTAAGTTGAAAAAACTCACGGTCGTTTTACTAATGGGAGTAGTCGCCGCCGGATGCGGCGTGGTCAAAAAGGGAGGGGGCAGCGGCAAAGCGGTTTTGACCCTCTCCAGCCGGGCCGACAGCCTGAACTGGGACGAACAGGGAGGGGTGCATTCGGTCGAGGTGCGCGCCTTCGTTTTGAATGCGCCGGAGCGGTTTATGCAGGGAAGCATCGCCGACTTGTTCGAACTCAAACAACAGCGAACCTTTTGGAACTCCTTTTCCGAAGACACGCTGGCGATGGAAAAAATCACCCTCGACCCCGGCCAGAAAAAGGTGGTCACCATCACCTACAGCAAAGCGAAAGCGGCGACCGGCCAGGTTTATCTCGCGGTCATCGGGAATTTCAACCGCCCGCCGGACGGCTCCAAGGAGCGGCGCTACGTCAAACTGGGAGCGGGGGGAGGCAAAGCCGCTTTCTACGTCCCCAAAAACACCATCGAACTGCCACCCAAGAAATAGTATGCCCCAATACCACAAAATTCTCTGGAGCGAAGGGCTTTTTCTAACCCAGCACCATTTCCAGCAGTGGGACCGCTACCACGAAAAAAACGTCACCTTCCAGCTCCGCTCCCTGGCCCCTTTTGCCTGGGGGGTCTGGAAGTTGACGATTGACCGGGAGGCGGTTGCCAACAAGTTGTTAACGCTGCGGGAACTCGAAGGGATTTTCCCGGACGGCAGCGCCGTCCGCATCCCGGCGGTGGATGCCCCGCCGGAAACCCGTTCGATGGAGGGGAGCTTCGGCCCCGGCGCGGATGTTCTCTCCGTCTATTTGGGGTTTCCCGTCCTGCGTCCCGGCGCGGCGGGGGTGAAAATGGAGGCAAATTCCAAAGAGACCCGCTACGAACGGGAGTTCGTCTCCCTGCCGGACGAAGTCACCGGCGAGGGGGAGCGGGAGGTCGCCTACGCCAAAAAGGGGCTGAAAATTCTTTTCTCCGGCGACAACCTCGAAGGTTTCGACTACATAAAAATAGCCGAAGTGGAGCGGGCCGCCACGGGCGTTCTGCAATTGCGCGAAAGCTACATTCCCCCGGCCCTTTCGCTTTTGGCATCCGACTATCTCGTCAACCTGGCCCGGGGGCATCTGGAGTTGCTGGCGGCGAAATCAAACGCCCTGACGGAAAAAGTCCGCCAGCGCACGCCGCAGATGGCGGAATTCTCCACCACCGATTTTCCCAATTTTCTGCTCTTGCAGACGGTCAACGCCTTTATACCGACTTTGGCCCACTTTTACAATCATCCTGAAATCCATCCGGTTCAATTTTATCTGGAACTCGTCCGCCTGACGGGGGCTCTGGCGACCTTCAACGTCGGGGCCCAGCCCCGCGCCCTCCCTCCATACCGCCACGAGGAGCTGGGGGAGCTTTTCGGCGAGTTGGACAAAAAAATCCGCCAGTATCTCGAAGTGGTCGTCTCCGAGCGTTATACCGTAATTCCTCTCGTGCGCAAGGATGAATCGATGTACGAAGGCGCGATCGCCGATGGCGGCCTTTTGGAGTCGGCCCAGTTCTATCTCGGGGTTACGGCCGAAATTCCGGAAAGCCGTCTGATAGCGGAATTCCCCCTGCAGGCCAAAATCATCTCGCCGGACAAAATCGCCCGGCTGGTGGGCGGCAACCTGCCGGGGGTCGCGTTGAATTTCATCCCCCTGCCTCCGGCGGTGATTCCCCGCAAGGCCGGGCTGGTTTACTTCCGGCTGGACGCCCGGGGGGACCGCTGGGATTTCATCCGGGAAGCCAAAGCGGTTTCCATTTACGCCCCCCCCCGGCAGTTTCCGGGATTTGCGGTTGAACTGATTGCGGTAGGGAAATAAATGGAGGAACGCTCCGCCCCTGGCCGGGCCGGCGACCGCTTCAAAACCCGCCAGATAAACGTCGAAGAACTCCGCCGCGGGGGGATGCCCGCCTCCACCGGCAAAAGCTTGGCCGATTTGTACGCGCCGGTTTTTTCCCTGATTTTGACCTTGGCCACAAGCAAAAACTACGGCGACCCGAAGGAGTTGCGCGCCAAAATCGGCGGGCTTTTTGCCCGGATGGAAAAGGAGGGACTGGCGGAAGGGTTTTCCCCCGACGATTTGCACGACGCCAAATACGCCCTCGTGGCAGTCATCGACGAAACGGTTTCCCGCTCCGACTGGCTCGTCAAGGGGGAGTGGTGGGAACACCCGTTGGCGCTCGAATTTTTCGGCGAAAACATCGCCGGCAACGAGTTCTTCAACAAGCTGGAGGAGACCCGCCTGAAGGGGCAGAAAAAAGCCCCCCTTTTGGAGGTCTATTACATCTGTCTTGCTTTGGGATTCGAAGGGAAGTACGCCTTCAATCCCACCGAACTTACTCCCTTGATAAACCAGCTCGGCCGGGAGCTGCGCGCTTTGCGCGGTTCGGGAGGAGAGCTGTCCCCCCATTGGCGCCCGCCGGAAGAGACTCTGCAGGCGGCCTCCCGCCAGCTCCCCGTCTGGGGAATAACCGCCCTCGTCGGCGGAGTGGTGTTCATCCTGTTTTTGGTTTTGAAATTCATTCTTTCGGGCCGGGCCTCCCACTGGGCCGAGCAGATTAAAAACCTGTAATGGTCTTTCTTCTGAACTTTCTCCGTTCCAAGGCCGGCGCCCTGGGGGCCGTAATTCTTGTCGCCATTCTGATTTTGGTCATCGGGCCGATGCTGGGGATTCCCCGCTTCTGGTGCTACCTCGCGGTAATCCTCTTCGTTCTAGGGGCATTGATATACCTTTTGGTTAAAAAACTGGCCGCCCGCCGCAAATCGAAGATGCTGGAAGGGTATTTGACGACCCAGGCCCGGGAGGAGGAGGTGATGGCCCGCCCGGATTTGAAGGATGAAGTCCGGGCCCTGCGGGAGAAGTTAGAGGCCGCCATCCGGGTGTTGCAGCGCTCCGCCGGCGGGGGGCGCTGGGGCAAGGGGGACGCCCTTTACGTTTTGCCCTGGTATATGATTATCGGCCGCCCCGCGGCCGGCAAAACAACGCTCGTGAAAAACTCCGGCCTTTCCTTCCCCGCCTTCGACTCCGGCCCGGAGAGCTCGGCCGTCCGGGGCTTCGGCGGCACCCGCAACTGCGACTGGTGGTTCACCAACGAGGGAATTCTTTTGGACACCGCGGGACGCTACACGGCCGAAGGGGGGGCCGCCGACCAGGCGGAATGGAACGCCTTTTTGGGAATGCTGAAAAAAGCCCGCAAAAAAGCCCCCATCAACGGGCTGGTTCTGGCAGTCGGGTTCGACGAGCTTTTGAGCCGGGATGACGTGGAAGCGGAAGCCCGCCTGCTGCGGGGAAAAATCGACGAGCTTATCGGCCAGCTGGGATTCATCTTTCCCGTTTACCTGGTCTTCACCAAGTGCGACCTCTTGCACGGCTTCGTCGATTTCTTCGGCGATTTGGGGAAAAAGGAGCGGGACGAGGTCTGGGGGATGACCTTCAAGCTGTACGAGGAGCGCCGGCTGCCGGTCTATAAGGAGTTCGAGGAGGAGTTCGACCAATTGTATGCTTCGCTGGCGGCCCGCCGCAACGCCCTTTTGGGAATGGAGAAAAACAGCCAGGAAAAACAGGGGGCCTATCTTTTTCCGCTCGAATTTCAGGAGATAAAATCGAAGCTGGTCCGCTTCGTCGACATTCTCTTCGAGTCCTCCCGCTTCCGCCAGGACCCGGCCGTGCGCGGAATTTACTTCACCTCCGGCACGCAGGGAGAGGGGACGGTCATCGACGCCGTCATCGGCAAAATGAGCGAGGAGATGGGGGTTTCGGGAAAGCTGCGGGAACTCTTGCAGCCCGCCACCCAGCCGAAGGCCTACTTTATAAAAGAGCTTTTCCAGCGCGTCGTTTTGTTCGACCGCCACTTCGCGGCCCCGAGCGTCAAGGCCGGCAAAAAAACCAAATATTTCCGGCTGGCGGCCGTCTGGGGGCAGCTGCTTTTGGGGCTGGGAATTTTGTCGGCGGTGCTCGTTTCTTTTTTCAAAAACCAGGGGGAATTGAAAACGACCTACCAGGAAGCGAGGAGGGTTCGCGCCATCGGCGCAAACCCGATGACGGCGCTCGAAAATCTTGCCCCCCTTTTCCGGCGGCTGGAAAAGCTGGACCGCTGGGAGGAGGGCTGGAGCCCCCTTTCGCTCCACTGGGGGCTTTACAGCGGCAAAAAGGCCAACCGGGAAGCCCGGATGCAGTTTTTGGAGAAACTGCGCTACGCCCTTCTGGTTCCGAGCCATAATCATTTCCAAGACTATCTTTCCGATACGATGAGGGCTTTGACCGATTTGGACCGCTACAGCAACATCTTCACCGCCTACCGGATGCTTTCCGAAAAATACGACCCCGCCAATCAGTCCGGCATTCTGGCGGCAGAGATTTGGGAATACTGGAAGGCGAGCCATGCCATTCCGCCCGAAAGGCAGGAAGAGTGGCAGAGGATGCTCTACGACCAGGTCGCCTACTACTGGAAGCACCGCGCCGATGAGGAGCTCGAGGAGAAAATCATCTCCCCCAACCGAACCATAATGCGCTTGGCGGAGGAGGTTTTGAAACCCCGCTTCGGCCCGAAGCAGTTTTACCACCGGCTTCTGGCCCAGGCCGGCGCCCGGTTGCCAGCTCTGCGCGTGGAAGACCTCGTTCCAAGCGGCCAGCTTTTGCAGGGGAATTCCCTCCCCGGAGCCTTCACCCGCAAGGGGTGGGAGGAGGTGGTTTCGGCTCTGTTTGAAAAAAGCCCGGAGGAGATGGAGAAAGACCCGATTTTGAAGGCTAACGTAGAGCGCTCGGGAGTGGACATCCGGCAGGAGTTGAAGCGCCTCTACCGGGAGGATTACAGAAACCAATGGAAAACATTTTTTGCGGGGGTGAAGGTCGGCCCCTTCGTCGATTTGGAGGATGCCATCGGCAAAATCGGCAAACTTGCCAGCGGCAATTCGGAACTCTTTGAATTTTTACAAAACTCCCTCGAGCGGGGGGAGTTGAAGGGGGACGATTTCGAAAAGCAGGTCGCCTCCGATTTCGCCATCCTCTCTGACCTTTTGAAAGGAGAGTTGAAAGGAAGAGAGGATAAGCCGATTCGGGACAACTATCTCGAAGGGGACCTGGCGGAGCTGTCCAAAAGAATGCAGGAGGGAGCCGAAAGCCTCAAAGGGAAAACCAGTTGCGGCGGCGGCCTGCAGAGCCTGGTCAACAAGGTTGCCAGCCTGCGGGACTACGCCACCCGCGGATTGGTCTGGGATGCTTTGGGGACCAAGGAGTTTTTGCAAAAGCCGTTCGAGGCCTCCAAAGAGGCGGCCTTTGCGGACGCCTGCCGCTGCCTGAATGAAGTCTGGGAGGAGAAAATCCGCACTCCGTTTACGAGCGACCTGGCGGCCCGCTATCCTTTCAGTTTGGGGGAGGATGCACCGGTCGCGCGGGTGGAGAGCTTCCTCGGCCGGACGGAGGGGGGGATTTTGTGGTTTGAAGAAAAGGAAATCCGCCCCGCCCGCGAGGAGGGGATGCTTTTTTCCCCGGAATATGATTCCCTTGCCGCCCGGGTCAAAAATCTTTTTTCCGGCGATGCGATGGGGCTGCTCTTCACGCTCGAAGGGGATGCCAAAAATTTCAGGGCGGTCTCCGGCCGCGGGGTGGTGCAGGAAGCTCTCTTCACCCTTGGCAGCCAGCCTCCTTTCGCCTACCGGATGGGGATGAGAATCCCCTGGGAGTTTGTCTGGAAACCGGGGGAACCGGGCTGTGAGCTGGCGCTGAAGGTGCAGGGGTTTCGCTGCGAGCCGAAAACCTTCTCCGGCCCTTGGGCCCTTTTCCGCCTGTTTGACGAAGCCACGCTCGAAGCCGGCCGGGCGGCTTGGGATTTCGACTGCGGCGGCTTCACCTGCCGGGCCGAATACGGCTTGAAGGGGGATTTTTTGGAACGGGGGCACTTCAAAGCCCTGAAATTGCCTGAAAAAATCTGCCCGTGAACTGGATTTCGAAAAACGAGGAAACTTCCCTCATCGGGTACACCGGCAAACTGCCGGCCTTCGGCGATTTCGTCCGGGCCAACGTCTCCTCTCCGGCCGCCCGGGTTCTGGAAAAGTGGCTCTCCGACGGCTTGGCGCAGTTCCCGGTCCTGGTGGGAAACGGCTGGGAAGCCTCGTTTGACTCCGGGCGGAGTTTCGGTTTTGTTCTGAATGCCGGGCCGTCCAATGGGGTTTTGGTGGGACTTTCCACCCCTTCGCGTGACCGGGGCGGCCGGCGCTTTCCCTTTTCTCTGTTCGCGACGGCGCAGGCCGGGTCGGAAGGGGAATTTTTCCACCTGTTGCCGGTGGCCTTCGGGCCTTTTCTGGAAAAGGGATGCGAAGCCGTAAGGGAGGCCTGGCCCCCTTCCGTCGACGCCATTTACGGGGACAAAATCAGCCCCCTGGCCTCCCGTCTCCCGCGTTACCTGAAAGAGGGACAAAAGATTTTCGACGGCTATCTCGAAAGCCAGGCGCTCGGGGATTTTTGGCAAAAACTTTTCGGCTCCTTTGAAGCGCCGGAAAAATATCTGCTCTTGGACAATCTGTTCAAATCCTTGATTCCCCTCCGCCGGCAGGAGTTCGGCCGCTTTAATTTCATCCTGCAATTTCCGGTCCGGTCCGGCTCAACCCAGGAATCCGGCCGGCAGGCGGCCTTCTGGATTTTTCTCTGCCGGATGATTTTGGCCCGTCCTCGGCTCCCCCTGCAGGCCTTCTGGAATTTTTCGCCGGAGGCCGGCGCCGCCTGTTTTTTGTTTTTCCGCGCGCCGGAAGGGCGTTTCTTTCCCCATCTTTTGCGGCCCGGTCTGGGCAACGATTTCATCTGGAATCTGGCCGTTCTCGGAAAAGAAAAACTGCGAAAAGAAAAACTCCCCGCGGCTTTGGTAAAAATTTTGGACGACCCGGATGAGAACTTGAAAAGCCTGCTTGGCGTCAAGGAATGGGAAGGGCACTACGGTGGCTGAACTTGCAGATTATCTGAAATTGGGGAGCCTTCCGGCCTCGCCCCACTCCCCCGGCGGGGAAGCGGTCGATTTCGACGACCGGCTCGACCGCTTGAAAAACGAAATCAAGAAACTGGATTCGGTCAACCAGAACCCGGTGAACTGGGGGACGGTGGTGGAGCTTTCCTCCGAGTTGTTGGCCAAATCAAAGACCTTTTCGCTCGGCCCTTACCTTGCTTTGGGGCTTTTTGAAACCCAGGGTTACGCCGGGCTGGCGGCCGGGTTGGAGATTTGCCGGGATTTGCTGAAAAACTTCTGGGACACCGGCTTTCCCCCTCCCGCCCGCATCAAGGGGCGCTCGGAGCCGTTCGCCTGGCTTTCGGAAAGGGGGGGGAGGGCGGTGGAAAGGCTGAAGGGAAACCCCGCCGATTTGGAGCCGGTGAAAAAAGCGCAGGCCAATCTCGAGGAACTCTCCACTCTCTTGCAGGAAAAGCTGGCCCGAAGCAATCCGGGCTTGGCCGATTTAAGCCGGGCTTTGTCCGCCCGCGCCTCCGAGTTGGAAAGAAAGTCGGCCCCTGCCGCAGCAGCAACGGCTTCGGTTGCGACGACGACAGCCCCGACGGCAACCGGCACGGGCTTTCCCGCCGAGATTACCTCTCCAAAACAGGCGGATGAGATTTTTCCATCCCTGCAGGAAGCGGGGCTTTTAGTTGCCGCCGCCTGGAGAACCGCCGACCCGACCGACCCCCGTCCTTATCAATTGACCCGCGCTTTGGTCTGGTCGCAGGTGGCCGACCTTCCCCCGGCGGAGGACGGGCTGACCCAAATTCCCCCCCCGCCGGAGCATACGAAGGAGGCTTGGGAAAATCTTCTTTCAGAGGGAAGCCACGCCGAGCTTTTGGAGGCGGCCGAAGCTTATTTCAGTGAAAGCCTTTTCTGGCTCGATTTGCACCGCTACGCCGTCCTTTCGATGGACGGTTTGGGGGAGGCATACGGCCGGGCCCGCGCCGCCGCCCTCGGGGAATTAAAAAATCTGCTCGGTCGACTGCCGGGGCTTTTGGAATTGAAGTTTTCGGACGAATCCCCCTTCGCTTCTGACGAAACTAAAAAATGGATTCAGAAGGAAGTGTTGGCCGGCGGGGGAGGCGCCTCCGTGCCGGAACCGGCCGGCCCCTCGGCGGCGGCCACTTCCGAGAAACTGGCGGAAACGGTGAAAAAAGCCGGGGAGCTTTTCAAGAAGAAGAAAACAACCGAGGCGGTCAATCTCTTTCAGGAGGGAATCAAGGCCACTACCGAAAAGCGGGAGCAGTTTATGTGGCGGCTGGCCCTGGCCCGCTTTTGCCTGAACGCCAAACTCTCACAGGTCGCCGTTCCCCACTTGGAACAGTTGGAGCGGGAAGTCGGCCGTTTCTCGCTGGAGGAATGGGAGCCCCGCCTTGCTTTGGAAGGGTTGATGCTTCTCTACCGCGCCTACGGAAAGGCGACAGACGAGGGTAAGGCCTTCCCCGACACCGAGGAAAAGGCCCAAAAACTCTTCGCCCGATTGTGCCAGTTAGACCCGATGATGGCTTTGAACTTGGGTAAAAAATGACCGGAGTTATATCAAGAATCATATTATACCCTGTTGCTGACTTTTCCCTCCCTTATTGAGGGGAGGGAGCGAGGCCTCCCGTACGGGAGGCCGAGGGGTGGGGTCAATGCCCCGCCGGCTTTTGGAAAAAAAAGTAACTTGATTACTTGGAAAACCGTAGTATATTTAGACCACAACAATTTAAGGTTGCGAAAGGAAGGTTATTTATGGCTCAAGAAGGCTCCGTAGCCCCCAAAGAGCGCGTCAACATCACCTACAAGCCGGCCACCGGCATGGGAGAGGAAAAGGAACTCCCGCTGAAGATGATGATTCTGGGGGATTTCACCCAGCGCCCGGACGACACCCCGCTGGAAGAGCGCAAACCCGTCAACATCGACAAGGACAACTTCAACAGCGTGATGCGGGAAATGAAGCTCTCCACCAAGATGAACGTGGAAAATACGCTCACCGGCAACAAGGAGGACCAGCTCGGGGTGGATTTGAAGTTTGAAAGCATCAAGGATTTCGAGCCGGAGCAGGTCGTGAACCAGGTTCCGGATTTGAAGAAATTGTTGGAATTGCGCACCGCGCTGACCGCTCTGCGCGGGCCCTTGGGGAACATTCCCAATTTCCGCAAACGGCTGGCGCAGGTAATGGAAAACGACGGCGACCGGGACAAGCTCTTAAAAGAGCTCGGCCTGTTGTAGAAGGGTAGGAGAACGATATGGCTGACGAAAACAAAGAATCGAAATCGCTGGTCGAAGAAATCCTTTTCGAGACCAAGCTTCCCGAAGAGGGGTACGCCAACGCCCGCCGGGGACTGGAAGCCCTGATTGCCGAGCTGGTCAAGCCGGAGAAAAAAGGGGAAAAAATCCAGATGCGGCTGGTGGACGATATGATCGTCGAGCTGGACAAAAAGCTCTCCCGGCAGCTGGACAAGATTCTGCACAATACCGCCTTTCAAACCTTGGAATCGGCCTGGCGGGGGGCCAAATTTTTAGTGGACCGCACCGACTTCCGCGAAAACATCAAGCTCGAAATTTTGAGCGTTTCCAAGGAGAACCTCCTGGCCGATTTCCAGGACTCTCCGGAAATTCCGAAATCGGGGCTCTACAAGCAGGTGTACAGCCGCGAGTACGGGCAGTTCGGCGGCAGCCCGGTCGGGACGATGGTCGCCAACTACGACTTCGGCCCCGGCTCGCAGGACATCGCCCTTTTGCAGTATTGCGCCTCCGTGGCGGCGATGGCCCACGCCCCCTTTGTGGCCGCCGCCAGTCCGCAGTTTTTCGGAGAAAGGTCCTACACGACTTTGCCCAATTTGAAGGACATTAAAGCGATTATGGAAGGCCCCGCCCACACCAAGTGGCGCGGCTTCCGCGAATCGGAAGACGCCCGCTACGTCGGGCTGACCGCCCCCCGTTTCCTTTTGCGTCTCCCCTACAGCCAGAAGGACAATCCGGTCAAGGCCTTCCACTACGAGGAAACCGTTGCCGACAGCCACGAGGACTTTTTGTGGGGGAACACCGCCTTCACCTTCGGCGGCCGGATAACCGATTCCTTCGCCAAGTGGCGCTGGTGCCCCAACATCATCGGCCCGATGGGAGGGGGGACGGTGGACAACCTCCCTATCTACAACTTCGAGGCGGCCGGTGAAATCCAGACCAAAATCCCGACCGAAGTTCTGATTACGGAAAGGCGGGAGTTCGAGCTGGCGGAAGAGGGGTTCATCGCCCTGACGATGCGCAAGGACTCCGACAACGCCTGTTTCTTTTCCGCCAATTCCTGCCAGAAGCCGAAGACCTTCGGCCAGTCCAAGGAAGGGAAGGAGGCCGAGACCAATTATCGGCTGGGCACCCAGCTTCCTTACATTTTCATCGTCTCCCGCCTGGCGCACTACATCAAGACCCTCCAGCGGGAAAACATCGGCAGCTGGAAGGAGCGGGCCGATTTGGAAAAGGAATTGAACCTCTGGATCGGTCAGTACGTCGCGGATATGGAAAGCCCCTCCCCCGCCGTCCGCTCCCGCCGCCCCCTGCGCCAGGCGCAGATAACGGTGGAGAACGTGGAAGGGGAACCGGGCTGGTATAAAGTTGATTTGAAGATGCGTCCCCACTTCAAGTATATGGGGGCCAGTTTCACGCTTTCATTGGTGGGAAAACTGGACAAAAAATAACCTAAAAAAATAAGGAGGAGCGATGTCGCTGCCGCTTTACATATCAAAAATAGAAGGGGAAAAACAGGGAGCCATCAAAGGGGGGGTCACGCAGGCTGGCCGCGCCGGCTGGATTGAAATCCACGCCTACAACCACGAGGTCATCTCCCCCCGGGACGCCGCCTCCGGCCTTCCGACCGGAAAACGGCAGCACAAGCCGATTACCATCGTCAAAAGCCTGGACAAAGCCAGCCCCCTGCTCTTCAACGCCCTGGTCAACAACGAGAACCTGAAAGGGGTGGAGTTTTGTTTCTGGAGACCCTCGAAGGCCGGTAAAGAGGAGCTCTACTACAAAGTCGAGCTGATGAACGCCAACATCGCGGGAATCAAGCCGTTCGTTCTGAACGTCAAGGACCCTACCCTGACCCGTTTCCCGGATATGGAGGAAATTCAATTCACCTACCAAAAAATCATCTGGACCTACGTGGACGGCGGCGTCACGGCGGAGGATGACTGGGAGACGCCGATCGCGTAAGGTTTTGGCCCGGCGGCTGAAGGCGGTTGCGGATGAAAGTCGGCAACGAGCGCACCCTTTTGGAGCGGCTGGTTTCTCCGCCGGCCGCTGCTTTTCGCCGCTCCGGCGTCGATTTGCAAAGGCTGTACGACTCCGTCATCCTGCATCTGCGCCGGATGATGAACTGCCGGCACGGCTTCACGCCGGCCGCGCCCGACTACGGCCTGCCCGATTTGAACGAGTGCTTCTTCGGTTTCCCGGAGTCCCTT
>JAKEHY010000020.1 GCA_022614805.1 Candidatus Zixiibacteriota bacterium | reverse complement strand
GGCGATTCGCGAATCGCCCCTACAAGACACCCCCTCCGGCCTTTCCCTCGACTTCGCTCGGGACAAGTCAGGCCTCGTCCCCCTTAAATACAGGGGGACAGAAAAACGCGGGGGTTTGAGACCCATCCTTACAAAAACACCTCACCCTGTAATCCCTCTCCACTAAGTGGAGAGGGACAGGCGATTCATGAATCGCCCCTACAAAGGCGTATACATGAAATTTATTCCTGGATGAGGGTGGTGTCGGCGATTTGACGGGGATAGACGTAGCGGTTCAACCAGTCGATAATGTAAATCGTCTCGGAGAACCGGCGGGAGTTGGTGGGGGCGCCGAGCAGAGTGACTAAAATCTCGTGGTCTTCCTTATCCTTCAGAATCGTCGCCAAACAGTAGCCGGAGGCAGCGATGAAGCCGGTTTTTCCCCCTTCCACCTCCCAGCCGGCGCGGGCCAGGCGGTTGGTGTTCAGCAAGATGTGGCGGCGGCGTTTGTTTACCGACTGAAAGGTGTATTGATTGGTGGCGGTAATGTGGGCAACCCAGTAATTTTCCAGAGCGAAGGAAAGCAACCGGGCGACGTCCGTGGCGGTGGAGCGGTTGCCGGCATCCAGCCCGGTCACTTCCACAAACGTGGTGGAATCGAGCTCCAGCTCGCGGGCTTTTTCATTCATCCGCAAAACGAAATTATCCATCGACAGCCCGGAGGCGCGGGCCAAGGTTCGTGTTACCCGGTTGTCGGAAGCCATCAGCGAGGCGTACAGAAGGTCCAGAAGCCGGAAGGATTCGCCGACCCCCATCTGTGAGCGCCTGCGGCCGGCCCCGCGGGCATCCTCGCGGGTGACCGTCACCACCGAATCGAGGGGTGGATTCCCCTCCAAAAAGACGATGGCGGTCATCAGCTTGGTCAGGCTGGCGATGGAGCGGACCTGACTGGCGTTGTACTCGTACAAAATCCGACCAGAGGGAACATCGATAATCAAAGCCGCTTTGGCCAAAAGCCGCCCGGGGGATTCGGGGGTGGCGCCGCGGATAAACGTGCGGCGGGGGCGTCTTTTCCTCCCCTGCGAAGAAAGTTCAGAAAAGGGGGAGGCGCAAAAAAGGAAAACAAGAAAGGCGGTTATCGCCTGCAGAAATCGCCGGTTGTTCGTCATCCACGTTTCGGCTCCGCTTTTCGCTTTCAGCCGGAAAGAAATATAGTCGGAACGGCTTAATAAGCCAAAGAATTACGAAGCGTTTTTGAGCGCGGCGTTCAGCCGGAAAAGGGCTTTTTGAACCCGGCGGGCGGCAATGGCTTCTTCCCATACCAACTGAAACTGCTTGCCGACCTCGGCCCCCAAAAGCAAAATGTAGGAGGAGTAATAGATCCAGACAAAAAAGAGGGCGATGGTGGCGGCGGAGCCGTAGAAGCGCTCCGGGCCGGCGAATTTTTTGGCGAAGAGGTCGAACAAGAGCTTGGCCAGCTCCCAGGCACAGGCGCCAAAAAAAGCGCCGAAGAGGGCGGCCGTGTTGGAGACCCGGACGCGGGGCATAATTTTGTAAATCGAGTAAAAAAGCAGAAAGGCCAGAAAGACGGGCAAAAGAATCGCGGTCACTTTGGCAAAGAAAGGAAATTCGACGATTTTTCCCCCGACGAGCGGAAGCTCCGTTTCCCGAAAAGAGGTGTAGAGGGCCGTGGCGGCCAGCGAGAGCAGAATGAAAACCAGAAAGGCGGGAACGAGGGCCAACCGCAAAAGCAGGGAGTGCCAGAAGGCCCGGCCGGAGGGAAGCTTCCAGATGGCGTTTAAGGCGGTTTCGATGGAGCCAAAAATGCGGCTGGCGGTCCAAACGAGGCCCAGCAAACCGAAAAGCCCCACCAGCTTTCTTTTGGCCTGCAGGTTGTTCAAAAAATTAATTATCGATTCATCCGAAACGGAAACCGGCAACAGATGGGCCGCCAGGCCGGTGGTTTTCAGGTAGACGCCTTCGGAACTCAAGAGAAAACCGGCCGCGGAGGCCAGAACCAGAAGCACCGGCACAATCGAAAGCAGCGAGAAAAATGAGATGGAGCCGGCCAAGAGGGGGAGGTTGTCCTGCATCGTTATGTCGCGGATGAGATTTTTGAAAAACCGCTCGAACGGCCGAAGAAAAACCCGGGCGCGAACCTTCAGGTATTGCGAATAGAGGGCGGGATGGAGGTGCAGGGTTTCCATCTATTCGTGTTTCTTTCCGCCGAGCAGAATCCCGAACGGCTGCAAGGCTTCCACGTGGTCGCAGACCACCTTGAAGGCGGCGGTTATGGGGATGGCCAAAAGGGCGCCGGCAAAGCCCCAAATCCAGGCCCAGAAAATGGCGGAGACCAAAACGGCCATCGGGTTCAAGTCGATTTTCGTCTCCAAAATTTTGGGGCCGATGATGTTGCCCTCGAGCGTTTGCACGATTAAGAAGAAGGCCGCCAAAACCGGCAGGTGCCAGGAAAAACCATGGGCGGCGAAGGTGGCGCCGGCGGTCAAAATAAAAGCAATCAGGGACCCCAGATAGGGAATCCAGTTTAAGATGGCCGCCAAGGGGCCCCAAAGAAGGGGGAGGGGAATTTGCAGCAGCATAAAGCCGATGGTCAAAACGAATCCCAAGACGATGGTGATGGCGGTTTTGACCACCAGAAAGCCGGAGATGGCGCGGTTGATTTTCTTGACGATATCGGCGGTGGTGGCGCGGTGTTCCCGGCCGAAAAAGTAGGTCAGGCGGCGCTGCATCGATTCCCGGTCCAACAGCATAAAAAAGGTCAAAAAATAGACGAGGAAGGCCGAGCCCAGAAAGGAAGTCGCCGAGCCGATGCCGCGGGTGGTGAACTGGAGAATTTTCCCCACGTCCTGGGGAGCGAAGGTGGGAACCCAACCGTGCGGGTCTTTCAAAAAAGGGAAATAATCGGAAGCCCCGGCGGGGAGGCGGGCGGAGAGGTCGGCCAGCGCTTTTACCAGCGCCTCTTGGTACTGGGGGGCTTTTTGAACCAGCGCGGCCACCTGGACGGCGCCCCACCAAAGGACCAGGACAAAGGCGGCCAAAAAGATAAGCATTACGATGGTGACGGCCAAAGCATAGGGGACTTTCAGCCGCTGCAGCAAATCAATCAACGGGCTTAGCAAAAAGGCAAAAAAGAGGGCGGCGACGAGGGGAACCAAAACCGGGCTGGCGAAGTAGGCAAAAAGAGTCAGCCCGGAAAGGGCCAGAAGCGGCATCCAAAAGCTTTGGACTTTAATCGGCTGGGTCACAAATCCTCCGGTTTTTTGTCGCCTTTCAACAGGGCGACCATTTCTTTTTCTCCTATCGTCTTCACTTCCAACCGCAGGGCATCGGTTAATTTCGAGCCCGGGTTTTCGCCCACCACCACGAAGTCGGTTTTTTTACTGACCGAGGAGGCCGCTTTGGCCCCCCTCTTCTCCAGCTCCGATCGGGCCCGGTCGCGGCTGAAGTTTTCCAGCGTGCCGGTGATTACAAAGGTATAGCCGGCCAAACTCTGGGGGAGTTTTTCCCGTTCGTAGGTCGGAAAAACCACGCCCCCTTTTTTCAGTTTTTCGATCACTTTCCGGTTGGTTGCATCGGAGAAAAAGCTTGAGATGCTTTTGGCCACAATCGGGCCGACCTCGCGCACCTGCGTCAATTCCTCCTCGCCGGTCTCCATCAAGACCTCCAGGCGGCCGAAGTGCCGGGCCAGAACCTGGGCCAGGTGCTCGCCGACGTTGCGGATGCCCAAGGCGTACAAAAAGTGGGGCAGGTCCGGTTTCTTGGAGGATTCGACCGCGGCTGCCAAATTGGAAGCGAGTTTATCCCCCATCCGGTCCAGCTTCATCCAATCCTTTTTCTCGAGGAAATACAAATCGGCCGGGTCGGCAATCAGCTTTTTGTCCACCAACTGCTCAATCCAGCGGAAACCCAACCCATCGGCGTTCATTCCTCCTTTGGAGACGAAATGGGCCAGTTTCTCCACCAACTGGGCGCGGCAGGCCAGTCCCGTACATCTTGTTGCGGCTTCCCCCGGCAGGCGAACGGCTTTTGAACCGCAGACCGGGCAGCGGGAAGGCATTTTGAAAATCTTTTCGTTCCCCGTGCGCCGGGATTTGTCCACGCCAACCACTTCCGGGATGACATCGCCGGCCCGCTGGATGAACACCGTGTCGCCGATGTGGATATCCTTTTTGGCGACTTCATCCTCGTTGTGCAGGGTGGCCCGGCTGACCTCCACCCCTCCCACCCGCACCGGTTCGAGAACCGCGACCGGCGTCAAGGCCCCCGTCCGCCCCACCTGAACGATGATATCCTTCACCACCGTTTTGGCCTTTTGGGGCGGGAATTTCCAGGCGACCGCCCAACGGGGGGAACGGGAAAGCTCCCCCATCCGCTTTTGCACTTTGTACTGGTTCACCTTCACCACGACGCCGTCCATTTCGAAGGAGGTTTTCTCGCGGGCGGCTTTGGTTTTTTCGAATTCTTTTTTGACCTCCTCCGGCCTGCGGCAGAGCCGGATTTCCTTGCTCGTTCGGAACCCCCAGTCGCGGACGGCCATCATCGTGTCGTAGTGGTTATCGAAACGGGCTCTCTCCAACTCGCCGGTGCCGTAGGCGAAGAAAACGAGGGGACGGGTGGCGGTGATTTTGGGGTCCAACTGGCGGACGGCGCCGGCGGCGGCGTTTCGGGGGTTGGCGAAAACCTCCTCGCCGGCTTTGGCCAGGGCGCGGTTCAGTTTCTCAAACTCTTCTTTGGGAAAAATCACCTCGCCGCGCACTTCCAACAACCTGGGAGCCTTGTTTTTTTCCTCCGAAAGCCGCAGGGGAATCGATTTTATCGTTTTCAGATTGGGGGTCACCTCTTCGCCGGTTATGCCGTCGCCGCGCGTCGAACCTTGCGTGAAGACCCCTTTTTCATACACCAACTCCACCGCCAGCCCGTCCCATTTCGGTTCGGTCACGTACTCGACCTCCGATTCGGCTATCCCCCCCAATTCGAGCACGCGGCGGTGGAAGTCGGCGAACTCCTCTTCCGAGGCGACTTTGTTCAAGGAGAGCATCGGCAGGCGGTGGCGGACCGAACGAAACTCGTCCGACGGCTCGGCGCCGACCCTTTGGGTCGGCGAGTCCGGCGAAACCAACTCCGGATGTTTTTTTTCCAGCGCCACCAATTCATCGAAGAGCCGGTCGAACTCCTCGTCCGAGATTTCGGGGGAATCCAACACGTAGTAGCGGTAGTTGTGGTAGTTGACCATCTCGCGCAGTTTTTCGACGCGGGCTTTTTCCTTGGCGTCGGCCATTGTCCCGAAATTAGAATAGAATCGGGGTGAAGGCAAGAAAGGTTTTGGGGTGTATAAGATGTATGCGGCCGGTAGCTGCCGCAAAATTAAAAAGAACAGCCATCGATTTTTCTTGCGTAATGGAAACGCCGCTTTTAGATTGGGACCAGCTGCCGAGCGGCTTGCTTTAACATCAAGGGGAGCATTCTCCGGCCGGTACGCCGGGAGGAAAAACCGGTTTTCTCTTGTTCGAGGCCGGTCAACTAAATGGGAAGGGGAGGGGTGGAGGGGAAGGGGACTCGGAGGAGATATGATATGGGATAGCGCGGCTTTGAAAGAAGCCGTCCGCTCCAAAATCGGGGAGCACAAGTTTATTGTGGTCTCCAACCGGGAGCCGTACATCCACCGGCGCACGCCAAACGGCATCGTCTGCGAGCGTCCGGTTTCGGGGATGGCGGTGGCCTTGGACCCGGTCTTGCAGGCCTGCGGCGGCATCTGGGTGGCCCACGGCTCCGGCGAGGCGGACCGGGAGGTGGTGGACGAGCGTTCTCGCGTCGCCGTCCCGCCCGGTAAATACAGCTATACCCTGCGGCGGGTCTGGCTTACGCCGGAGGAGGAAAAGGGGTACTACTACGGTTTTGCCAACGAGGCCCTCTGGCCGCTCTGCCACATCGCCTTCACCCAGCCGGTTTTCCGTCAGGCCGACTGGGAGACCTACCGACGGGTCAACGAAAAATTTGCCGATGCGGTCCTCGAAGAAATGAACTCCGACACCGGCTTTGTCTTCATCCAGGATTACCATTTCGCCCTGTTGCCCCGCATCCTCAAGCAAAGGCGGCCGGAACTGGTGGTGGCCCAGTTCTGGCACATTCCCTGGCCCAACCGGGAAGCCTTCCGCATCTGTCCCTGGGGAGAGGAAATTTTAGACGGCCTTTTGGGGAATGACCTTTTGGGTTTCCACATCCGCAATCATTGCCAGAACTTTCTGGACACGGTGGACCGGGGGATTGAAGCCAAAGCGGACTACGAACGGTTTTCGGTCACCCGCGGAGGGGTGGAGACTTTGGTGCGCCCTTTCCCCATCAGCATCGATTTTGCCCTGATTGACCGGCTGGCCAATTGCCAGCAAACGGCCGGCCGGGCGGAGGAACTCCGAGCGGAGCACCGGCTGAACTATAAAAAAGTCGGCATCGGGATTGACCGGATGGACTACATCAAAGGCATTCCGGAACGGCTTTCCGCCGTCGACCGATTTTTTGAAAAGTACCCGGAGTACCGGGGGCGGTTTATTTTTTTGCAGCTGGGGCCGGGTTCGCGCACCGAAATCCAGAAATACAAGGAGTACGACCAGACCATTCAGAACCTGACGGCCGAAATCAACCGCAAGCACGGCGGCTCCGGCTGGGAGCCGATAATTTTGTTCCGGTCGCACCTGCCGCCGCAAGAGGTGGTGGCCTATTACCAGCTGGCCGATTTGTGCCTGGTCAGCTCGCTGCACGACGGGATGAATCTGGTGGCCAAGGAATTCGTGGCCGCCCGCAGCGACGGGGAGGGGGTTTTGGTTTTAAGCCGCTTCACCGGAGCGGCCCGCGAGTTGGAGCAAGCCATTCTGGTCAATCCCTACGCGACGGATGAGCTGGCCGACGCCTTGAAGACCGCTCTGGAAATGCCCCGGGAGGAAAAGAGCAAAAGAATGGAAAGGATGCGGGAGACCGTGCGGGAATACAACATCTACCGCTGGGCGGGAAAAATAATAACCGAACTGAACCGCAGGTTGGTGTAGCCGATGGGACGAGGGTCGGCAACGTCTTGGGAGCGATTGGTTCCGTGAGGAGCCGACCCTCAGGCGGATGGGCTTGAGCTTCGGACACAGAAGGCCGAACAAGTAAAAGAGGAGGGAGCATGTTTGCGGAAAAGTTGCGTTTGGTGGCGGACCGGATCGCGGAAATTTTCGCCGGGTTTTTCGCCTTTTTGCCGGCGCTTGTGGTGGCGGCGGCGGTTTTTCTGGCCGGCTGGGTTCTGGCCCGGTTTTTCCGTTACCTGGTGATTCGGTTTCCGTTCAAAGGGGCGACCGGCCCGGAGGCAAGAGGCTTTTTGCCGGGACAGAAACTGTCCCCCCGGGAGCTGGCGGGACATTTCGTCTTCTGGCTTTTTTTGCTGTTTACAACCGTCCTCTCATTTGAAGTGCTCGGCCTGCCGGTGGGAGCCGGAATAATGGAACGGCTTTTGGGGACGGTGCCGCGCATCTTCGTGGCGCTGTTGATTTTCGTTTTCGGATTCCTTCTGGCCTTTTTGGTGGAAGCGGCTTTGCGCGGACTTTTGCAAAAAATGGCTTTGGACCGCCCGGCCTTCTGGTCGCGCGCCTTCCGCTGGGTCACCCTGATTGTGGTGGGGCTTATGGCGATGGAGCAATTGGGGCTGGCGGCCCAGTTCGCCTTGTGGCTGGTACTGGTTCTGGTTGGAGCGGTGGCGGTAGCCTTTGCTCTGGCGTTCGGTCTGGGCTGCCAGGATATGGCCCGTGACCTGGTGATAGAATTTTTCCGAAGGGAAGAAGGCGGCGGCCAGTCGCATAAATGAGCGGTTCGGCAAACTTTTTTGTCTTTTACACCTCCGTTCCGCTGGTGGGGTTGACCGGCCAGCGGGCCAAAAACGTGCGCGAACTGGCGGAAGCGGTGGAGCGGGCGGAGGCCTCCTCCATTTTTTTCCACACCCATCACTACGTGCGGGAGCACCACTTTCTTTCAGAGGAGTACCCCTCCGATTTCGCCTATTGGGTGGCCGAGATTCTTTCGGAAAAAGCGTTGGGGGAACGGCTGGCATTCGTCGATATCCGCCATTTCACTTCGATTGAAGCCCTGCGCTCTGAAATCCTTTCCATTTTGAAAAGCCAGGGAGGGAAGCGGGCCGAGCGGGAGGTTTTGCCCGGGCTGGAGTTTCATTTCTGCAAGTCCATCAACATCGTGGCTCCCACCGGATATTCCGCCTCCAGCCTGGCGGAATTTCGGGACGGATTGGAACGGGTGGACCACAACAGTTTGTACTATCATTTGGTGGAAGCCCACCTGCGGGACGAAAAACCGGGAAATGATTTTTCCAATTGGGTGGCGGAATGTTTGGGAAAAGAGAAGCTGGCCGGGCAGATTGCCCAAATCGACCCGTACCTCAACACGCTCGAACAGACCCGGCAGAAACTTTTGAGCCTGACGGACCGGGAACTGGCCAAAGAGCGGGTGGTGGCGAAGCTGGGGAGCTACCCGCAGACCACCGGAGTGGGCCGGCTGTTGCAGGAGAGCGAACTTTTTAAGAAGCTGCGGAATATTTTCGAAAAGAAAGCGCCCGGCAAATCGTAGCCATGGACGTTCGCCTATCCGATTACGCCCCCATCATCGGGCCGCAGCCGATCGAACTTATGCGGCGGCTGGGAGAGCATTTGCGCAAAAAGAAGGTGAAGATGGTCAACTCCACGGCCGTCGGCGGCGGGGTGGCGGAGATTCTGCAAAGGCTCGTGCCGCTTTTCAACGACCTCGGCGTGCGAACCTCCTGGGAGGTTCTGAAGGGGGGCTCGGAGTTTTTCGGCATCACCAAGGCCATACACAACGCCCTGCACGGGTCGCCGGTGGAGCTTTCGGCGGAGGTGCAGGAGCATTTTCTTTCCCACACCCGGGCGCAGGCCGAAACGTTTTCCTTTGGCGAGGATTTCATCTTCATCCACGACCCGCAGCCGGTAAGTTTTATCGAAAAGAAAAGCAAAAGCTCCGGCTGGGTTTGGCGCTGCCACATCGACATTTCCTCTCCCCACCCGCCGGTCTGGGATTTTTTGCGTCCGTTCGTGGAAAAATACGACGCCTCCATTTTTTCCGCGCCGAGCTTTGCCCAGGAGCTGCCCATTCCCCAGTACCAGATTCCCCCCTCCATCGACCCCTTGGCGGTGAAGAACCGGGACGTCCCGGAGGAGGAGGTGCGGGCTTATCTTGAACAGATTGGCGTGGACCCGGACCGCCCCATTGTTACCCAAATCTCCCGCTTCGACCGGCTGAAAGACCCGCTGGGGGTAATCGCCGCCTACCGGCTGGTGAAGCGCCGCACCGACTGCCAGTTGATTTTGGCCGGCGGCGGCGCCTCGGACGACCCGGAGGGTTCCCAGGTGCTGGCGGAGATAAAAGAACGGGCGGAGGGGGACTCCGACATTCATATTCTTGAACTCCCCCCTTTTTCCGATCTCGAAATCAACAAGCTGCAGCGGGGCTCGACCGTCGTCCTCCAGAAATCGCTGAAGGAGGGGTTCGCCCTGACCGTGGCCGAGGCACTCTGGAAGAAAAAACCGGTGGTGGCCTCCGCCGTCGGCGGCATCCCCCTGCAAATCGTCCACAACCACACCGGGCTTTTGGTCCATTCGGTAGAGGGGGCGGCTTTGAAAATCAAATATCTTTTGACCCAACCGGAGGCGGCCCAAAAACTGGGAGAGAACGGCCATCAGCACGTCAAGCAGCATTTTTTGATAACCCGGCACCTGCGCGATTACCTGGCGGTGATTTTTTCTTTGTCTTTCCCGGGCCAGGACCGCATCCGTTTGTGAAAAACCTTTGGAAGGCCCGGCGGGAAGTTCTGGAGCGGGTTTGGGCGGCGCCGCAGGTTCTTCTGCTTCCGGATTACGACGGCACGCTGGTTCCCATCCGCCCCACGCCGGAACTGGCGCGGCTTTCTTCCGAACGGAAAAAAATCCTGGCCGGGCTGGCCCTGAAGCCGGCGTTTGACGTCGGCATCCTTACCGGCCGGAGTTTGAAGGACATTCAAAAGGCGGTAAAAATTCCCGGGTTATTTTACGCCGCCAATTACGGACTGGTTATCGCCACAGCCAAGGAAAAGTGGGTGCATCCGGGGGCGCAAAAGCGGGCCAGTATCCTCAAAAGAATGCTTCCCTCGTTGCGAAGAATCCTGTCCGGCTACCCGGGCGTTCGCGTCGAAGATAAAGCCTTGACCGTTGCCGTCCACTATCGCCGGTACCGGGAAGCAGTGGAGCCCCTGCGTCAAAAGATGATGCGGTTTCTGAAGGTGTACGGGGGCCGGTTCCGGCTTGCACCCGGCAAGAAAATTTTCGAGGTTTATCCGGCGGTTGCCTGGGACAAAGGAAAGGCGCTTTCTAAAATTCAAGCGCTGCTCGGTTTCCGAAAAAGGCCATTGGTTATTTTTTTCGGCGACGACCGTGCGGATGAGGAAGCGTTCCGGCAGATGCGTCACCAGGATATTTCCGTGGCCGTGGGGCGAAGCAAAAAAACGGCGGCGCGCTATTTTTGCCGCAACTCCGACGAGGTGATTCGGTTTCTCAAACTTCTGTGTGGGGCGGGGGCGGGTTCGGAGAGCAGCACCTAACGCCGGAGGACATTCTGATTCAGCATATCTTCCCATTCCGGATTCCGTTTTTCCCCCGGAACCGTGGAGTGCACCAGCTCGTAGTTCCCCAGCCCCCTTAAATCGGCAAAGACGAAAAGGCCCTGCCGTCCGGCGGCTATGCGCGTGTACTCCCATTTCTGCCAGGGGAGGTTGTCGGGGGAGGCGGGAGACTGTTCGACGTTGTTCGGTTCCCCGTAGAGCATCAAAACACGCCCCCGGTCGGTCTGCCAGCCGTCCCGGGAGGAGGGGGTGCGGGAAAAGCGGGCGACCGCCACCGAGAAGCGGCGATAGGCTTCCAGTTTGTACTCGTTTTCCGGCGTTGGCGGGCTGGGGTCGTGTTTGCCCCACCATTCGTTGATGAAATTCAGCCGCCCGGTCCGGTTGGAGGCCCGGTAAATCGCTTTTTCTTGGTTGGTCAAGAGGTAAAAGGTGACTTTGGGGAAATAGTCCAGTTCCTCTTCGGCCACGGGCGGGCGGGTGGAAGGCTCGAAAAGCCAGAATGGCTTGCTTTGCGAAGCCCCCTCCCCGGTGGCCGGGTCACGCGCCGAAAGCAAAAGGGAATATTCCCCCGGCGGCAAAATCGAAAGGTCCACCGAGCCGGTGACGGCGGCGGGGTTCTCGTTCGGCTGTTTGTGAAAGCCGGAAATTTTTACGGTGTCTCCCTGGGTGTTCAGGATGGCGTATTCGAAGTCAAAGTTTTTCAGTTCCGGCCGGGCCGGTGACAGCCCGTAAATTTCGGCATAGAAATACAAACGGGGGTCGTCCAAACTGTAAGTGGCGGGGGGATTCGGCACGATGAGCCGGCCCCCTTTTTTGTACAGGCTGGCCTCCGGCTTTTGTTTTTTGTCCGCAATCAAGCGGGCCAGCTGCAGGGAACTGAACTGCAGGCCGGGCGGGCCCAAATCCGGCACGGTCAGCTTCAAGGAAGCGTGCCCCACCCTTCCGCTTTGCAAATCCCGGAGGGTCAAGCGGACCTGGTAGTCCCCCGGGGGGGCCAGAAAGTCCAGAATATCGGAGAGTTCGTTGGTGGTGTCCGTGCGGGAGACCCGGAAGGCGGTGGTCTTGGAAAGGGAATCGACCGGGCGGCCGTCGGCGGCGAACAAATCGGCGAAGGCCAGCACATAAGCCAGGTTTTTCCCGGGACCGCCCGTGGAACTGTCGCTCGGGCTTAGGGCCAGTTCGTCCGACGAGAGGGAGTAGTAAATTTCCAACCGGGTCGCGGAATTTTCGCGAAAGCAGGCGTAGTCGGCGGCGACATCGAGGGGTTTCTCCGGAACGGGGGTCTGGGAAAAAACCGTTGTTGAAAACAGGCAAAAAAACAGCACGAGTTTTCGCATACGGTCAAAATCTCCGCCCGTCAAAGGGGGGGCGCAGGACCCAACTGCCGTTGCCGGTCACATCCTCGAAGGAAAAGGCCCGCCGGAAGCTGTAGTAGTACCAGGTCTGGGTAGCATGGCCGGTTTGGCGGATGCGGGTGACATTGGTGGTGTAGCGGTCGGTCTCCTCCGCAAAGGGGTTGGTGTTGCGCATCCCGCTCTGGTCTTCATCCACCTGGTCCGGTTCGCCGTAGCGGATGTAAATTTTCCCCATATCGGACTTCCAGCCGGGCAGCCCCATATGGGCGAAGTAGGCGTCGACGAAACGAACCCGGCGGCCAAATTCATCCTTGGCCTCGTTTTCCCTGGTCGGGGGGGTCGGGTCGCGCTCCTTCCAGAATTTTTCCCATTCCTCCAGCCGCTTTTCCGCCGGCGCTTTTTCCAGCGGTTTCACATCCACTTCGCGCGCAAAATAGCGCAGGAGGTCGACCACGTCCCGGAAGTTGTAAACGAGCGCGGCCTCCCAGTTCCAGTTCATCTTGAACTCGGTTTCGCGGCCGGCCAGTTCCTTTTTCCCTTCGCGCAAAGTCGCTTTCAGGCGGTAGTCGCCCGGGGGAAATTTGCGGATGGGGAGGCGTTCAAAAACAACCGTTTTTTCCCCGGCCAACGCGAGGGTGGCGGTATCCTTCGACCAGGCGCCGTGCTGGCGCTGGGAGATTTCGTACTCCACCCGACAGTTTTTCAACTCCGGGCGGTGGGAATAAACTTCGAAGTAGAAAGCGAGCGAGGAATCGGGGTCGCCGAAGGCGCGGGAAACGGAGGGAATCGCGGTACGCCCCTCCTTTTTAAAAAGCGGCAGGTCGGCCGAGTCGGCAAAGGCGCCGATGAGCAAAAGGTCGCTGGCCGCCAGAACACCGCGCGTGAAATCGGGCACAACGGCCTTGCGGGAAGCGGAGGAGATTTCGTTGGAGTTGTTATCGGTCAGGTGGATTTTGATTTTGTATTTCCCCGGTTTGACGGAAAAATGGGCGGCGTTCAACCGGTAGCTCTCCAAGCTTTGGGTCTGGTCGTAGCTCGGCACGGTGAATTCCTCGGAGCTGCGCCGGGACGCAATCTCCCGTCCGTTTTCCGCTTCCAGGCTGACCTCCACATCGTAGGCGGCCTGGTATTCGTTTCCCTTTTTTACGAAGGTGAAGCCGGCGTTGCGCAGTTTATAGTACACCTCCAGCCGGCTTGTACCTTTGGCGGTATCGGCAAAGGCGGCAAAATCGACTTCGAACGGCGGCACCCCCACCCGGCTGTCCTTGGAGAGAGGGTTCTGCCCAAAGAGGGTGGTTGCCGTCAGGAAAAGTATGGCCGAAGCGGATACTGCTCTCATTGTCGTCGGGATGGGGCCCATTCGTCATCCCACCCTTCTCTTTATTATACGGTATCCGGTTGCCGGTTGACAACAGGTTTTTCGGCGGGCAGGAAATCGTATTCCAAAAAAATAGATGGTAAAAAATGGCTTGACTTCCTAAGTTTTTGCGTCAATTTTACTACCATAAAGGAAGTTAGCTACTATGTCAGTTAATAAACCCGCCGCAATTGCCGCAGGGGTGGTGCTGTTTCTTTTAGGAGCGTCATCTGCTTTTTCCCAGCCCCCTGACCCCCGGGATTCCATCATTCTGGAGTCCAAAACGGTCGCTCCCGGCGCCCACCCGGGTGCACTGAACGACACCGCCTCCTATTTGTACGTGAAAGTATTCATAACCAACAAAGATTCGCTCAGCTTTATGGTTTTGCCGGTGGAGGTGACCTCCACTTCCGGTGGGGCCTATGCCATCGTTGCTTGTCCTTGTCCGCGGAGCTTTTTCGGGGTCGTGAACCCCCTGACCAGCACTTTGCGTTACTTCGAAGTGGTCAGCTTCACAAACTACGACAATATCAGTCCGGATAAATTTGCTGTCGCGGCAGGCAATGACGGGATCGACCCGACCACCATTGAGCCACCCAACGCTACCCGGAAAGCAGTTTGGGAGCTAAAGTTCGACACCGTCCGAACGGCAACCGGAACATTTGAGCTTGATTCATCGCGGCTTGGAGGCGCGCAATTAGTATTTACGACCATCGCGGGGCAGGATGTTAAGGTCAACTTTCTCAAAAGTGTCATCACCGTAGCGCCCGCTCCCAAGGGGGACTTGAATCTCGACTTCGCTTTAACTGGTGCCGACATAGTTTTGCTTTTAAACTGCACCTTTTGTGACACCTGTCCTCCCCCGCTCCCCGGGATGGCCGCATGCGACCTGAATTGTGATGGGGTGCGTTCTGCCGCGGACATTGTGCTGGAAATATATGCGGTCTTCTTATTCCGACCTTTTCCCTGCAATGCCTGAAAATCGAGCTTGCTTTTTTGAGATTTGCCTTCGATATTTGATGTAAGGGTAACCATATGCCGCTTAAAAGACCAGCTGCAATTGCCGCCGGGGTAGTGCTGTTTCTTTTGGGGGTATCTCCTGCTTTTTCCCAGCCCCCTGACCCCCGCGATTCCGTCATTTTGGAATCCAAAACGGTTGCTCCCGGCGCCCACCCGGGTGCACTGAACGACACTGCTTCTTATTTGCACGTGAAAGTTTTCATAACCAATAAAGATTCGCTCACCTATTTGACTTTGCCTCTGGAAGTGACCTCCACTTCCGGCGGGGCCTATGCCATCGTTGCTTGTCCTTGTCCGCGGAGCTTTTTGGGTGTCGTGAACCCCCTGACCAACACTTTGCGTTACTTCCAAGCGGTCAGCTTCTCCAACTACGATAACAATAGCCCGGATATTTTTTCAGTAGCTGCAGGCTTTGACGGGGTCGACCTGTCCACCATTGAGCCCCCCAACGCTACCCGGAAAGCAGTTTGGGAGCTAAAGTTCGACACTGTGCGATCTGAAACCGGAACCTTTAAGTTTGATTCAACAAGACTGGGTGGTCTGCGTGTACGATTCACAAACAACGTATCACTGGATGTAAACGTCAACTTCCTCAAAAGTACCGTCACGGTAGCGCCTGCTCCCAAAGGGGATTTAAATTTAGATTTTGCCTTAACTGCCACTGATATAGTTTTGCTTATAAACTGCACCTTTTGCGACACCTGTCCACCCCCGCTCCCAGGTGCGGCCGCCTGCGACCTGAACTGCGACGGAAGGCGTTCCGCCGCGGACATTGTGCTGGAAATATATGCGGTCTTCTTATTCAGTCCTTTTCCATGCAATGCGTGAAAATCGAGCTTGCTTTCTTGAGATTTGACTTCGATATTTGACGTAAGGTTAAGCTTATGATGATAAAAAGACCAGCCGCAATTGCCGCAAGGGTGGTGCTGTTTCTTTTGGGAGCGTCTTCTGCCTTTTCCCAGCCCCCCGACCCGCGGGATTCCGTCATTTTGGAGTCCAAAACGGTCGCTCCCGGCGCCCACCCGGGGGCAGTGACCGACACCGCCTCTTATTTGTACGTGAAAGTTTTCATAACCAATAAGGATTCGCTCATCTATATGGTTTTGCCGGTGGAAGTGACCTCCACTTCCGGCGGGGCCTATGCCATCGTTGCTTGTCCTTGTCCCCGAAACTTTTTTGGCGTCGTGAACCCCCTAACCAATACATTTCGTTACTTTACAGCGGTCGGCTTTCCCAACTACGACAACAACAGTCCAGATTTTTTTTCTGTCGCTGCTGGCGCTGACGGGGTCGACCCGTCCACCATAGAGCCCCCCAACGCTACCCGGAAAGCAGTTTGGGAGCTAAAGTTCGACACTGTGCGAGCGGCGACGGGAACATTTGACCTTGATTCATCAGCAAATTGGTATGTGTATTTTACCAACACTGTACCACAGGATGTAAGGGTCAACTTCCTAAAAAGCGTCATTACCGTAGTGCAGGCTCCTAAAGGGGATTTGAATTTGGACTTTTCCTTAACTGCCGCCGATATAGTTTTGCTTATAAACTGCACCTTTTGCGACACCTGCTCCCCTCCCCTCACCGGGGTAGCCGCTTGCGACCTGAATTGCGATGGGACTCGCTCTGCGGCAGACATCGTGCTGGAAATATATGCAGTCTTCTTATTCAGACCTTTTCCGTGTTGACGATGGCCCTTAGCAAAGGGAATCTGTTTCGGGCCGGATTAGTCATTTTTGTCATGCTTTTTTCACCGGCTGTAACTTGTTCCACCTGTTCCCTGCCGGACACCATAAAAACGGATACCACGATAACGGGAACCTGTACCCTTGTTAAAGACCTCTTCATCAATCCAGGGGTAACTTTGACAATCACCCCACCCTGTACCCTTTATATGAGAGCACTTTTTGATTCGATAAACTTAGGCAGTGATTCTCAACGCATCGAAATTCTGGTGGCGGGAACTCTCCGAATAGCGGGAAACAGCAGTGCAACTGGTAAAATTGTCTTTCGCTCAAATCGCCCAGATTCGGGGATAGCTGGTGATTGGTTTGGAATCCGGCGCGTAGCTTCGTCCGCCCTAATCAGAGTGAATTATGCTGAGTTGCTGGATGGGGACATAACGATTTTTACATGGTCAGCAGACGACCATTTCGTGTATACCAGCATTGATTCAGTTGCAAACAGCAGATTTGAAAACTGGAGAACGCACGCTATCGGAAATTCTTTCCATCACCGTGCTGGTGGCACTCCACCGCGCATTTCGACGGTGCAGGTAACACGAGACAGTTTTGTAATTCGGGGGAACATTTTCTTGGGTAGAGATACCGCCATTGACGTTACCCACGATTTCGGCATAGAGATAGACAGTAACAAGTTCTTGAATCAGAAAAGCTTAGCCGTTTTCTTTGATGATTACGTCGGGAAGATAACCCGGAACTACTTTTTCGCAAACAGTTGTTCAGTGGCTGTTCAAGTTAGCGCACAATCGGGTTTTGACCCCAACTCCATCATAGTTGAAGAAAATACCATTGAGGGGTATTTTGCAGTTGGGCATATCGTGACTTGGCCATTTCCTGGCCCCGACAGCGGTTGGCGTATAATAAAAAACAAACTAATTACCGGAAATACGACCCTGCGCTCACCGTTCGGTTTAATTACTTATGTTCTTGCTTCTCATAAATTTCTAGTACGAAGAAATGTTTTTAGCGGATTCGATTCGGCCGCAATTTTATCTCGTAGTGCCCATGACGATTTTGGCACATCGAACGACAGCGGTAAAAACGTTTTTCTGCTACCTTGTAAACCCACCGCAAAGGCGATTATCCGAACTCCTTCCAGCACTGTAAATGCCATTGGTAACTGGTATGGTACTTCTAACCCAGACAGCAACACGTTGTTTTATCCGGTTGATAAGGTCAA
Source organism: Candidatus Zixiibacteriota bacterium (assembly GCA_022614805.1). Taxonomy (GTDB): domain Bacteria; phylum Zixibacteria; class MSB-5A5; order DSPP01; family DSPP01; genus DSPP01. Next base: position 144,433 of record JAKEHY010000020.1, on the reverse strand, counting down.
CTTCCGACCATACGATACCTTGCCGCGCATTCCTTTTTTGGGCAAGCTGGGGCGCACGTCCACCTGGGCTGCAGGCAATGACACGCTGATAGGGGATTTTACCCTCGATTCCTGTGCCACCCCGGTTACTTTAACGCTTAATCCCGGCGTCCAGGTTTTGGCCGCTGCAAATCAGGACGTAATGAGAAGCGGGCGCGATACCACCAAAACAGAATTTATAGTCAAAGGGACTTTGACTGCCCTTGGAACCCAAACTGATTCAATAAAATTTCTCTCTTCCTCATCGTCCCCGACCAAAATGGACTGGGGCGGTTTGTTTTTCTCTCATCCGGCACGGGGGAACTTCGCCTTTACCCAATTCAGCCACGCTGATACCATTCTTTACGTTCGAGACACATGCACCGTAAAGGTGCGCAATTCCAAATTCAGCGACTTTAGGAACCTGGCCATCTATACCAAAAGCAAAAACGTCAACTTGGGAGTGGCTCCCACCGACTGCGGGAAAAACAATGTCTTGATGAAAACCGCCGAGCTTCCCACCGCCAAAGCGGTCTGGCTGGATACCCTTTCATTTATGAAAGCGGAAGGGAACTATTGGGACTCGGTGCCACCTCCAGCCGCTTGGTTTACAGGCGACATAGATATTGACCCCTATCTCTCCCTGCCGGCAACCCCCATTTCCACCTGTCCGACCGGTGGAGGGGGCGGAGGCTGCGGCGGGCCGGGGAACGGCCCTTGCGCCAAAATCACGGTTGTGGATGACTCCCGCCCCTCGAAATTCGAACTGGCCCAGAATTATCCCAATCCGTTCAACGCCGCAACGGTTATCCGTTTTGCCCTCCCGCAAGCTACGAGGGTGGAGTTGAGGATTTACAACATCTTGGGGCAAGCGGTCAGAACTTTCGTCGATGAAAAGCCGTCAGGACTGTATGAGGTGTTCTGGGACGGGCGGGACGAAAACGGAGCAGCGGTCTCTTCCGGCATTTATCTCTACCAGATTCGGGCGGGAAGTTATGTGGAAACAAAAAAGATGCAGTTGGTGAAATAGAGATTCACTTAATACAGAAAAGCCGCCCCTCGGTAGGACTCGGGGTCTTCGACTCGCAAGGGCCGAGAAAACGAGCACTCGGGTCACTTTTCGGTTGGCTTTTCCGAGAATAAACTTTTATATTTTCCGCCCTGATGGACGGGCGGCTGGAAGAGATATTGCGGCCGATTGGGCCGCAGCTTTCCGATTTTGAAGAGCGGTTGAAATCGTTCCTTTCGGCCCGTTCCCCTTTCGTCTATCAGGTCACCGAGCATATTCTAACCCGGCGGGGGAAGCGGCTGCGCCCGGCCTTCGTCTTTCTTTCCGCCGGGCAGATGGCGGCCGACCCGGCCCGGGCGATGCTGGCGGCTTTAGCAGTCGAGCTTATCCACACGGCCACCCTTCTGCACGACGACGTCATCGACTTCTCCTCCACGCGCCGGGGGCAGCCGACGGTCAACTCCAAATGGAACAACCTGGTCTCCGTTTTGATGGGGGATTACCTTTTCTCCAAGGCATTCAGGCTTTTGGTTCAGGCCGAAAGCGTGGAGCTTTTGGATGCTTTTTCCCGGGCGACCGAGCGGGTATCGCTGGGCCAGCTGGTGGAAATCCAGCACGTCCATAACTTCGACATCGGCGAAGCGGACTATTTTTCTTTGATTGCGGACAAGACCGCCTCCCTTTTTGCCGTCTCCTGCGAGGCGGGGGGGATTTTGGCCGGGCGGCCGCAGGGGGAGCGGGAAAAAATCCGGGACTTCGGCGAAAAGGTGGGGGTGGCGTTCCAGATTTCGGACGATTTGCTGGACATCGTCGGCAGCGAAGCAGTGACCGGAAAAACCGTCGGCAACGACCTGCGGGAGGGGAAGGTGACTTTGCCTTTGATTTACACCCTGAAAAACGGCGGCCCGCCGCAAAAAAGCGAGATTGTTTCGCTTTTATCCAAAGGGTCGGAGAACGGAGAGGTCGAAAAGGTGGCCCAAATCATTCGGGAATCGGGCGGGGTGGAGTACGCCCAGAAAAAAGCTTTGCTCTACGGGCAGGAAGCATTTGATTTGCTCCGGGATTTCCCGGCCACCGAGTTTAAAAAGTCGCTCGAAGAGGTGGCCCGCTTTGCCGCCTGCCGGGAACAGTAAAACCGTTTGCCCGCCGGTTCGCTCGGACGGCCTCGGAACGGGTAAAATTTAACGTGGCTTTGCTTTCGTTCCTTCCGGGAATCCGCTCGCTGGGAGTCGATTTCCCCTCCGCCGACCGGTGGGTGGTTTTAATTTTAGCCCTCCTTTTTATCGGCGCGCTTTTCTGGTACTACGCCCAAACCCTTCCCCCGCTGGAAAAAAAACAAAGGCGGCTGCTTTTGGGGCTTCGGCTTTTGGGGTTTATCTGCCTTTTTCTCGTTCTGGCCGAGCCGATTGTAGCCCTCTTTTTAGTGAGCAAAGAGGCTCCGGTGGTGGCGGTTCTGGCGGACCGCTCTACCAGTATGAGCAAACAGAGCCGGGCCCGGCAGGCCGGAGAGGCGATCGAAAAGCTTGCTTCTCAAAAAGGGGACTGGGAATACCGAATTTGGGATTTTGGGGACAGCCTGGCGGATTACCGCGCACTCTCTCCCGAAAAAGCGACCGCCACGGCGATGGGGTCGGCCCTGCAGTACGTTTCGGAAACTCCCCATCTCGTGGGGGTGGTGGTGATAAGCGACGGCGGCAACAACAGCGGGAAGGACCCGGTGAGGGGGGCGGAAAAGTTAGGGGTTCCGGTCTACACCGTGGCCGTGGGGGAGGAGGAGCGGACACTCGATTTGGGGATTGAAAAAATCGACTACCCGCCGGTGGCTTTCCAGGGAACGCCGGTGAAAATTGAGTTGGTGGTCTCGGCGCGGGGGGCCGGAAAAATGAAGCTGCCGCTTACGGTTTCGCGCGGGAGCCGAAGGATGGTTTCGCCCCTGGTCGATTTCTCCGGCGACGGGGAACGGGTGGTGATGGCGGAGCTGACGCCCGATTCGGTCGGGACTTTGACCTTTTCCGCCAGCCTGCCGGTTCTGGCCAAAGAGGAGCAGACCAAAAACAACCGGCGGGTTTTTTCGATGCGGGTTTTGAAATCGAAGCTTTCCCTCCTTTTGGTCTCCGGGACGCCCGGCTGGAATTACCGTTTTTTGGCGCAGGTGCTGGAGGAGAACCACCGCCTGGAAGTGGAAGGAGTTGTGTACGGCCCCGGCGGAAGACCCCTTTTTTCAGCCGCACCCCTTTCGAACCGGAACCTGGAGCGTTACGACCTTTTGATTTTCACCGATTTTTCACCGGCTTTGTTTGCCGGCGTCGAGGCGCGGCTGGCATCCGCCGTCCGGGATAAAGGGAAGGGGGTGTTTTTTCTTTTGGGGCCGGATTTTTTAGCTTCCCCGCTGCCGCCGCAGTTGGCCGAACTTTTCCCTTTCGATTTCAAAAAACGGCGGGCCACCCTCACGGGCCCCATTGGGGAACTCGATTTGACGGCGGAAGGGGGGGGCCATCCGGCCACCCGGCTTTTATCCGACCCGGGGGAATTGGGACGGATTTGGAAAAACCTGCCGCCGTTGGAGGGGGTTGTCGCTTCCGCGACTCCTTCGACCGAGGGAACGATTTTGGCGTCCGTTCCGGCCACGGAGGAAGGGAGGCACTATCCGGCTTTGGCGGCCAAAAACTTCGGAGCCGGGCGGGTTTTGGCGGCGGCGGTCTTTCCGGTTTGGAAATGGTATTTTCTGCCTTTGGGTACTTCTTCCGAGGACACGACTTTTGCCTGGTTTGTGAACCAGAGCGCGGGCTGGCTGGCGGGAGCGGAGGAGGAGGACCGTTTCAACCTCTCCACGGACAAGCTGGTTTACCGGTCGGGGGAGGAGGTGAGCTTTTCGGCGGCCGCTTTTGAGGAAGGGGGGAAGCCGTACGAAGGGCTGGATGTTACCCTTCAGCTTGGCGGGGAATTGCTCCTGTACGAACAGGGAGGCGGCCGATATGCGGGAAGAAAAAGAATGGCGGCGCCGGGGAGTTACCAGGCGGTTGCAAATTTTTTCCAAGACAAAAAAAAAGTGGGGGAGGCCAAATCAAAGTTCATGGTGGAAGAGCTTTCGCTGGAGGACCAGACGGTCTCGTTCAATCCGACCCTTCTGGAAAAGATGGCGGCCGCCTCCGGCGGGACGTTTTACCGCCCGGAGGAGGTGGAGCGGTTTGCCCGGGATTTTAACCCACAAAAAGAGGAGCGCCCGGAAAAACGGGAATGGGAGCTGGCCCACCAGCCGGTTTTTTTGGTCGGGATGATTTTGTTTTTAGGAGCGGAGTGGTATTTGCGGCGGCGGTGGCAGCTTTTGTAAAAAAACCTCACCTTTTGTCCCTCTCCTTGGAAAGAAGAGGGAGGGCACAACAGTGTTGTGCCCCTACAATTAAGAAATTTTGAAAATTCTCATATCGATACTGCTTGCTCTCATTGTTTCCGGAGCGGGATTTTGGCTCCGCGCGCTCGATTTTTCCGGGTTTGCAGCGGCCACGCTGGTGGGGGCGGCGGTTTTCTGGGGGAGCGGCTTTCCCGGGGCGGCGGTTTTGATTTTCTTTTTTATTCTGGGTTCGGCTTTGTCCCGGCTGCCGTCGGAAACTCACTCACCGGAGCAAAAGTCCAGAAGGGATTACCGGCAGGTTTTGGCCAACGGCCTTTGGCCGGGGCTTTTGGCTTTGGGTTACGGAGTTCGCCAGGATGAAGCGTACTATCTGGCCTATGTGGCAACCCTCGCGGCGGCCTGCGCCGATACGGCGAGCGGCGAAATCGGGGTGCGTTGGGGGAAAAAGACAGTTTCGATTGTGAACTTTAGCCTCATTCCGCCCGGCTTTTCTGGAGGGGTAAGTTGGATTGGCACACTATCCGGCTTGGCCGGAGCGCTGCTCGTTGCGCTGGTGGGGGTGGGGCCGAAAGGGTGGGATTTTTTTCTTTCCTTTAAAACCATCCTCTTGATTTCGGCCATAGGATTTTTAGGCATGCTTTTTGACTCCTTTTTGGGGGCTTTGGTGCAGGCAAAATATCGCTGCGCCGTCTGCCGGTCGGCCATCGAGGTGCCCAAACACTGCGGAAGGGCGGCCCAGCGGCTTTCCGGCCTGCGGACTCTGGACAACGACGGGGTGAATTTTCTCTCGACGTTTTTGGGCGCGGTTTTGGGTTTGCTTCTGTTTTGAGCGGGAATAATCCGGCCTTCATTGATTGAATCATTGGAAAGCGAAATGAGATTGTCTTGCTTTAGCTCGAAGCGCCGTTTATTATCGGGAAGTTATGCGGGACACCATCTACTTCGTATCCGACCTGCATCTGGGAGCGGGAACCCCTTCGGAAGAGGAACGAAAAAAGGAAAAATTCATCCAGTTCCTCCAGCTCGTGCGCCAGAACGGAAAGACGTTGTACATCGTCGGGGATTTGTTCGATTTCTGGTTCGAATACAAAAACGCCATTCCCAAGACGGAGGTGGAAATTCTGGCCGCCTTGAAAAATCTCGTCTTGATGAAGCTGCCGGTGGTGTATCTGGCCGGCAACCACGATTTCTGGCAGCGGGATTTTTTCCCGAAATATCTGGGAATCCAATTTGAAAAAGGAGACGTGGTTTTGAATCGGGGCGGCCAAAAGATTTTTATCACCCATGGGGACGGCAAGGCCCGCTCGGATTGGGGGTATCGTCTCCTCCGGGGCCTTTTCCGCTTTCCTTTGAACGTCTGGCTCTACCGGCAGCTGCCGGTGGACCTCGCCTTTCCCCTGGCGCGCCTCGTTTCCGGCTCTTCCCGCCGCTGGACGGAGGCGAGAGGGAAAGAGCTGCTCTCCGAATACGAGGAGTTCGCCCGGGGCAAGTTTGCGGAGGGGTTCGACGCCCTCGTGCTGGCCCATTCGCATTGGCCCGAATTGAAAGTCGTGGAAGGGAAGACGCTGGTGAACATCGGGGATTTTATGACCCATTTCACCTATGGGGTTTTGCGGGGGAAAGAACTCGAATTGAAGAAGATGGAGTAACACCTCAACCTTCGACCATGTTCAAGGCCAACACGCTCCATCCCTTCCTACTTTCAAAAAAGGTGGGGACACCGGTTTCCGTTCCGTCTCCAGATTTGAGGGTCGGGGAAATCCGGAAAGGGCATAGTGTCCCCATTCTTCATCCTACTCCACTTTCGCTTGCGGCTTTTCGGCCTGCATTTGTTTGAGCGTTTCTTTCAACTGCTCTATTTCCATCTGTTGCTGCTGAAGCATCCGGTTTACGGAAGCGACACTGGAGCGCACGAAATTCCCGAACAAAACCGAGATTTTTTTGTGCTTGTGGCCACCGGCCATTTCGCTCACGGTTGACCAGTCAACTCCTTCCGCCGCCCGGGCGACGATATGGCCGATGGGATATTTCGTCTCATCATCCTTCATCGCATGGCCGGGAGTGGAGGAGGAAATCAGATAATCGCCGGGCTGGATGTTTTGCCCTTCATCCACCACCCACATAACGCCGTTGCCCACGGCCATAACCAAATGCGGATTGTCTGTGCTGGCCGGTTTGGACGGCTCCGCAAGCGCCAGAAAGGACCCCAAGCAAGCCGGGTCGTTGGGAACACTTGACCGCTTGATTCCGTAAATAATTTCCGATTCGAGGTTGTCGTGTGAGTTACAATTTACGCCCGATAAGGTAACCAGCTCTCCCCGCTCAATCGCTTCATCCGTCCAGCCGTAGTGCGAGCCGGTGAAGGCGTTGTAGGAGACGGCACCGGCCGCAACGGAGATGTTCCCAACGTTAGTACTACCGCTTCGAGAAAATCTTATCAAAATTCCATCGTTGGCTACCCGATTGATTTCGGCAACCGCAACATGAGTAGCATCCAAGCTGCGGACTTCCAAAGGAGCAACCGGGGCGAAGCCTTGCGTCGCGATGCCGAAGTTGCCAGTGGTTCCATCGAGATGTAAACGTAGCGTGCCGCCGCATTGTGAACCGGTACGGGTTATGAGATCTCCCGAGGTCGAAAGCTGCAAACCACTGCTCGGGTCAATGCAACCGGTGGACCCCACGATAAGACTACCACCACTAATGTTACCATTTACGCTCAATTTCTGCGACGGTGTGTTCGTCCCGATGCCGACGTTGCCGGCGTTATCTATCGTCATCCGCGTTGCCGCTGTGGCCGAGCCGTCTGGTGTAGTCAGAAACTCGAGGCGGCCGGGCATATCGTCTACACCCGGGGTGCCATCCACTACACCCCTGATCCAGGCAGCGATACTTCCAAAGTCTGATCCATCATGACCGACGAAAGTCATATTCCCCAAAAGGTCGCCGGACTGGACGATTGTTGGAGAGGACAAGGTGCCTCTCGACTTGGCAAAATTCAAAGATGCCGAACCCGTTGCCCCCCCTCCCGAAACGCGTAATGAAACATCGCTATTGAGTCCATTGGCATCGGCTACTTCTATGCGGGAATTTTGCAAGATACCCGGTAACGAGCCGGGCGTGGTCGTTCCGATGCCGACTTTGCCTGCATTGTTTATCGTCATCTGTGTTGACGGTGTGGCGGAACCATCTGGTGTGGTCAAAAACTCGAGACGACCGGGCATATCGTCCACGCCCGGCGTGCCATCGACAGATCCCCTGATCCAGGCAGCGATACTTCCAAAGTCCGATCCATCATGACCGACGAAGGTGATATTCCCCAAAAAGTCGCCGGACTGGACACTGGTTGGGGAGGGCAAGGTGCCTCTCGACTTGGCAAAATTCAAAGATGCGGAACCGGTTGCCCCCCCTCCCGAAACACGTAATGAAACATCGCTATTGAGCCCATTGGCATCGGCTACTTCCAGGCGGGAATTTTGCAAGATACCCGGTAACGAGCCGGGTGTGGTCGTCCCGATGCCGACTTTGCCGGTGGGGATGGCGAGAGTCGAGGGAACGTCGATTTTCAAACCGGCGTCTCCCAACAACTGAATGCGTGCGTCGTAGTCGCTGGCGGCATCGTTTGAGAAGTCGATATATGGATCTCCGCCAAAGGTTCCCGACCGTAACTCCAAAGCGATATTTGGGTCGGAGACCGATAGGGATAAGATGTCATCTGGCCCGGACCCGGCTAATAGGATGTTCCCCGTGTCTATCGCCACATCCCCCGAAATAACTCCCCCCTGTGCGCCCTGTACGGTGCTGACCTTGAAGGCGTGGCTTACAGAAGTCAGCCGCGTGCGGGGGGTCATTTCCGGGTCGGCGCCAACTGTAATCCCCAGCCAAGTATTGAGCCGGATGGCCGTATCCGGAATCGGATTGGCCGCCCCCATACGATAGTTGAACAAACCGTCCGTGGTGCCTATCGAAGTGGTTTCGGCCCAGAAAACGGAGCCGCCGATGTCGGCATTGTAGATGGTAAAGATGACCGAGTAGGAACCGTCCGCCACCGGATTTCCCCCTACATCCCGCAGGATGCCCTGAATGTTGATGCGTTCGGGGACAATACCCTCGGCCACGCCCGGGGCAAGAACCCACGCCAGCGAGAGCACCAGCGACCCCAAGCCCAAAAACATTGTAAAGCGCTTCATTTGGACCTCCCCTTGGTTTGGGTGAGGCGTCCGGCGTATTGGGTCATCCAATAGGCGCAAAAACACCCCGCCCTTTGGTTTTTTGTTTCTGTTATTTTCTCGTTGACGTTCCAGCCGGAGCGCCAACGGCTGCTTTCAGAAGTTAAAAACGCCTATTGGCTTATCCCACCCTGTGGGGAGAAGATAGCTTGGGGCTGCGAAGGATGTCAAGCCCTTTTTACGCGGTCAGAACAATTTTCCCGTTTTGGCGGCCGGCTTCCATAAGCTCGTAGGCCGGTTTGGGGTTGTCGAAGGGGAAGGTATGCGAAACCAAGGGAACAATTTTTCTTTCGGCGACCCAGTTGACCATCGTCTTGAACTGTTGCACGCTCCCCATCGTCGAACCCAAGAGTTGCAGTTGACGGAAGAATACGTGGCGCAAATCCAGCGCGGCTTTGAAGCCCGACGTTGAACCGCAGGTGATGAACTTGCCGCCCTTTCTTAACAAACGGATGTTCATCTCGAAATAAACTTCTCCCACATGGTCGAAAATCAGGCCAAAACGGGTTTTGCCCGCCCAGGTTTTCAGTTCGGTTTCCAGATTAGGGCCGGAGATGAATCCTTGCACGCCGCGCTTCTTCCAAATCTCCAATTTTTCCTCCGAGCGTGACGTGGCGGCAATTTTTTTGAAACCGAAAGACAGCAAAAGCTCCAAAATTGCTTGCGAAACGCCGCTAACGGCGGCGTGAACCAAAACGGGCTCGATTCTTTCCAAAATGGTAGCGGAGGTCTTCAGACCTCCAGTAGGGGTTTGATTAATCAAACCCCTGCCTGAAAGGTCATAGTTTGGCTGTGAAAATCCCTTCTCAACCACCATCTGCCAAGCGGTCAAAAAGGCAAGGGGAATGGCGCCGGCCCGCTCGTCCGTCAGATGTTCGGGAGCTTTTGTCAAATATTTTTCTGGCTCCACCAGCTCCTCCCGCAAAACGCCTGGGGAATTTTCCCCGCGTATCAAAAAATCGTCCCGCAGGTTTTCCGGCAGGTATTCTCTGGCGTCTGTGCCGGAGCTGCCGCCGGGATAAACCAAAACTCTATCGCCAATTTTGAACTTTTCCGAGCGGGACTCGACCACTTTTCCGCAGAAATCCGAGCCGGCAATGTGGGGAAATTGGTATTTAATATGGGGCAGCCCTTTTATAACCCACAAATCAAGATGGTTCAAACTGCCGGAGAGAAATTTAAGACGGACTTCGCCCTCTTTCAATTTCCCAGGCGCTGGAGATTCCAGCACTTCAATGTTGGAGACGGAGCCGGTCTGGTTAAAGCCGACGACTTTCATAGAGCGACGGAAATTAGAGGGAGCTCCCGAAAGTGTCAACGGCTGAAAAAGTAGGGGCACGGCATCGCCGTGCCCCTTAGAAAATCGAAAATGGACGTCAATTATTGGCTATGACAAACCAATTTGCGCCGTTGCTGACCAATGTTACATATTTGTTTTGTGCGGTCAGATTGTACAAAAAAGCCCCGTCGATGGTTTCGGCGCCATTGGCATCCACCACTACAGTATGCGCCGCAGCGTCCGCTTTCTTTATGGTGTACTGCCGGCCCGCGATTCCAACCGCTGTCGGAAGGGTAATGACGACATCACTTACACCGGGCGTGCTTGCCAAAACAATGCTGTGGGACTCGTTCAACGTAGAGTTCACGGTAATCGCGGTAACCGCCGTGGCAAGGGCGCCATTGACCTGCAAGCGACTGTTCGGGGCGCTTGTTCCGATACCGACATTGCCGGTGTTCGTAATGCGCATCCGTTCGGCAGCCGCGGTGATGAAAAACATCGCATCGTTGAAGTTGTTGTAGGCCACCGACCCCTGGTCGTCGTTGCTGGCATCACCGAAGTTCAAGCGCGACTGGCCCGAACTGCTGGAGATGATAGCCATATGCGCCCAGTTGCCCCCGTTTGTCGCTTGGGCGACAATCTGGGTCCCGGCGATGAATGGTGGTGTCCCTTCGATGCCCGCGAGGCCCACCTGCAGCCGGGCGGCCGGCGCATCGATACCGACGCCGACGTTGCCGGCCGAATCGATGCGCAGCCGCTCCGCGTCATTGGTTCCGAAGATTAAAGGTCCGTTCTCATAGTTCCACAAATACCCTTTTGGGGGCGTACCAATTACTGCCAACCCGTCAAAAATAGTTGAGCCGCCCGCAGCCTGCGTCAACATCAGCCGACTGCCCAGGATGGAATTGATCGGGTCATGTACGTGGAGCTGCGCCGCGGGCGAGGCCGTTCCGATGCCGACATTGCCGCCCGGCTGCAAGACCATCACGTTCGAACTGTTCACTTCGTCATACAGGTGCAGTTTGGAGTCGCCGTTCCGCAGCCCAATTGCCCAGCGGTTGTTGGCCCCGACGCTCGGGTCGCCGTCCGCCAGAATGTAGTTGCCGTACCGGGTGGCATCCGCACGGCCGATGACCACGTCTGCGTTGCCGGAACTTTCCAAAAGCAATTTGTAATTGCTGCCTTTGAGATGCAGGAGTCCCAGCGGAATGTTCGTGCCGATGCCGACGTTTCCACTCAAGCGGAATAAATTTTGAGCGGCGGAAGTCCACTGTGCCGATTCATAGGCATACCCAACCGAAACCAGTTTTTGCCTCGGCGTCATCTCCGGGTCGGCCCCGACTTTAACGCCGAGATAGCGAGCAGTGTCTTGGAAAGCGGAATCGGGAACCGGATTTGCCGAACCCAAAAGAACCGAAAAAAGGCCGCTGGTAGTGGAAACGGAAGTCGTCTCCGCCCAGAGCACGTTCCCGGCGGAGGGGGCATCGTAAATCGTGAAAATGACGGAATAGCTCCCGTTGGCCACCGGGTTGCCGGAGCCGTCTTTCAAAATGCCCTGAAAGTTGATAAGCTGGGGGATGGCGGCATAAGCAACGGACACGAGGAAAAGCGCCATTCCGAGTCCAGATAGTATGGTAAAACGTTTCATTTGACGCCTCCTTTTAAATTAATTTTTCGCCTGTGCTTGAGACGATTGGTCTTTCAGTTTCGCAATCTCCTCTTTTAACACCTCTATTTGCTTCTGTTGTTCTTTGAGGGCTTCAATGAGTAAAGCATCTATCCCAATCGGTTCAAGACGTTTGTAACCATCCGGGTCGGTTTTTATCCATTCCGGAATGACTTTTTCCACGTCTTGGGCAATCAATCCCCGAACCCGCCCAAATTGGGCATCTTTTTCTGCATCCTTCCACCGGAAGCTCACCGGGTTAAGTTGTTCCACTGTTTCCAAGGCATTTTGAATCGGCTCAATATCCCGCTTCAGTCGTCGGTCCGAAAGGTTGGACCAAACCCCGGTGTTGTTCCCCGCCGTACCGTTAACGTGCAACTTGGCCGCCGGGGCCAAAGTCCCGATGCCGACATTGCCCGGATAACCAATAAAAATACCAAGCTGGGTGGGTGGCGAACCTATATCGCCCACAGTCATCCTAATTTCTCCATATCCCACCGAAATACGGCTGGTCCCCCCGCCCGGATTTATTACAAAGTTGGGTCCGTTGGAATAATAATTGTACGACATATGGATTCCATCGCCAAGACTTGGATAGCTGCCGAAAAGAAAGCCGGAGGAGTTGCCGCCTCCGAGGCGAAGGTGCTGGTAATCCCCCGCGCCCGTCCCGATTTCCATTGAGCCGGCGACGGTGAGCGCTTTGTTGGGACTATTGGTGTTGATCCCCACCCCGTTGGAGGCGCGGATTAGGAACTGATTGATATTCGTAGAAGCAAAATCGGTTCCAAAAGTAAAGTCGCCTCGATCACCCCATACAAAGGACCCATCATGAAGCGCTTTGGCCCGGCGACCGGCGGCGAAGGAATAACCGCCGGATGCTTTGTTTGCCAAACCTCCGGGGACTGTGGAAATAAAGCCGCTGGCCGTGTCGCTGAAGCCGCCGCCGACCGTGGCATAAGAGCCGCTCGACGTGTTGGCGTTGCCGCCACCGACCGTGGCCCAACTGACGCTGGCGACATTGACCTGGCCGCCGCCGACTGTGGAATAAGAGCCGCTGGCGGAATTGTCGTACCCACCTCCAACTGTGGCGGTATTTAAGCCGTTCGCCGTATTTAACTGTCCGCCACCAACCACAGCAGCGCCCCCGCTTGCAGTATTGCTCGCTCCGCCACCTATAAAGGCTTGGCCGCCACTTGAATTGTTGTTGTAGCCGCCGCTGACTGTTGCATTGTCAGCATTTGCCGAGTTACCCCCCCCGCCGCCGACGGTTGAATAATCGCCGCTTGCGCGGTTATTGACCCCTCCGTCAACCGTTGCCCCAACACCGCCTGCTGCGTTATATGAGCCTCCAGAGACGGTGGACAAGGCTCCATTTGCAGAGTTTGAGTCGGCAACATTTGCCCCCCCGCCGCCGCTGACTACCGAATAATTCCCGCGAGCTTTGTTATTTTCACCAGCCACAAAGGCGTTGGTGCCGGTATTGGTGTGCCCCGGGCCGATGGAGACCTTCGTAAGGATATTTCCACCCAGGGCGCCATCCACTGAACTAACTCGATAGCCATAACCGACCGAAACCAACCGTTGCCGCGGCGTCATCTCCGGGTCGGCGCCGACTTTAATTCCAAGATAGCGAGTGGTGTCCCGGAAAGCGGAATCGGGAACCGGATTTGTCGAACCCAAAAGAACCGTGAAAAGGCCGCTGGTGGTTGAAACGGAAGTCGTTTCCGCCCAGAGCACGTTTCCAGCGGCTGGGTCATCGTAAATGGTGAAGATGACGGAATAGGAGCCGTTAGCCACCGGATTGCCGGAGCCGTCCCGCAAAACGCCCTGAAAGTTGATGAGTTGGGGGACTGCTGCCCAGACTGCTACCGTCCACAGCGCCAAAAGCGCTGTCAGCTTTGTTAAAACCGGGATGCGTTTCATACGCTCCTCCTCTTTGGGTTAATGTTCTACCTGCGCTTGGGGTTTGCCTTTCTCCAATTTCAAAATTCTGTTTCTCAATTCCTCATTTTCAGCTTTTAGTTCTTTGACCGCTTCAATCAAAACCGCCGTCATCCGGCCGTAGTCCACTCCGCGATAATGCTCGTCTCCCCATTTTGAAATGAGTTCGGGGAAAACCTTCTCAACATCCTGGGCGATGACCCCAATTTCCCGGTGGCCGGAAGAACGCCCCATCTTCTCGTAGGTTTCGTTCCAGTCGAAGGAAACGCCGCGAATCTTTTCTATCTTCTCCAAAACTTTGGTCAAGGGTTCGATGTTTTTCTTCAGCCGGTTATCCGAAGAAGTGGGAAAGCTGGTGGCGTGGGCCGAACCGGCCACGTCCAGCTTGTAGACGGGAGCAAAGGTTCCGATGCCGACGTTGCCGCCGCCCTTAATTATCATGTGCTCCGTATAGACGCTGATGTCTCCCTGCGTAGCAAGCCGCCGAAAGATAAGGTCGCCGCCCGGTCCCCAATCGATGACGCCATTCGCTGAGTTGTAAATAAGATGGGTTCCTCGAATGCTAATATTGTCGGCGACATCCAGCATTTGGTTGGGGCTGTTCGTTCCGATACCCACCCCTCCCGAAGCGCGGATGAGGAACTGGTTGCTGCCAGTGGATGCAAAATCGCCACCGCTGTTATCAGACCAAACAAAGGCGTGGGAGTGATTGGCCTTTGCCCCCACACCGGCGGCAAAGGAGCCGCCAAAGGCGTAGTTGTTGACACCACCGGGAATAGTGGAAAAGCCGCCGCTTGTGACATTACCTGTGCCGCCGCCGACCGTGGCGTAATCCCCGCCAGCGGTGTTCCCTCTGCCGCCACCGACCGTGGCTCCAATAGCACTGGCCCCATTGTTCCCGCCGCCGCCGACCGTAGCCTCAAGAGCGTTGGCAAGGTTGCCTCGACCACCGCCGACCGTGCCGTTTTGTCCGCTCGCGAAATTTTGGGAGCCACCGCCAATTGTTGTAAAATTACCCACCCCAAAATTTTTGCGGCCGCCGCCAACAGTGCTGCCGTCGTTTACTGCTTGGTTTGAATCGCCGCCGCTGACCGTCGCAAAATCTCCATACACTTGGTTAAACCTGCCGCCGCCGATTGTAGAATAATCCCCGAAAGCCGAGTTGCTGTCCCCTGCGACGAAAGCGGATATCCCTGTGTTGCTATGCCCCGAACCAATGGAAACTTTGGTAAGAATATTGCCGCCCAAGGCACCATCCACCGAGCTGACACGATAGCCATAACCAACCGAAACCAGTTTTTGCCTCGGTGTCATCTCCGGGTCGCCGCCGACTTTAATCCCCAACCAGCGGTTCGGGTTGTTAAAAGCGGAATCGGGAACGGGATTCGCAGAACCCAAAAGAACCGAAAAAAGCCCGCTGGTTGTAATTACAGAAGTTGTTTCCGCCCAATGAACATTACCTCCGGCAGAGGCATCGTAAATCGTGAAGATGACGGGATACGGGCCGTTCGCCACCGGATTGCCGGAGCCGTCTCTCAAGATACCCTGAAAGTTGATGAGCTGGGGGACGGCTCCTTTGACTACGCTCGGGACAAGTGCCCATACCATCGAGCAGAGCAACAGAATCCCCGCTGCCGAAAGCATTGTGGTGCGTTTCATTTGAACCTCCTTTTTTGACCTCTCCCCCTCGACTTCGCTCGGGACAAGCCTGACCCTCTCCTGCGAGGAGAGGGGAGAAAGGCTTTTTCGCTTACGAGCTATCCCACCCTACGAGGAAAAAGATAGTTCACGGGGCGTGAAAGTCAAAGATTTTCACCCGAAACCCTTGTTTGGGCTTGACAGGGAAAAGGGGGCTTTGTAATATCGACTTTTTGGTGGAGTAAGTAGCAGGGTACAAATATTTTTTTTAAGAACGCTCGTTACAAATTTCACAAGCGGTTGATGCCGTATTGAGCGAAATGGAGAGGAGAGCCCAGTAAAAAATGGGTCGAAAGTGGCAGGTGACCCTCATCGTTTTGGCGGTTTTGGGGTATGGCGGTTGGGTGATTGCCGAGCTGAACACCAATGTCGGCTACGCCCCCGAACAGCCGCTCCCTTTCTCCCACAAAATTCACGCTGGAGACAACAAAATTCCCTGTCTGTACTGCCATGCTCCCGCCGAAAAGGGGCGCCACGCCACGGTGCCGCCGATGAACGTCTGCATGGGCTGCCACAAATCGGTGGCGGTCACCAAGGAGAACGTCATCAAATTAGCCGCCGCCTACAAAGCGGATTCGGCCATCGCCTGGGTGCGGGTGCACGCCCTGCCGGATTTCACCTACTTTTCCCACCGCTGGCACTTGGCCAAGGGGGTAGCCTGCCAGACCTGCCACGGGCCGGTGGAGACAATGGATAAAATCGTTCAAGTGCAAAAGCTGAATATGGGGTGGTGCGTGGACTGCCACCGGCAGAACAAGGCTTCCATCGAGTGCATAACCTGTCATAATTAAGATGAGCGAAAACGGCAACGGCAAAAAGCAGCTCCGCTATTGGGTCAGTTTGGAGGATTATTCCGGCGATCCGGCCGTCGAAAAAACTAGGCAGGAGGAGTTTTACTCCAAGCCGGAGAGTGTGATGGATGAACTCGACCGGGGGGGAACGGCTTTTTCACGCCGGGATATGCTCAAACTGGCCGGAGTGGCGGCGGTTTTTGCGGCGGCCGGGTGCGCCCGGAAACCGGTGGAAAGAATCATTCCCTACGTCAACCAGCCGGAGGAAATCATTCCCGGCGTTCCGGTCTGGTATGCCTCCACCTGCGGGGAATGCCCGGCGGGATGCGGGGTTTTGGTCAAGACCCGCGAAGCCCGCCCCATCAAGATAGAAGGGAATCCGGACCATCCTGTAAATGCCGGAAAACTGTGCGCCCGCGGGCAGGCCTCGGTTTTGAACCTCTACGACCCGGACCGGCTGCGCCAGCCGGTCAAACTTTCCCGTCCGGGAGGGATGAAACAGGAAGCGACCTGGAGACAGGCGGACTCTGACATTGCTCAATCGCTGAAAGCGGCCGGTGGAAAAGTTCGTCTGCTCACCGGAACCATTCACGGCCCGGCCCGGAAACGTCTGGTAGCCGACTTTTTGGCTTCGTTTCCTGGTTCCCGCCACATCACCTACGATGCCGTTTCAGAAGAGGAGATTCGGGCGGCGCAGGAAGTTTGTTACGGCGAGGCGGTTCTGCCCCGCTATCGTTTCGATAAGGCGGACGTTTTAGTTCTGCTCGGGGGCGACCCACTGGCGGGAAGTTTTTCCCCGGTGGAGTTTGCGCGCGGGTTTGCCGCCGGGCGGAAAGTCAAGGACGGTTCGATGTCCAAGGTCATCTCCTTCGAGCCGGTGCTTTCCCTTACCGGCAGCTCGGCGGATTTGCACTATCAGGTCAAGCCGGAAGATTTGGTAAAAGTTGCTTTGGGGCTGGCCAGTGAACTAGTCGTTATTCAAGGCCGGTCGGCCTTTGCGGGGAATGCCGCGGCAATTTCCGCTCTGCGCCCCTATTCCGCCGCTACGGTCGAAAAGGAGGTCGGGCTGCCGGAAGGAAGCATCAAAGCGACTACGGCCGAGCTCTGGAGCGCGCGAGGAAAAAGTCTGGTTTATGCCGGCGGAATGGTTGCCAAAGACCGCTCGGCTTTGGGGCTCGAAATCGCCGTCAATTTCCTTAACTCTGCTTTGGAAAACGAAGGGGTCAGTGTGGACGGCACCTTTTCACCCAGCAACCAGTCGCAGGGCTCGTTCGCCGACGTTTTGGATCTGATTGCGGATATGAGAGCGGGCCGTGTCGAAGTTTTAATCATTTCCGGCGCCAACCCCGTTTACTCGTTGCCTTCTTCGGTCGGTTTTACGGAGGCGCTGCAGCGGGTCAAAAAAGTTGTTTATCTCGGCGACCGGGTGGATGAAACCGGGGAGCTTTGCGATTACGTTTTACCCATTACCCACCCACTGGAATCCTGGGGGGATGCCGAGCCGCAGAAGGGGGTTTTCAGCTTGATGCAGCCGGCCTTGCGGCCGATTTTTGATTCCCGCAGTTGGGAGGATTCTCTCTTTGCATTCGCCCGGACGGCCAAAGCCGGGGTTCTCGGAAATTTTACCGGGACTTTTCAGGATTATCTAAAGTCCGTCTGGCAAAAAGAGATTTACACCCGCTACAATTTAGCCGGCAGTTTCGAAGATTTCTGGAAAAATGCTTTGCGGCGGGGGGTCTTTTCGGTTCGCAACGAGGACGATGCAGCGACCCCCCGCCGCTTCAAAATTGAGGCCTTGGCGCAAATCAGACGGCCGGGAAAAGTGGATGCGCCTTACCGCCTATCGCTCTGGGCCGGCGGTATCCAGCAGGACGGGCGGCAGCAGAACAATGCCTGGCTTTTGGAAACCCCCGACCCGGTTTCGAAAATCACCTGGGACAATTTCGTTTCGGTCGCCCCCAAAACGGCCGAGACGCTCGGGCTTTCAGAATCGGACGTCGTAAAGCTTTCGGTCGGCGGGGTCGACGCCGAAATTCCGGTGCACATCCAGCCGGGAATGCATCCGGAGGTTTTGGCCGTTGCAGTGGGTTGGGGCAGGAAGAAAGTGGGACGCTACGGAGACAGCGTCGGAACGAACGCGTTTGGCTGGGGAAAAATCGAGAAAAACCGGCTTTTGACATCGGCGCTCCCAGTGGAGATTTCCAAAACCGGCAAGACCAACCAGTTGGCTTCCGTTCAGGCGCATCACGTAATGGAAGGGCGACCGGTGGTTCAGGAAGCGACTCTGGCGGAGTACCGGGAAAATCCAAAAGCGGGACATCCGGAACACAAAGAAGAGTTGATTTCGATGTGGAAGCCGCACGAATACAAAGCGGAGAAGTGGGGGATGGCCATCGACTTGAACGCCTGCATCGGCTGCAACGCCTGCGTGGTCGCCTGCCAGTCGGAAAACAATGTCCCCACGGTCGGCCGTGACCAGGTGGCGCGCGGGCGGGAGATGCACTGGATTCGCATCGACCGCTACTATTCCGGCGAGCCGGAAAATCCGGAGGTTTTGCACCAGCCGATGCTCTGCCAGCACTGCGACAACGCCCCCTGCGAGACGGTTTGCCCTACTCTGGCGACCACCCATTCGGCCGACGGTTTAAACCAGCAGATTTACAACCGCTGCGTCGGGACCCGCTACTGCTCCAACAACTGCCCCTACAAGGTCAGGCGCTTCAATTTTTATCAGTACACCCATTTTTATGACGAACCGGGACAGTCGCCTCTTGAATTGGTGCTGAACCCGGACGTGACCGTGCGCACCCGCGGGATTATGGAAAAATGCACCTTTTGCGTGCAGCGCATCCGTGAAGGGCGGGAGCGGGCCAAGGAGCTGGGAAAACCGTTGGCCGACGGCGACATCGTCACCGCCTGCCAGCAGACCTGCCCGGCGGAGGCGATTGTTTTCGGAGATTTGAACAATCCGGAAAGCCGGGTTGCGCAAATGGCCAAAGAGCCGCGCGGGTATCGCGTTCTGGATGTCCTGAACACCCACCCGGCGATTACCTATTTGACCAAAATTCGGAACCGGGAAAAAGCGGAAGAGGTATGAGCGTGGAAGCGGACGTCCTTTCCAACCCCCCCCTGATTCCGCCCCGCATCACGATGGCGGACGTGACCGCCGACGTTTTGCGCCCCATCGAGAAGCCGGGAAAGCTCTGGTATCTGGGGATGAGCATTTCCTTGGCGGCCCTGCTATTTGGCGTCTGGGCAGTGGCGATGCAACAGATACACGGTGTCGGCGTCTGGGGGCTGCGCAACCCGGTGATGTGGGCTTTTGACATCACCAATTTCGTTTTCTGGATCGGCATCGGCCACGCCGGGACTTTGATTTCGGCCATTTTGTTTCTTTTGCGCCAGCGCTGGCGGACTTCCATCAACCGGTCGGCGGAAGCGATGACCATTTTTGCCGTGATGACCGCCGGGCTTTTCCCGCTCATCCATCTGGGGCGCACCTGGTACGCCTACTGGCTCATTCCATACCCGAATGAGCGGCTTTTGTGGGTGAATTTCCGCTCCCCTTTGCTCTGGGACGTTTTCGCCGTTTCCACCTATTTGACCATCTCCCTTTGCTTCTGGTATCAGGGGCTGGTTCCGGACCTGGCCAGCGTGCGGGATAGGACCACCTCCAAGCTTAAGAAATTGATTTTTGGAATCTTTTCGCTGGGCTGGACCGGCTCGGCCCGGGATTGGAACCATTACGAAAAGGCGTATCTGCTTCTGGCGGCCTTGTCCACCCCGCTCGTGCTTTCCGTTCACTCCATCGTCTCGTTCGATTTCGCCGTTTCGCTTTTGCCGGGCTGGCACACCACCATTTTCCCGCCGTACTTCGTGGCGGGGGCGATTTTTTCCGGCTTTGCGATGGCGATGACTTTGCTCGTGGTTTTGCGCCGTGTGTTCCGGCTGGAGGAATACATCGGCATCTACCACTTGGAGATGATGAACAAAATCATTTTAGTTACCTCCTGGATGGTGGGGTACGCCTATATGACCGAGGCCTTCACGGCCTGGTATTCGGAAAACCCGTACGAGCGCTTCACTTTCTGGAACCGGGCCTTCGGACCGTTTGCCTGGGCTTACTGGATTATGGTCACCTGCAACTTTTTCATCCCGCAGCTTTTCTGGTTCCAACGGGCGCGGCGGCACATTTTGACGATGTTTATCGTCTCGATTTTCGTCAACATCGGGATGTGGTTCGAGCGCTTCACCATCATCGTCACCTCGCTGCACCGGGATTTTCTGCCCGCCAGCTGGGATACCTACGCCCCGACGATTTACGAAATCGGGATGACCGTGGGCTCGTTCGGGTTTTTTATGACTTTCTTCTTTTTATTCGCCCGGTTTCTGCCTTCACTTTCGTTGGCGGAAGTGAAGGGAGTTCTGGTCAATCCTTCCGGCAAGAAAGCCCATCAACCAGCCGAGGCCGTGCATGGCTAAGGCGGTAACGGGCGCGGTGGTCGGAATCTTTGACGACCCGCAGACCCTGCTTAAAGCCGGGAAGGCCGCTCGCGAGCGGGGCTTCAAAAATCTGGACGCCTATATGCCGTATTTCGTGCACGGGATAAACGAGGCTTTGGGCCTCAAGCGTTCCTGGGTGCCGTGGGCCACCCTGCTGGCCGGGGTGACCGGAGGCAGTCTCGGATTTTTGTTCCAAGCCTGGACTTCGGCGGTGGACTGGCCCTTGAACGTGGGGGGAAAGCCGTTTGTCTCCTGGCCGGCTTTTATTCCGATTACCTTCGAGACCACCGTACTTTTTGCCGGCGTTACAACTTTGCTGGCCCTTTTTGCCGCCTGCCGGCTGCCCCAGCGGAATCCGAAAATTTTGGACTCACGGGTTACGGACGACCATTTCGCCCTGGTCGTTCCCATCACCGGAACGGGAGCCGAAGAAGAACGATTTTTGAAGGACGCGGGAGCTTTGGATGTCAAAAAAGTTTAGGGCAGCCGTTCTTTTCGGACTTTTGCTTCTGACGGCGGGCTGCTCGCGGCAAAAGTCGAAGCCGATGTTGGAGTATATGCCGAATATGGCCCACTCGCCGGCGGTGAAAGCCCAGGAGCGGCCGATGTTTCTGCCGGCCACGGGCACCGTGCCGCGGGACTGGGAGGCGTATCCGTACGGGCCCGGCGACACGCTGAAAGCGGCGGCGGAGCTGGTCAACCCGCTGCCTCCCACCCTGGAAGTTTTGGAGGCCGGCCGGAAGTCGTTCAACACCTTCTGCATCGTTTGCCATGGGCCCAAAGGCGACGGCCGGGGCTACATCATTCCGAAGTTTCCGCAGCCGCCGTCCCTTTTGACCGACCGGGTGCGGAACTGGCCGGACGGGAGAATCTTCCACAACATTTCCCGCGGGCAGCAGACGATGCCCGATTATGCCTTTCAATTGGACCCGGCCCAGCGTTGGGCCGTGGTGAACTACGTCCGGGTTCTGCAGCGGGCGGCCCGACCGACGGCGGCGGATTTGGCCTTGATGAAGAGACTGGGAATCGATTTCTCCGAAGACGAGCCGGACACCTCGACGCCTAAACTCTGGCCGGAAAGATAGTATGAGCGAAATTCATATTACGTCGGTCAAAAATCCGGGGCCTTTGAAAGTTCCGGCCCGAACCAATCAGATTCTTTTCGGATTGGGGGCCGTCGGGATAATCGCCTTCCTCGCCGGGTTGAGAGTGGACGCCCCCCGGGCCTGGTCGGCCTGGCTTTTGGGGTATGCCTTTTTTCTTTTCTGGGGTTTGTGCGGGCTTTTTTTCACCGCCCTGCACCACGCCACCGGGGCGATGTGGTCAACGGTTGTCCGGAGAATCTCGGAAGGGATGGCCTCCTATCTTCCCGTTGCCGCCGTTTTGTTTCTGGTACTGCTAATGGGGTCGGGAAAATTGTACGCCTGGGCGCATCCGGAGACGGCGCATATCGAGCCGCCTCTGGGAACGGGCAAGCTGGGATATTTGAATATCGTTTTCTTTTCGGTTCGGAATCTCATCCTTCTGGGCATTTGGGTGCTTTTCGCCCTGATTTTAATTAAAAATTCGTTGAAGCAGGACGAAACCGGCGACGCCCGGCTTTCGCAAAAGTCGGCCAAACTTTCCGTGGTCTTTTTCCCGGTTTTTGGCATCACGTTTACCTTGGCGGTGTTCGATACGATTATGTCCCTGGAGCCGCACTGGTATTCCACCATCTTCGGCGTGTACTGCTTCGCCGGGCTTTTCCAGAGCGGGATGGCCTTTCTCGCAATTCTGGCCATCTGGCTCAAGCGCCGGGGGGCGCTGGAAGGAATCTTCAACGCCAACCACCTGCAGGACATCGGCAACTTTATGTTCGCCTTTGCCGTCTTTTCGGCCTACATCGGTTTTTCGCAGTATATGCTCATCTGGTACGGGAATATGCCGGAAGAGACGTTTTATTTGATTAAGCGGAAGGTCTGGCCGTGGGGATATATTTTCCTTTCCGTGGTTTTCCTGCGCTTTTTCATTCCCTTCTTTATGCTGATGGGACGGGACGGAAAGCGGAGCGAAAAAGTGATGCTGACGGCGGCGGCCATCATCATCCTCGGCGAGTTTCTGGATTTGTATTTGTTAATCGGTCCGGTAATAAGCCCGCAGAAGCCGGTTTTCGGCTGGATGGAACTGGGGACTTTTTTGGGGTTTGCCGGAGTCTTCGGTTGGACCGTCTTCCGCTTTTTGGGAAAGCATTCGGTGCTGGCCCACCGGGACCCCCATCTTTTGGCCAGCGTGAACTGGAAACAATGATGAGGCCGAGCCGCACACATAACGGGATTGTGAAAAGCACCCCCTGCCTGCCCCGATGAATTGGGGCCGGCGTCCCCCTTGGTAAGGGGGACAGGAAAAAAGAGTGGAAACAAGAATGGAAGAGAAAATAGAAAAATCGAATCCGTTCATATACCTGCCGCTTTTTGCCCTTTCGGCCGCTCTGGTTTTCTGGGCGTTCGTCAGCTTTTTTAAGCTGGGAAGGGAGGAAGCGAAAAAAGAGCCGCCCAAGCCGGCCGGCGAGCAAGCCGGGGCGCAGGCCGTCGATTTATCGCTCTTGTATAACCCGACGCCGGAACTCGCTGCGGAAGGGAAAATGTTGTACGCGGTCAACTGCGCCTCCTGCCACGGGCCGACGGGCAAGGGGGACGGGGATAGGGCGCCGGAATTGAATCCCCGGCCGCGCAACTACGCGACGGAAAAGTTCAAGTTCGGCAACTCCCCCAGTCAGCTCTGGAACACTTTGAGAGTCGGCTCACCGGGAACGGCGATGGCCCCGTTTGAGCTTTTGCCCGCCAAAGACCGCATCGCCATTATTCATTACATCCGCACCTTGATTCCCAATCCGGCCAACGATACGAAGGAAGTGGCGGCCCAACTGACCGGCGGCGGGGCCGCCCCGACTTCGGGCGGCGCAACGGCGACGGCCGCCGACACGGCCAAGGCAGGGCCCAGAATTCCGATTGTTTTGGCCCTGCGGGCCTCGGCCCGTCCCGAAGGGCCGGTCGGAAGGAAGCTGTCCCGCCTGCCACCCGGCCTTGGCAGAGAGACTTATGTCCAACGCTGCGCCTCCTGCCACGGTGCCTCGGGCGAAGGAGGGGAGCCGGTGCAAAAGCTGGCGGTTTTTCCCTACCGTTACGCCAAAGCCCCGACGCTTCAAAATCCGAACGCCGTCTGGGTGAGGAACAAAAAGGAGTTCGAAAAGATTGTCGTAGGGGGGCTGCCGGGAAAGCTGATGCCGGGGGAGCTCTTGACAGAGCCCGAACTGGATGCTTTATATCGTTTCGTTGTCGAACTGGCCAAGGAAAGGTAGTATGAAGAAAATCCGAGTTTTTCTTATGACCGGGCTGACATTGGTTGGTCTGGCCTCACTGGGCTGGGCCGACGAGCCGATTACCAACTGGCTGGTCAACCCGGAAGGGCCCCTGGCCCGGCAGGTCCGCTCCAATTTTTTCTTTGCCATGGTCATGATTATGCCCTTTTTGTTTCTGGCTGAAGGGCTTCTTTTGTACGCCATCATCCGCTTCAAAGCCAAACCGGGGGGGCGGGCGGCTGCCTTCCATGAAAATTTACGGTTGGAAGTTTTGTGGACCGTGATTCCGGCTTTGACCTTGGCCATCACCGCCGTCCCCACCTACCAGACCATGCGGGCGATGGAGGTGCCCCCCAAAAGCGATTTGGTGGTGGGAGTCATCGGGCACCAATTCTTCTGGGAGTACCGCTACCCGAAACAGGGTGTTCAGTTTGCCGAGGAGGCGCTGGTGGTTCCGGCCGGCAAGGTCGTCACCTTGAACCTCTCGAGCGTGGATGTGGTGCACTCCTGGTGGGTGCCGGCCTTCGGTGTGAAACAGGATGCCAACCCGGGGCGCATCACGCACGCCTGGTTCCAGGCGGAGCGGCCGGGACATTACAAAGGGCAGTGCGCCGAGCTGTGCGGCAAGCTGCACGCCAAGATGTTTATCGATGTGCAAGTGGTTACGCCGGAGGAATTCGAGCAGTGGATTTTGAAGAAGAAGGGCGTTTCGCTTCCGCCCGATACCACGAGGAAAAGCTGAAATGAGCGAACGGGCCGCCGGACTCAAACGCTGGCTGACCACCACCGACCACAAGGACATCGGCATCCTGTACCTGGTCACCTCCCTTTTTATGGCGGTCTTCGGCGGGGCTTTTGCCGGGCTTTTGCGGGCCCAGCTTTCGGCCGCCGATTTGAAGCTTTTAAACCCCGACCTGTACAACCAGTTTCTGTCGATGCACGGGACCTTGATGATTTTCTTCGTCATCATCCCGGCGATGGCGGGGTTCGGCAACTACTTCGTGCCGCTTTTAATCGGGGCTCGGGATATGGCCTTCCCGAAATTGAACGCTTTGTCCTATTGGCTGGTCATTCCGGCCGCCGGTTTGATGTTCGGTAGCTTTTTCGTTCAGGGAGGCACGGCCCAGACGGGCTGGACCGGTTACGTCCCTCTGGCCTCGCGCCAGTTTTCCGGTACCCCGGGGGTGGATATGTGGATTCTGGGGCTGCATCTGGTGGGGCTTTCCAGCATTTTGGGGGCCATCAACTTTCTGGTCACCATCATCAATATGCGCGCCCCGGGGATGGGGTATTTCAAAATGCCGCTATTTGTTTGGACCTGGTTCGTCAACGCCACCTTGATTTTGTTCGCCACGCCGGTTCTGGCGGGGGCCTTGACGATGGCTTTGACCGACCGGGCCTTCGGCACCGGCTTTTTCCGCCCATCCGAGGGAGGAGACCCGCTTCTGTGGCAGCATTTGTTCTGGTTTTACTCCCACCCGGCGGTGTACATCATGGTTTTGCCCGGAATGGGAATCGTCTCTCACGTTTTGCCCGCGTTTTCGAACAAAAAAATATTCGGGTATAAGGGGATTGCAGTGGCGACGGCGGCCATCGGCATCATCGGCTTTATGGTCTGGGCCCACCATATGTTCACCTCCGGAATCAGCCCGGCCCTGCGGGCCTTTTTCGCCTTTATGACGATGGTCATCGCCGTGCCGACGGGGGTAAAAATCTTCTCCTGGCTCGCCACCATCTGGGGGGGACAAATCCGCTTCAGCACGGCGATGAAATTCGCCCTCGGGTTTATCGCCCTTTTCGTGATGGGGGGGATTTCCGGTTTGACTTTGGCCGTGGTCCCCTTCGACGTGCAGGTGCACGACAGCTATTACGTGGTGGCGCACCTGCACTACGTTTTGTTCGGCGGGTCGGTAATGGCGCTTTTAGCCGGGACTTTCTTCTGGTTTCCGAAGATGTCCGGGCGGATTCTGGACGAAAAACTGGGGAACGTCATTTTCTGGCTCGTTTTTCTGGGGATGAACATCACCTTTTTGCCGATGCACTGGCTCGGAATCGTGGGGATGGCCCGGCGGGTCTACACCTACCGGCCGGAGTTTGAGTTCTGGAACCAGGTGGCCTCCTTCGGCTACATCCTGCTTTTTGCCGGCGGGATGCTGTTGCTCTACAATATGTTCAAAGCCGTGCGCAAAGGGGAACGGGCCGCCGAAGACCCCTGGGGTGTCTATCCTCTGCAGCGGACTCTGGACTGGTCGGTTTCCAGCCCGCCCCCGGTGGAGAATTTCGCCAAAATACCCGAAATTGTATAAGGAGATGCCAACGTTCGAAAAGACGGAGACCATCCGAGCTTCGGAGGCGGCCCCGAAAGGGGAAGTCCGCATCGCCGGCTGGCTTTTGTTTTTGACCCTTTTGGTTTTCGTCTTAATCCTCTGGGGCGGGGTGGTGCGGCTTTCCGGCTCGGGGCTTTCCATTCCGGACTGGCCCTTAATCAACGGCAGCCTGCTTCCGCCGATGTCGGACGCGGAATGGCAGGCGGTTTTTACGAAATTTCAAGCCAGCTCGGAGCTCGGACTGGTGCCCCTTTCCCTGGAGGAGTTCAAAACGCTTTTCTGGATTGAATACGCGCACCGGTTTTTGGCGGCCCTGGTGGGAATCGTTTTTCTGGCCGTTTTCGTGCGGGGTTTCAAAAACATTTTCCTGCGCCGGCAGGTGGGGGCACACCTCATTTTCGCCGCGATGCTTTTAATCGGGCAGGCACTGTTGGGGGGCTTGGTCGTCAAGCAGGAATTGAAAGGGGAGCTGGTGGCGGCCCATCTGGGGACGGCCTTCTGGTTTTTCGGCGTGCTTTTGTGGACGACCTTGAAGCTTTCGCGGATGGCAGGGGCTATTATCGAGCGCTCCGGCCGCCGGTGGCTGATACTTTTGGCTTGGGCGGCGACTTTTCTCGTTTTCGTCCAGGTCGTCTCCGGCGGACTGGCGGCGGGAAGCCGGGCCGGGCTGGTTTTCAACACCTTTCCAAAAATGGGGGATTTCTGGATTCCGCCGGGGAACGTTTTGTGGTCGCCCGTTTATCAGCCGGGCTGGAACAATCTTTTTCAGAACCAGATTTTGATTCAGTTTTTTCACCGCTGGTGGGCCTTTATCGCCGCCGGTTTCGTCATCTGGGCCCACATTATGGCGCTCAAAGTTTCCACCACGCCGCGGGCCCGATTGGCGGCGCGAGGGGCGGCGGTTTTCGTCTTCTTGCAGATTATTCTGGGAATCGGCAATCTGATGATGAAAGCCCCCTTGGGGATGAGTCTGGCCCATCTGGTGACCGGTTTAAGCCTGTTTGCGCTTCTGGTTATTTTGACCTACGAGCTTCGTTTCCGCTACGAAACCCAGACCCTTCCGCGTGAAGCCCCGGTTCCGTAATTTCGTCCAATTGACCAAGCCGACCATCCTGCTTTTGGTGGTTTTGACGGGTGCGGCGGCTTTGGTGATGGAAGGTTCGCTTTTGGCCGACCCGATTCGCTTCGGGGCGGTGCTTTTCGGCCTGACTTTAACCGGCGGGGCGGCCAACGCTTTGAACCAGTATTTTGAGCGGGACTTGGACGCCGTAATGGAGCGGACCAAAAGAAAGCGCCCCCTGCCTTTGGGGAATCTTTCTCCGAAAGCGGCCCTGGGTTTCGCCTGCTCGCTTGGCGCCGCCGCGGTTTTGCTTTTCGCCGTCCTTTTCAATGTTTTCTCGGCCGTTCTGGCTTTGGGAACCATTCTCTATTATGCTTTTTTCTACACCCTCTATTTGAAACCGCGGATTTATCAAAACATCGTCATCGGCGGGGCGGCCGGCTCGATGGCGCCGGTGATTGCCTGGGGGGCGGCTACCGGAAGCTTGAACCTGACTCCCTGGATTTTGTTCCTCATCATCTTTTTCTGGACGCCGCCTCATTTCTGGGCTTTGGCCTTGTGCATCAAGAAGGATTATGAGAAAGCAAAAATCCCGATGCTGCCGGTGGTGAAGGGGGATAGGGAGACGGCCCGGCAGATTCTGGTTTATACCCTCTGGATGGTGGCCTTCAGTCTGGCTTTGCTTTTCGTGCGGGCCGGGCTGGTTTATTTGCTTTTGGCCTTGATTTTGAACGGGGTTTTTCTTTACAAGGCCTACCGCATCTGGCGGCGGGGGGCCTTTGGCGAGGCGCGGGGACTTTTCGGATATTCCATCGTTTATCTTTTGATTCTGTTTCTGGGAATAATGGCGGATGCGGTCTGGCATAAGAATTTGTAGGGGGCGGTTAAGGAGCTTTTCGAGATGAGCAAAAATAAAAAGCTGGGGCTGGCATTCGGTGCTTTCGGAATTTTGATGTTCGGTTTTGCCTTTGCCAACGTGCCGGCTTTCAAAATGTTTTGCCGGAAGTTGGGGTTCGGGCTTTCCCCCAACAATACCGAGGCGAAAGTGTCCGGCGCCGCCCTTGCGAGCAACCGCGAGGTGGAGGTCCTCTTTATGGGAGTGGTCGCGGGCGGGGCGCCGATTGTCTTCGAGGCGGTCGAGGCCACCAAGGAAGTCCGGCTTGGGCAGCAGACCGAGACGGCTTACCGGTTCGTGAATTTGTCCAAGGATACCATCCGCTTCCGCCCGGTGCATTCCATTCTGCCGGAAGGGGCGGCGACCCGCTTTTCGCTTAAAAAATGCTTTTGCTTCGAGGACCAGACCCTTTTGCCCAGGCAGGAGGTGGCGATGCCGGTGGTTTTTTCCATCGCCCCGGATTTGGACTCGAATGTGGAGCGGGTGACGTTGAACTACACGCTTTTCCAGAAGCCCCTGCATGAGGAGAAATGAGAACCGCCGCCATGGAAGAACGGGAACTTAAAATCGAGCGGAAGAACCGCCGGCTGGGTGTGGTTTTGATGCTTTTCGCTTTGGCTTTGATGACGGTTAGTTTTGTTTTGATGAAGATTTTCCATTTCATCCCGACGCCGCCGAAATAGGCGAACCGGCCGGGCACAACGGAGAAGGAGCGTATGCAACAAGCATATTCGGAAGCGGCCCACGCCGGGCACGGCAGCTGGTGGCCGCCGATTCTGGGTTTGGGCGCCGGATTTTTGCCGTTCGGATTTGTCGTTTTGACCTGGGGTTCGAAGGAAGCCGGCATCATCCTTCTGGCCACCGGCTCGTTGATTTGTCTTTTTGCGATGAGCGGCTGGGTGCATTCGGTCATCCGGGAAAAGTATGCCATCGCCTACGACGTCGGCGAATACGACTGGTTGAAAAACGGGATGAAGCTTTTTTTGATTTCGGAGGCGATGATTTTCGGAGCCTTTTTTGCCCACCATTTTTACACCCGGGTCCACTTTGACGTCTGGCCGCCCACCGGCGCCCCGCATTTGGACACCCGGCTGCCGGCGATGGCCACGTTGCTTTTAGTTTTTTCCTCCTTTACGATGGAATGGGGGCACAAGGCCCTGGTCAAAGGGAAGCGGCTGGCTTCCCAGCGCTGGGTCTTGTTTTCGATACTTTTAGGGGCCGTCTTTCTTTCCATCCAGGGTTACGAGTGGGGGCATTTGCACGAGTTCGACAAATTCGTCCACAACAAAGGGGTTTTCGGCAGCCAGTTTTACTCGATGACCGGCTTCCACGGGCTGCACGTCTCCGTCGGGCTGGTTTTGCTGGCCTCCGTGTGGGTGCGGCTTGCGCTCGGTCATTTTTCGGCCGGAAGGCATTTCGGCTTTCTGGCTTCCCTTTGGTACTGGCATTTCGTCGATATCGTCTGGGTGTTTTTGTTCACGACGATATATTTGTTGTAACCGCAAGTTTAAACCCGCGCCTACAAATTCTCTCGTGGGGGTTTGATTAATCAAACCCCTACATGGAGGACTGAAGTTCTCCGCTACGCAAAGAAGGCCGGGCCGTTCACGCCGTCCATTTGCGCGGAAGGTTTTTTCCTATTATCCTAATGGCAAGGGCTTCTCGTAAGCCCCCATTCATTACGGTGGGCATAGCTCAGCTGGTTAGAGCACCAGGTTGTGGCCCTGGGGGTCGTGGGTTCAAATCCCATTGCCCACCCTAATTTAAGAACTTCGCACAACAGAGGTTCTATCTACGGAAAGAGATGGGGACATACACTTCTTCATAAATAGAAATCTTTCTAAAGAAAACCTAATTGGTCACTTCAAACAGGGGTCGCAACTTCTTAGTATATGGCACGTTACGGCTTATTCTCCCATCTCGGATAAGAACCCGCCCTCCAAAGTATTTTAATACAACTTGTAGTAGCTACACCCCAATCGAGTCAAAACATTTGCTTATTGCTTTAGAGAGGCATATTTTTAGATATGCCATTTTTTGCGGGCCACGAATGAGTTTGAGAATTTTTTGAGGAGAATTAAACAATCCGCGCATTAGTGACCGGCGGAGCGGGTTTCATCGGCTCCCATCTGGCTGTCTCTCTCCTTAAAAAGAGGCATTTGGTCGTCATTCTGGACAACTTTTCCTCTGGGCGCAAAGAGAATCTGTCCGGGCTTGAACGCGCGGAGTTGGTGGAAGGGGATGTGCGGGATTTTGATTTGCTTTGCCGTTTGACGGAAGGGGCGGATGCGGTTTTTCATTTGGCGGCCGTGGTGTCCGTTTTAACCTCACTTGAAGACCCGCTAACCACCTGGGAGGTGAATTTAAAGGGGACGTATAACGTGCTGGAGGCGGCGCGGCGGGCCAAAGTAAAACGGGTGGTGTACACTTCCTCTTCCGCTGTTTACGGGGAGTATCCCAAACTGCCGTTCAAGGAGAGTTTTCCTCCCCACCCGGAATCCCCGTATGCCCTATCCAAACTGGCGGGAGAGCAACTCTGTTCTCTGTATTGGCGGCTGTACGGGCTGGAAACGGTGGCCCTGCGGCTTTTCAACGTGTACGGCCCACGGCAAAATCCTTTTTCCCAGTATGCCAACGCCATTCCCAACTTCACCCGAAAGCTTTCGACCGGGCATCCCCCCACTATTTACGGGGACGGCAATCAGACCCGCGATTTCGTTTATGTCGAGGATGTGGTCCACGCGGCGGAACTGGCAGCCCGGTCGAAAAAAGCAGTGGGAGGAGTTTTTAACGTCGGCTCCGGAAAGCGGATTTCGGTCAACAAGCTTTTTTCTGGATTGCAGAAGATTTTGCAAACTAATTCCCAGCCGGAGTTTTCTCCCCGCAAACAGGGGGACGTTCTGCATACCTGGGCGGATATCAAGCTGGCCCGGAAAGTTTTGGGCTTTTTGCCAAAGGCCAACTTTGCCCGCTCCCTGCGGAAAACCGTGCTCTGGTTTAAAAACTCCGGCATCTTTTCCCAATGAGTATCCGCTCCCGGCTGACTTTAAGTTATGTGCTTTTGTTCTTGGTCGTACTGGCCATCGGCACAGCTGCTCTCTGGGCTTCGAGGCGCTGGCGGCGTTCGGCCGCAGACCTTTCCCGGGCCTACAATCAGGGAGTAGCCGCCGAGCGGTTGCGGGCCGACATATACCGCCAGATTTCGGCCGGCAGCGATTTTCTTTCCGGTGACCGGAGTGCCGAGCCCGATTTCTGGAGCATTCAGGAACGGGTCGTCCAGCAGATGGGACAACTGAAGTCGGCCGCCGAAACGGAGGAGGAGACTGACCATCTGGAAGCCCTGGAGGAGACCCAGCGGGAATTGGTTTATGTTGCGCAAAACATATTCAAGCCCTCCGCTGCTGGGGCACGAAACCCGAAGGAGCGGCGGGCTGAAAGATTGGACGAAATCGGCAACGAGGTGACCTCCGACGTGGCGGTTTTGAACCAGTACTATCAGGGGCTGGAAAAAGCCGCCCTTTCGGCGGCGGCCAGCTCCGGCAATCTCATTACCTATCTGGTGGGCGGAGCAGCCCTTCTCGCTTTGGCCCAACTACTCGCTACCGTTTTTCTTCTGCAGCGCTGGCTGGCCGGCCCAATAGCAGAAGTGGGGCGTGTGACCGCCAAAATCAGCCGGGGGGACTTCGAAGCCAAAGTGGTCGTGCAAAGTCAGGACGAATGGGGTGCACTTGCTGGAGCCATCAACCGGATGGCCAAAGCGCTGAAAGAGTACGAGCAAAAGATGCGCGCGCAGGAACGGTTGGCAGCTTTGGGGGAGCTGGCCGCCTTTGCCACCCACAACATCCGCAATCCCTTGGCTGGGATTCGGGCCGCTTCGCAGGTGATGCTGGCGGAGTGCCAAAGCCAGCCGGCCATTAAAGAGTCGCTGGCGGACATCATTCAGTCCGTGGACAAGCTGGATGTCTGGATACAAAGGCTTCTCGGATTTGCCAAGCCCTTGGATCTCCAGCCAACCAAAACCGAGTTGCCGCAACTGGTTTACGAGACCCTCGGATTGAACGAAGCGTTACTGGAGTCCAAGAAAATCGGCGTGACCACCCATCTGGCTGCGTTGCCTCCCGTTTTGGTCGACCTGGTTTTGATGGAGCAGGTGCTTTCGGCCTTAATCGTAAACGCCGTCGAAGCAATGGACAAAGGAGGATCCCTTACTATCGAAGCCGCCGCTGACAGCAAAGAAGCGGTCCTGCGCGTTAGCGACACCGGCAAGGGAATCCCCCCGGTTTTTATCGAGCGGGTCTTCAAGCCGTTTGTGACCGACAAGCCGGGCGGCACCGGCTTGGGGTTAGCGCAGGCCAAAAAAATCGTCGATTTGCACGGCGGCTCCATTAAAGTGGAAAGCCGTCCGGGAGCGGGCACGACGATGACCCTCACCTTACCCCTCTGGCGGGAGGAAAGTTAAATGGCGCAGATTTTAATCATCGACGACGAAATTCTTTTGGGGCGTTCCCTTTCCCGGGCGCTTTCCCAAAAGAGCCATGAGGCCTCGGCGGTGGGGACGGCGGAGGAGGGGCTTTCGCTTCTGGACAAACTTTTGCCCGATATAGTGCTTTTGGATATGCAGCTGCCCGGGCTTTCCGGGCTGGAGGCCCTGAAAAAAATCCGGGAAACCGACCCCAACATCCTAGTCATCATCGTGACCGCTTACGGCACCATCGCCTCGGCCGTGGAGGCGATGAAGCTGGGGGCAATCGATTTTTTGCGCAAGCCCCTGGACACCGACGAGGTGGCGATCGCCATCGAGCGGGCCCTTGCGCACGCCCGGCTGGCGCGCACGGTTTCCTTTTATCAAAAGCGGGAGGCCGAGCGGCTTGCGGAAGAGGAATTCTTGGGAGAAAGCTCAAGAGCGCGCGAGGTACGGGCTTTCATCAAGAAACTTTCCGAGTTGGTCATGGTGAAAGTTTCAGAACTGCCGCCGGTTTTGGTTTTGGGGGAAACCGGGACGGGGAAGGACCTGGTTGCCCGGCTTTTGCACTTCAAAAGCGCTTTTTCCGCCGCCCCTTTCATCGAAGTAAACTGTCCCACCCTGCCGCGCGGGCTGGAGGAAGGGGAGTTGTTCGGCTATGAAAAGGGGGCTTTCACCGATGCCCGTCAATCCAAGCGGGGGCTGGCGGAGGTGGCCGAAGGGGGGACTTTGTTTTTAAATGAAATCGGCGATCTGTCATCGGAATCCCAGGCCAAACTCTTGCGCCTGATTGAACAGAAAAAGCTGCGCCACGTGGGCGGCTTGCGGGATTTATCCATAGACGTGCGCATCATCGCCGCCACCAACCGGGATTTGGGCCAGGCCGTAAAGACCGGCCAGTTCCGACAGGACCTTTTTTTCCGGTTGAATCACGTCACCCTCACTCTGCCCCCCCTGCGGGAAAGAAAAAAGGACATTCTGCTTCTGGCCGAGCATTTTTTGCAAAAAGCGGCCAACAAAAGGCCCGGCGGGCCGGGCTTCAAAAAACTAAGCGAACCGTCGAAAAAGATGCTTCAGGACTACGCTTGGCCCGGCAACGTGCGGGAGCTGCGGCAGCTTTTGGAGCGGGCCCTCCTGTTTTCATCCGGCGGGGAAATCGAGCCGGCCGATTTGCGGTTGCAGGCCGGAAAGCCCCCCTTGGTGGCAGTTGGCCCGAACACGGCCGTAAAGGTGGAATTCGGCCCGGACGGCATAGATATAGTAGAAGTGGAAAAGCAATTGATTGTCCGCGCCCTTGAAGAGTCAGAGGGTAACGTTTCCGAAGCCGCTCGAAAATTGAAGTTGAGCCGGGAAGCGTTGCGCTATCGGGTTCAGAAATTTGGGCTATAGTATTAGCTGGTTGAAAGAAACCGTTTGGTTGAAATCAACCAATCCACCTTGCCTAATTGACGCCTTCGCAAAACCGTAACATCCCGCACGGCAATCAGTTAGTCACAACCACTGCTTTCGGCATATATATTGATGTAGTTTTGGGGGAGGGATTATTGCATTTGTTATTAAGCAAGAAATGAGACCGACTCTTGCGGACTGATACCGACAACAAGCTAAAGAAGAGGGAACTGTCGCACGGGCTGGCCACCGAAGCCGGGCTTCCGGTCTATCCTTCCACCGGGCTTCGGGTGGCCGTTCTGGGGGGCGGGTTTGTGGGGCTGGTGGCGGCCGCCGGATTTGCCCAGTTTGGCCACACGGTCGCGTTGGTGGAAAAAGACCCCGATAAATCGAAAGAACTGCGTGCCGGACGAATTCGAATACACGAGCGCGGCTTGCCCGAACTGTTTGGAGCCAACCTCCGCCGCCACCGACTGGGTGTTTTTTCCGAACTGGCCGAAGCGATAAAAGGCGCGCATGCGATTTTTTTAGCTGTGGGCACCCCTTCCCTCCCCTCCGGCGAGGCGGACCTTTCCGCCGTTTTTGAAGTGGTGGAAACCTTGGGGCCGCTTTTGACACCGAAACAGATTCTCGTTTTGAAATCGACCGTGCCGGTGGGCACCGCTTTGCAGGTGCGAAATCGGTTGTCCAAAAACGGCGCCGCCAAAAAACAGGTGGCAGTCGTTTCCAATCCGGAGTTTTTGCGCGAAGGGACCGCGGTGATGGACTTCTTTCGGCCCCAGCGGATTGTCATCGGCGGCGACCAGCCGGAGGCAATTGAAACGATTGCCCAGCTCTACCGAGTCGGGATGATGGATGCCTGCCCCATCGTGGTCACCAACAACGAAACGGCCGAAATGATTAAATACGCCTCCAATCTTTTTCTGGCCACCAAGGTGGCCTTTGTCAACGAGCTGGCCAACCTGTGCGATGCGGCGGGCCTAAACGTCACCGAGGTGACCCGTGGAATGGGACTGGATTCCCGCATCAGCCCGGAGTTTCTAAACCCCGGCCCCGGCTTCGGCGGCTCCTGTTTGCCGAAGGACTTGGACGCCATCTTAAACCTGGCCCGAAAACAAGGGGTGCGCCTCTCCATCGCCGAGGCGGTAAAGGAGGCCAACGCCCGCCAGCCCCGGCTGGTGGTGGGGAAACTGGAGAAGCTGGTCGGAACATTGAAAGGAAAAACCATCGGCGTTCTGGGGCTGACCTTCAAAGCCCATACCAACGACTTGCGCAGTTCGCCGGCTTTGGCCGTGATGAAACGGCTTGAAGAAAAGGGGGCCTTGCTGCAGGCCTACGACCCGGTAGCAGAGGGGGAGGCCCGTGCACTCTGGCCGGAGCTGAAGCTGGCCCCCAATCCGGAAGAGGTTGCCGAAAAAGCGGATGCTTTGGTTGTTCTGACGGAATGGCCGGAGTTTATGGCCCTGAACTGGGAGGAAATCGGCCAAAAGATGAAATCCAAAAACATTGTGGACGCCCGCAACCTGCTGGTGCCGGAAATCTTGGCTCGCCTCGGCTTCAATTATCTCGGAATGGGTCAGAAACCGGGAGAAGCATGAAGCTTGAGCCCGCACCAGTTGTCCCACGCGCGGTCACCGAGAAGGCAGCCGAGCCCCCTCGACTTTTAATCTATTCCCACGACACTTTTGGATTGGGGCATTTCCGGCGCTGTTTGAAAATTGCCAAAGCGTTTAACTCCGCCTATCCGCAAAGCGCCATTTTAATTGTGACCGGCCAGCAGCAGGCGGAGCGATACCGCCTGCCGGAGGGGACCGATTTCATCAAGCTGCCGGCGGTGGTGAAAGTCGGAGAAAGCCGCTACCAGCCCCGTTCGCTGGGGAGCTCTTTTGAAAAGATTTTTGAATTGCGTCAGAACTTGATTTCCGAAGCGATTCGCACGTTCCAGCCCCACATTTTTCTAGTGGACCACGCCCCGCTGGGAATGAAGGGGGAAATCAAGAAAACCCTTCAGGAACTGAAAGCCAAAAACAGTTCTCCCGCGCTGGTTTTGGGGCTGCGGGACATTTTGGACGAACCGGAAAAGGTTTGCGCGGCCTGGGAGACGGAAGGGGTTTATCCCGTTCTGGACGAAGTGTACGACCGGATTTTCATATACGGGACTTCCAAGTTCTTTGATCCGGTCAGTGAATACCGTTTTGGCTGTAAGGCCCGGGAAAAAACCGACTTTACAGGATTTATTAGCGACGGTAACCCCTCATCAAGTTCGCCCGCTAAAAAAGTCGGGCGTTCCGCTCGGCAAAAAATTCTTTTGACCATCGGAGGTGGCGAAGATGGGATGGAAATCGTGTACAACTACTTGGTTATGCTGAAAGAGTTGGGTGATGAAATCAACGCCGCAACAACCATTGTTCTCGGCCCCTTTATGCAGGAAAAATGGAGAAGAATGTTGATTGCAGAAGCGATCGGATTACCCGTCCGATTTGAAGAATTTCTGCCGGAACTTGCTCCCCATTTTGAAAAAGCGGATTTGGTCATTTCCATGGGAGGGTATAATACCGTGGTAGAAATTCTATCATCGGCAAGAAAGGCCTTAATTATTCCAAGGATTTACCCTCGCAAGGAGCAACTGCTTCGAGCCCAGCGGCTGTCGGAGTTGGGGCTGGTGAATTATATTTCTCCCGTGGATTTATCACCCGGAAAACTATTCGACGTGGTCTATTCGATGATAAATGACCCCACCAACAAGCTTTTTCAGGCACGTAAGAAAAATCCCCTGCCCTTGGATGGAGCCGCCAAGCTGGCCGAGCTCTGCCATCCGCTTTTAACAAGCCGAGGGGTGTTGAAATGAGTCCCTTAAGAGTCGGCTATTTCGTCAAAATGTATCCCCGGCTTTCGGAGACTTTCATTCTGAACGAGATTTTGGAACTGGAACGGCGGGGTTTGGAGGTCACGATTTTTTCCCTGAAAAAGCCGAACGAGGGGCGTTTTCATCCGCAGGTGGCCGAAATCAAGGCTCCAGTTTACTACCTGGACGAGCTTGAGCCCAAAAAAGGGTGGGCCGTTTTGGCCGAAAACTGGCCCACCCTTTCTCCCCGCCGGGCCGAGCTCTGGAAGCTTCTCGAAGAACTGGTGCCACAGAACGAACCTTCGCTTATGGAACTTTTTTTCGGCTCCGCCTGGGCGGCCGCCTTGGCCTTGAGTCACGGGGTTATGCACCTGCACGCTCACTTTGCCAGCCTTCCTTCCACGGCGGCCTATTTTGTCAGCCGGATTTCCGGGCTGCCCTTCAGCTTCACCGCCCACGCCAAAGATATTTTCCGGGATTCCGTCAATCAAAAAATGCTGCAAGAAAAATTGCTGGCCGCCCGTTTTGTGATCACAGTCACGGAGTTTAATCGCCGATTTCTGACTTCCACGTATCCAACGGTTCCGGCGGAAAAAATTAAAGTCTTATACAACGGCATCCGTCTGGATTTTTTCAACTTCGAACCCCAACTGCCGCGTGAGCAGGATCTTATTTTATCCATTGGGAGATTGGTTCCCAAAAAAGGGTTTCCGGATTTGCTGAAGGCCTGCGCCATTTTGAAGGAAAAGAAAATCCCCTTCCGCTGCATCATCATCGGCCAGGGGGAAGAGGCGGAAGTACTGGAAGCCAGAAGGCAGGCGTTGGGGCTTGCCGATATTGTAACCTTTGCGGGTCCCAAAACCCAGGTCGAAGTGCTGCCCTGTCTCAAGCGGGCTTCCGTTTTGGCCCTGCCCTGCACGGTGGATACGGACGGCAATCAGGATGCCCTGCCGACCGTGCTTCTGGAGGCTCTCGGTACCGGCTGTCCGGTAGTTTCCACCACCGTATCGGGGATACCGGAAATAGTTGACGAAGGCAAAAACGGCCTTCTAGTTCCGCCGGATAACCCGCCCGCTTTGGCCGAGGCCATTGAGAAAGTTCTTGATTCTCCCGAATTGGCGGCCCGCTTTGCGCGGGAAGGAAGAAAAAAAGTAGAAGAAAAGTTTGATCTGAAAAAGAGTGTGGCAACTTTGGAAAGTTTTTACCGGCAATCCGTTGAAGTGGGAAACAAACCGACGGAAGCAACCATACCGTCGTCTCTGGCGGGAAAAACGATATGAGAATTCTGTATCTATCGTTTGACTCCGGTATTCCTTTTTGGGGAATGAAAGGAGCTTCCATCCACATCCGGGAGTTTACCAAAGCGCTCAAAGAGGCCGGGCATAAAGTAACGACAGCGGTGGCGCGGCTGGGGGATTCGCGCCGTAAGACAAAGGATGTGTATGAACTGCCGAAAATGGGAATCGACTTCTTCCATCAGGAGATTCCGGAACAGTTCCATCTTCTGGCTGAAACCAGGGCGTTTGCCCGAAACTTTGGGTTGAAAAAGCTTTTGAAGAAAATCCCGGCTAAAAAGTTTGACTTAATTTATGAACGCTATTCACTTTTTGGGATAGCTGGACTTTCCTGGGCGAAAGATAACAAATTTCCCTTCGTTTTGGAAGTTAACTCGCCGATGGTGGAAGAGGCGAAGACCCACCGGCAGTTGATGCTGGAGCCGTTGGCGAAGGCCGTGGAAGGATATCTTTTTTCCAACGCCGGTCACCTCGTGGCGGTCTCTGAGGCGGTCAAGGAATACATTCACTCCGTTGCGCCGAGCGCATCCGTTACGGTAGTACCCAACGGGGTGGACATTCGGCCTTTCCTTGCCGTGCGCGCCGCCAATGGAGCGCCGGGAAAACATGGAGAAGGTAAATTTACAGTCGGGTTTGTAGGCAGCTTGAAACCTTGGCACGGGCTGGAATTCTTGCTGGAAGCGTTTCGCCGCTTGCCGGAAGACCAGAATTTCGAACTGAAAATTGTGGGGGACGGGCCCCTGCGCCCTTCCTTGGAGAAACTGGCCCATAAGCTGGGAATTCATAGCCGGGTCGCCTTTACCGGCGTCATCGATTTCGAGGAAATTCCAAGAACTTTGAGAACCTTGGACGCTTTGGTGGCCCCTTATCCCCATATGGACGGCTTTTACTTCTCGCCGCTTAAGATTTTTGAGTATATGGCCGCCGGGCGCCCGATTGTGGCTTCCCGAATCGGGCAGGTGGCGGAAATTCTGGAAAATGAAAAGAACGCCCTTTTGGTTCCGCCGGAAGACCCCGAGGCGTTGGCCTCCGCCCTGTTCCGATTAAAATCCGACCGTACGTTGGGCGAAAAGTTGGGAAAGCAGGCGCAGAAGATGGTCAAAGTGAAACATACCTGGAAAAACCGTCTGCACACCATCCAGGAAATTTTCGAATCGTTGATGGATAAAAAATAATATGGCCGTAAAATTCAAATCTCCGTTTGCCCGTATTGATTGGGCCGGCTTGTCCCGGATCTTCCACCATTTTGGAAAACACTTAAGGTCTCATAAAAAAAACCTGGCTTTGGGCGGAGCCTCCCTTTTGGGTCTGGCATTGGTGGAGCTGGCTCGGCCCTGGCCTCTCAAGATTGTCTTTGATTACATCCTGATTCCATCCCGGGCCCAGCGGGACTGGAACTTTCTGGTACCCCTGACCCAATGGGACCCGATAACCGTTTTACTTCTGGCCGCCGGAGGGGTAATTCTGCTCGCAGTTTTTGGAGCTTTATTTTCTTACGCCCAGAACGTGCTTTTTGCCTCGGCCGGTCAAAAGGTGACCGGCGCCATCCGGCTGGAGCTTTTTTCCCACATTCAGCGCCTCCCCCAGAGCTACCACGACTACCGCCAGACCGGCGAGCTGATGATGCGCCTGACGGGAGACATCAACCTCCTGAAGGAACTTTTAACTTCGATTTTCATCACTCTGGGGAGCCGGATTTTCATCGTTTTTGGAATGCTCGGCTTGATGTTCTATATGAACTGGAAGCTGACTTTGCTGGCTTTTGCTGTAATGCCTTTTCTGTTTTTGACCACCCTGCGTTTTTCCACCAAGTTGAAGGAGGCCTCCCGCCGGGCGCGCAAAAAGGAGGGGCAGCTTTCTGCCGCCGCCTATGAAGGGGTTTCCGGCATCAGCGTGACCAAGGTCTTTGGCCGGGAAAAATGGCACGAAAAACTTTTGGGGAAATCAGTTTCTTCCGATGTCAAGGCCGGTCTCAAAGCCACTCGCTTGGAAGCCGCCTATTCCCGCTGGGTGGATGTTTTGACCGCTCTGGGAACGGTTCTGGTTTTATTTTTCGGCGTAAAGGAGGTTTTGGCGGGGCAGCTTACCGCCGGCAATCTTTTGATTTTTCTTTCCTATCTGCGTACCGCCTACAGACCGCTGCGGGACGTGGCACAGCTTTCCTCCCGCACGGCCAAGGCCACCGTTTGCGGGGAGCGGATTCTGGAGATTTTGCACATCCAGCCGGAGGTCACCGACAAGCCGGAAGCGATTTCCGCCCGGGATATAAAAGGGGAAATTCGGTTCGATAAGGTCCGCTTTGCCTACCAGCCCGGACAGCCAGCGCTCGAGGAGGTGAGCTTCTCTTTGCCGGCCGGAAAAACCACCGCTATCATCGGCCCGAGCGGCGCAGGAAAATCGACAATAGCCAAGCTGATTTTGCGGCTTTATGAACCGGCTTCGGGAACTATTTACATCGATGGGACACCGATAGGAGACTACCGAATCAAATCGCTGCGCAAGCGGATCACCTCCCTTTCACAGGAGGCGTTTCTATTCCGCACGTCGATTCTGGAAAACATCGCTTTTGGCAATCCCATGGCGGGTTTTGAGGAAATAGCCGCAGCCGCCCGCAAGGTTGGAGCCGACGAATTTATCCGCAATCTGCCGGAAGGGTATAACACGTTGGTGGGAGAAGGGGGCCAGACCCTCTCCGGTGGCCAGCGCCAGCGTATCACCTTTGCCCGGGCCGCGTTACGCGATTCAAAAATCATGATTTTTGACGAACCGGCCACGGGGCTCGACCCCCAGGCCGAAAAAGTGGCCGAGGATGCTTTGGCCGCGTTAAAAGAAGGCCGGACGCTGCTTTTGATAACCCACCGGCTGAACTTTTTGAATCTGGCCGACCGGGTGGTTTACCTGGAGGAGGGACGGGTAGTGGAAAAAGGAACGGTGCAGGAATTGTTGAATAAAAAGGGGAGATTTTTTGTTTTCTACGAGGAGTGGCTTACCCAGAATGAAAAGCGAAATTTATTCGAGTCCGCTTCCGTCGCCGGTGAGTAGCATCCCCCTGCCGCCGGATGAAGTTTTAACCGGCCTGCCGCTGCTTTTGGACGCGGCCAAAGCCCGGGAGGCGCTTTGTGCCGCTGGCGCCGAAGTGGAGGAGGGCCGCATCTTCTATTTGCGTTACAAGCCGAAAACGAGCTGTATTGTGGCCTACGAGTTCGCGAGGAAAAATTCCGAAACAGGAGAGCGGGAGCCCGTCATCTTTTACGCCAAGGGGACGACCACCAACGGATATCTTTTATCGGCCACCAAGGCCGAAAACCACCGCTGGGTGGATGTGCCGTTTGGCCCTTCGGTTGCACGCTGGGACGAAGCATGCGCTTTGCTTTTCGCCTTTCCCAACGACGCCGTTTTGGACGTGCTGCGTATTTTGGAGGAGCCGAAAAAACTGCAGCGGTTTCTCTACGAAAATCTTTCTGCTTATCCGTCTGACCAATGGCGACTGTCGGACAAGCGTTTGAATACAGAGTTGATACGCTACAAGCCGGAGCGTCGGGCGGTTTTCCGTTCGGAAACGAAGGCCATTCATCACCAAACGGAAGAAAAACGGAACGTGGAAGTGTACTGGCGGGTGTATGGAGAAAATCAGGGAGAAGAGGTGTTCCGCCGAATGCAAGTTTTGAAGAAAAACGTATCCAACCAAGGCCTTCCGGTCGTTCCCACACCTTACAGCTATGAGCCGGAACGCCGGATATTACTTATGGAAGCTCTGGCCGGCAAACCCCTTTTGGAATTGCTTACAACAGAGGCGGCCGCTTCCGTCATCGAGCGCACGGCCGCGGCTTTGGCCGGTTTGCACAGGCAGTTTGATGAAAAGCTCTCCGTCTGGCGTCCCCGGGATTTTTTGGTTGAAGCCAGCGAAACCGAAAAAATGCTTGGCGCGCTTTTGCCGGAGGACGCCGGCCAGATTACAAAAGTCCGTGAAAGGTTGGAAAATCAAATACCGGAAAGCAAACTTGAATTAAGTTTTGTACACGGAGATTTCTACTACGGGCAGGTGCTCATCGACGGGGAGAAAGTCGGCTTTCTCGATTTCGACCGCAGCCACACGGGAAACTCGTTGGCCGACGTGGGGAATTTTGCCGCCCACCTCCGATTGCTCGAACTTGAAAACCGACTACCTAAAACTGGAGAGTTGGCCCAGCGCTGGGCGGAAGCGTACGCGGACTGGGCGAAAGTAGAAGTCGAAATGGAAGAGCTCAAGTGGTGGACGGCCCTTTCGCTTTTCTTTCTGTCGGTTTCCCCCTTTCGCCGTTTGGATGCCGGCTGGCCGGAAAAGACGAGAGAAATTTTGCAGGCCGTCGAGGAAATCTTATGCTGAAACCGAGCCCGGCCTATTCCCACCTGGCGGCGGCTACGGACGAAGCCGTAATGCCGCCGATTTTTCAGGCCCCGCTCTCCCGTCTCTGGGGCCGTACGGTGGAAATTGCAAACTTTCACATTCCAAGAGTCATTCCCAAGGGTGAAGGAAAATTTCTCATTCAGTACCGCTTTTCGACGGTGGACGAGCACGGCCACCAACCCCGGATTTTCTTCGGACGGCTTCTATCCCCTTCCGAAATGATTCCGGCCTACGCCAAGGAGCCGAACGCCTTTTTTGTTGCCAACATCCGGCTGGTAGTTCCGGTTTTTCCCTTCGATCCGAAGATCAAGACGCTGGCGCAATTCTTCGATCCGGCGCCCGGCCCCGGTCTTTTGCAGCCCCTGACCCAAACCCTTGGCTTAAACGGCACAGCGCAGGTAGTGAAAGTGGACGTTTTGGGATACCGGCTTGAACGGCGGGGAATTTTGAACATAAGCGTAAGCGAACACGGACGCACCCTTTCTTTAGTAGCCAAGTTGGTGCGGTCGGAAAAAGCCGCCGGGCTTTTTGAGCAGCTCCGAACCCTCGAAGAAAACGGCTTTGGCGCCTCAAGTAAAGAGAATATCCGCGTACCCCATCCGGTTACCGCCACTTCGGAAGGGGTTTTGTGGCTGGAAGCGATTGCCGACTCCTCCCTGCACGATTTAATTGAAACGGAGCGTTTCATTCCCGGCTGCCGCTCGGCCGGGTTGGCGCTGCAAAAGCTCCATTCGGCAAAACTCCAAAACCTTTCGCTCTACACTATCGAGGAAGCCCTGTCCGAGCTTAAAGACCTTGCCTTTGAAACCGCCCGAATTTATCCGGCGTTGCAGGAAAACGTTCACGAAGTTTGGAAAAAACTTGAAAGCAGCCGTCCGGCCATGGAAGAAAAAGAATTTGCGCCGTTGCATCGCGACTTTTACGACAAACAGCT
Organism: Candidatus Zixiibacteriota bacterium; assembly: GCA_022614805.1. Classification (GTDB taxonomy): domain Bacteria; phylum Zixibacteria; class MSB-5A5; order DSPP01; family DSPP01; genus DSPP01. The sequence continues at coordinate 101,019 of JAKEHY010000020.1, read as the reverse complement.
TTTGGCCGGTTCAAATCGAACGACCCTTTTGGACACAGACGCCCTGTCGCGGGGGGACCCGGCCCAGGATGTGGGGAATTTTTTGGCCCACCTTATTTTGCGCGGCAAGCAGCATTCGCTTCCGGAAAAAATCGTAGGGCAAGCTCGAACGAATTTTCTTGAAGCTTATCATCCAAGCAAAAGCCCGATGACCGGAAAAAATTTTCAAAAAAGGACCACCTGGTGGGAGGCCGCAAGTCTTTTGCGGCTGGCCTGTCTGTATTCCCTCCGCCCGCGCTGGAAAAAGCTGGCCATTCCACTTTTGGAACAATCGAAGAAAACCCCAAGAGGAGAATCTAATGCGTAAAATGCTGTTTTCTGTACTGCCGTTCCTGCTTTTTTCAAGCGTGCCGGCGTCTGCCTCTCCTAAACCGGAGTATATGAAGCTGAAAATCGGCGACGCCGTGGAGGTAGACGGCGAATGGGACAAAAAAGCCGGCGTTTTTGTGGCCGACGACATCGAAAAGCTGCCGGACCCCCGCCGCCCCAAGCTGCGCGGGGCCATCGTCAAAATTTTGACGCCGGAGAAAAGCTTTGTTCTGTTCGGGGTGAAAATCAAGGTGGACGACAAAACCGAATTTATGGACAACGGCGGGCAGGCCGTGCGCTTTGAAAACTTCAAAGCTAAAATGCGTGTGGAGGTGACTTCGCGCGTGGATGAGTTCGGAAACTGGATAGCCAGGAAAATTGAAACCGGCAAACTGAAGCCCTCGGATAAAATCAAAGGGACGGTCACCCGCTTGGCCTTCGACGGGACCCCGCCGGATACCTTTGAAATCTCCGGGCTCAAGATACTGGTGGTGGAAGGCACCGACCTCTTTGGGCCGTGGGGGACGGAGACACCAGCCTTAACGCCCGGGTCACAGCAAAGCGCCGCTGCTGTTTCTCCTATAATGGAACTGCGGCTTACAAAAACCAGCACAAGGAGGGATTGATGTTGAACAGAAACCGGACGATACTGTGGTTTTCCGTTTTCGCCCTAACGCTTGGGCTGAGCAAAAGCACGGAGGCCGGGCCGTACACCAAGCTGAAAGAAGGGGACGGGGTGGAGGTCTCCGGTAGCTGGAGCGGGGAAGGAATATTCATCGCCCGCTCGGTAGAAAAACTGGCGAAGGCCCGCCGGCCCAAGCTGCGGGGGACAATCGATAAGCTGGACCGCAAGGATTCTTCTTTCGTCCTTTTCGGCCTCAAAATAAAAGTGGAAGCCAGAACCCTTTTCCCGGCCCGAGGGGAGGGTACCGTAGGAATTCAAGCGTTAAAAGACGGAATGCGGCTGGAAATCACCTGTAATGTGAGTGAACAAGGCACTTGGACGGCTGATAAAATCGACTGGAACGAAATCAAAGCGTCGGACAAAATCAAAGGAACGATTACCCGGCTGATCTTTGACAGCAAGCCGCCGGACACCATTGAAATATCCGGCTTGAAGATTTTGGTGACGGAGGAGACCGATTTGTACGGCTCGGCGCGCTATTTGGAAAACGAGCTTTTCGGCAACCTGACCGCCGACGAGGGCGGAATCAACTTTCCCCATCTCCGAGTCGGTGACCAATTGCTTCTTTCCGGCGACTACCGTCAGACGACTCGTCTGGAGAAACGCTACACTTTATCTGAAGTTCAGAAGGACGACTATCAGGATACCGAGCCGGCCCTAAGGCTGGAGGCGGCTGGCAACTGGGCGCCGGAGGTGCAGAGCTTTTTGCAACTGCGGCTGCGGAAAAAGTACACCTTTGGCACGTTCCCGAACCGCCCCTCCACGGCGGAGTCGACCCGCTTTGAATTTCAGGCCATCCAGGCATACTTGCTTTTGCGCGCCCCGGCGGGACGAAAGGCGGCTTTAATGGTCGGCAAACAGCGGGTGCGGGATCAACGGGAGTGGCTATTCGACGAATACCTCGACGCCGTCCGGCTTTACTTCTATGAAACCCAACCGGTGGTGCTGGAGGCTTCTTTTCTTCCCTCCCTTTTCCCCTTTCAGGATGAGAAATACCGTACCTGGGATGATTTCCTTTTCCGGGTTCGCTTTATCCCGGATGGCAAAAACGAAGCCAACGTTTATATGCTGAAACGCCGGGACTCCGATGCCCGCAACCGCGAACCAGTGTACTGGGGCCTTTCCTATTACGGCCGCCCAAAAAGGTTTATAACAGGCTGGCTGCAAGCCGGCTTGCTGCGGGGTACCGACAAACAGCGCGACCAGGAGGCATACGCACTTGATTTTGGGGCAACCTTTGCAGCTACCGATCATCACTTGCGGCCCAGCTTAACCCTGGGCTATTCCCTCGGCTCTGGGGATAAGGTAAGCGGAGATTCGATTTCGCAGGAGTTTCGGCAGACCGGTTACGAGGATAACTCCGGTCGGTTTGGCGGTTTTGCCAATTTCCAGTACTACGGCGAGGTGCTGGACCCGGAGCTGGCCAACCTTCAAATTCTAACGGCAGGTGCCGGTTTTCGACCGCACCGGCAGGTTTCCTTCGATGCCATCTTTCACACCTACCGGCAAAACCAGCTGGATAACGATGTGCGTTCCGAGTTAATCGCGCCGCCCGCCATTCCCACCGGACTATCCAAAGATTTGGGATGGGAACTGGACTTCATTTTGGGCATTCAAAGAATCTTACAGCGTGTTAATCTGGCTTATAGTTTTGGATTGTTTAATCCCGGAGAGGCCTTTATGCCTTTTTCACCCGACAACGCTATTTTGAACCGGATTAACTTACGGATTGAATTTTAAGCTATGCATTCTTTTTTCACCCGCTTTGTATTATTCATTATTGTTTTTTTATTAACATCTTACCTTAAGCTTTCAGCCCAAACACAAGTCATTATGAGGGGATATGTATTTGATGGTAACCGACAACCGGTAGTGGAAGTCAACTTAGATTTTGAGGACACGGCCACCGGAACGGAAGTCCCAGAATCCCTTATCACCGGTGATAAGACTATAACAGGAGGTTTCTATCAGGTTATTCTTCCGGACGGGATTTATTTCGTATCCTTCAAACCACCTGTCGGTGCTCGCTTAGTCGGAAAACGATTTTTTGTTGATTTATCCACTCACCGGTTGATGGATACCGTGTTTTTGCCAATTGGTTTTTTCGTTTCCGGCACGGTAACCGACAGCGTGGGTGCCCCCATTTTAGGGGTGGATTTGGATTTCACCCAGCTTCCGAACAAGGAAAGGATTTTTACCCCCAGGGACAACACCGATTCAGTTGGCTTTTATCGGGTCGTGGTGCCACCGGGTATATTTCGGGTCCGCTTTGATTCTCCTCCCGGCAGCCGCTTTCGAGGTTTGCAGAAAGACACCGTCCCTGTTAGCAAAGACACGGTCATGGATGCCCTTCTCGTTACCGGCTTGGTTCTCTCTGGGCGGGCGGTTGATTCATTGGACACGGGAGTTCCCAGCCTCTCCGTTGACCTCGAGGACACAGCTGGTAAAGAGATTTTCCTTTCCAATAACCGCAGCGACAGCTTAGGGAATTTCCGAGTGATAACACCGCCCGGAACTTTTAGTTTGCTTTTGATTCCGCCCCGCGGCAACCGCTTGATTCCAAAAGAAATCGAACCCTTTTCCATTTTTGCGGATACCTCCATTTTAGAAACGTTTCGGGTGGGAGTCTTGCTAAGCGTCACGGTGAAAGACTCGCTGGGAAATCCAATTCAAAATTGCGATTTGGATGTCATTCGGGAATTTCCCAGCCGGAACGAGCTTTTCACTCCTACGGACAATGCCGATTCTCTTGGGGTGATTAAAGTAGCCGTTCCGCCAGACAGCTATACCCTGGTGATAAGTCCTCCTTTAGGAACCGCCGGCTTTGACACCTTGATGATTACGGGGGTTAAGGTTTTAAGCGACTTCGACACCGCCGTGGTTCTCACCGGTGAACCTTTGCACACGCCGGTATCCGTTGAAACCCGAATCCTCGAAGCTCGCCCCAACCCGTTCCGCCCTGAAGGGGGTAATCGGATAAAATTTCCGGTCGACCTGGATGTTGTCTCCGGCGTTTGGAAAATATCGCTGACCATCTTTTCACCGGTGGGGGAAATCATCTATCGAAGTCGAACCGAATTCTCAGGAGGAGGCCGGCAGGTGCTGGAATGGGACGGCTTAAACCAAAGCGACCAGCCGGTGGCCTCCGGGGTCTATTTCTGCAAGATTGTTTTGGAAAAACCGGGAAATTCAAGAAAGACGGAAAAAGTTTTGAAAGTGGCGGTTATTCGTTAAATTGGAGAAAGTTCGGGGCGAGGGGATGCCCAAAAGGGAGTTTAACCGGGCCGAAAGCCGTTGAGCAGTCTGGAGGTGTTCTATGCGTAGTCGCTTAATCGCAATCCTTTTCCTAAGCATGGGGCTTTATGGAAGCGTGTCGGCCCAGTTTTTCCTCTCCGGCAAAATCAGCAATCCGAACGGGGTGGGGGTATTCAACGTGGACATCGATATGTTCGACAGCAACACGGGTGACCCGATTGGGCTTTTGGCCGATTCCACCGATTCGATGGGGAATTACAATTTAGACCCACCTTTTGGCCTGCCAGCCGGGACGTACGATATAGCCTTCAAACCGCCGGCTGGCAGCGGGCTGGCACCGGTCATCAACCGAGGTTACGTGTTTTCCGGCAACCAGGTCTTAAACGACACGGTGCCTTTCGGTTTCACCCTTTCTGGTTTTGTGCGGGACATAAACGGTAACGGCTTGGCAAACATTGACCTGAACGTGGATGACGAATTGACCGGGCAGCGGGTCTTTACGCCTGGCGACAAAACTGATTTCACCGGCTTCTATTCTTTGGTACTCCAAAGCGGCCTTTATACTTTAACCTACCGTCCCGTCAGCGGGGAAAAGCTGGTAGCGGCGGAGTTCAAAGGGGTGGTTTTCAACTCCACCCAGACGCGCGATGTTATCCTTCAGCCAGGCTTTTTTGTTTCCGGCCGCGTTCAGGATAATAACGGCCAGCCGGTGGTGGATGCCGATTTAGACTTTGACATCTCTTCAACCGGCGAGCGGGTTCCCACCCCTAACGACAACACTAACGAGGGGGGCGACTATCAGGTGGTGGTTCCTGCCGGCACCTACAACATAACCGTCGAGCCACAGGTATCCGACAAGCTGGTGGCTGGCAAAATATTTTCCTTTGTGGTGAGCAACGACATCAATAACGTGAACTTTACCCTTCAGCCCGGGTTCTTTCTTTCCGGCACGGTTCGCCGCGCCAGCAATATGACGGTGGTTGCCGGCGTGGACATCGACGTGGAAGACACTATAACAGGCCTAAAAATCCCCACTCCCGGAGATGCCACCGATGCTGCCGGCTTCTATCAAACCGTGGTTCCGGCCGGCGGCTTTAATGTCGTCTTTCAACCCCCGGCCGCCACAGGGCTGGCCTCCGTGGAGAGCTTGCGCGTAACGGTCAGCACCGACCGAACTTTAGATGCGAATCTGCCCAACGGTGTCACCCTGTCCGGCACGGCTCAAAGAACCGGAGGGGGCGGATTGGCCAATGTAGATATCCGCTTCGAAAATCCCGCTACGGGAGCTAAGATACCTCTGGCCAACCACTTTACCAATGCTTTGGGGAATTATGCCGTGGTGGCTGTTCCTGGCAGCTATACGGTCGAGTTTGAACCGCCCAAGGCCATTCGCCGCGTGGCCAAAGAGTTTCCGAACTTCTCTCTAAATGCTAATTTGACCTTGAATGTCACTCTCGATTCCGGGCGTTCGGTTTCGGGATTTATCAAAGACTCCCTTAATAATCCCCTCTTCGAAGTTGATTTTGATGCATTTATCCCGCCTTCCGGGACAGAGGTCTTCACGCCCTCGGACAATACCGATTCGGCCGGATACTATGAGGCCGTTATTCCGCCCAGAACGTTTGATTTGGCCTATACCCCGCCTTTGGCTTCCCGCTTTACGGGAGCCTCTTTTACGGGAGCTTCGATAACAAAGGACACGACCATCAATCTGACCCTGCGCCATGGAGTTCAGCTTTCCGGCACTGTGCGCGGTTCCGATGGAAATCCTCTGGCCGGTGTAAAGGTGCGGGCCTTCGGCTCGCCGGAGGCGCCTCTGGCCAAAGGGATGACCGACGATTTGGGGCAGTATGCGGGAATTCTCGTGCCCGGAACCTATCAGTTACGCTATGTTCTTTCTTCCGGTCTCGACTCGGTGGTGCTTTCCGGCGTGACCATGCGGATTGACACCGTAGTGGAGGTTAGCTTTGGTCCGCACCCGCCGGTTTTAGCTTCGATTGGAAACAAATTTGTTTTGGCGGGTCGAGAGTTAGCCTTCAACGTTTCTGCCAGCGACCCGGATGGAACTACCCCAAGCTTTTCCATCACGGGACTGCCCAGTGGGGCCATCTTTTTCGATAGTTTGAACGGACGGGGTCGCTTCAGTTGGACGCCAACGTTATCCCAAGTCGGCAACCATGATGTCACGTTCACCGCCTCGGACGGCTCCCTTACCGACAGTGAGCCGATAACCATAGCTGTCATAGATCCGTCCACCGTCCGGAAGGGGGACTTGAACCTAGACGGAAACTTGAGCGCCGCGGACATTGTGTTTCTGATCGGCTGTACCTTCTCGCAGTCCGAACCGCCGGCCGGCTTTGGCGCCTGCGACTTGAATTGCAACGGTTCGGCCTCTGGTGCCGACATAGTTATCTTGATAACCGCCGTTTTCAATCAAGGCAGTTTTCCGTGTTAGACCGGACCGGATGAGCTTTTTCTTACATCCAGATATTTCGATCCAGCATGAGGTAAATTGTATCGCTTCAGAGAGATGGGAATCTTTGATGTTCGGGCTGCCTTCAAAATCGGCTATCGTGCGGGCGACTTTGAAAATACGGTCATAGGCCCGGGCCGAAAGCCACAAGCAGGACATCGCCGCCCGCAAGAGCTCCTGCCCGGCGGCGGATTCCTTGCAGGCGAGTTGAGTCGGTCTGAGTGCAAATTGAGGGTGGAACTATTCAGTTGTCGCTTGGAGACAACGCTTCCATCCTTGTCCGGATACTTACGTTGAAAAGTGTACGTGAAAGGTTCTATTTATTAACCCCTGAGGGACCCGTTTTAAGACAGGGATTGGTGAGGAGGGATTGGGCCTTTTCGTGGATGCCGCCCCGGCATTTATTCTTTGTCGAGCAGCGGCCCGGCTCCAATGGCGAACGGAGCGGCTGTAAAATAATAATTTTCACAAAAAACTTAAACCAATCGTCCTGTTTCGGCGGTTGTGGGATGTCCGTCACAAATCGTACCGGAGCGCGGCGAAGCCGGTCGAGTTTTGCTTCAGTCTTCCGAAAACACCCTCCGCCGGCCCGCGGTACAGTTCTGCGCCGAGGGTCGCTTTCCAGTGGTCCGTAAGGGCATAGATAAGTTTGGGGCGAAGCAGGAAATCCCCTTCGTCCAGCCAGAGCAGGCTGGATAGGTCCGCTTCCAAAGTCTCGTGGAGCCACTTGTATCCCACCCGGTTTGAAAGTCCGTGCTGAAATTGGTCCAGCTGCTGGGTGAGCTGCGCTTCCTGTACCGCCAACGCGCGTGTAGCCGGGTCCGAAATCTGGCGCGGGTCTTGATACTTCATCACGATGCGGGAGACGTATTGAAGGTTGAAGTTGAGATATTGGAAAAAACTTCGGTCCCCCCCGAGAACGACAAACAGGAATGGGTTTTTGATTTGCGGGTCCGTGCCTTCGTTATCCTCCGTGAACGCGTAGGCCGCTTCCGCCCGCAGCCCAAAACGGCCGGCCGGGGCGGCGGCATCCGCGCCTATTACCCGGATTCGATGGTGGGTCAGGGCCAACTTGACGGCGGAGTTGCTTATTCCTTCCACGGTGAGGTCGGGATTTCGATCCAGCCCGTCAAAATAGGATAAAGACCAGTCCGCCGCCCCTCCCGTCCGCTCAATTTTGAAGGCCCATTGGCTCCATTCCGTTTTTGGTTTCCGTTTTGTCAGAACAATCGGAGCCGGCAGCGCCGGAAGGGGAAACACATTTTCCCTGAATTCGGGGAGCCAGAAACCGATCAGATTAAAATCGCCGAAGGCATAGGCCGCCTTGGCGGAAAAATTTCCCCGGCGCTGGTCGTTTTCGTCCGGCACCATAAGCGAATAATCCCGGCTGCTGACGTTGTCGGTCGGGTTGATGGCATCCGCCCTTCCCCACACCGTTATTTGTCGGCCCACCCGGTAGCTGAACTTGTCAAAATCCAGGTTTACGTATCCTTCGCGTAGCTCCGCTTCAATAGTTCCGGAACGGATGAGGGACTGGTTTTGCACCCAGCCTTCCCATTTAAGGGAAAGGGGGGTGGCGGGGAAGGTGGATTGCCCCTTCAACCAGACGGCGCCGACGCCGAAACCATCCTTGTCGTCCAGCGACTTCGAGGAGCTCCAAAACTCGCCGCGAAAGGAGGCGTTGGCGCTCGTGTTTTTCAGCATGCGCCGGACAAATCCCAAAGAGTCGCGCTTGGAGCTGTCCGTATCGACAATCGGACGCTCTTGAGCAAGCGCCGAAGAGGCCCCGGCCAAAAAAAAACCCCAATCAAGAAGGCCCCCAATTTTTTCATTGGTCTTTTTCCATATAACGGGTCGTGAAATAGGTCTCCTTGATTCCCTGATTCGGTTTGAAGTTCTCCAACTGGATGACGGTGGTGTGGCCGGTCTGGACATTTTTGGCTTCGAGGCGCATCGGCTGGTAACGCTTTTTGACCGGGTCCATCAACCGGACGTCGGTGAAGCGGGCCTGTTTCAAGAGGTCTCCCGATTCGTCGAAGTACTCAAATTTCAAGGTCACGAAGCTCTCCTTGCCGATCCAGCCGATTCTTTTCGAATAGCCGCTGTTCGAGCGAACATCGTCGTTTTTCGGGGTGGATTCAATCACGTAGCAGGGCTGGCCATCGACCGTTTCCTCCTTGATGATTTTATGGTTCCACTCGCGCACCTTGTGTCCGATGACGTCGCCGTAGGAGAAATCGGTCCCCACGAAGCTGTCTTTTTTGTTGGAGGAGACCAGCCGCCGCACCTTCTTCAAGGCCGGAAGATAAATCCAGATGTCGTCGTCCTTTTCGGAGTGTTCGACCAAAAGCGAGACGGTCCCCTTGACGTCGGGCGGGGAGATAAACCGGGTCATTCGCATATTGTCGATGCCGTTGGCTTGCAGCTTGGTGGCGCCGATGGTCTTCCGCACCCGTTCCTGCCCTTTGCTGTTAATCAGCCGGAAGGTGCCGTCGGAAAAGGAGTCGTCCAGTTTGGTGGCCACGAAATTTTTCTGCATGATTTCCTCGGCGGAAGGTGCGGCCGTCTGGGCACCCGCCTGCCGCAAGGGGAGGAAAGCGAAAAGAAGCAGCGCCGCGGTTACTTCGGCCACCGTTTTGGGGATGCGGGCCGCCTGGCTGCCAAAGATGAACTTTGGCCGGAGTGATAAAAGCAGACTCGGAAAAACCGTGAGGGCCGAGAGCGCGCTGGTCACCATGGACAAACAGATGAGGAGTCCCAGCCAGAAGTGAAGTTTGAATCCGAAGGAGAGCATCAGCACGGCATAGCCGCCGGCGACGGCCGAAGCGACAAAAAGAATGGCTTTGCCGGCCGAGCCGAAAGCCCGCAGCACGGCCTGCCTCTCCTCTCCGCCCTTTTTTATTTCCTCCCGTATCCGGTAGGTCAGATAGATGGCGTAGTCGGCGCCGATGCCGATGGCCATAGCCGAGGTGACGGCGTTCGAAATTTGCAGGGGTATGCCCAAGAGGCCCATCATCCCGAAGTTCGCCAAAACCGTCATCACGAGGGGCACCAAAACCAGGGCCCCGGCCAAAAACGAGCGGAACAAAAGGGAGCTTAAGAGGAAAACCACGCCGGCAATCTGGACGATGTTCAAAAGTTTCTCCTTAATCATAACCTCGTTCAAGGCGGCTTCGCTCATCGCCTGTCCACCGATTTTGACTTCCACTTCATCCCCGAAACGCCTGGCCATAAAGGAACGCAACTTTTCCGCAAGGTTAGTCGCGTAAGCCGTTCCCGTGGACTTGAGAAAGGCCCGGATGGCGGCGTTTTGGTATCCGTAGTCCACGTAGGTGTCAAAATCCCCGGGCTCCCCCGAAGTGGAATAGAGCAAAAGGTATTGGGCGGTGAGCTCTTTCGTCTCCGGGAGCCGGTAATACTCGGGCCGGTCGGCGTGCATCGACTGGTTGATGCGTTTGAGAAAATCGACGATGGAGACGGTCTTTCCCACCAGTGAATCTTTTTCCAAAAATTGTTGCGTTTCTTCCATCGCGGAGAGTACTTTTGGGTCCTTGATGGCATCCTCTTGCCTGCCCTCGACCAAAACATACAGGGATTTTGTTCCGGCCATACGGTCGTTCAGCTTGTCGTCATCGACATTTACGCTTAAATTGGGGGAAAAATATCCCTTAAGCCGGTTGTCCACGACGACGTTTCCGATGCCCAAGCCCAAAAGGGCAAGAACGACGACGGTGGCCCCGTAGATGGCCTTGCGGCGGCCGCCCGCGACCCAGCTTCCAAAAGCCCCCGAGATGCGGTCCCAAACCGTGGTTTCCTTCTCACGGGCGCTCTCCCGAATTCCCGGGGGTTTCAAAAGCGACCGGAGGGCCGGAATGAAGGTCATTTCCAATACCAGGGCGCTCAAGATTCCGAAGCCGGTAAAGATTCCGAAGGTCTGAATGGTTTTTATTTCAAAAATCACGAGCGAAAAGAAACTCAAGGCCGCCACCAGTCCGGCGACGAGCATCACCGGGCCGATTTTTGCCAGGGAATCGACCACCGCCGCCCGGTTGGCCTCCTTCGGGCTAAGAACGCCCTCCGCGCGGATGCGGTGAAACTCCTCGTAGTAGCGTTTTAAAATCTGCACGGCGTGGCCGGCAGCGATGGCCAAAATGAGAATAGGGGTGGTGGCGTTGAAGACGTCCAGGGGAACGCCGGCCGAACTCATCAGCCCCAATCCCCAAAAAACGGCCAAAAGCGCCGTGACAAGGGGAAGGACCAGCCCCTGCAGGGTTCGAAACGCTTCGAAGTGAATGAGTCCGATGAGCAAAACGGCCAGCGGGAGGAGAAAGCGCATCCGGTCCGAGTAGCGTTCGAGCATGGTCAAGAACATGGGCTGGCCGCCGAAGGTAATCTCGACGGAAGGGTCCTGCTCCGGCTCGGCAATCGCCCGCACCGTCTCATTAATCGACCGGAAGCCGCCCCTGCCGGTCGTGTAGTCGGCCACGATGACCAGGGTTTTTTCATCCTTGGAGATAATCAGGTTTGAATAGACCGGGTTGGCACGGATGGCGGCGCGCAGACGCTCCATCTCCTCCGGCGTTTCAGGAACGCGTTCCATCAAGGGCCTGACTTCCAGGCCTTCCTCGTTGCCGGCGATGTTTTTGGCTTTTCGGGCGGCGATGCTCACCACGTTGTTTTTGATGACGCCTTTGGAGTTGACAATCTTCTTTGTGATGCGCAGGGCCTTTCCCAGAATGGCCGGTTGGAAAACCGTCCCTTCCTTGGCCGTCACACCCGCCACAACCGTGTATTTTGAGCCGAACAAGGTGTCTATCCGCAGCGATGTGGCCACGTTGGGATGGTTTTGCGGAAGGGTTTTGTCCGGGTCGATTATGACGGTGAGATTTCTCAATTGGGAAACCAGGCCGGCCGTAACGATGGCGGTCAGGGCTATCACCAGCTTTCGGTGTTTGATAATCCACTCAATATATTTCCGCATTTCGTTCTCCTTTTTTCCTGCGGTTTGCCGTTTGCCCGCCGCCCCGCTCATCGATTATATACGTGTATATACACTTATCGTTCCAAAAAATTTCAGCTTTTTTGGGCCACGCGGATGAGCCGGGTGAGGTCGGATAACATATTCGGCCACTGTCCGTCAAGTCCGGACTCAATCCGGGCTTGAGCCCCCTTGTGCAGGGGGACGGCCCGCAAAAGTGTCTCGCTGCCTTTTTTCGTCAACTCCACTTTTTTCGAGCGCCGGTCGGCGCCGGGAAGCACTTTCACCAGCCGCCGGGAGGTCAAGGGTTTCAGGTTGCGGGTCAGGGTGGTTCGGTCCATCACGAGGATTTCTGCCAGCCGGGTTATGGTCACGGACTTGGTCGCGGCCACGGCCGCAAGAATCCCGAACTGGGGGGCTCGCAGCCCCGCCGGCTCCAGCGCCGCCTCATACATTTGGGTTACGGCGCGCGAGGCCTTGCGCAAATTGAAGCAGGTGCACTCCGAGAGCTTTTTCGCGGTTTTACGATCCATACCGGTTCCTGAACGTTATAATGTGAATATACACCTGTTTGTTCCTTTTACCAACGGCTTTTGCGATGGCGTGGAGCGCGGGACGGCCCGGCAAATTCCATATTTTTTTGCGGAGGCAGGTCCCCGTGCCTGCCCGTAGGGGCGAGGCATGCCTCGCCCTTACAATGTGCCAATCCCCCTCTCTGCCTTGCGGAGAGGGGTCAGGGGTGAGGTGTTCCCCTACGCCGCCTGGCTCTTCGTGAAATTCAACAACCCGCCGGCCAAAAGAATCTTTTTCTGCCGCCCGGTAAAGCCGTGCTTGGCTTTGAAATTTTTGTGCTTGGTGGCGTTGCGGATTTCGATGACGTCGGTTGAGTCGGACAAAAACTCGGTCAGGCCGGAAACTTCGAGCTTGTCCCCCTGCTCTTGCCAATCGTAGTCGGCGGGGTCGGCGAAGGTCAGGGGAAGTATGCCGAAATTAATCAGGTTCGTCCAGTGAATCCGGGCAAACGACTTGGCCAATACCAGCTTGATGCCCAAATACATCGGCGCCAGCGCGGCATGCTCGCGGGAGCTTCCCTGCCCGTAGTTGTCGCCGCCGATAATCATCCCGCCCCCTTTTTGCTGGGCCCGCTCGACAAACTTTTCATCCACGCGGAAAAAGACAAACTTTGAAATCGCGGGAATGTTCGAGCGCAGAGGCAGAATCTTGGCCCCCGCCGGCATAATATGGTCGGTGGTGACGTTGTCCCCGAGTTTGATTAAAACCTCCCCCGTTATCGTTTCCTCCATCGGGCCGCGCGTCGGCAAGGGCTTGATGTTCGGCCCGCGCAAAATTTCCACCCCGTCCGGTTTTTTGACCCGCGGCAGAATCATCCGGTCATCCACCACAAACGTTTTGGGGGTAGGCGTGCGGAAGCCCTTCCCCAAACGGCGCGGGTCGGTAATCACACCTTTCAAGGCGCAGGCGACCGCCGTTTCCGGGCTGGAGAGATAGACTTGTGCGTCTTTCGTCCCGGAGCGGCCTTCAAAATTCCGGTTGAAGCTGCGCACCGAAACCCCGCCGGAGGGGGGTGCCTGGCCCATTCCGATGCAGGGGCCGCAGGCCGATTCCAAGATGCGCGCGCCGGCGGCAATCAAGAGGGAGAGCGCGCCGGACTTGTCGACGTTGTAAAAAACCTGCTTGGAGCCGGGGGTGACGGTCATATCCAGCCCGGGATAAATCCGTTTACCCTTCAAAATTTTGGCCGCCACGGACAAATCGTGGAAGGAGGAATTGGTGCAGGAGCCGATGCAGACCTGGTCCACCTTGGTTCCCTCCACCTCCTTCACCGGCACCACGTTGTCCGGCGAATGGGGCCGGGCAATCAGCGGTTCCAACTGGTTCAAATCGATGACGACTTCGTCATCGTACTCCGCACCCTCGTCCGGTGCGAGCGGCTTGAATCCCTTGGGACGTTTTTGGGCTTTGAGATAAGTTAGTGTGTTTTCGTCGGCGGGGAAAATCGAAGTCGTCGCCCCCAGCTCGGCTCCCATATTGGTAATCGTTCCGCGCTCCGGCACGGTCAGGGATTTTACCCCCGGCCCGGAATATTCAAAAATCTTGCCAACCCCGCCCTTCACCGTCAAACGGCGGAGCATCTCTAAAATTATATCCTTGGCGGTCACCCAGGGGCGCAGTTTTCCCAAAAGTTGCACCCGCACGATTTTTGGCATCGTCATATAAAACGGCCCGCCCGCCATCGCCACCGCCACGTCCAGCCCCCCCGCGCCGATGGCCAAAGAGCCGATGCCGCCGGAAGTGGGCGTGTGCGAATCGGAGCCGAGCAAGGTCGCGCCCGGCGCGCCGAAGCGTTCCAGATGCACCTGATGGCAAATTCCGTTGCCCGGCTTGGAAAAATAAATTCCGTAGCGGGCCGCCACGCTCTGCAAATAGCGGTGGTCGTCGGCGTTTTCAAAGCCGGTCTGGAGCATATTGTGGTCCACGTAAGAAACCGAAAGCCGGGTTTTCACCTTGGGAATCTCCATCGCCTCGAACTGCAGATAGGCCATCGTGCCGGTGGCGTCCTGGGTCAAGGTCTGGTCGATTTTAATGGCCACTTCCTTGCCGGGGACCATTTCCCCTTCGACCAAATGGGCGGCAATAATTTTTTGGACTAAATTCCGTTTCATTTTCTTTCCTTTCGACTGCATATCTCTATACTACATCGGAAGATTGTTTCTGTCAATTCAGTTTGAGCGGTCTTCTATTGCCTCAAAATTGTTGCAAAAACCGGGAAGTGGTGTTAAACTATATCAACGATGAAACGGGTTTTGGAAAAAGAAGTAAAACCGGCCGAAGCAGTCGGCCAGTTTGCCGCCGTCCGCGCCTTCATCGACCGGAACTTTCAGCATTTCAATGCCGCCGTGTTAAAAGACGCCTGCCGCGCCTACGAACAGCTTCTCGCGGGCGGGGGCAAAATGTTTCTGGCGATGGCGGGAGCGATGAGCACGGGCGAGCTCGGCATCACGCTGGCGGAGATGATTCGCAAGGGAAAAATCCACGCCATCTCCACCACCGGTGCCAACCTGGAAGAGGACATTTTTAACTTGGTGGCGCATAATTTTTACGAGCGAATCCCCGGCTACCGCCATCTGACCAAGGATGACGAGGAAAAACTTCTGAACCGGCATTTGAACCGCGTCACCGATACCTGCATCCCGGAAGAAGAGGCGATGCGCCGGATTGAACGGATTATCTTTGAATACTGGAAGAAAGCCGAAGAGAAGGGGGAGCGCTATTTCCCCCACGAATATATGTACCAGATGATAAACGACGGCGCCCTGGAAAAGCTGTACGAAATCGACCCGCGCGATTCCTGGATGGTGGCGGCGGCCGAAAAAAACCTCCCCATCTTCGTCGGCGGCTGGGAGGACTCTACCCTCGGCAACAAGTTCGTGGCGGATTTCAAAAAAGGGAACATCAAAAAAATCTCCATCGTCAAATCGGGCCTCGAGTACATGGATGCGCTCATCGATTGGTACGAGCAAACTTCGGCCAAGTCCCCCATCGGTTTTTTCCAGATTGGCGGCGGCATCGCCGGTGATTTTCCCATCTGCGTGGTGCCTCTTTTGGAGCAGGATTTGTTCCGCGAAAACGTCAAAAAATGGGCCTACTTCTGCCAGATATCGGACAGCATCACCTCGTACGGCTCCTACTCGGGCGCCACCCCCAACGAAAAAATCACCTGGGGGAAAATCGCCAAGGAGACTCCCAGCTTCATCATCGAATCAGACGCCACCATCGTCGCCCCCCTGATGTTCGCCTACCTTTTAAGCGAATAGCGTCTCGAACCTGCCCTGTTTCCCCGCCCATTTTCTTTGTATTTGTAGGGGCAGGCCCGCGTGTCTGCCCGTCTTTGCCTTTGCATTTGTAGGGGCACAATAAATTGTGCCCACCGGTGGCGAGGTCTTTAGATCTCCGTTGGGTGGCCTGCCGTCCCTATGGGCACTGCAGCGGCTGGTTTGCAAAAACGGCACGCAAAAGCAGCACAATGTCCGCCGCGCTCAAATTACCACTGCAATTGACGTCCGTCAAACTTAACCGGCAGTCGCCAAAGTCCAAGAAAACACAGTTTAATTGGAGAATGACATCATTGACCGCCAAAATACAATCATGGTCTAAATCGCCGAGTGTGTTCGCGCACCCCGTGTTGGGGAGGTTTTTTAATACAGAAACGGTAGCATCTCCAGCATTTGTTTCGACCAGATCCCGACTCCCATCTCCATTTAAATCCACCGCGATAACTGAGCGGGCTCCACGGCCTGTACCATAGTCCGTTTTAGTGGTAAAAGTTCCGTTACCATTATTCTTGAGAATGGAAATCGTGGCACTACGATGATTTGCCACAGTTAAATCCGCATACGAATCGCCATCAAGATCAGCAGCAAAAACTGATACTGGAGAATCTCCCGTTTTGTAATCAACTTTTGGAGAAAAGGTTCCATCACTGATGTTCTTGAATACGGAAAGAGTGTAGCTACTATAATTTAGCACAGCCAAATCCAAGTCTGAATCGCCGTCCAGATCGAGAGCAAAGACAGCGTAAGGGCCGTTTCCCGTTGCATAATCGTTTTTGGAGGCAAAAGTTCCATCGCCATTATTTTTAAGGATGGAAACAGTATTGCTGTTAAAATTGGTGACTGCCAAATCCGGGTATTCGTCTTGATCCAAATCTTCCGCAAAAACAGATTGTGGTTGAATCCCGGTCAGATAGTCAACTTTGTCGGCAAAAGTAGCGTCACCATAATTTCTGAAAATGGAAACGGTGTTGTCGACACTACTTACCACAATTAAGTCTAGATATCTATCATTGTCCACGTCTGAGGCAACAACAAAATAAGGACTGGTACCTGTTCCATAATCCACCTTGGGGGCAAAGGTTCCGTCGGCGTTATTCTTGAAAATAGAAAGCGTGTTACTACCATAATTTACTACAGCCAAATCTGGATACCCATTTTGATCCAAATCTCCTCCGTAGACGGATTGCGGTTGAACACCGGTTAAATAGTCAACTTTGGTGGAAAATGTCCCATCGCCCTTGTTTTTGAGAATAGAAAGGGTATTGCTATTGTAATTTGCCACGGCCAGATCAGGATATCCATCTACGTCTGCGTCAGTAGCAAAAACTGAAATGGGATAATTACCTGTCTTGTAGTCATCTTTGGTATCAAATGTTCCGTCTCCGTTGTTCTTGAGAACGCCAATGGTATTAATACTATAATTTGTTACAGCCAGGTCTGAATCTCCGTCTCCGTCTAAGTCAGCAGCAAAAACGGCGAGAGGAAAATTTCCAGTTCCATATTCTATATTCGGTGCGAAAGTTCCATCGCCATTATTCCTGAGAATGGAAACCGTGAAACCATATACATTCGCCACCGCCAGATCCTTGTCTCCATCACTATCTAAATCGACTGCAACAACATATACCGGTTGGACTCCTACTTGATAATCAATTTTTGTGTCAAACGTTCCATCGCCGTTGTTTTTGAGCACGGAAACATTGTCGTCTGATAGATTTGCTACAACCAAATCCGCATCTCCGTCCGCATCTAAGTCGGCTGCAGAAACTGACTGTGGCCAGTTGCCGGTGCCGTAATCGACTTTGGCGCTAAAAGTTCCATTCGCATTGTTCTTGAATATCGAGATGCCACTATCTACGACAGCTAAATCCGGGTATTCATCTCCGTCTAAATCAGCAGCAAAAACTGAATAAGGTGGAGTTCCTGTCCCATAATCAGTTTTGGAGGCAAAGGTTCCATTGCCATTGTTTCTGAGAGTAGAAACCGTGTTGCTATTGGAATTTACCACAGCTAAATCCAGATCACCGTCCCTATCCAGATCGGAAGCAGTAACACATTGGGGGTTCTGTCCTGAATAATAGTCAACTTTTAAAGCGAAGGTTCCATCGCCGTTGTTTTTTAGAATGGAAACGGTGCCCTCGGTCCAATTCGCCACAGCCAAATCTGAATCTCCATCCCCGTCAAAATCGGCAGCGAAAACAGAGGATGGAAAATGTCCAGTCCCAAAGTCAACTTTGGGGTTAAAAGTTCCGTTACCATTATTCTTAAGAATAGAAACGGTGGCACTGCCTTGATTTGTTACAGCTAAATCGAGGTCTCCATCCCCATCGAGATCTGCGGCAGAAACAGAAGTTGGCAATTTCGTCACGTCATAGCTTACCCAGGAATCAAAAAGAGGCTGGAAAGCGGGTGCAAGGGTGGGGAGGAGGGTCAGCAGGGCTGTAAAGAGGAGGTTTTTGGGCCTCAAGAGTTCTCCTTCAAGGCAGGGACTTGGGATTTCCTGTCCATATAAAATCAAGCCCAAATTGAGCGGAAGTCAAGAGGTATTTTAGAATCAAAAAAAATTCAATGAATTTTCACTTCCGCTTTTACCAGCCCAAAAACCCCGAAAAAAATGCCCGGCGCAAGCTCCTGCCAGCCAAGAAATTCGAACCGATGACCGAATAATAATTTGTCACTTTTTCCAACCCGCTCCCGGACATTGCGTTTAAGGATGTGTATTAAATTGCACTTTCCCCTAAAATCACAACAACTTTCCAACGGTTTTTGCTTTTCGATTTTCCAAAAAAATCCTCAATTTCACCCCTCTTTCCCCACCGTTTTTGTCGAAGACCCTGAGCGTAGTCGAAGGGCGCATAACCGAAGGGTCGAACCGCCAATCCTTAATTTCCTCCCTCTTTCCCCATCGTTTTTGTAACGCTTGCCAATCAGGCAGGATTTTTTAACTTATGAAGGATGGCGATTCCGTTCAAAACCTACGACCCGCACAAGCCGAATTTTTACGCCGAGGCCTTCCCCCGCCCGAACATCCGCTCGATGGACGATTATGCCGAGGCCTACACCCGCTGGGCCATCGACTCCGGCGTTTTCGACTGGGTGGAGGGAACCACGCTGCGGGCCGTCGCCACCGATATGCACCTTTTGACCAAGGAGCCGGTGCATTACGGGCTTTTCAAGGGGAAGGAGCGCTTCCTCCATCCCCACATCGCCAAGCTTTTGGGAATCAACCCGGTGGGCTATCCCGAGGACAAACTATCCTGGCTGGCGGGAGGCACCATCCGCCAGACGCAAAACATCATCGCCTATCACCAGGGCTCCTCCGAATTCGGCTCCAGCCAGCAGCAAAACCAGCTCCGCAAACTGGGCTATATGCCGCCGATTTTTGAAAAATACGCCCGCAACGTCATCGGCGAAGAGGGGGAACACGGCACGCAGATGGGATACTGGCTGGGGATGACCGGCGGCGATTTCGAATGGCTTTTGGTGGAGGATTTGCTGGCGCGCAACGCCAACTCCGACGACCCGAATTTGCAGCAGCCCCTAATCGAGTTCAACCCGCCGGTGGAGACGCTTCCCGAAATGGGGCATTACTTCGACAAGCAGGACCGGGACGGCTGGTCGAAATTGGTCTCCTCCAGCGACACGGCGGACGCCCTCTACGCCGGGATGATGCGCTATTTCTTGAAGCAGGAAGCCAAACACTTGGGCAGCGGGCAGCAGATTATCGAGCTTTATCTGCAAGCGGGCAGAATCCCCATGGATTTGCATCTGAAAATGGAGTGGGAATGGTCGGCGCGGGCCTACCGCCTGCACGGCAACCCGTACAATTCGGACGGGGCGCGGCGGAATTTCCAAATCGGCGCAAAAAATCCGATTTTACCCTGGGACCGGAAGGGGCCGGCCGGGGAGGTTTTAACTTTCACGATGCCCCATCCGAAGGGGAAGAACGGGTTCATCACCGTCGCCATCACGCCGGAGATGGACCCGGGGCATTTGAATGGCTACGAGGCCACCACCGTACGCAAGCGCATTATGGGGCAGAATGACGGCAAGCGGAGCGGGCTTTTGTCCGAATCCCAGCGCAAGGAGATGCGGGCGTTTTTGGAAAAAGTTACGATGTATATGCCGGAACCGGTTCGGAGGGAAATTTTGAATTCCGGCAAAATTCCGACGGCGGAGATTTCCTGGCGGCCATATCATTTGGCCTTCATCGAAGACCCCTGGCCCCACTTGCGCGGGTATTACACGGACGTTTTCGGCTATCCGATTCCCTCGGAGCGGGAATACCTTGAATACCGCAAATTGGTGGACATTACGCCGGCCGACCGGGAAAAAATTCTGGAGCTTTCCCGCACGAAGGGATGGATGGTGGAGTTCGAGCCGGGGAGCCGGTATGACGTCTATAAAGACGGGCAGGTGCAGCCGGACAAGGATGACATCGTTTTGTACGAGTTCAAAGTCGGCAAGCCCGTTTCGCGCTTCAAGGTGCTTTTCACCTTCCCGCAGGCGATGTCAAAATTCGAATCGGAACGTCCCTCGCAAAAGCCCTCCGCCATCTCCGGCTCCGACGGGGCGCAAACCCTTTGGGATTTGCATGATGACATAGTGGGGAATTGAGAGATTGAATCATTGAGTCATTGAATCATTTTTTGATTGGATTTTGTAGGGCGGATCTTGTGCCCGCCCAAATCTTGTTAGATATTTCACAAGCCCGAATCCCTAACCCCCACAAGAGCTTAGCCAGGCCTAAAAAAGTTTGAAAAACGCTTGACAATTCAGCCATAAAGTTCGTATAATTAAATGCCGACTATTATAGTCGGGAATAGGGATGGGCACAAAACCCACCCCTGCAAAGGCATAGGGAAGGATAAAGATGGCCATTACGGATGAGAATATAAAGCTCCATAACCCTACCCCCGAACCGGGGGTTGAGGAACTGGTCAGCCGCGAATACAAGTACGGCTTCTATACCGACATCGAGCAGGACAAGGCCCCCAAGGGCTTGAATGAGGATATCATCCGGCTGATTTCGGCCAAGAAGGAGGAGCCGGAGTTTATGCTGGAATGGCGGCTGAAAGCGTTTTCGCACTGGCTAAAAATGGCCAAGGAAGAGGGCCAGCCGAAGTGGGCCAACATCCACTATCCGGAAATCAACTACCAGGATATCATTTACTACGCCGCGCCGAAAAAGAAACCGAAGCTGGACAGCTTGGACCAGGTGGACCCGGAGCTTTTGAAAACCTTCGAGAAGCTGGGGATACCGCTCGAAGAGCAAAAAATGCTCACCGGTGTGGCGGTGGATGCCGTTTTCGACTCGGTTTCGGTCGCCACCACCTTCAAGGCGAAGTTGGCCGAACTGGGGATTATCTTTTGCTCTTTTTCCGAGGCGGTGCAGAACCATCCGGAGCTGGTCAAAAAATATTTAGGCACGGTGGTGCCGCCCAACGACAACTTTTTTGCCGCCTTGAATTCGGCGGTATTTACCGACGGCTCCTTCTGCTACGTTCCAAAAGGGGTGCGCTGTCCGATGGAGCTTTCCACCTATTTCCGCATCAACGCCGCCGACACCGGCCAATTCGAGCGCACGCTGATTGTCGCCGATGAGGGGGCCTACGTTTCCTATATGGAAGGGTGCACGGCACCGATGCGGGATACCAACCAGCTGCATGCAGCGGTCGTTGAGCTTATCGCCCTCGAGGGTGCCACGGTAAAATATTCCACCATCCAGAACTGGTATGCCGGGGACAAGGAAGGGAAGGGGGGAATTTTCAACTTCGTCACCAAGCGGGGGAAGTGTTTGGGAAAGAACTCGAAAATTTCCTGGACGCAGGTGGAAACCGGCGCGGCGATTACCTGGAAGTATCCCGGGGTAATTCTGGAAGGGGAGAATTCCATCGGCGAATTCTACTCCGTCGCGGTGACCAACAACTACCAGCAGGCGGATACCGGCACGAAGATGATTCATTTCGGCAAAAACACCAAAAGCACCATCGTTTCCAAGGGGATTTCGGCCGGGCACGGGAACAACACTTACCGCGGGCTGGTGAAAATGCAGCCGCGGGCCAAGGGTGCGCGCAACTACACCCAGTGCGATTCGCTGCTCATCGGAGATAAATGCAGCGCCAATACTTTCCCGTACATCGAGGTGCAGAACAGTTCCTCCTCCGCCGAGCATGAGGCCTCGACTTCGCGCATCAGCGAAGACCAGATTTTTTACTGCAAGCAGCGCGGCTTGAATACCGAAAACGCCATTTCGATGGTGGTGAACGGATTCTGCAAGGAAGTTTTTCGCGAGCTGCCGATGGAGTTCGCCGTGGAGGCGACAAAATTATTGTCCGTCAGCCTCGACGGAAGCGTGGGATAAAAACGAGATTCCTCGCTCTGCTCGGAATGACAATTGATAAAGGAGAATAACGGAATGCTGGAGATAAAGAATTTAAGAGTGGCGGTGGGAGGGAAGGAAATCCTGAAAGGGATTAACCTCTCGGTAAATGCCGGCGAAGTACACGCCGTGATGGGGCCGAACGGCTCCGGCAAAAGCACTCTCGCGCAGGTTCTGGCGGGGCATCCGACTTTTCAGGTGATAGAAGGCGAGGTCACCTACGAAGGGAGGAATCTTCTGGAAATGATGCCGGAGGACCGGGCCAAGGAGGGGGTTTTTATGGCCTTCCAGTACCCGGTGGAAATTCCGGGGGTCTCCAACGCCTACTTTTTGCGCTCGGCTTACAACGAAATCCGCAAGCACCGCGGGGAAGAAGAACTGGATGCGATGGAGTTTCTGAAGCTTTTGCGGCAGCGTGCCAAGCTGATGAACATAGACGAAAGTCTCTTGAACCGGCCGGTGAACGAAGGGTTTTCGGGCGGGGAGAAAAAGAAAAACGAAGTTTTCCAGATGGCGGTTCTCGAGCCGAAGTTAGCCATTTTGGACGAGACGGACTCCGGGCTGGATATCGACGCCTTGAAAGTCGTCGCCGAAGGGGTGAACCAGCTTCGGCGGCCGGAGCGCGCCACCGTTTTAATCACCCACTACCAGCGGATTTTGAACTATATCACGCCGGATTACGTGCACGTTTTGGTGGACGGCAAAATCGTCCGCTCCGGCGGCAAGGAGCTGGCCTTGGAACTGGAAGAGAAAGGTTATGACTGGGTGCGGGAAAAAGAAGCCGTTCCGGCAGGCGCATAAATGACTACGACTTTGGTTTCTCCAAATTTGACCGTTCCCGAAAAGGCGCACTACATCGCTGATTTCGAGCTTTTCAACAAAAACGGAGCAACGGTCGCCCCGGCTTGGGTGCGGCAGCTTCGGCAAAAGGGATTTGCCCGTTTTGCGGAAATGAATTTTCCCACGATGAAGGATGAAGAATGGAAATACACCAGCGTCGCTCCCATCGTCAAAGTTCCGTTCCGTCTCGCGGTGGAGTATCCTTCGGGCGTTTTGGCGAAAACGGAAATCGAAGGCCGCTTTTTCGGCCAGCCGGGCTGGCCGCGGCTGGTGTTCGTGAACGGAATATTTTCCAGAGAGCTTTCTTCTATTTCCGGGTTGCCCAAAGGAGTTTTGGTCAAAAGCTTGGGGGAGGCGTTGAAGGAAAATCCGGAATTGGTGGAGCCCTATCTCGGAAAATACGCCCGTTTGGACGATAGCATTTTTGCCGCCCTCGGTACGGCTTTTTTGCAAGACGGCGCCTTCGTTTATCTCCCAACCGGCGTGGTTTTGGAAAAGCCCGCCCATCTTTTGTTTGTTTCAACGGCGGAGAAGGAGGCCACGGTTGTCCATCCGCGTATTCTGGTGGTGGCGGAAGCGGGGAGCCGGGGAACGGTTATTGAAAACCACTTTGGAAAGTCCGGCCAGCCATATTTCAGCAACGTGGTCACGGAAATCGTCGTCGGCGAGGAAGCGTCCGTTGAGCATTACAAGTTGCAACGGGAGGATGAAAACGGTTTTCATATCGCCACCACGGAAGTTTTTCAAAAGCGGGCGAGCCGATACGCCGGATTTACGCTGGATGCGGGAGCGCAGCTGGGACGCAACACCCATCGGGTAGTGCTGGATGGCCCCGAGGTGGACTGTCGGCTGAACGGGCTCTATTTCGCCGCCGGCAAGCAGCATATCGACAACCATACGGCCATCGAGCACCGATTTCCGAACGGCAAAAGCTTTGAAGTCTACAAGGGAATCGTGGACGGCCGAGCGCGGGCGGTTTATAACGGAAAAGTGTTCGTGCGCCAGGCGGCGCAGAAAACCGATTCCAAGCAGACCAACAAGAATTTGATACTGTCGGACTTGGCCACCGTGGACACCAAGCCCCAACTGGAGATTTTTGCCGACGACGTCAAATGCACGCACGGGGCGACGGTGGGGCAGTTGGACGAAAGCGCCATTTTCTACTTGACGGCGCGCGGCATCAGCCGGCCAAACGCGGCCCGGCTTTTGACCTTCGGTTTTGCCAACGACGTCCTGAACCACATAGAGCTTGAGCCGATGCGAGTTGAACTGGAAGCAGAACTTCTGGCCCGGCTGGAAGCAAGCTCGGTTGCAAAGTAGGTTTTTATGACGACTACAATGACTCCCGAAGTTGTGGTTGGGGTGCGTTCGCATCTCGACGTGGAAAAAATCCGCCGGGACTTTCCGGCCCTGCATCAGAAAGTTTACGGCAAGCCGCTGGTCTATCTGGATAATGCCGCCACCAGCCAGAAACCGCAGGCGGTCATCGACGCCATCACCCGGTTTTTTACCATAGAAAATTCCAACATTCACCGCGGGGTTCACTACTTGAGCGAGCAGGCCACCCGGGCCTATGAGGAGGCGCGGGTGAAGGTGAAAGAATTTATCAACGCCCGCGAGGCGCGGGAGGTCATCTTCTGCCGCAGCACGACGGAAGGAGTCAACCTGGTGGCCCAGAGCTTTGCGCGCAGGCTGGTGAAACCGGGCGACGAGATTCTCATCACGGCGATGGAACATCATTCCAACATCGTCCCCTGGCAGATTTTGTGCGAGCAAACCGGCGCCGTTTTACGGGTTGCCCCCATCAACGACGCCGGGGAGTTGTTGCTTCCCGAGTTCGAGAAACTTTTGAACCCGAAAACCAGGCTGGTTTCGGTTGCCCACATTTCCAATGCGCTGGGGACCATTAATCCGGTGGAGCAGATTATCGAAACGGCGCATCGCCGCAAAATTCCGGTGGTTATCGACGGCGCGCAGGCGGCGCCGCATTTGAAAATCGATGTACAGCAGCTGGACTGCGATTTTTACCTTTTCTCCGGGCACAAGATGTTCGGGCCGACCGGCATCGGTGTGGCTTACGGCAAGGCCCATCTTTTG
The DNA here is from genome assembly GCA_022614805.1 of Candidatus Zixiibacteriota bacterium. Taxonomy (GTDB): domain Bacteria; phylum Zixibacteria; class MSB-5A5; order DSPP01; family DSPP01; genus DSPP01. Next base: position 76,107 of record JAKEHY010000020.1, on the reverse strand, counting down.
GAAGCAATGCCGCCGTACCAAGGAGGCGGGGATATGATTCTTTCGGTCACTCTTGAAAAAACGACCTACAACGTCATTCCGCACAAGTTTGAAGCCGGGACGCCGAACATAGCCGGCACCATCGGGCTGGGGGCGACCATTGATTATCTGGCCGGCATTGGAATGGAAAATATCGCCGCCTACGAACAGGAACTTTTGGAATATGGGACAGAGAAACTTTCGTCCATCCCCGGCTTACGGCTAATCGGCACCGCAAAAAAGAAGGCGAGCATTCTTTCGTTCGTGATGGATGGCATTCATCCGCACGACATCGGCACGATTTTAGACCGGGAAGGGATTGCCGTCCGCACCGGGCACCACTGTGCTCAACCGGTGATGCAGCGCTTCGGTGTTCCCGCCACGGTGCGGGCGTCTTTGGCTTTTTACAATACAAAAGAGGAAATCGACGCTTTGGTAGCTGGGCTTTTGGAAGCGGGAAAGGTTTTTGGATGATTTCGGAAATCAGCCTTTTGTACCAGGAAGTCATCATCGACCACAGCAAAAGGCCGCGCAACTTCCGGGTGCTGGAAGGGGCCGACCGGAAGGCGGAAGGGTACAACCCGCTCTGCGGCGACCGGCTCGTTTTGTTCTTAAAAATGGACGGCGACCGGATTGCCGAAATCGCCTTTCAGGGCTCCGGCTGCGCCATTTCGACCGCCTCGGCTTCGATAATGACCGCCGAACTTAAGGGCAAGACCGTAAAGGAAGCGAAGGAGATTTTTGAAAAGTTTCATCAAATGGTCACCGGAACGCCGAATGGGGACTGGGAAATGAGACTCGGAAAGCTGGCGGCTTTTTCCGGCGTGTCGCAGTTTCCGGTGCGGGTCAAATGCGCCAGCCTGTGCTGGCACACCTTGAAGGCCGCCCTGGAAGAGAAAAAGGAAACCGTTTCGACCGAGTGACCTCACCCTTTGGTTCCCTCTCCACTAAGTGGAGAGGGAAAAGGGCACAATATATTGTGCCCCTACAAAACGAAAAAGAAATTGTATCAATAAGGAAAGGAGACAGAAAAATGGTAACGCTGACGCCCGTGGCGGGACAGGCCGTGCGGGGAATCATAGAACAGGAAAAGTTGCCTCAAACCACGGCCTTGCGGCTGGGGGTCACCAAAGAAGGCTGCGAGGGGAGCGGCACCCAGTTCCGCTACGTGCTCGATTTTGATTCGGAACCGGCGCGGGAGAACGACTCCGTTTTCGAGTCCGAAGGGATGAAAATTCTGGTCGATACCGAAAGCCTGCCGCACCTTTCCGGTCTGCAGCTGGACGCGCGCCAGCAAATGGGGGGCGTGCAGTTCGTTTTCCGCAATCCCCGGGCGCGTCATTCCTGCGGCTGCGGGCACACTTTTTCCGAAGAGGAATCGCCCGGTACGCATCACGGATAGTCAGAAAGGAGAAATCGTGGCTACGGTTCGCTATCTCGTGAAGGACGTGGATAGCGCCATTTCCTTCTATTCGGCGCTCGGATTCGAGCTTGCCGACCGGCCGGGGCCTCCTTTTGCCGTGATGAAGAAGGCCGACCTGACCCTGTGGGTCAGCGGTCCCGGCGCGTCGGCTTCAAGAACACTTCCGGACGGGTCGGAGCCGCGGCCGGGCGGCTGGAACCGGTTCGTCATAGAAGTTTCCGACATTGAAGCTGCGATGAGAGAACTCTTGTCGAAGGGGGCACACTTCCGTTCCGAGCCGATTGCCGGCCCCGGCGGGCGGCAGGTGCTGTGCGAAGATCCATCGGGCAATCCCATTGAACTATTTGAGGCGAAAAAATAATGATAGCTATCAATATGCACGGGAAGGACGGGTCAGGGGCCACCCGCTCCGCTCAAGTTAATTGCTGAAAATGGAAGAAACGCCGCTTACCGCCCTGCCCCTAGAGGCCCAGGTCATCGAGGCCATTCAGACCTGTTACGACCCGGAAATTCCGGTCAACATCTACGAGCTGGGGCTGATTTACGATTTGAAAGTCAGCCCGGAAGGCGAAGTCGAAATCAAAATGACTTTGACCACGCCCCATTGTCCCGTAGCCGGTTCACTACCGGGAGAAGTTCAGGAAAGGGTCAAAGCAGTTCCCGGCGTCAAGGACGTGAAGTTGGAACTGGTCTGGGATCCCCCCTGGGATATGAGCAAAATGTCGGAGTCGGCCAAGCTGGCATTGGGGCTTTTGTAAGGCGTAGGCAGAACAACCTAAGGATCTTCATTGAGGGATCTAACCTCAACAAGAGAGTCGCCTTTAAACTTCAGAACAATACCACCTTCAATCCAAAGTTCATCCTGTTCTTCCTTTTTTACTTTGTCTTTTCCTATTTTCCTTGTTACAAGCGCTTCTATATCCGAACGGCTCATCCCCTTGCCCGTCTCCAAAAGTAAGCTTCGAAGCACTTTTATTTCTTGGCTCTTATATATCTGATCTTGGTGGGCATAATCTAGTGAAACACTTTGATCAATCAGTGAATAGAATAAGAAAATACAGATAACAATTAAAATAAATAATGCTATGAGCCAACCCGTTTTCCCTTTAAGCCAGAAAAACATTTCTAAATCCCTCCCTAAGTTAACTATCCAACCATTACTGGTTTGGTATGTTTCTCTAATTCTTCAATAGAGGAGACGCCGAATTTTTTGAACCAGGGGGTGGCGGGTTTCAGCCGTTCGTTTAGGGCCTGAATGTTTTTCACGCCGACATCCGCCAGCCAGTCCTCGAGCGCCTTCAACCCTTGTTTGGCGTAAACCGGAATCCCTTCCTTCCAGGTGGCCCGCCCGCACAAAACGCCGTTGAAGTCGGTTTTCGCCTCGGCCGCGAGTTCCAGACTCTCCAAAAACTGGGCGTTGGAAACGCCCGCGCTCAAATAGATGAACGGCTTTTTGGCGGCCGCGGCGGCTTTCTTGTAAAGCTCCATCGCCTCCGCTTTGGAGTAGGCCTTGACCCCCTTGTACGCTTTGGTTCCCTCGACAAATTCCAAACTGATGGGGATTTCCACTTTCAAAACATCCACGCGGTATTCCGGCTTGGAGAACTCGGCGATGCTCTTCGTTACAATTTCCGGTTTCTGTCTGGCATATTCGGCGCTTTTTTCATCGCCGCCCTTGGGGTCGTAGCCGACAAATTCAAGAAAGTACGGGATATCGTACAATGCGCACTCGGCGCCGATGCGCTCGACAAAGGAGTGCTTTTCAGCGTTCACTTTCGGGTCGTCGAAAGGGGTGTAGTAAATCAAAAGCTTGACGGCGTCGGCGCCGGCGGCCTTCAGCTTCCGCACGGTCCAATCGATGAGCAAATCGGGAATTCTGCCTGGGCGGGTATTGTCGTAGCCCGACTGTTCGTAGGCAAGGAGCACCCCTTTGCCTTTGGCCCTCTCTCTCATTGCGGGGAGCCCGTATTCGGGGTCGAGCAAAATGGCGGAAGCGTAAGGGGTCAAGATTCGAGAAACCGCCGCTTTGAACTCGGCCATCATTTCCGGCGTAACTTGCTCGGGCGGCACCCTTTTTTCCTTGGCGATGGTTTTCTTGAGCGAGCCGCGCTGGTCCATCGCCGCGGCCGCAATCACCCCCCGCCCGTCCGCCAGCGCTTTCATTCCTTTTATTTTTCCGGGCGTCAAATTCACTGTGACAAGTTAAATTTTTGGGGAGCGAATTTCAACTGGTTTTGAGGGAAAAAAATGAGATTTCTCGCTATGCTCGAAATGACAACAAACAATGGTGGTCGACGCTTCAGCGTCGGGTATATCCCGCGACTGAAGTCGCGGCTACGGTGTGGCTATGATGTGCTGGGATACGGGTTAGTATTCCTGACGGCGGCGGCCGATACCGGCCAGAATCCCCAACATAATCCAGGAGGTAATCATCGAAGTCCCGCCGTAGGAAAGCAGCGGAAGGGGCAAACCGGTCACCGGCATCAAACCGATGGTCATTCCGATGTTCACCAGAACCTGAAAGACGAAAACGGAAGTGATTCCCAAAGCGGTGAAGCTGGCAAAGGTGTTGCGGGCCTTGTGGGCGTAGTCGATTCCCCGGAAAATGAGATACCCGAAAAGGAGAAGAAGCACCAAAACCCCCAGAAACCCGAATTCCTCCCCCACCACGGAAAAGATGAAATCCGTGTGCTGCTCCGGCAGAAAGGCGAGCTTGGTCTGGCTGCCGCTCATATAACCTTTACCGAAAAGCCCGCCGGAACCAACGGCGATTTTGGACTGGATGATTTGATAGCCGGCGCCGCGCGGGTCGCGGTTGGGGTCCAAAAAAATAAGGATGCGCAGTTTCTGATAGTCATGCAGGCGGTTCCAGACCAGGGGCATAACCATTCCGGCGAGCAAATTGACCGTGGTAACGGCGGTGGTAAAAAGACCCCCCGGCCGGACGAGATACAAAACCACCAGGAGCAAAACGAAAAACAGGCCCCAGGAAATCCAGTGCAGGGCGGCCAGGAGGCTCAAAACCGGCGAAACGATGAAAAGGAGGTAAACGGTCGGTATGGAAGACCAGAAAAGCATGGCCATAAAGAGGGCGAAAAAGACCAAAGAGGTGCCGAGGTCCGGCTGGCGCAGAATCAAAAGCGTCGGCACGGAAACCAAAAGGAGGGCCGGCAAAAGCCGTTTGGCGTGGTTGGCCTCGTACTTGGAGGAATAGGCCAAAAAGCGGGCCAGCGCAAATACCGTGGCAATTTTCGCCAGTTCGGAGGGCTGCAGGTTGAGTGGACCCAAGGCATACCAGCGGGTGGCCCCCAGCCGGGTCGAACCGAGAAAGAAAACCCCGATTAAAGCTAAAATGGTGATTGCATAAAAGAGGTAGGCGAAGGCCTCGAAAAAACGGAAAGGAAGGGTGTACACCACCCAGAATGCGACAAGCCCCAAGAGAATCCAGAAAAGCTGTTTCAAATAAAGGTCCTGTTCGGCCGGATTCGGGGATTGATGCGTGGAGCTGTAAATCAAGGCCACGCTGGCCAAAGAGAGAAACAGGCCTATCATCCAGAGCCGCCGGTCCACCTCGTTCCAGAATTCCGAAAAAATCGTTCTCATCTTGCGCATATCAGTCGGAATACTCGAAGGCAGCGGAGTCGGCCGGGCCGACCAAGGGGCCGGTCGGTTTCCTTTTCAAAAGGTAGACCTGCAGCATTTGTTGGGCTATCGGCGCCGCAATGTCGCTGCCGTGGCCGGCGTTTTCGACCAGCACGGCTATGGCGATTTTCGGGTTCTCAGCGGGTGCAAAACAGGCAAACCAGGAATGCGGCTTGCCGTGGGGGTTTTCGGCGGTGCCCGTTTTGCCGGCCACGGTTATCCCTTCCAACTGTGCCCGGTGGGCCGTGCCCCGTTCCCCCTGTACCACCTGCACCATCGACTTCTTTAGAATTTCAAGTGTTTCCTGCGAGAAAGGGAGCCGTTCGACTATCTCCGGGCGGTATTCGGCAGCCCTGTCGGGGTCCTGCACCCGTTTTAACAAATGGGGTTTCCACAAAACTCCGCCATTCCCCAGGGCGGCGTAAAAGTTGGCCAGCTGGAGGGGGGTGATTAAAATCTCCCCCTGACCGATGGCCAAATTAAGCATCACCCCCGGGGACCACTTTCCTTTTCCGAAACGCCGGTCGTACCATTCGGGGGCCGGGGCCAGCCCGCGGGCTTCGTCCGGCAGGTCGATGCCGGTCCGTTTTCCGAAGTTGCATTTTCTGGCGTAGGCGGACCATTTATCCAGCCCCAGCTTCTGTCCCAGCTGGTAGAAGTAAACGTCGCAGGACTGCTCGATGGCTCCGATTAAATTCAGGCTGCCGTGCCCTTCCGGCTTCCAGCAGCGAAAAAAGCGGTTGCCGAACTGGTAACCGCCGCCGCAGCCGACGGGCATATGCGAACGGGAGGAAATTAGGTTCTCTTCCAAAGCCGCGCCGGCGGTCAAAAGCTTGGCCGCGGAGCCGGGGGGGTATTGGGACTGGATAATCCGGTTCAAAAGCGGGTGGAAGGGGTCGTTCACTATCCGGTTCCATTCGTCAAACGAAATCCCCACCGAAAGGCCGGCCGTATTGTAAACCGGTTTGGAAACGAAGGCCAGAATTTCGCCGTTGGAGGGGTCCAAGGCCACCGCGCCGGCGCAGCAGAAGTGGGCCAGGGCCGATTCGGCAGCGGCCTGCACGTCCATATCGATGGAGATTACCAACTCGCTCCCCGAGACGGGACGAATGGGGGGTTTGTCGGGCACTTCCCCCAAAACTTTTCCCTGGGCGGTCACTTCGAGATACAAAACCCCGTCGACTCCGCGCAAAAGCTGGTCATACTGCTTTTCAATCCCCCGCTTGCCGATGTAGCCCCCCTGCCGATAGCCTTTGACGGCCAGTTGCAACAGTTCCTGCTCGGAAATTTCGGAGATGTAGCCGACCAGGTGGCTGCCCCAGTTGTTGGGGGGGTAATCGCGGGCCTGTTCGGCCTGGTATAGGACGCCGGGAAGGTCCTCGTTCAGTTCTTCCAGGCGGGCGATGGTGGCGAAATCGACGTCCTTTTTCACCTTTATCGGCTCGTACGGGGTGGTGCGCTCCCTTTTTATCGCCTCCTCCAATTCCGCAACGGTTAGCCCGATGAGGGGGGCCAGCCGCGCGATGATGATTTCGAGGTCGGGCACCTCATACGGAAGAATGGATACCGAGTACGAGGGGCGGTTGGCCACGATTTGACGCATCTGCCGGTCGAAGATGGCCCCGCGCGGCGCCGGTATCGGCACCAGCCGCAGCCGGTTCACGTCGGCCATCCGGCGGTAGTAGGGATGGAAAACAATCTGTAGGAAGAGGAGGCGCACCACCAGCGCGGCGGCCAAAATCCCCAGAGCGGTCAGAAGAATTTCCTTCCGGTCGGAACGGGAGTATTCGTTCACAGGGTAAATTCCGGTTGTTTGGGTTTCCTTTTGCCGGAAAAGTAAAACAGCAAAAAGGCCAAAAGCATCGAGTAGAGGGCGGCCAAGAGGGAGTAGCGGCCCAAAAGGTAGAGGGTCCCGGAAACGGAAAAGCCGGTGTCGGCCAGGTGGTAGCCCAGTTCATAGACGAGCACGGACAATCCGGCCACGATGCCTCTGGAATAAAAACTCTCCAGAAAAAGGTTGTCCTTGAACCCCCCCATCCAGAAGCCGAGCGAAAGCCGCAAGAGCATCCCCCAACCCAAAAGGGAGGGATGGAGCACGTCGACTAAGAGGCCCGAGGTAAAGCCGAAGAAAAGACCTTCCACCGCCCCGCGGGAGAGCGCGAAGTAGGCGGTAAAAATCAGGCCGAGGTCCGGTCCGGCTCCGGCTACCGAGAAGAAAGGGCGGAGAATGGATTCGAAAATCACGACTCCCAACAGGCTGAAAAGGAACGCCTTCATTTGCGCTCCCCTTCGGAGGCTTTGTGCGGCACCAGGATGAACACTTCGTCCAGGGCGGAAAAGACGACCGCCGGGGCCAGTTCGATTTTGCGGAAGATGGAGGTCGTGTCGGAACTGACGCTTCGCACCGTGCCGACCACCAGCCCTTCCGGGAAAATTCCTCCCAGACCGGAGGAAACGATGGTGTCGCCCGGGGCCACGTCATCGGCGGGGGAGACGTTCTCCAGCGACAGGTAGGGGCCGGACTTCCATTTGACGATGCCCAATACCCGGCTGCGCTGGCTTCTGGCAGCCACCCGGCAGCCCGGGTCAAAGAGCATCTGGATTACGGCCGCATTCCGGGTTGCATCGACCACTTTTCCGACCAGTCCTTTCAGATGAACGACCGGAAGGTTACGCCGGATGCCGTCCGCGGTGCCGCGGTTGACGGTCAATTCGGTCGGCTGGTGCGTGGATTCCACCCCGACGAGTTCCGCCGCCACGGGGAGAAAACCGGGCGGGGCCGGAAGACCCAAAAGCCCCCTTAACCGTTCGTTTTCCCGGGCCGTTTCCTTTAACGCTTGGTTTTCCAAGCTTAGCTGCAACAACTGGTTTTTCAGGCTTTGATTGGCCTGCCGCACGGCCAGGAGTTCGGAGAGGACTTTTCCGATGGAGAAAAAGGGGGCGTAGATGATGTTGGATAGGGTTGCTGAAAAAGAGAGCCGGACGGGCTGGGGCAAAAGCAAAAGCGCCAGCGAAAAACCGGCGGTCAGCGCGATGGCGAGCTTCGGCTTGTTTTTAAACGGAACGGCTATTTCGGTCACCGGTCATGCCCCCTCCTATGTTAATTCGGCAGAACCAGCATTTTTTCTACGTGGTTTCCGCGGCTCTGTCCAGAGCTTCCAGCACTTCCCCCGGGCTTTTCACGTCCATAAAGCGTTTTCGGTTTTTTTCGTCCTTCATTATGAAGGAAAGCTGGGCCATCACGTTCAGGTGGGCGCCGATGGCATCCTCCGGCGCGGCAATCAAAAAGAAAAGATGCACCGGCTTTTTGTCCATCGCTTCGAACTCGATGCCTTCTTTGGAGCGGCCGAAGGCGATGACCACCCCCCGGGTAGCCTTGGTTTTGGCGTGGGGAAAGCCCACCCCGTATCCCACGCCGGTGGTGACCAGTTTTTCCCGTTCCAAAACGGCGGACAAAAGCTCCTTTTCGTCCCGAACCAGCTTGGAGCGGGCAGCCAGGGCCACCAATTCCTGCATGGCCTCTTCCTTGTTTTTGGCCTTCAGTTCCAGCGAGATTAATTCTTCACCGCAAAATTTGGACAATTTCATCTGCGCTCCTAAAATTTTTCGGCCTCTTCCACGAGCATAATCGGAATGTCCTCCTCGATTTTGTATTTCAGCCGGCAGGCCAAGCAGACCAGCCTTTGGTTTTTTTCGTCGTAATCCAGGTTTCCCTTGCAGGCCGGGCAGGCCAGAATCTCCAGCAACTTTTTATCCAGCACGTCCTCCTCCTATTGGTTTGCTTCCGGGCCGGCGACCGGTGAGGGCAGCTCTTCCAACTCCGGGTCAACCGTATAGCGGCCCATCGAGCGGTATTTTTCGATGCGATGCAAAAGCCGCTCTTCGGGCGGCAATACCGACAACTCGCCGAAGGCGGCCAGGACCTCGGTTTTGGCCGTCTCAAAGGTTTTTTTCGGGTCCCGGTGGGCGCCCCCCAGCGGTTCGGGCAGGATTTTGTCGATTATCCCCATTTCCAGAAGGTCGAAGGAGGCGAGTTTCAAGGCCTCGGCGGCCTCCTCTTTTTTCTCGCTGTCCCGCCACAGAATCGCGGCGCACCCTTCCGGCGAAATGACCGAGTACCAGGCGTTTTCCAGCATCAGGATGCGGTCGCCGATTCCCACTCCCAAGGCCCCTCCGGAAGCCCCTTCCCCGAGGATGACCACCACAATCGGCACCGGCAGGACCGCCATTTCCCTCAAGTTGCGGGCAATCGCTTCCGCCTGTCCGCGCTCTTCGGCGCCGACTCCGGGAAAAGCCCCGGGGGTGTCGATGAGCACCAGAATCGGAAGCCCGAAGCGGGCCGCCAGCTGCATCGTGCGAAGAGCCTTGCGATACCCTTCCGGATGCATCATTCCAAAATTGTGGTGGAGTTTCTCCTTGGTGTCTTTCCCCTTCTCCTGGGCCACGACCAATAGTTTCAGGTTATCCAGTTTCCCCAAACCGGTGATGACGGCGTGGTCGTCGGCAAAGCCGCGGTCACCGTGCAGTTCCACGAAGTCGGTCATCCAGGCCTTGATGTAGTCGGAGGCGGTGGGGCGTTTGGGATGGCGGGCCAGCTGGACCCTTTGCCAGCGGGTGAGCTTGGAGTAAATCTCCTTTTGAAGCCGCTCCAGTTTCTTTTCCAGGGCGGCAATTTCCCGGGAGAGTTCGACCGATTCCCCGGTGGCGAAGTCGCGGATGTCGGCGATTTTTTTCTCCAGCTCGACAATCGGCTTTTCGAAATCCAGATAACCGTTCATTTCTTCCGCTCCACCACGTGCCGCACCAAGATAATAAAAGCGACCGACAAAAACAGGTACAAAAGCACGAGCCCGGACAAAATAAAGCGCCGGTCCAAAGTCACCAAGCACAAAACCAGAAATGAAAAGGCCAGGGAGGAGGAGTAAAAGAGCCAGACCGTGACGGTATGGGAAAGCCCCAGCTCCAAAAGCCGGTGGAACAGGTGTTTTTGGTCGGCCTGGTGCCAGGCCTGTCCGCTTTTCAGCCGCCGGAAGATGGTGCTTACAGCTTCGACCAGCGGCACCCCCAGCGTCAAAAGGGGGATAAACAGGGCCGTGGCGGCAAATCCCTTGATGGGGAAAAGGAGGCCCAGGGAGGCAAAAAGAAAACCGACCACGAGCGAGCCGGAGTCCCCCATAAAGATTCGGGCCGGAAAGTAATTAAAGGGGAAAAAGCCGGCCAAGGCCCCGGCCAGGCATAAGGAGAAAACAGCGAGGAGGGGAATCTGCAGAAAATGTCCGGCCAAAAACAGAGTCAAAGCGACGATGAGCGAAACGCCGGCCGCCAGCCCGTCCAGCCCGTCGATTAGGTTGATGCTGTTGGTTATAACCACCACCCACAGCAGGGTTACGGGCAAAGACCAGAAACCCAGATTCCAAGCCCCCACAAAGGGGACGTAGAGCACCTTTATCGCCAGCCCCCCAGCCACCAGAATCGCCCCGCCCAGAATTTGCACCAAGAGCTTGAGCCGCCAGTCGGACGTGTGCAAGTCGTCGAAAAGCCCGACGGCAAAAACGGCCAGGGAGCCCCAAAATACGTAAACCAGTTCAATCGGCGGCAGGGCGTTTAGAAGAAATACCGAAGCGAGGGCTATCCAGAAGCCGAGAAAAACGGAGATGCCTCCCAGGCGGGGGGTCGGCCGGGTGTGAATTTTGCGGGGGCCGGGCCGGTCGAAAATCCCCTTCTTGCGGCACAGCAAAATGACCAGCGGCGTCAAAGCTGCGCTCACCCCGAAGGACAGAAGAAAAGCTAACCAGCGGCTCATTTTTTCAATCGAACCAGCCGGTAAAAGCCCCTCTGGAGAAAAAACAGGAAAACGAGGAGGGTCCGCGAAACCCGGCGCCCGGGAAAGTGTTTTTTGAAATAATAGAGCAGGGAATCCTGCTGGTACCGGAGGGTTTTAAGAAATGCCGGTCCGGTGGAAAACCCCCAGAAGTGGCGGACTTTGACTTCCGGCGTGAAATAAATTCGCCCCCCCACAGCGGACAGCCTTTTACAAAAGTCGGTGTCTTCGGCGAAAAGAAAGAAATTCGGGTCGAAGCCGCCGATTTTTTGAAAACTTTCTTTCTTAACTAAAAAACAGGCCCCCCCGACGGCCCCCCCGACCGGTTCCGTTTTTACGGGAAGGGGTCTAAGATATCCGCCTTTGTTTCCAAGCAATTTTCCCAACGGGGAGCGGCGGGCAAAAAGAATATTCCAGGGTGTTGGAAAGCCGCGCACCGTGGGGATGGGTTCGCCTTCCGGAGTTTCCTGAAGGGGGGCCAAGAGGTCGGCCCCGTTGGCTTCCGCCAGTGTTTCCAAACGGTTTACTTGCACAGGTTGAATCTCCACGTCGCCGTTTAAAACCAACAGCCATTCTCCCCGGGCCTGCGCCGCTCCGGCGTTTACGGCCGCCCCGTAGCCCCGGTTTTCGGGCATCGGCAGGTAGTGGATGAGCGGAAAATCAGCTTTCAGCTTTTCGCCGGTTCCATCGGGGGAGGCGCTGTCCACGATAATAATTTCTTCCGCTTCCGTTCCAACTCCGCCGGCGAGCGGCTCCACCAGCCGGCGAGTCAAAGGATAACTGTTGTAGGTCACCATCACTACGGAGGTGCTCACATCTCACAGTTTCCCTAAAATGGACAAAATTCGCAGCCGCCAGACCATCCAGACCGCCTCCCGCACGATTTTTTTGGACATCTTGCTGGTTCCTTCGCGGCGGTCCACAAACACGATGGGAATCTCCTTCAACCGGAACCCTTTTTTCCAGGCCCGAAAGCTCATTTCGATTTGAAAAGAGTAGCCGTTGGAGCGGACTTTGGACAAATCAATCTCCTCCAGAACCTGCCGGCGGTAGCACTTGAATCCCCCGGTGGCGTCCCGTACGGGCATACCGGTTACGATGCGGGAATAGACGTTGGCGTAGTAGGAAAGCAAGAGCCGCCCCATCGGCCAGTTGATTACGTTGACGCCCGAAATGTAGCGGCTGCCGATGACCAAATCCGCTTCGAGAACCGCTTTTAGAAAATCCGGCAGGTATTTGGGGTCGTGCGAAAAGTCGGCGTCCATTTCGAAAAGGCAGTCGAAATTTTTTTCCAATCCCCATTTGAAACCGGCCAGATAGGCCTGCCCCAGCCCGTTTTTTTTCTCCCGGTGCAAAACGAAAATCCGGTTGTTTTGAGCCGCCATCCGGTCGGCCATTTCCCCCGTGCCATCGGGGGAGCTGTCGTCCACAATCAAAACCGAAATAGACGGGTCGGCCGCCAAGGCCGCCGGGGCGATTTTTTCAATGTTTTCCTTTTCGTTGTAGGTCGGGATGATGACTAAGGCCTTCATCTATGCGGGAGGGGCGGTTTCTGTTGGGATTTTTTCTTTCCGGCGCCATAGAACCAGGGAATATCCGGCCGCCAAAAGCACAATCAGGGAGGAAAGCCAGGTCACAAGGCGGGCTTTTTTGTAGAGCGTCGGCACGTAGCGCCATTCAACGGTATGATTGCCAGACGGCAGATAGACCGCCCTGAATGCTACGTCAGCTTGATACACTTTTAATTCCTGACCGTTCGCGTAGGCCCTCCAGTTCGGGTAAAAATTTTCGCTCAAGAACAAAAACCCCGGTTTGGGAAGGTTTACTGATGTTTTATAGGATTCTATCTGCCGGTCGGTAATTTCGGCGACTATCAAGGCCGCCGAGGTATCCGGCTGCCAACCAGGGGGAGCCGGGTCTTCGGCTACGAAAATCGTTTTGGCCGGGTTGAAAGCCGGCTGCCGGATTTGCTCAATGGCCTCGTTCCAGTTTTTCACGACCTCATAGTTGAACACGGCGAAGGCGCGGGGGGGGGCGGTAAGGTTGCTGTACAAATAGACCCCGCCGTAATGGCCGGCCATTTCCAGAACCCCCGGCATCGAAAAAGAATCCCGGCTGACCAAGTAGCGGGTATTGAGCAACTTCAGGAAATTCAGGTTCCCCAGATTGGCGAACGATTTTCCGCCAATGAAATCCTCGTAATAGCGCAGCTGGTTGCCGTGGTAGCCGGTGACGGTTTCGATGCCGAAGTAGGGGAGGTAATCTTCCGTGCCGATGCCCGGCAGGCCGGAAAGGGTTTGGGGTGGAACGAATGTCCGGCTGGGCACCGGGTCGGATTTAATGGCATCCACCAACGGGTGAGGGCTGAAGTGGGTTTCCAAACTCGTAGTTTCAATAAAGTTTTTATCCATACGGAATAAATCTAACATGCCAATGAAAAGCAGGGCCGCAACCAGGACGGAGGCGGCTACACTTCTTTTGAAATAGAGCCAGATTAGACCGAGCGATATTCCCCCGAGGAACAGGGCCAGCCAGCAGCGGCCGGCGATTTTGGAGAAATTGGCCTGCAGGAAGGATTCCTTGAAGGGGGGCATATCGGAATAAAAAATCCCTTTCCAAAAACCGGAAAGGCCCCTGCCTGCAAACGTGACCGTCAAGGTCAGGAGCAGGACAATGCCGACGACCGTACCCAGAGTCACAAACAGGCGTTTTTTCATTCTTTCGTTCAGCTCATTCAAACCCGTCAGCAGCGCTTGAATGCCGAACCCGGCCAAAAGCGCCCCCGAAAAGGAAAAAAGAAACATTATCATACTTGGGGCGCGCATCTTTTTTACCTGTGGAATCAGATAGTAAAAAAGTTTAAAGAGGGGAGTGGTGGCGCCGAGTGCGTAAATGAGGGCGAAAAGCCCCAGGGCGGCGAAAAACCACTTCTTCCGCTCTTTCCACAAAACCACGCCGGCCAAAGCCAAAAGCAGGGCGACCAGCCCGGTGTATTCGGAATTGTCCTTGAACGGGTTTCGCCCCCAGTAGCTTTGCTCGGCTTGGGTCATCATCCCCGAAAAGCCGCCAACAAATTGCCCTACCAGTTCCTCCGTGTGCATCGACCAAGAGGTGGCCCATTCGTAACCGCGGTCTTCGGCCCGGGGGGAATAATTATTGACGTAGTTGACCCCCGGCCACATCTGGACGGCGGAAATGCCCAGACCGACGGCTACGCCGAGAGCCAGGGCCGTCGAGCGCAAGACTGCCCAACTCCAAGCTCTCGGCCTCCAGATTTTCTCGATGAGCCGGTAAGCGGCGTAAAAAGCGAGCGCGAGGTGGGCGAAATAGGCCATCTGGGGGTGAGGGGTGAGCCAAATCAAGCCCAAAACACCCCCCATTAGAAGCGAGTTTGGAAACGGTTTTCCATGAAAGGCCGCTTCCATAAAAAGGAGTGCCAATGGAAAAAGGGCGGTGACGAAAATCTTGCCGTCGTGTCCGGGGCTGACCAAGGAAACAAGGTAGGTGGAGAGCATATAAAAAAGACCGGAAGTGAAGGCGCCGAGATAGTTGGCACCGAACCGGCGGGCGCAGGCATACATAAAGCCGCCGGCCAGAAAGATGTGGATAATTTGAATCCAGCCCAGGGCGCGGTCGAGCGGCATTAAAAACTTGAGAAAACTCAACGGATAAAAAATGTCGCCGTGGAAGGCGTCCACGAACGGCATCCCGCCGAAAATGTAGGGGTTCCACTGCGGGACGTGGCCGTAGTTTTTGAAAAACTCGACCAAAAAGGAGCGGAAGAAAATCCCCGCCTGCAGGGTGTCCGAGCCGGCCAGCATTCTTTCCGAGAAGACAAACTCGGCAAAAAGAATAATTACCAAGACAAAATAGACCCCCAGCGGCAGCCAGGGGAACAACTTTTCGTTTTCCCACCAGTAGGAAGTTGGGGTCGGTTTTTTGAGCGCCGATTTGTTCTTCTTTTCAACCATTTATAGCTTCCAGGCCACCAGGACGCCCGTGGTTTCACCCAGAACGACCCAGATGCGGGAGAGGGTGGAAATTAAAATGGCGACCGAATCGGGAAAATAGAGGCTCAAAATCAAGGCCAGAACCGCCTCGCGCACCCCCAGGCCCCCGGGGGTGAAAACGCTCAAATAGCCGACCAGGTAAGCGGCCACGTAGGCTCCCACGATGGGAAAGAAATTTTCCGCCGAGGAGGTTACGGCGACCACGAAAAAGAAAAAAGCGGCCCCGTGCAAAAACCAGCCAAACGCATAGGAGACGAATATACCCGCCAGCGAAGTTTTCTTCAAGGCGACCACCGGCTCCGTTTTTTCCACTTTGCGAAGCAACCAGAGCAGGGTTTTTTCCGTCCATTTGGGCCGGGAAATCACAATCAAAGCTCCGAGCGTTACGGCGCCTCCCAGAATCCAGATGGCATCCTGTATCCAACCTTGCCGGGCGAGAGGGGGGAGCACCCCGCTGATTAGAATCAAAAGCAGCGCGGCCGGAATGTTGATGAGCTGGCTTAAAACGAAGGAGGCCGTCGAGGTGCTTTTGGAAATCCCCTCCCGCTCGCACATCGCCACCAGGCTGACATACTGCCAGATGCGGCCGGGCAGGTAGCGGGCCAGATTGGAAAGGTAGGAAATCCTGAAGGCCTTGCGGAGTTTCAAGTTCTTGCCGAAAATTTTCAAAATCTCGCTCCAGACCCAGGAGAGGTAAACGAAGTTCCCCAAAAGGATGAAGAGGGAAAAAACCAGCCAGAAGTAATTTATCTTCCACTCGTACTGCCGGACGGCCTGCCAGTCGGCGGCCACTTTTTTCCCCAGGAAAAAGAAAATCAAGGCGACCGCGGTCCAGCGAAGGAAAGTGAAAACCTTTCGGTTCAACGGTCGAAGGGGAATTTCGGTTCGGCTTCCTCCGGAACGGGATTTTCAGGAAGTTGCGGCTGAAAAGGGGCCGGCGCTTCCGTTTCTTTTGTCGGAGTGGGACGGGCCGGGGGAGCCGTGGAGGGCTGGCGGAAAGGGGGGGCCGTCCGGGCGCCCGGGTGGGCGGGGCGGCTATTTTTCAGTTCCCCCACCTCTCGCGTAAGGTGGTCCATCCGGCTTTGCAACTCAACCAACGTCTCTCCCAGAAATCCGAGGGCAAAAAAGGAAATTCCCAACAGCTCCAACAACATTACCAGATACAAAACCGGCCGGTAGCCTTCGTGCGCGAAGATGCGGAAACCGATGGCGGTAAGACCAATGACAATTCCCAGTCCAATCAATACCAAACCCCAAGAACCGAAGAAAAGGAGGGGCTTTTTGGAAAAAGAAAGCTGGAATTTGACCGCCAGGAGGTCCAAAAATCCGATGGGGATGCGCCAGAAGCCAAACTTTGATTTCCCGAATTTGCGGGAATAGAGTTTGACTTTCACCTCGGTCACCTTGAACCCCTGTTCGTGGGCCATCACCACCAGATAGCGGTGCCAGTCCTTGCGGAAGGCCAGATTGTTCAAAACCTCCCTCTTGAAACCCTTGATGGAATTCAAGTCATGCACCGGAACTTTGAACAGCATCCGGGAGAGGGAATTGTAAATGAAGGAGACGAAGCGCTTGGGGCCGTAACGCCCCTGTTTCCAGCCGGTAACCACGTCGAAGCCGGCGGTGAGCCGGTCAATCATCTGGGGGAGTTCGCTGGGGTGGTACTGCAGGTCGGCGGGAAAATAGAACAAAAAACGTCCCCGGGCCAGACCGAGTCCGGTGGTCAACGCCGCGGTCACCCCCTGACGGCTTTTGTGATAGTACACCCGCAAAAAACGATAGCGGTTCGCCAAATCGCGGGCTTTGGCGTAGGTTTTGTCGGTGGAACCGTCGTCGATTAAGATTAACTCGCCAGGGATGCGCTCGCGGCGGAAGACCTCGTCGAAGGCTTCCAGCAAAGCGGGGAGGTTTTCCTCCTCGTTGTGGGCCGGCACCACGACCGAAACCAAAAGTCCTCTCGGAGGGGACGGCCGGCGGCGGAGGGGGGCTCGGGTTTCCGGCATTTCAACTCACCGCCTCCGGCTGGGGGAGGCGGCTTTCGTTCAGATGGGCGACAATCCGGTCGGCAAAACCGGAGGTGGAGACCAGCTGGGCGCCGGACATCTGCCGCTCCAGGTCGTAGGTGACGGTTTTCTGCCGGAGGGCCTTTTCCAGCCCGGCATAAATCAGCCCGGCGGCTTCTTTCCAGCCCAAATATTCCAACAACATCGCACCGGACAAAATCAAGCTGCCGGGGTTGACCTTGTTCTGCCCCGCATATTTGGGGGCCGTGCCGTGGGTGGCCTCGAAGAGTGCGGTTCCCTCCCCGATGTTTCCCCCCGGAGCCATTCCCAGCCCCCCCACCTGCGCGGCGGCAGCATCGGAAAGAAAATCGCCCACCAAATTGGGGCAAGCCAGAACGTCGTACTCCTTGGGGCGGATTAAAATCTGCTGGAAAATAGAGTCGGCAATCCGGTCGTTGACCACTATCTTCCCCGGTGGAACTTCGGCGCCGCGCAATTCTTCTTCCAAAACGGTCAGCTTGCCGAACTCTTTTTTGGCCACCTCATAGCCCCAGTCCCGGAAGGCCCCCTCGGTGAACTTCATAATGTTCCCCTTGTGAATCAGGGTCACGGTTTTCCGGTTGTTGTCCAAGGCGTACTGCAAGGCCTTGCGGACGAGCCGCTTGGTGGCGAAAGCGGAAATCGGCTTGATGCCGACGCCGGAATCGGGGCGCACCCTGGCTTTCAGGGTTTTGTTCAAAAAGGAAATCAGTTTTTTCGCCTCCGGCGTTCCCTTTTTCCATTCCAGTCCGGCATAGACATCCTCCGTGTTTTCGCGGAAGATGACCAAATTGACATCCTGCGGGCTTTTGACCGGGGCGGGAACCCCCTCGAAATAGCGCACCGGCCGGACGCAGGCGTAGAGGTCCAGAATCTGCCGCAGGGTGACGTTCAAGCTGCGGTAACCGCCGCCGATGGGGGTGGTCAAAGGCCCCTTCAAGGAAACCATGAAAAAGCGGATGGCCTCGTAAGTTTCCTTGGGAATCCATTCGCCGTATTTTTTGAACGCTTTTTCCCCGGCGAAAATTTCCACCCAGACAAGCTTCCGCCCCGGGCCGTAGGATTTCTCCACGGCGGCGTTCAACACCTTCTGGGCCGCGGGCATAATATCGGTGCCGATGCCGTCCCCCTCGATGTAGGGAATCACGGGATAGTCCGGCACCAGAAGCTTTTTGTTTTTGAAGCTTATCTTTTCCCCTTCCCGGGGGACTGTGAAGGTTTTGAATTTGCGCATCAGTAGCCCAGAAATTTCAACATTTCCTTGTAGGTGGCGGCCGATTTGGCGAGCGCCTCTTTTTCCTCTTTCTCCAGTTTCAGCTCGACAACTTTTTCCACGCCGCCGGCGCCCAGTATCACCGGCACCCCAATATACAAATCGGAGAGGCCGTATTGGCCGCTAACGTAGGCGGAAGCGGGCAGAAGCTTCTTTTCGTCCAAAAAGACCGCTTTGGCCATTTCGGCCGTGGCCGCGGCCGGGGCGTAGTAAGCCGAGCCGGTTTTTAAGAGTTTCACGATCTCGGCCCCGCCGTCCCGGGTGCGGGCGGAGATGGCCTCGATTTTCTCTTTTGGCAAAAGTTCGGTAATCGGCACGCCGGAAACAGTCGAGTAACGCGGCATAGGCACCATCGTATCCCCGTGGCCTCCCAGAACCATCGCCTGGGTGTCGGAGAAGGCCACCCCCAGTTCCATCGCCACAAAGGTGCGAAAACGGACGGAATCCAAAACGCCGGCCTGGCCGAAGACCCGCTTGGCGGGAAACCCGGTTTTTTTGAAAGCGTGATAGGTCATAATGTCCAGCGGGTTGGAAACCACGAGGACGAAGGAGTTGGGGGCCTTGGATTTGATTTCGTCGGCCACCTTGCCGACGATGTCGGCGTTGGCGGAAAGCAAATCCTCCCGGCTCATCCCCGGCTTTCTGGGGAGCCCGGCGGTCACAATCACCATATCGCTGCCGGAGATTCCCTTGTAGTCGTTGGTTCCGGTTATGCGGGAGTTGTAGCCCCGCACCGGCCCGGCCTGGGACAAATCGAGCGCCTTCCCCTGCGGGATTCCCTCGACGATGTCGACCAAAATGACGTCGGCCAGATTGGCCTCCGCCAGATAGAGAGCCAGACTGGCGCCGACGTTGCCGGCTCCAATGACGGATATTTTTCTTTTCATTTCCCCTCCGAGTTGGGGAAGAAAAACTGGATTTCCACTTTGGCATTTTCGGGAGAGTCGGAGCCGTGGACGGAGTTTTTTCCCATATCGACGGCCAAATCGTGGCGGACCGTGCCGGGGTCGGCTTTCTTGGGGTCGGTGGCGCCAATCAATTTGCGCAAATCGGCCACGGCGTTCTCTTTTTCCAGCCACACCGGCACCACCGGCCCGGAGGACATAAAGTCGACCAGTTCCTCCAGAAACGGCTTGCCCTCGTGGACGGCGTAAAACTTGCGGGCCTCGGCCGGTTTCAACCGCACCATTTTCATCCCCTTTATTTTGAAACGGGCTTTTTCCACCCGGGCGATGATTTCCCCAATCAGGTTGCGGGAGACCGCATCCGGTTTGATAATCAAAAGCGTTCTTTCCATCGCTTACTTTTTCCTTCTATTCTTATGGGCGACGGTGCGGCCTTCTTTGGCCGCCAGGGCCGGGGTTTTCTTCCGATGGTTACCTTTGAAACCGTCCATTTTCACGGCGGCCGCTTTTTTCTTCAGTTTGGGAGAGGCGAACGAGATTTTTCTCCTTTCGGATTTGCCCAAAACTTTTTCCACCAGGGCCGGAATTTCGGCCGGGGTGGAGGCGACCGGCACGCCCGCTTTTCTGAAGGTCTCGATTTTCTCGGCAGCCGTGCCGGAGCCGCCGGAGATGATGGCGCCGGCGTGCCCCATTCGTTTTCCGGGCGGGGCGGTCTGCCCGGCGATGAAAGCCGCCACCGGTTTGGACATCTCGGCTTTTATAAATGCCGCCGAGCGTTCCTCGTCCGTGCCGCCGATTTCCCCAATCAGAACCACCGCTTTTGTCTCCCTGTCTTTTTCAAAGAGCGCGAGGACGTCCACGAAGTCGGTGCCGATTATGGGGTCGCCGCCGATGCCAATGGCTGTCGATTGCCCGATGCCGGCCAAGGTGAGATTATAGACCACTTCATACGTCAGGGTGCCGGAGCGGGAGACCACGCCGACCGGTCCGGGAATGTGAATCGATGCCGGCATAATCCCCACTTTGCAGGCTCCGGGGGTAATCAGGCCGGGGCAGTTGGGACCAATCAGACGGGTTTGGGTCGTTTTCAAATAATGATAAACTTTGAGCATATCGGCTGCCGGAATTCCTTCCGTAATGCAAACCACCAGCGGGACTCCGGCGTCGGCCGCTTCGTAGATGGCGTCTGTGGCAAAAGCGGGGGGGACATAGATTACGCTGCAGTCGGTGCCGGTGGTTTCCCTCGCCTCCTTAACCGAATCAAAGACCGGAATGCCGTCCAACTTTTCTCCCCCCCGGCCGGGTGTGACGCCGGCCACTATTTTAGTGCCATACTCCTTCATCTGCCGGGCGTGGAAGGAGCCGTCCCGGCCGGTTATCCCCTGCACGATTACTTTCGTTTTTTCGCCGATTAAAATTCCCATCCTACGCCGCTTTCGAAAGCTCGATGGCCTTTTTGACCACCTCGGTCATCGAAGAAAAGACGTTCAAGTTCACCTTGGAGAGAATTTCCTTGGCCAAATCCTCATTCGTTCCGACCAGGCGGATGGCAATCGGCACTTTCGGTTTCAAGGTATTGACTGCTTTGACAATGCCTGTGGCCACGTCGTCACCGCGGGTGATGCCGCCGAAAATGTTGAAGCAGATGGCCTTCACGTTCGGGTCGGCCAGTATGATTTTCATTGCCGCAATCACTTTCTCCGGGTTGGAGCTGCCGCCGATGTCCAGAAAATTGGCCGGCCGGCCGCCGTAGAATTTCACCAAATCCATTGTGGCCATCGCCAGTCCGGCGCCGTTGACAATGCAGCCGATGCTGCCGTCCAACTTCACGAAGGAGAGCCCGGCTTTTTTGGCCTCCTCTTCGATTTTTTCCGCACCGAAAAATTCCTTGTATTTTTCAAATTCGGGATGCCGGACTAGCGCATTGTCGTCGATGGTCACCTTGGCATCCAAGGCAATCAGTTCCCCTTTTTTCGTGACAACCAGCGGGTTGATTTCGGCCAGGGTCAAGTCCGCTTGGAAGTAAAGCGCATAGAGTTTTTTTAAAATTGTCTCGGCCTGCTTGCGGATGTTTTTGTCGGCATATAAAAAGCCGGATACCTGACGGGAGTGGTAGGGGAGAAGGCCGGTCAAAGGGTTCACACGCAACTTTAGGACTTTTTCCGGGTTTTGTTTGGCCACTTCTTCGATTTCAATCCCGCCGGCCGGGGAGGCGATAATCACCGGCATTTTGGATTCCCGGTCGAGCGTCACGCTTAAATAGGCCTCGGAGGTGATGTCGGCCGCTTCGGTAACCAGAACTTTCTCGACAATGTAGCCCTTGATGTCCATTCCAAGAATGACGGAAGCTTTTTCTTTCGCTTCCTCGGGAGTTTGGGCCAGCTTCACGCCGCCGGCTTTGCCGCGACCGCCGGTGTGCACCTGGGCTTTAACCACCACCGTTTGGCCCAATTCGGAGGCGATTTGATACGCTTCTTCAGGCGTTCGGGCAACCTTCCCTTTTGGAATGGGAATACCGGCCTGGGCAAAGAGCTCTTTGGCTTGATACTCGTGTAAATTCATTTCACCTCCGGCCCCGTATAATAATCTTTCGCCAGCTTTAACAAAGCACTTTTTTCGTTTTTGGCCGGGTCGTCCAAAACCTGCTCCAAAAGGTGGTTCAAAATCTTCCCCACCGCCGGGCCGGGGGAAATTCGCAGGATTTCCATTATGTCGTGGCCGGTTACGGCCAAATCCTTGACGCTGAACGGCGGCTTTTTTTCCAGTTCGGATTTGATGCGTCCCTCCAGTTCATCCACGTCATCCGTTTTTCCCCCCATTCCCTGGCCCGTGACGTCGGCCCGGCGCAAGTCCAACAGTTCGAAGACCAGTTCCGGCCCCAGCTTGCGGATGAGGCGGCGCAGCCCTTTGTCGGTCACCTGCGTGGTGAACATATGCTTATCCACCAGAAGGAAGACCTGGTCGATGAAATCGTTCGAGTATTTCAGCCGCCGGAGGATTTGTTTCGTCATTTTGGAGCCCAACTTTTCGTGGCCGTAAAAGGTGGCCCCTTCTCCGGTTTCCACCTTGGCGCGGGGCTTGGCGACGTCGTGCAAGAGGGCGGCCCAACGGACGGCGAGCTTGGGCGGGGCGGCATCCACCACGTAGAGGGAATGTTCAAAGACCTCCCAGCGGTGATACCCGCCCGGCTGGGTGACCCCCACCCCTTCAGCCAACTCCGGCAGAATGATTTTCAAAAGCCCGGAGCGTTCCAAGAGCTTGAAGCCAATGGAGGGTTTGGGAGAAAGCAGAATCAGCTTGTTCAGCTCTTCGGCCACCCGCTCGGCGGCCACCGTTTCAATGAGTTTCACGGAAGCCAAAAGATGCCCCCATGTTTTCGGCTCGATTTCAAAATTGAAGCGGGAGGCGAATTGAACGGCCCGCAGCATTCGCAAGGGGTCTTCTTCGAACGCCTGCGGGAAAACTTCCCGCACGAGCCGGGCTTTTAAATCCTCCTCCCCCTTGAACGGGTCGATGCGTTTGCCGGTCGCCACTTCCAAGGCCATTGCGTTGATGGTGAAATCCCGCCGGCCCAAATCGGCCTCGACCGGCAGGGAGGGGTCGAAATCGACTTCGAAATCCTTGTGGCCTGTGCCGGTGCTTTTTTCCCTGCGCGGCAGGGAGATGTCGAAGGTTACGCCGGTATCCTTATCGGTGAATTTGATGACGCCAAAAAAACGGCCGACCAAATCGACGTAGCCGAATTTTTTCAAAAGCGCAACCAGTTCGGAAAGAGGGATGCCGGTAACCAGATAATCGGTGTCTTTTTGGGTTCGGGGAATCCCCAAAAGCCGGTCGCGCACGGCGCCGCCGACCTCGTAGAGCCTTCCTTTTTGCAAAACGGCTCCGGCGATTTTGGCGCCGATGGCGGTATTCGATTCCACTTTTCCTTCGCAAAAATACATATCAGCCGGGCAAAATGTGCGTTCCGGCTTTTCCCAAAACGGCCGGATAGGCCTGGGGGATGGAGGTGATTATAACCTCTTTGCCCCCCGATTGCAGAAAATTTATGGCCGCCTTGATTTTCGGCCCCATGCTCCCGGGGGGGAATTCGCCGGCGTCGAAATACTTTTGAGCTTCTTTGGCGGTAATTGTATCCAAAAATTTCTGCTCCAGTTGGCCGAAATGAATGGCTACCCGGTCCACGCCGGTCAAAATTAGAAGCAGTTCAGCCGCGACTTCCCGGGCCAAAACGGCGGAGGCCAAATCCTTGTCCACCACCGCATCCACCCCTTCCAGACTTCCATCCGGCATCCGATACACCGGGATGCCGCCGCCGCCGGCGGCGATGACGACCACCCTTTGTTCGAGCAGTTTTTTTATCGGCTCCTTCTCGATGATGTCCTTCGGTTGGGGGGAGGGAACCACCCGGCGCCAGCCGCGGTTGGAATCTTTTTTCATCTTCCAGCCCCTTTTTTTCATCAGGTCGTCGGCTTCTTCCCTGGAATAGAACTGACCGATGAACTTGGCGGGGTCGGAAATGGAGGGGTCATCCTTGTCCACCAGCACCTGGGTTAGGACCGTGACCACCGGACGGCCGATTTTTTCCTTCTGCAGACGATTAATGAGGGATTGGGCGATCATATATCCCATCCCCCCTTCCGTGTCGGCTACGCAGACGCCGAGCGGCAAAAGGGGGGCTTTGTCCGCGGCCAGCTCGACCCGCAGAATGGCGTTCCCCACCTGCGGGCCGTTGCCGTGAGTTATCGCAATGTCGTACCCCTCCCGCAACAATTCCACCAAGCCGCCCAAGGAGGCGCGGGTGTTGGCGAACTGGTTGGCGATGGTGTCCGGCTCGCCGGCTTTGGTGATGGCGTTGCCCCCCAGGGCAACCACGGCCCGTTTCATTTCTTCCGCTTTAAAAACGGGGCCAAAACATCCTTCAAGCCCGGCTTCCCCAGCTCTTCCAGCTCATAGCGCACCCGCAGCAACGGTTTTTTCACCGTCAGGAGCTTGCCCAGGTCAATCGGCGTGGCGACGATGACCAAATCGGCCGGGACCCGGTTAATCGTTTGCTGCATGTCCCTAATCTGGGCCGCGCCGTATCCCATCGCCGGGAGCAGCCTGCCGATGTGGGGGTATTTTTTGTACACCTCCACCAGGCTGCCTTTGATAAAAGGGCGGGGGTCAATCAGTTCTTTGGCCCCGAATTTCCGCGCCGCCACCACGCCGGCGCCGTATTCCATCTCCCCGTGGGTCAAAGTCGGCCCGTCTTCGACGACCAGCACCTTTTTGTCCCGAATCATTTCCCCCCCTTCGACAAAAATGGGGGAGGCGGCCTCGATTATGGTTGCGCGGGGATTTATCCGCTCCACATTTTTGCGCACGGTCTGGACGTTTTCAAAGGCGGCGGTGTCCACCTTGTTTATCACCACCACGTCGGCCGACCAAAGATTTTGCTCGCCCGGGAAATACCCCAACTCGTGGCCGGGGCGATGCGGGTCCACGATGGTTATGAGCAAGTCGGGTTTGAAGAAGGGGTAATCGTTGTTGCCGCCGTCCCATAAAATGATTTCCGCCTCTTTTTCCGCCTGGCGCAGAATTTTTTCGTAATCCACGCCGGCATAGACCACGGTTTTCCGCTCCAGATGCGGCTCGTACTCCTCCCGCTCCTCGATGGTGCAGTCGTAGCGGTCCAAATCCTTGAAGCTGGCAAAGCGCTGGCAGGTCTGCTTTACCAGATTGCCGTACGGCATCGGATGCCGCACCACCACCAGTTTTCTCCCTGCTTTTTTTAGAACGTCGGCCACCCGGCGGGTGGTCTGGCTTTTGCCGCTGCCGGTGCGGACGGCGCAAACCGCCACCACCGGAACTTTCGATTGCAGCTGGGTTTCCTTCGGCCCCAAGAGAATGAAGCTGGCCCCTTGGGCCATCACCTGCGAGGCTTTGTGCATCACGTAGGTGTGGGGGATATCGGAGTAGGAGAAGGCGACCCAGTCGATTTTCTTTTTGCGAATGACGGCCGTCAGGTCCTCCTCCGAATAAATCGGAATCCCTCTGGGGTAGCCCTTTCCCGCCAGTTGGGCGGGATATTTCCGGTCGTCGATGTTCGGTATCTGGGTGGCGGTGAAGCAGACCACCTCGAAGTTTTTGTTGCCGCGGAAGACGGTGTTGAAATTATGGAAATCCCGTCCGGCCGCACCCATTATCAAAACTTTCTTTTTCATTCGGTTCCTTTCTTCTTATCCGCTTTTCAAAAAAGATTGTAGGGGCGAGGTTGCCTCGCTTTGGGCGGGGCGACCCCGCCCCTACGGGTCTAAAAAGAAAAGAAAGTCAGATGGAAGACGAGAGCCAGAGCTGGGAAACCAGATAGTCCTCCGGCCGGATGGCCCCCTTCAAGTAAGGGAGCGGATGAAAATCCTTTTGATTCTCGGCAAAACAGAGAAATTTGCTCGGCTTCATAAACCCTGTTTCAGATGCTCATTCAACATCAATCTGGGCTTTTTGCAGTTTGCCGGAATAGTCGATGTAGAGAACCTTCCATTCCGAGAAAACATCCAGAGCCGCCTGGCCGGCCTCCCGATGCCCGTTGCCGGTCTGCTTGGTACCTCCGAAGGGCAGATGAACCTCTGCGCCGATGGTGGAGGCGTTGACGTAGAAAATGCCGGTGTAGACGTCCCGCATCGCCACGAAGGCCCGGTTGATGTCCTGTGTGTAGATGGAGGCAGACAGGCCGTAGGCGGTCTCGTTGATGATTTTGATTCCCTCTTCGAGCGAGCCGGTCTGAATCACCGCCACCACCGGCCCAAAAATCTCTTCCTGGGCGATGCGCATCTCCGGGTGCACATCCCCAAAGATGGTCGGTTCATGGAAATTGCCGTGGGCATACTCCCCCTTGGTCAGGCGGCGTCCGCCGGTCAAGAGCCGGGCCTCATCCTCTTTTTTGCCGACTTCCACATACTTCATCACCGTTTCCAGTTGTCCTTCGTTAATGGATGGGCCCATTTCGGTTTTGGGGTCCCGCCCATCCCCGACTTTCAACGCCCGGGCGCGGGCTACAAACTTCTGCGTGAATTCCTTGATGACCTTTTTATGCACGATTACCCGGCTGGCCGCCGTGCAGCGCTGGCCGGTGGTGCCAAATCCGCCCCAAATCGCCCCTTCCACCGCCAAATCAATTTTGGCGTCATCCATCACCAGAATGGCGTTTTTCCCCCCCATTTCGAGATTCGTGTGTTTGAAGCTGGAGGCGGTCGCTTCCGCCACGGCTTTCCCCACCGCGGTCGAACCGGTGAAGCTGACCAGCTTGACATCTTTGTGGGTCATCAAGGGAGTTCCGACTTCCGAACCGGTGCCGGTCACGAAATTGAGTACCCCTCTGGGCAGCCCCCCTTCTTCGCAGGCTTTCACCAGATTGTAGGCCGAAAGGGGGGTGTCGGTGGCGGGTTTGAAGACCACCGTGTTGCCGAGAATCAGTGCGGGCATCAGCTTCCAGGAGGGGATGGCCATCGGGAAGTTCCAGGGGGTAATCAGGGCGCAGACTCCAAGCGGCATCCGCACCGACATCATAAACTTGCTGGGGAGCTCGGAGGGGGTGGTCTGACCGAACTGGCGGCGCCCTTCGCCGGCCATATAGTAGGTCATATCAATCGCTTCCTGCACGTCGCCGCGGGCCTCCTTCAACACCTTCCCCATTTCGCGGGTCATATCCCGGGCAAACTCCTCTTTTTTCTTTAACAGAATCTCGGCCACGCGGAACAAAATTTCCGCCCGGCGGGGGGCCGGATAAAGCCGCCAGCTTTCAAAAGCGTTTTTGGCCGCTTCCACGGCCGCGTTCACGTCATCCTGATTGGAGCGCTGAAAAAGCCCGATTAAATCCCTTTTGTCGGCCGGGTTGCGGTTTTCAAACGTTTCCTCGGAGCCAGACTCCACCCATTCGCCGTTTATGAAGTTTTTATAAACCTTGGCCTTTGGCATTTCTCCTCCTAAGCTACCAATTGTCAATCAATTATGGTTGCCAAGCATCTTTTTTATTGCTTTCGCATTCGAAGCTTTCCAATCATAAGACCCAACTGCAGCTCCCAACAAATTAAGGGCTCTGGTTGGGTCAATTTACACTTTAAAACCGGTTTGGCAAGGGCGGGGTTGACGGTGGCCGATTCTCCTGTTTAATTGTTCTTGTTCTCAAAGATATCCTATGATAGGCCAAACTATCTCTCATTACAAAATTCTAGAGAAATTGGGTGAAGGAGGAATGGGGGTGGTATACAAAGCCTGGGATCTGAAGCTCAAACGCACGGTCGCCCTCAAACTCTTGGCCCCCGGACTGGCCGGAGAGCCGGAAGTCAGAGCCCGTTTCATCAAAGAAGCCCAGGCCGCCTCGGCCATAGATCATACCAACATTTGCACTATCCACGAAATCGAGCGGGACCGTCACGGAAAATGGTTCATTGCTATGGCGTATTATGAAGGGGAATTGCTCAAAGAAAAAATAAAACGGGGGCCTTTGAAGCTGGAAGAGGTCATTGACATAACTCTCCAAGTTGCTCAAGGGCTTGCCAAAGCACACGAGCAGGGAATTATCCATCGGGACATCAAACCGGCTAACATAATAATCACTACAGACGGAAAAGCAAAGATTCTGGATTTCGGCGTGGCTAAGTTGGCCGGACAGACCCGGCTCACCAAAATCGGAGTGGCTCCGGGAACGGTAGCTTATATGTCCCCAGAGCAAGCGGCCGGGGAAGAGGTGGACCCAAGCACGGACATCTGGTCTTTGGGCGTGGTTTTGTACGAAATGGTTACCGGGCAATTGCCTTTTAAAGGGGGTTCTGAACAAGTGGGCTCCTATTCCATCCAAAAAAGTGGTTTTCCTGAAAGTTTGCAAAAAATAATGGACAAAGCCCTGAAAAAAGACAAAAATTTTCGCTACAAAAGTTCAGCCGAATTGGTGGCAGATTTGGAAAAAGTAAAGGAAAGCATGGAGTCCGGCGAACAGATATTACCGAAACCTAAAAAACTGGACCGGTACGGAAAGTGGTCCTTTCGGATATTTCTTCACAAAATTTCCTTCCCGTTAGGTGGAACGGTTATAATGCTGCTAATACTGTTATTGCTTCCCTGGAGCCGGGATTTTGTCAAAAGGTTTTTAGGGATGCGGACTTTCGCCCTTGCCGAAAATCTGGTTATACTTCCTTTCACCAACGCGGGGAGCGACCCAAACAACCAGGCCTTGTGCGACGGACTGGGAGAGACCGTGAACCGCAAGCTTAGCCAGTTGGAAAAATGGGAAGCTTCTTTACGAGTCGTTCCAGTCAGCGACGTGCGTTACTACAATGTCTATGGTGCGGAAGAAGCCCGCAAGATTTTTGGGGCAACCTTGGCGGTAAGTGGGAACGTGGAACGGATGGGCAACGGCGTACGTTTGACCTTAGAATTGGTTGACACTAAAAGCAAAAGATTAAAGCCCTTACGCTCGGCGGTCGCGTATTACACAATGGCCAATGCGGCCGCTCTCCCCGACTGGACAGTCAGAAAAATGGCTGAAATGCTGAAAATCGAATTGTCGCCCCAAGCTCTGCAAGAACTGGCTAAGGGGGGCAGTTCTAATTCCAGCGCCTCTTTGTTTTATCTTCGAGTTCGCGGACATCTCCAGCGTTCCGGTAATGCGGGGAATCTCGATATGGCCATCGCCCTTTTTGAGCGGGCTTTGGGGGAAGACCCCCTTTATGCTCTGGCATATGCAGGATTGGGGGAGGCTTATTGGCGCAGGTATCAGATTGCAAAAGAGAGTCGATGGAAGCAACTGGCGGTGGATAACTGCTTCCGGGCCGTTCAGTTAGATGAGCAACTCGTATCGGCCCATCTAAATCTGGGAGTAATCTATGCCGGCGGCGGCCGTTACCCGAACGCCATAGGGGAATTTCAGAAAGCACTCATACTTGATTCGCTTAACGTGGAGGCTTATCGAGGCTTGGCCAACGCATACCAAAATTCGGGACAAAATAGCCAGGCAGAATCTACTTACCTGAAAGCGATAAAAGCAAGGCCAAACTATCCAGCCGGTTACAGCCATCTGGGAGCTTTCTACCGCCGAGAGGGGCGATATGAGGACGCCGCGACACAGTTTGAGCGTGTGGTAGAATTCGCTCCAGAAAACTACAGAGCTTACAACAACCTTGGCGCCCTTTACCTCGATTTGGACCGTCCAGCCGATGCGGAGGGAATGTTTAAACGTTCCCTTGAAATTCAGCCCGATTATTCTGCCGCTTATTCGAACTTGGGTAGTTTATATTTTTTTGAAGTAGCCCGCTATGCCGAGGCAGCTCGTACGTATGAGAAGGCACGAAACGTGGACAGCAGCGACTACAGGGTGTGGGGAAATCTGGCGTCGGCCTATTACTGGGCGCCCGGAGAGACGGCAAAAGCACACGCCGCTTATCTACGCGCAGCCCGAATGGCGGAAGAAAGACGCAAAGCAAATCCCCAAGATGCAGCACTTTTGTCCCATCTGGCGAATTATTATGCAATGCTGGGGAACAGGGGCAGAGCTTTCCCTCTTCTGGAGCAGTCTTTGGCCTTGGCGCCGGGTGACCCGGACGTAATGGCCAGAGCCGGTGGAACGTACGAGCAATTGGGCCAGCGGGAAAAAGCGCTGGAATGGATTGGCGAGGCGCTGAAGAAAGGCTTTTCGTTGAAAAACCTGACTCAATGGCCGGGATTGAACAATTTGCGGAAAGATGCGCGTTTCTTGCGCCTGGCTGAAGCAGCCGCCAACAAATCTCAAAACTAAGCGTATTATGTAGCGAAAAGTGAGAAACAAACCCAAAAACTTAACGTAGTGTAAGGTGAGAAGGGAGGCATTGTATGCCAAAAGGAAAGAAAGTAAAGCTTACACTGGGTGAGCAGGGTTGGGCCGTTGGAGCAGTTGAGGACGACACCGTAAATGAACCGGGTGACGGGAAGTACATCAAGGTGGTATTAGACTTAGATGGGAAAAAAGACCCTAAAGAGGTTTCCTATCAGCCCAATGAGGCCGGAAACGAGCCGACAATTATAGTCGACCCGTAAAAGTTTTTCCAGTTTTCCTGTACAGGCATCTGCGGTTTAAGTAGTTGTTCTTAGACCAGACCTCGCCTTCTGGTTTCCCTGTTCCGATATGGAGAGGAAGCCTGAAGGTGAGGTTTTTTACATGCTTTATTTTTTCCTTTCGTTGATAATTACGGCCTGCGATGCCGGCAATGTTTGAGCTCCAGTTAGGTCGAAGTGGCTACCGGTTTACGGGGATATTGCGGAACTGGGCCTTGTATTGGCCGATGCCGTCTAAATGGCAGCTGATTTCAAAGAGGGCTATCGTCCGCAGTGCGGGGGAAACGCCGCCAAAACTGGCAGCCGCTTTCGTGGCGATGCCGTTTACCAAGGGCCTTTGCACGGAATCCCAGCCTTCGTCGGTGCCCAACTGCAGTTTTTGGGCCCGGTATTCGTTCCCGGAAGGGTCGATGATTCGGGTGTCGGCAGTCGTCAGTTTGTAGCTTCGGTCTTCCTTTATGTTCGTCATCAACATCAAACAGGTCAAGTTGGGGCCGGAGGCCCAGCACTCCACCAGTTCCAAAACAAACTCCGGCGTTTCCACTTTTTGCCGGACCTCCACCGCCGGGGGAGCCGGGACGGACTGGGGGGGAGGAACGGCGTTCACGGAAGCGCGAGGGGGTGGGTTTTGAGCCGGGGGGTTCTTTTTCTCCGGCGTATTGTCCCCCATAATGATTTTCGATTTCGCAAAATCGGTGCTGGTGGCGAAAAGGATTTTGGCGTTTCCGGCGTCCAAAATTTTGACCGAAAGGTGCAAACTGTCCCCGAAGGGGGTCAGGTTCCCGGCGATTATAGCGTTAATCCCGGCCGCTTTTTTCAGCTTTTTCCCCATCAGCGGGTCGACCCATCCGGTGGCCTCAAATCCCTGTTCCTTCAGCAAGCTCTTCAGACGGAGCCGGTCCACGACCTCAAACTCGGTGCGGCTGCCGAGGCTGGAAAGTTGCACGGAAAGCTCTTCCGCCAGAAACCGCCCGGCGTAGGTCGTATGCCCCTCCATATCGGTAAAATCGACCACCGCCACTTTCTTTTTTCGTCCTTCCACAAGCTTTTGGGTAAGCGCGCCGGCCAGCCCGTTCAGTTCTTTTTCATATGCCGAGGCAAAGCCGGGACAAACCAAAAGGATTGCTAAAAGTCCGGCGGCTAAGTTTTTGGTTTTTCGCATAGCACCCTTCCCCTTTTTGTCTTATCGGATAATACGGGTGCAGCTTTAGAGGGGGTACGGTTTTCGCTTGCCTTATTTTCAACTAACTCTAAATTTACCGCCGATTATGCCGGTAGAGGAGGCCAATGCCAAAGCCAAAGTTGTTTCAACCCGAAAAGCGACCGGGAAACGGCTTTTGTTCAATGTCGGCCTCTGCTTTGAATGCGGGGCCTGCGTGGGGGTTTGCCCGCACGACTCTTTGGCCCTGACCGGCCGGGGTATTAAAATCGACAACGTCACCTGCACCCTGTGCAACGCCTGCGTGCGCACCTGTCCGACGGGGGCGTTTCAAATACGGTAATTAGAGGTTGGAGATTAGAGATTAAAAGACAGAAAAAACGATTTGCGTTCGTAGGGGCAGGTCTCCGTGCCTGCCCAACGGTATCCGCGCACTCTTTAGGGTGTGAATCGGGTCGCAGGTTTCAACCTGCGCCGGTTTGGAGAAAGACAAGGGGAATGCCGTTCGCCCCCGCGGAGTAATGGAGAAATCGGGATGATGCCGGAGAATAATTACGACGTAATCGTGGTCGGGGCCGGGCCGGGGGGGTCCTCGGCGGCAATGGCGGCGGCCAAGAAGGGGAGAAAGGTTCTTCTCTTGGAAAAACATCCCATCGTGGGGTACCCCCTCTGCTGCGCCGAGGGGATTTCTAAATCCGGCTTGGAAAATATCGTTCCTCTTAATCCACGCTGGGTGGCTTCCAGAGTTGAGCGGGTTCTGCTGGTCGGGCCGGGAGGGGCGGAAGCCCGAATCGAGCACCCTGCCGCCGGCTACGTGCTCGACCGGAAGATTTTCGACCGGGACTTGGCCGCTCGGGCGGCCCGTGAAGGAGCCGTGGTTAAAACCGGCACGCCGGCAGTCGCACTGCTGAACGGCGACGGCGGGCCGGTTCGAGGAGTGAAGGTCCAGGAAGAGGGGAAGCCGAACGAATACTTCGCCCCGGTTATCATCGCTTCGGACGGCATCGAGTCCCGCATCGGCTTCTGGGCGGGGCTCGACACCACCTTGTATCTTTCCGGTTTCGATTCCGCCGCTCAATACCTGCTCGGCGGCCTGGACGTCGATGAAGAGTGTCTGCAATTCTACTTCGGCCGCGAGCTCTGCCCCGGCGGCTACGCCTGGGTTTTTCCGAAGGGGGGAGGCACGGCCAACGTGGGGCTGGCCTTCACGCCGGCTTTGAATGCAAAGGTGAAGGCGATGGAACTCTTGGACAAATTTGTGCAGCGGTGTTTTCCGTCCGCTTCAGTCATTGAAACCATCGTCGGCGGAGTTCCGGCCTATGTCGGCAAAAAGCTCTTGCGAGTCAAAAACGTGCTTTTGGTCGGCGATGCCGCCCGGCTGGTGGATTCCATCTCCGGCGCAGGGATTGCCAACGCGCTGCTTTCCGGTAAAATCGCCGGAGAGACGGCTGCTGAATATCTGCCTTCCAAACACTCGGAAAAGTTTTTGGACCGATACCGGCAGAACTGGGACCGCCTTAAGGGGCGGGAGATGCGATTTTACCTCTACGCCCGGCAGATTTACGTCCGGATGAGGGATGCCGACTTTGACAGCGTGATTGGCTTCGTCCGGTCGATTTTTGAGAGAAAGTCGGTTGCGGCCATCGAGCCGATCGGGCTTTTAAAACGAGTGTTGAAAGAAAACCCCAAGCTTTTGCTTTTGGCCCGCCATATAAGATGGTGAAAAAAGCGGAAGAAATTACGCGGCTTTGGAGCGGGACAGCCGGGATTTCAGCCGGGCGGCCCGATTTTTGGGTATCAGCTTCCGCTTGGCGGCTTTATCGATGAGCGAAAAAGCTTTCTTTATCTCTTGGGCTTTTTTGGCGGCATCGGTTTCGGTCAGGGCTTCTTTGAAAGCTGATTTCAGGCGGCTTTTTACCCCCTTGTTGTGCTGGCGCAGCTTTTCCGACTTCCGCAGGGCCTTTTTGGCCGATTTGTGTCTGGGCATTTATTCTCCTTTGCCCGCTCATTGTAACTTTCCGGCCCCCCTTTGTCAACCGAAAAGCAACAGTTAGCCCGGCGGGCGGGCGGCGTTTCGGCCGCCACCGCCGGCTCGCGCATTTTGGGACTGGTGCGGGAGCAGGTTTTTGCCTACCTCTTCGGGGCCGGGTTGCAGATGGATGCCTTTGTGGCCGCCTTTCGCATTCCCAATTTGCTGCGGGAGTTTTTCGGCGAAGGGGCGCTTTCGGCCGCCTTCGTTCCGGCCTTCAGCAAAAAACTCTCTCTCGAGGGAAAACCGAGCGCTTTTTTTCTTTTCAATCTCGTCGGCAACGCCCTCGTGGTGGTATTGGCAATGATTGTTCTCTTGGGAATCGTTTTCACCCCGGCCATCGTCTCGGCCATCGCCCCCGGGTTCGGAAAAATAGCCGGCAAAGCGGAGCTGACCGTAAATCTGGCGCGGCTGATGTTCCCCTACCTCGTTTTGGTCGCCCTGGCGGCTTTGACGATGGGGGTTTTGAACTCCCTCGGGCATTTCGCCTGGCCGGCTTTTTCCTCCTCCTTCCTTAATATAGGGATGATTGCCGCCGGGTTTGCCTTGTGCCCGTTTTTTGACCCACCGATAGTCGGCATGGCGTACGGGGTCTTGTTGGGAGGTTTCTTGCAATGGGCCGTGCAGATGCCCTCGTTAAAAAAGGAGGGCTACCGCTACCGGCCTGTTTTTTCCTTCCGCCATCCGGAGCTTCTGGCCATCGCCGGCCTGATTGTTCCGGCCTTGGCCGGGATTGCCTCCACCGAAATCAACATTTTCGTCAACACGCAAATCGCCTCCTTGATGCCGGAGGGGGCGGTTTCCTATTTGAACTACGCCTTTCGCTTGATGCACTTTCCGCTCGGGGTCTTCGGCGTGGCCTTGGCCACCGTGTCTCTGCCCGCTTTATCGCAAAAAGTGGCCGCCCAGGACTTGAAAGGGGTCGCCGAAACGGCCCGTTCCGCTCTGGGGTTGGTTTTCTTTCTCAACCTGCCGGCCTCCCTTTTCTTGATCGTCGCCGCCGTTCCGGTGATTTCGGTTTTGTTCCAGCACGGCCGGTTCGGCCCCGGCGATACCCTTCAGACCGCCTCGGCTTTGCAGTTGTACGCCCTCGGTCTTTTGGGGTATTCCGGCGTGCGTGTTCTGGCGCCGGTCTTTTACGCCTTTGCCGACACCAAAACGCCGGTCAAGGTGGGAATCCTTGCGGTTTTCTCCAATATCGTATTGAACGTTTCTTTTTACAAGCTGGGGTTGGGATTTCGCTGGCTGGCTTTTTCCGCCTCCTTCTCGGCTTTCATAAACTTTTTCTTCTTGCTTTTTCTCTTCAGGAAAAAACTTCCGGAATGGGAAGCCGGGCCGGTTTTTCGGAACTTTCTCAAGATTCTTCTTTCCGGGCTTTTCCCCGCACTCGTTTGCTGGGTAGCCCTGGCATTTTTTTACCATCACCATACGGCCGAATTGTTGTGGCAGCGGATTTTGGTGCTGGCCGTTTCGTTCCTGCTTTTTTCCGGTTTATACCTCTTATTCGCAAAGTTGCTGAACGTGCAGGAAACGGACCTGCTCGTGAACATTCTCCGGCGGGTGGCTGGACGATTTAAATCCGATTGACGGTGTATGGGGGCCGCAGAGAAAATCGCCAAGCATACGTTACCGGCCCCGGCCTTCTGGGCCGCTTTGGCCTTTGCCGCCGGAATTCTTCTTTCCGCCCTCACCACCAATAATCTTTTCTTCTGGTTTTCCGCCTGCGCCCTGGCCGGACTTTTTGCCGGCCTTTTCCACCATCGCGTCAAAAATGCCATCGCCAATTTTGGTTTCTTAGCCCTGCTTGTCGGTCTGGGCGCTTTGCGCCATTCGGCCGCTACCGACGTGGCGGCCGGGCGCTCGGTGGCCGATTTTGCCGGCCTCAACCGAAGAATGGTTGTTTCCGGCCGGGTTTGCGAACTGCCGGAAATTAAGCCCGGCCGCACCCGGATTTATCTCGACCGGGTGGCGGTCGGCTGGAAAAAAAGAATTGGGTTGGAGGGAAAGCTTTTACTCTCCGTCGGCCGGCCGATTTCTTCTTTTGCCTTGGGGGACCGGATGGAATTTACAGGTTACCTGGATTCCCTCTGGCCTCCGGCCAACCCCGGCTCGCTCGATTTCGCCCGTTATATGCGCATCCGGGGGGTGGAGGGCGCGGTTTTTCTCAAGGACGAAAAGGGAATTTCCATCACCGCCAAAAGCTCCGGCAACTGGCGAACCCGTCTGGCAAAGGTCCGCCTTTTGGTCGAAGAGAAACTGACGCAGGGACTGCCGCCCAAAGCGGCCGGAGTCGTACAAGGATTCGTTCTCGGTGACACGCGAGACATCGAGCCCTCCACCTATGAGCTGTTCGAAAAAACGGGCACCCTCCATTTGTTAGCTGTCTCCGGCGCCAACGTAGCCTGGGTGGCGCTTTTGCCGATTTTGTTTTTGAAGCTTTTTTACGTTCCCCTGCGCTGGCGCTATCTGGTCGCCTTGGCTTTGGTCTGGATTTTTGTCCTGCTCACCGACCTGCAGGCCTCCGTTCTACGGGCGGCCGTAATGTTCACGTTCTGGACCGTTTCAAAAGTCGTTTACCGCGAAATTTCAGGGGAGCAGAGTCTGGGCCTTTCCGCTCTGTTTCTTCTTTGCCTCAATCCCTTGTGGTTTTTCGACATCGGTTTTGAACTCTCTTATCTGGCCGCTTTCGCTTTGATATTTTTCTCATTTAAAGAAGCCGGCTACGTTGAAACGCATGCTCGCAGCCATTGGTTCCTGTCCGTATTGACCACCCCCCTGGTCGCCTTCCTGGCAACCTTTCCGCTCATCGCCTTCTATTTCAACCAGGTAACTCCGGTTTCGCTTCTGTCCAACCTTTTTACCGTGCCGTTGACCATGCTCATTACCTGGAGCGCGTTTTTCTTCGCCGGCTTGAATTTTTTCGGGGCCGGTTCCTTGCTTTCCGGCGGGATGATTTTTCTTTT
Organism: Candidatus Zixiibacteriota bacterium; assembly: GCA_022614805.1. Lineage (GTDB taxonomy): Bacteria > Zixibacteria > MSB-5A5 > DSPP01 > DSPP01 > DSPP01. Next base: position 39,755 of record JAKEHY010000020.1, on the reverse strand, counting down.
TGACGCCCTGTTTCGGATTCAAGAAATTTTCTTGGGCCATCCTTTCTTTCACTTTGCCCTCCCCCACCCGGACGGATGGACGACCTTTTTGCTGTTCGTTGGCGCTTTCGCCCTGCTCGTTTTTCTCTTCAAAGCCCAACGGCGGAAGACCGCAGCGTATCTTTTGGTCGGCGGCCTTATCCCGCTGGTCTGGCTGCCGGAGCTCAAAGAAAAACCGGGGTTCGCTCTGGCCGTTTTGGAGGCGAGGGGAGAGACGGTTGCGGTTTTCTCATTTTCGGGACGAGTGATTGTGATAGGAGGAGGGCGGGTGGGACAGAAAACGCATACCCCCCGCCAAGTCCTGGACCCGTTTTTGGCCTATTGGGGGGAGGAGAAAATCGAAGCGTACCTGCCTTTGCGTTTCGATTCATCGGGACGGGCCGCCTCCGAGGCGATTGCCAAAGCATTCAACCCGGATTGGACTGGCTGGCCGGTGGATGAGGGGGGCAAGAAGAGAACCAGCGCATCTCCCGCTTGGAACGTCGAATACCTTTTGGCTCCCGGCGATTCAATTCCTTTTGGGCTCCGGTTGGGCGGGGCGGGCTTTTCATTTCTGTTTCTTCCCCACCAAAACCAATCCCATCCGCCGCCTCTGGATTCCCTTTTTTTCAGGCCGACCATTCTGGTGGCCCCCCTCGATTTCTCCCGCGCGGAAAGCCTGTGCCGCCATCCAAAAATGAAGGCGGTGGTTTCCACCCAACGCCTGTACCGCCTGCCGGAAGCCGTTCCAAATAAGCTCTTTTTTGCTTTCCGGGATGGAATGGTGGCCTTCAAAAAAGAGGGGAAGGGGCTGGTTGCCACCGCCCATGTTTCGGGCCGCAAGCTTTCGGTGCCGGTTTTATAGGCCGCTTGGCCGGCTTTCTGGAATCGCCGTTCTGGCTGGAACTTATCGGGATAAAACGGGGGTGGGAATTGCCGCTATCGGCGGTTTTGCGTTGTAAAGAAAACTCCGGCCCAACCCGATACTAATAAAGACAAGGGGGTATTGGAGAAGATGGCGTTTACCGGCAACCTGAATACCGTCTCTTTTTCGGACATTCTGCAATTGCTTTCGCAGGGGAAGAAAACGGGGGCTTTGGCGGTCACCAAAGGACCCTTGAAAAAAGAGATTTACTTCAAAAACGGCAACGTCGTCTATGCCTTATCCGCCAACGACGAAGAGGATTTGCTGGGAAATTTGCTCTTAAAGCGGGGGAAAATCTCGAAACCGGACCTGGAGCGGGCCATCTCGTTGCACAAATCCACCGGCAAAAAGCTGGGGGTGACCTTAATCGAGCTGAACCTCTTTTCGCGGGAAGAGATCGTGGCGGCCCTGAAGCTGCAAATCGAGGAAATCGTGTACAATCTGTTTGGTTGGAATGAAGGGGAGTTTATGTTCTACGAAGGGAAGACCCCAGCGGCCAGCCAGATTTTAACCGAGCTGCCGACCTCCTCGGTCATTCTGGAGGGGGCCCGGCGCATTGACGAGTGGGTCGAAATACAAAAAACCCTGCCGGCCGCCCACCTTCCCTTGAAGCTTTCCGCCAACCCCAAAGTCCGCGGCGAGGAAATAACGATGACGGTCGACCAGCTCGCCGTTATGATTTTAATCGACGGCAGCCGGACCTACCCGGAAGTCCTGCGGGCCTCCCCCATGGGGGAGTTTGTAACCTCCAAGGCCCTCCACCAGCTGGTGCAGAACGGCCTGGTGGAGGCGCTCCCGAAAAGCCGCTCCCGGCTTTCCACGCGGGAAGAGGAGGAGTTGGTTTTCTCGATCGCCCTGCGGGTTTTTTCCGCCTGCTTTTCCGTTTTGGTGCGGGTGTTCGACAAAAAGGTGGGGAAAAATTTTTTCCGGCGGCGGCTGCCTTCCCCGCAGGAAAAAAAGGGAATCGATTTTTACCTGGCCTCCTTTTTGTATGGAGACGAGCATTTCAACCAGAGCGATTTTTTAAGCCGGCTGGCGGAACTGCCGAAAGAAATCCGGCTGCACAAGTTGTTGGCCGGGCTGGGGAGTATTCTGGCGGACGGGTTGGAGGTGGTGCGGCTGGTTCTGGGAGGAGCGGTTTACAAAAAGGTCGGCAACGACATGCGCAAGGAGGCCGCCGCCATCTTTGCCGAAGAGCGGGGGCTGGTGGGAAAATATGATTTGGAAGTCGAAGTATACCGGCAGATAAAGAAGGAGTAGACTATGAAAGCGGTGCTTTTGACGTTTGGGTTCATTTTGCTTTTCTTCGGTTCGGCCCGGGCCGACAACCTGCCCGGCGCGGCGGCCCCCTTCTGGGGGATTGTTTTATCGCTCGTTGCGGGGATTTTCAGCGCCTTCGGTCTGGCCTTCGCCTTCAAGGTGTACCGGCTGACCCGGGGGGGAGAACTTTCCGCCGGCTGGCAATGGCTGGCGGCGGCTTTGCTTCTTTTCGCCGCTTCCCAGCTCTTGAGCTTCTTGGGAGCCGCCGGCTTTGCCGCCGTTTCTCCCACTACGGTTTCGTTGTTGCAGTTCGGTGCCGGAGCGGGAATGGCCTTTGGGGTCGCGCGCATTAAAAAAGTAATGAGCTGAGCCTTGCCGAAAATGGACGACGCACATAACTTGCAGAAACTGAATGCTTAATTTAGCCGAGTTGGACGACCGCATCGCCAAGTGCGAAAAAATTCTGGCGGAAAATCCAAACTCCCAGATTTTTGCCGCCCTGGCGGACGCCTACCGGCGCAAGGGGCAGCTGGATAAGGCCTTGGAGATCTGCCGGAGCGGGCTCAAGCTGCACCCCAACTACGGTTCGGCCCACCTGGTGATGGCCAAGGTCCACCTGGACCGCCAGATGTACGAGTTGGCCGAAAAAGCGCTGGAAGAGGCCATCCGCCTGGACGGCCGCACCCGCGCCACCGAGCTTTTGCTGTGCGAAATTTTCATCCACAAAAAGAAGCTGGCCGAAGCCCTGTCGATTTTGGAAAAGCTGCACATCACCGACCCGGAAAATCAGGAAGTCAAATACCTCTTGGAGCTTTGCCGCAAGGAAGCGGGCAAGACCCGTCCCGCTGCGGAGGTTCCCCGCCCCAGTTTTTCCGAGCCGGTCAAGCCGGGGCGGCGGCGGGGGGATTCCGACATCTTCACGTTGGAAACCGAACGAACCGCCGATTCCGTCATCGGCCCGGAAGAGGCCATCGACGAGCTTTTTGCCATACCGGAAGTGGACGCCCTTATGGTCGTGAACCGGGAGGGACTCGTAATCGACAAGCGCTTTAAGGGGAACTGGGATGCCGACAGCCTGGCGGCCGTCTCCGCCTCCGTCTTTCTGGTGGCGGAAACGAATCTCGAAAAGGTGGAGCTGGGGCAGTTGGAAAAAGTTTGGATCGACACGGACGGGATGAGCTTTCTGGCCGTGCGGATGGAGGAAAAGGTGCTGATGGTGGTCTTCCGTCCCGAGATTAACCTGGGAGCTTTCAAGATGAAGGTGGGGGCTTTTTTGGACTTTGCCCTTTTGGCCGGATAAGGAGCGACGATGTCAAAAGAGTTGCGCATGGCTTTGATTCTCCTTTTTCTTCTGGCGGCGGTGCCGGTGATTTTCTTCCCGGCCGGCTTCGGCTTCGATTACGCCGGATGGGCCGGCCCGCGTTTGTTGGCCGCCGAAGCCGCCTATTACTTTCTGGTTTTTTTCCTGGTTTTCCCGGAAGCCGGGATGGGGAAAACGGTAGGATTCACTTTGGGAACCTCGGCCTACCGTCTTTTCGCCGGTACGGTTTTGGGAGTTTTGCTTTCGGTCATCCACTCGCAGCCTTTGGCCCAAGCTATGAAGGAAGGCTGGTATGCCTACTTTCCGGGTTTTTTGCTTATGGCGGTTTTGGCTCCGTTCCTTCTGAAAAATTTGTGGGGCAGCTCCCTTAAACGGCCGCGGCCGACCAGGGCAACCGAGCCGGTCAACCGGTCGGCGGCTCCCCCCCCAGCCGGCGGCTCCCATCGAACCATGGAACCCGCGAAGGTCCGCCCGGAAGCGGGCGCGTCCCCTCGTCACGACTTGCGGGAAATCAACTTTGACGACGCCTTGGCCTACATCGGGGAGCAGCGCGGGGTGCGGAAAGCCTATCTGGTGGACGAGGAAGGACTGGTTTTGGCCCGCTTCGAGTCCGGCGGAGCCTGGGAAGATGAACTCTGGGCCGCCTGGGGTTTGGTTTTAGTCGAGCGCAACAAAGAGCTGGCCTCCCGAGTGGACCACTCCGACTTCCAGTCGATGGAGCTTTCCACCACCGCCGGGAAGGTGTACGTGCAGAAGGTCTTGGAATTCTATTTGGTGGCCGTGGTGGAACCGCCGGCGGACGAACTCTTAAACGTCCGGCTGGTGCGGGCCGTGGAAATGATTCGCCGCCACTGGCAGGAAAAGTACGAACCGGTTTTGAAAACCAGTCGGGAGGGACACCATGTACCAGATCTTAGAGGAGCTTAACCGAACCTCCGGCGTCACCGGCAGCATGCTGGTGGGCCAGGATGGCATCGTTATCGCCGCCGATTTGAACACCGGCGCGGAGGACGACACGGTGGGGGCCTTGGCCGCCGCCATCACCTCCAACGTGCAGAAGTCTTTGGAACGGTTGCGCCAGACGCCCTTGAAACAGGTGACCATCGAGGCCGAACGGGGGAAAATCTTTCTGGCCGATGTGGGGAAGGGAATTCTGGTGGTCACCACCGATTCGCGCGTCAACATCGGACTGGTGCGGCTGGAGATTAAAAACGCGGCATCCCGGCTGGCTTTGATGTAGGGCCCCTGATGGTTTCGATAAACTACGCCTTCAAGGAAATATCCTGCAAGATCGTCTATTACGGTCCCGGGCTTTCCGGCAAGACCACCAACTTGCAGTACGTCCACAAAAAGGTGCCCCAGCCCACCAAAGGAGAGTTGATTTCGCTGGCCACCGACGCCGACCGGACCTTGTATTTTGACTTCCTCCCGATCAACATCGGGTCCGTCGCCGGTTTCACGACCAAATTTCAACTCTACACCGTCCCCGGCCAGGTCTACTACAACGCCACCCGCAAACTGGTCTTGCGGGGAGTGGACGGGCTGGTTTTCGTGGCCGATTCGCAGGAGTCGAAGATGGAGGAAAACGCCGAGAGCCTGAAAAACCTGCTCGACAACCTCCAGGAATACGGCTACAACTTGAACGAAATTCCGATGGTCATTCAGTACAACAAGCGGGATTTGCCGGGGGCTTTGCCCTTGGACGTTTTGGAGGCGGCCTTGAATCCAAACGGGCTGCCTTTTTTCGAGGCCGTGGCGGTGAAGGGGGACGGGGTTTTTGACACGCTCAAGTGCATCATCAAGATTGTTTTGGAGAAAGCCCGGGCCAAATCGGAAGCCGGGTCTAAACCGGCGGACGCGCCCAATCCCCGTCCAGTCGAACCGGCTTATCCGCCGGTCCGGGAGGAGCTGCCGAAAAGAGCGGAGCCGGGTACCGAAGAACAGCCCGCGGCCGGGTCGTCGCGTCCTAAAATGGAATCGGTCGGCGTCCCCCAGCCGGATGGGTCGCCTCCCTCGGTTGGAGAGCAGTTCCGCCCGGTTCCGGGGTTGTCCAAGCCGGCCCCCGCTTCGGGGTTCCCCGAATCTCACCGGCCGCTGGTCGTGCCGGGAGTCCGTCAGACCTCGGGGTCGGAAGTGGAACAGCATGCCCGCCCGCCGGTTGAGCGTCCGAAGCCTTTGTCGCCGGAGCTGCGCCGGTCGGTCGGCCGCCCCGACTTCAACTTGAGAAACCGTCCGGTTCAGCGCCCCGCCGAGCTGGCGCGCGGCCGGAAAGAAGAAACCAAAAGGAAAGGTTTTTTTTCGCGTCTGTTCGGGTTTTTAAAAAAGTAGGAGGGAATCGTGGACGAAAATCTGATCCTCTACGAAGAGGAAATAAGCCGCATCGACAAGGTGCTTTCGCGCCTGATCAAGGGGGCGGAAGCCAAATGCGCCCTCTTGGTGGACAAGGACGGGCATTTGATAACCCGCCAGGGATTCACCCATTCGCTGGACACCACCGCGCTGGCGGCGCTTCTGGCCGGGAGCTTCGCTTCCACCCGGGAGATTGCCCGCCTGGTGGGGGAGCCGGAGTTTTCGGTTTTGTTCCATCAGGGGAAACGGGACCACATCCACATCTCGCTGGTCGGCGAGCGCACCATTCTGGTGGTCATTTTCGATGACCGCACCACCATCGGGATGGTCCGGCTGTACGCCAAGGAGGTGGGGGATGAGCTGGCGTTGATTTTCCGGGAAGCGAAGGAGAAGGCCAAAAAGTCGGCCAAACCGATTTCCAGCGATTTTTCCCACCAGGCGGAAAGCCGCCTGGACGACATTTTTAAGGATTAGCACCGTTCTCCCTTAAAAAGGGGCAGGGGTAAAAGGAGGGTTTTTGACGGCCGAATTGGGGTCCTTACTGGTCAAAGCCGGCAAGATTACGCAGCAGCAGCTGGCCAAGGCCTTGGAAATCCAGAAACAGACGAACGGCAAGCTGGGCCAGATTCTGGTCCAGATGGGGGCCATCCCCGACGAAAACGAGATTTCCGAATTCGTCGGGCGGCAGCTCAACATCGGTGCCTTGCGCCTGTCCGATCTGGAGTTGAACCCGGAGGTGGTCAAGTTCATCCCGTTGGACATCGCCCGCAAATTCAACGTCATCGCCATATCGAAGCTGGGCAAGACCCTGGTCGTCGCGATTTCCGACCCGAACAACATCTACGTTTTGGATGCCATCAAGTTCATCACCGGCTGCACCGTTCAGCCCGTCATCTCCCCCGAAAAGGCGATCCAGAAAGCGATCGAGACCCAGTATCAGGATTCCGGCGGGTTGAAGGAGATTCTGGACAAAATCGAGGGGGACAGCCTCGAACTCATCGAGTCGGCCGAGGATACCGTCACCGAGCAGGACCTGCAGTCCCAGGTGCAGGACAAGCCGTTGGTCAAGCTGGTGGACCACCTCATCGCCGACGCCATCCGCAAGGGAGCCTCCGACATTCACATCGAATCGTACGAAAAAAGAATCCGGGTGCGCTACCGCATTGACGGCGCCCTGCAAGAGATGGCGCCGCTGCCGTTTCGCTACCGGGCCGCCATCGTCTCGCGCGTGAAGATTATGGCCGATTTGGACATCTCCGAGCGGCGCCTGCCGCAGGACGGGCGCATCAAGGTGAAAATGGGGGACCGCACGGTTGACCTGCGCGTGTCGGTTCTTCCCACCATTTTTGGAGAAAAGGTGGTCATGCGTATTTTGGACTCCAAGAGCTTGATGGTCGACCTGACTCGGCTGGGGTTCGAGGAGGGCGCGCTCAAACATTTCGAAACGGCCATCAATCAGCCCTACGGAATCATCCTGGTCACCGGGCCGACCGGTTCCGGCAAAACCACCTCGTTGTATTCCGCCTTGAAAACCATCAACACCACGGACATCAACATTCTGACGGCCGAAGACCCGGTGGAGTTCAACTTCGATGGTATCAACCAGGTTTTGGTCAAAACGGACATCGGGCTCACCTTCGCCGCCGCCCTGCGTTCCTTTTTGCGCCAGGACCCCGATGTCATCCTGGTGGGAGAGATTCGGGATGGCGAAACCGCCGAAATTGCCATCCGGGCAGCTTTGACCGGACATCTGGTCTTTTCCACCCTGCACACCAACGACGCCCCATCCTCCATCAGCCGCTTGGTTGACATGGGGATTCCGGCCTACCTGGTGGCCTCCGCCACCAAAATGATAGTGGCCCAGCGGATGGTGCGGAAAATCTGTCAGTTCTGCAAGGTGGAGGTGCCCACCACCAAGGAGATCCTTTTGAAGTTGGGCGTTCCCGAAAGCCAGCTTGGAAACTTTAAGATTTACCAGGGGAAAGGCTGCCAGGAATGCGGGCAGACGGGATACTCCGGCCGCACCGGCATTTTTGAGGCGATGCCGATTACTCCCGCACTGGAGCAGTTGATTTTGGAGCAGGCCTCCACCGCCGCTTTGCGCGAGCAAGCGGTCAAGGAGGGCATGCTCTCGCTGCGGGTGGCCGGGCTGGTGAAAATCCGGGCGGGTGTAACCACCGTCGAAGAAGTATTGGCCGAAAGCTCGGTCTAAAAACTTCAGAATCAACTCTTTTTGCCGATACCAATAAGGAGGGGAAAATCGTGGTAACGTTGAGGGATTTGCTGGATCTGATGGTAAAGCGAGGGGCCTCCGACCTGCATCTGACGGTCGGCACGCCGCCCCAGGTGCGCATCGACGGCAAGCTAACCAAACTGGAAGGGTATGACATTTTGACCCCGGAGGAGACCAAGAAGCTGGCCTACAGCATTATGAACGAAAAACAGCGCCAGCACTTCGAGGAAAAATCGGAGCTGGATTTGTCCTTCGGGATCGAAAACCTTTCCCGTTTTCGGGCCAACGTTTTCGTGCAGCGGGGGAACGTGGCGATGGCCCTGCGCCAGATTCCATACAAAATCAGAAGCTTCGACGAACTCGGCGTTCCCAAGGTGGTGGCGGAACTGGCCAATCTTCCCCGCGGGTTGGTTTTGGTTTGCGGCCCGACCGGCAGCGGCAAGTCCACCACGCTGGCGGCCCTGATTGATAAAATCAACCGGGAGCGGCGCGACCACATCATAACCGTGGAAGACCCGATTGAATACCTGCACCGTCACCAGGGTTGTCTGGTCAATCAGCGGGAGGTGGGGTCGGACACCCAGACATTTGCCTCCGCCTTGAAATATGCCTTGCGGGAAGACCCCGACGTGGTTCTCATCGGCGAGATGCGCGACCTGGAAACCATCGAGGCGGCTTTGACCATCTCCGAAACCGGACACTTGGCCTTTGCCACCCTGCACACCAATTCCTGCGCGGAATCTATTACCCGCATCGTCGACGTTTTCCCCAACACCCAGCAGGAACAGGTGCGGATCACGCTCTCGTTTGTCCTGCAGGCGGTGGTCTGTCAGCAATTGATGCCCAAAATCGGCGGCGGCCGGGTAATGACGATGGAAATTATGATTTGCACGCCCGCCATCCGGGCGCTAATCCGGGATGACAAGATTCACCAGATATACAGCTTGATTCAAGCCGGACAGAAATACGGGATGAAAACGTCGAATCAGTCGCTGGCCGAATTATACCTGGCGCGCAAAATCACCCAGGGGGACGCTTTGGCCCGCTGCTCCAACCAGCAGGAGTTCGCCGATTTGGTGGGACGCAAAATGGAACTGGCGGCGGTCTAAAACAGGGAAGAATCGATGCCGGTATTTGAATACAAGGGAAAGTCGATGGGGGGCGCCGCGGTGGCCGGCGAGCTGAAGGCCAAAAACCGGGCCGAGCTGGAAAGGATTTTGCGCTCCAACCGGATTCTGGTCACCTCGGTTGCCCGCAAGCCGTCCCAGCTCAAGCTCCCTACCGTCAACCGTATCCGCCGCATCGACATCTCCCGCTTCACCCGCCAGTTCGCCACGATGATTGGGGCCGGGCTGCCGATGGTGCAGTGCCTGGACATTCTGGCCCAGCAGATGGAGTCTTTGGCCTTCCGCAAGGTGATTGCCGAAGTCCGCGATTCGGTTTCTTCCGGTTCCACCCTGGCGGAGGCTTTGGGCAAGCACAAGAAGGTTTTCGACGACCTGTACTGTAGCATGGTGGAAGCGGGAGAAGTGGGGGGGGCTCTGGACACCATTTTGGTCCGGCTGGCCGTCTTTCGCGAGAAGGCGGATGCTTTGAACCGCAAGGTGAAAGGGGCGATGGTTTATCCGTCCGTCATCATGGTGGTGGCGGCTGGTGTCACGCTCGCCATGCTGACTTACATCGTCCCGGTTTTCGCCAAGATGTTCGAAAACTTGGGCTCGGAGCTGCCCGGGCCGACCCAGATGGTGCTGGCCATCAGCAACTTTTTGAGGAGTTATTATTGGTTTTTCATTCTGCTCGCCATCGCTGGCGCGATTGGTTTCCGCTACTGGGTTAAAACGGACCAGGGACGGCTGGCGTTCGACAAGTTCAAGCTCAAATTACCTATAATTGGTACGGTGATTCGCAAAACCGCCGTGGCCCGCTTCACCCGGACGTTGGGAACTTTGATTTCCTCCGGCGTTTCCATTCTGGACGCGTTGGGCACGACGGCCAAAACGGCCGGCAACCGGGTGGTGCACGACGCCATCAAAAAATCGGTGTTGTCGATTGCCGAAGGGGAAACCATCACCCAGCCGTTGAAGGAATCGGGCGTTTTTCCGCCGATGGTCATCCAGATGATTTCGGTGGGTGAAAAAACCGGCGGGCTGGACGAGATGCTGGAGAAAATCGCCAACTTTTACGACGAGGAGGTGGACGCCGCCGTGGCCGCCTTAACCTCCATCATCGAGCCGGTCATCATCGTCTTTATGGGGGTTGTCATCGGCGGGATTCTGATTGCGATGTATCTGCCGATGTTCGACATCGTTGGCGCCATTAAGTAAAGCCCGGTTTTTCGCAGGCCCTTCTCCCGGTTATCGGCGTCCGGCAATCGGAAAAGGGCTTTTTTGTTGGAGGCCGGCCGCCCGGGACGTGCGTCCGGTTACGAAGTAGGACGGATACGATGAGCTTCTTCAAGTTCAAGCTGGAAAAAATAGAGAGCGACGAAGCCCGCCAGAAGCTCTTTTTCATTCTGGGCCTGCGGCTTTTGGTCTTTCTGGCGCTTTTGGGGGGGCTGGTGGTCGGCACCCGGGTTCCCCCGGAGCTTATCTGGCCGCTCGTTTTCTACGGGTTGTTTTCGCTCGGCTTCCTTTTTCCCCTCGGCTGGAGAATCCCGGCGGCCTGGTCCCGAAGCTGGATTTATTTCTACGCCGCCCAGCTTATTCTGGAGCTGGGTCTCGAAGGGGCCGTTTTGCGCTACACGGGGGATTTTTCCAGCCCCTTTTCGGCCCTTTTCGTTCTGTCCATCATCTCGGCGGCGTTGGTTTTCCGCTTTTCGGGGACTCTGCTTTTCGCCACCCTGGCAGCCCTGGTCTACAGCATCGCTTTGGCCGTGGCGGTCGCGGGGGATTTTCACGGGCCGGAGGTGGTGCTGAATTTCTGGGCGGCCCTGTTCGCCTCCCGCGGTTTTTTCGCCTCCTATCTTTTAAACCTCTCCGTATTTTATCTCACCGCGCTGGTGGCCGGTTTCATCGCCCGGCGGCTGACCCAAAAAACGGAGGAGCTCGCCCGCGCCGCCCGGGAGCTGCGGGCGGTCCGGCTGGAGCTGGAAGACGTTTTGCAGACGATGAACTCCGGCGTTCTGACCGTGGACCGGCTGGGAAAAATCCTCTTTATCAACCGCACGGCCGAGGAGATTCTGGGGCTTACCGCCAAAGACTTGGTGGGCCGGGACTGCCGGGAAGCCCTGAAGGCGCCCGAGCTGGTGGAGCGGCTTTTTTCCGCCCTCTATTTTTTGAAGCCGGAAAGCCGCTCCGAAGTCAGCATCGTGTCCAGCAAGGGGCGCTTGGTCCCCCTCGGGATGTCCACCGCCCTTTTGGGGGAAAAGGAGACCGGCATCCGCGGGGTGGTGGCGGTTTTTCAGGATTTGACCTACGCCAAGACAATGGAGGAGAAAATAAAGGAGCAGGAACGGCTGGCCGCCATCGGCGAGCTGTCCGCCGGCATCGCCCACGAAATCCGCAATCCCCTGGCCTCCCTGTCCGGCTCGGTGGAGCTTTTGAAAAACGAACTGGCCTTGAACGAGGAGCAAAAAGCCCTTTTTGAGCTGATTCAAAAGGAAGCCGCCCGGCTCAATTCCATCATCACCGATTTTCTTTTTTTCGCCCGCACCACCCCGCCCCGGCTGGAGCGGCTGGATGCCGCCAAGGCCGTTCGCGAAACGGTCGAGCTTTTGAAATCCAACCCGGCCTACCGTTTTTTCGAAATCGAGCTGAAAATGCTCGCCCCCAACGTCTGGGTGCAGGCGGATGAAGGGCAGCTGAAGCAAATCATAATAAACCTGGCGGCCAACGGTCTGGAGGCGATGGAAAAATCCCTTTCCGAGTTCGTCACCGGGACGGCCGTGGGAAAAAAATTGGTGGTGGCCTGCGGCTACAAGTCCCGCCGGCCGGAGGATGACCCCCTGCCTTTCGTTTCCATCACCGACGAGGGGAAGGGGATACCCCGCAATTTGCTGTCCAAAATTTTCCATCCCTTTTTCTCCACCAAAAAAAGCGGCACCGGTTTGGGCCTGCCCATCGTTTTGCGCCTGGTCACCAATTTGGGCGGCTCGCTCGATTTTACCTCCGAACCGGGCCGCGGCACCACCTTCCTCTTCTTTCTCCAGCGCCCGGAACTGAAAAAAGAATCCTCCCTGCCGCAGCTGGTAAAGTCGTTTCAGTAGCAAATACCAGCCGGGATTTAACTTCCGTTAAAAAGCCCTTGCCTTAATTCACTTCCGTCTTATCTTGCGCTTGAAAGGCGTAGAAAAACATAATGAGACGCCTGCTACTGCTGACCGGTTCGCTTCTATTCCATATAATATTTTTGTTTTTTTCCGAGGAAGCTTTCGCCGCCCGGGGGCAGCAGTTGCCCTTGCAAATCATCGGGTTTCTCAAAGGCCCGCTCAAGGGGGATTTTTTGGGGATGGCCGTAGCCCCAGCGGGAGACGTAAATCAAGACGGCTATGCCGACTTTCTGGCTGGGGCGGTGCGGGAACAGGCCGGTCTGCCTGTCGGAGTGGGAAGAACTTACCTCTACTATGGTGGGCCGGGGATAGTAGATACTGTTCCCGACGTAACATTTCCACTGCCCGGAGACCCGTTAGTCAACCTTGGGGATATCAACGGCGACGGTTTGCCGGACTATGCCCTATGGCCGGGGGATTCGCTTTCTGTGCGGGTTTATTACGGCGGCAATCCTCCCGATACAGTGCCAGATCTAATATTCTCTCCAGAATTTCCCCGGGACTTGCTCGGCTTCCAAGTTGCATCGGGAGATGTCAACGGAGCCAATGGACGAGACCTGTTGATTTCAGCACCTCATTATCCAAACGACGACCTTTTTATAAACGGAAGAGTTTATCTTTACAATAACAATGGTCTGGTAGGAATTGACACCACGGCAGACTGGATGGTAACGGGAGCCGGCCTCGCACAGAATAAACTCACGCTCGGCGTGGGAAGCATCATTATCACAGATTTTAACGGAGACGGATTTGCCGACATTTTGGCAGGAGAGCCAGGGACAAGTAATAACAATACCCCCGGTAGCATTCATATTTTTCTCGGAAAAAGCAATCCTTTAACCATTCCAGATACGACTTTTCGGCAGCCAGATTGGGCATTTGGCACAATTCTGTCTGCAGCAGGAGATTTAAATGGTGACAGGTATGGAGATTTTGTGACTCTCTCTTCGGGGTCTACAGGGATTCCTTTTGTGTACTTTGGAGGTCCAGTTTTAGATACTCTCCCCGACCTGTCTCTTGACCATATAGCTTTCGTTTACGCTTCAGCTGGAGACATCAACCACGATGGCTATCAAGATCTCTTAACTGGAGACCCCCGGGGCACAAATTTCTTGACCGGTTATGTTTACGTTTATTTTGGCGGCCCGAATATGGATAATAGGGCGGATGTGATTATTGATGAAGCTGACTTGCCCATCCCCGCCCCGGATTTCGGTCAGGCACTTGCAGGAGTTGGAGACGTTAATGGTGATGGGGTGGATGATTTCATCGTGGGGGCGGAAGAAGGAATTGCTGATTCGACCGACCGGGGGCAAGTCTGGGTTTTTGCCGGGGACAGCGATTTGATATCAACGGACGTGGAAGAAATTCCCAGCCCCAGACCAATTTTTGAATCTCGATTGGAGCAGAACTATCCCAACCCTTTTAACTCCCAAGCTACGATAGAGTATGACTTGAAAGCCCCTCGACCGCTGCCAGTCCGTTTGGTCATTTACGACCTTTTGGGTCGGACGGTTCGAATCCTTGTGAACGAAACCCAGCGCACGGGCAGATACCGGGTCACCTGGGATGGAAAGGATGAATCTGGCCGGAACGTGGCAAGTGGGGTTTATCTGTATCAATTAAGAGCGGGAAACTATTCGGAAACAAAGAAACTGGTGTTAATTAAATGAAACCAAATAGGAGGGTAATATGCGACGCTTAACGGTGTTTGTTCTCGGATTGTGGGCGGTGACCGTGAAAGGTCAGACGGTTGACACTTTTCCGAAAGTCATTTTCCTGGACCCCTACTCGGCCAAACCTTCTTATCCGTATCGGGATGAGGCCTTTGCCCAATTGGAGTCCCTACGGATTACTCACATAGTTGGTTTGGGGGATGCGGTGCTAACCAACTCAAAGTTCAAGATTTTTGCCAACAACGGGACTACGAACCGGGTGCTGGTGAGTAGCACGGAATCCCCGTACTATTTTGAAGACTTTACCCAGCAGGCCCACTGGGCGGAAATGGAGGCGGAGAATCGATTGCTCGGAAATGGATATTCTTTCGATGACCCTCAAGCTATAGGAATATTTGAAGGTACTTACAGACGCGCTACTGCGGGTGTCCACCAGCTGGGCTATTTGTTGAAAGGGCCGATTGACGGTAGCGTTTTCCACTTCACCACCCATTATTTAAATCCGGTGTTTTGTCAAGCGGAGTATCAATTGCAAATCGGCGACAAGACCGGCGACCAGGAAGCGGTAGTAGCAAAGCTCGTGGTTTTCAACGCCAACGGTTGGCTGAGATGGGGCGCGCCGGAAACTCCTTTTTTTCACAAAGATACTGTTTTGTGCGACTCTATCCAAGTTGACACGATAATCAAAGTAAACAATCAAGTGGTTTGGGAATCAACCTTTGCCTTCCAGCGAATAATTAAAGTTAAAGATTTTGCTGTCGCAGGGCAGTGGCAAACCTTCAAAATTTGCTTCTTTCAAACCATTAACAACCCCTTCCGCTACCAACTTTACTGGACAGGGGTTAAGACGCTCTTTGTTGACAAAATCACCGTTTCCAACTTTGAAGGCAGGAAGGTAAAGGAATGGAACGATAACCCGAGTTTAGTTCAAACGCCAATTCAGACTTACTATAACACCCTCCCGAAAGCGCCTGCTCGCTGGTATTTAGTGGATGAACCGTACGGCGGGCAGTTCCCCAGCCTCAAGCACGCCGATAAACTGGTGCGAAGTTTTCGCAATACCAATTGGTCGCTAAGCGATACGGTGAAATTCAGCACCGTTATGACCCCTGGCTGGGTGGGAGCTGGTCACGCCGTCTATTTAGACCATATTCAGCCACCTGAACTTTTTACCGATTGGTATCCATTTGGATGTCAAGTCGACACGATTTCGAAAAAAATTAATCTGACACCCCCTTACGATTATACGAATCCACAGTTCTTGTTTAGAGGTTTGGGAATCGACTTAAATCATGCCAAGGATACTGCAAGAGTTCGCAATAAACCTTTCTGGAACACAGTGCAAGTTTTTGCCTTCATTGACAGGGATACTCTGCGGGCACGCGACCCTCGGCCGAGCGAAATCAAAGTTCAGGTGAATATGGCACTTTGCCACGGAGCGAAAGGCATCGGTTATTGGGTTTACACGACCTACGGTGAGCCGATAGCCCCGGAGGTATTCAGATATATCACGGAGCCCGACCCTTCTCATCTTCAAGAGCCGCCTACCTATTGTGCACCTTGCACTTGTTACTCTCCAATCAATCCGGCGCAATATCGCGCCCGAGGGTTGTTCGACTGGAAAGCGGATTCCGGGAAATTTGTTCCCAACTCCAAATGGTACACGGTGAAGGAAATCAACGCCAACTTGGATAAACTTGCGCCAGTTCTAAAGCCATTGACCACGATTTCTGATGGCGCTGGCACAGCGGATACGGCAAGCATAATCACGGGAAGTTTTGTCCAGTCTGTCACCAGCGATAAATATTCCGGAATTGACACTGCTTTCATTGAGATAGGATTTTTTACCGGCCAAGGTGGCATCCGATACTTTATGCTGGTGAATCGAAGACTGAATGCAAACGAATCTCAAAATGTTACCGCGTGGCTCACTCAATCCGGTCACAGCTACGTTATCGATGTGCTCACTAACGATACGGTCTTGACCGGCAATACTGGTACAGGCGCACCTTTCACTTCTTACCTCGGCCCGGGCGAAGGCAAGCTTTTCAAAGTCGTTCCGGCGCCTCAATACATTAGTAATAACATTGCTTTTCCGCTCACTTGGCAGGGGAAGATAACGATGGATGGGGATGTAACGGTTTCGAGCGGAAAAACGCTCAAGATTTTGCCGCCAAAGGCCGAGCTTTCCTTTCTCGCAAATCGGGACACGACCCATTCGGGGGTTGCGGTTAATAAATGCGAGTTTATAGTGCCGAGCGGGGGAAAGTTAATAGCCGTTGGCAACTCGAGCGACCCGTTAAAATTTCTTTCGTCATCGGGAACCCCGGGCACCGAGGACTGGCGCGGGATTGTCGTTCGCCCCGGCGGGTATCTTTCGATGAGCAACGCCGTTATCCGCCACGCCTATGCAGGGATTGAGGATTCGTCCCGCTATCTTCACTCAATACAAAACGTCCGCATCGGGCGGTGTAAGATGTTTGGGATTTACGTGCTGAATACGGATAGCTTGACCATTCGGGGCTGTCGGGTCGATTCGATAAATGCCCAACCGGGTGGCTATGGAATTTTTATTGTTGCCGGGGAGAACGGAGGCAAGGGTGCCTGGCTCGTCCGGGACACCGTGTGGGCCAGCTATTACGGAATTTCTATTTGGGGTAGCGCGACACCGATAGATTCCTGTCTGGTGGAGGCCTCGGCAGGGTGGCTGCCCAGTGCTACGGGAATAATCAACCAGTACACATCTGGCACCAGCGCCGACACCTTGCGGTTAAGATACACTACCATACACGGCTTTTTTGCCAACCAGCATTTGGAAAATAACGTGAATGGCTATGTGGCCCTGTATGCCTGCAGTTTGTTTTCCCCCTATATCGGCGACCGGTCTCCCTACGGAATCAGGAACACGGCCAATTACGCCAAACTCTACCTGCGCCGAAGCCGCGTGACCGAGTGGAACGGCACGGGTGTGCTTTTGAAGCACAATTTCGGTCAGGAGGCGGATTTGGGAAGGGTCACCGGCGGTGTGACGGACAGCGGGTTTAATTGGATTTTTACCACCACCACTTATCCCAACTGGAAATATGTTTGGGACTTGGATTGCAGTGGCTGCATCACCCCGACCTTTTATGCCGAATGGAACTGCTGGGGGTCGGGTGCCCCTTCTGCCAGCCGCTTTACGGGGAACATCGACCGGACTCCTTATGATGTGTCCTGCATTGTAGCCCCGAAGCTGGCTGCGGGAGAAGACGAAAAGGGAAGGGAGATTCTACCCAAGCCCACGGCTCTGTATCAGAACTATCCCAATCCTTTCAACCCTACCACGCAGATACAGTTCAATCTGGAAAAAGTGGAGAGGGTTAACTTGGAGATTTTCAACATCCTGGGGCAGAGGGTACGGACGATGCTTTCCGGGGAGCAATTTGCCGCCGGGCCGTATCGGTTCATCTGGGATGGAAAGGATGACCGGGGGAGCCCGGTTTCCTCCGGGATTTACGTTTATCGGCTTTTGACGCCCACTTTTTCGCAAACCAAGAAGATGAGTTTGGTAAAGTAGGAGGGGAAGATGAAAAACGGAAAAAAGAGGTTCCTCGCTACGCTCGGAATGACAGCGGCGGCCGTTTTATTTTCGGCGCTTGCGTCTTGGGCGGAAGAGATTCGGCTGAATGTTGGGGATGCGGCCTTTGTGCCGCAGCTGGCGCTGACGGGGCAGAACTTCGAAGTGTTTCGATTCGACCTGCCGGAGATTCCGCAGGGGAGCCGGATTGACTTCGCCGGTCTGATCCTCCACGTTCAGCGGGATTCAACACGAGACCAGTATCTTTCCTTGAAGCTGGTTCCGATTACCAGCGACTGGACAGTTGTCTCCCTGCAGAACGGGCAGGTGCTTTCGGTGGATGAAGAAGCCCCTTCGTATGCCGTGGCGAATGCCAATCGAGGAGACAAAATCGAGCTGGACATTACGCATCTCGTGTCTGCCTGGACAAAAGGTGAGAAGGTAAACCGGGGAATTCTGCTGAAGACGGAATTCTCCGAAGAACAATCCAAATTTTCGGCCAAGTCCAGTGCTGGAACCAAAGCAGAACTGGTCATCTACTACACCGGGCCGGAAAAGAAGTAGCCAGTTAGGCAACAAAAAAAGCCCCCGACTTTGGTCGGGGGCTTTTGCTTTTGTGTCCGTTATTGCGCGGCCCAGCGGGAGGTGTTGAAGGCCCCCATACTGGTCAAATAGGCGTTCCGGGTGGGGAAGAAAGGGGGCGCAAAGTTGGTGGCGAAGCGGTTGTCATAAAAGAGCTTCCGGGCATAACCTCCGGTCAGGTTGCCGTCGGCGTCGATAATTCCCAACAGCTTGGCCTGATATTCGGTGAGTCCGCCCAAAAGCTTCAGGTTGCCGTGGGTATTCAGCAAATCCTCGGCCCCGAATCCCTTGTTGACCCCGCTCGCCATAATGGAAGCGTGCAGGTTCAGGTTGTCCGGAGCGCCCGCGGCAATTCGCACGTTCCCCGCAGAGCTGAAAATCCCGAGCATATTGGTGGCGTTCAAGTCAATTTCCGGGGTCACGTTGGCCCCGGTGGGGTCGGTCACCACGTTGCCGTCCGCATCCTTAAAAACGACGCCCTGATAAATAATGTCGTTGGTTATGCGCACGTTGCCGGTAACAGCCAAAGTCAACTGGGTGCCGGCTGCAATCGACGGGTCGGTGCGGGAAGTTCCGCCTAAGGAGTTGACCGAACCGCTGACGAACAAAGCGCCGTTCGGCGTGCCGGTGTAGGTCGTGCCGTTGAAGATGGTTTGGTTGCTGCCGTAGTCCACGACAATATCGGTAATCGTGCCGCCCTGGTTAAAACGGTAGTGCTGGGAACTGTCGGCGCCGACCCAAAGCTGCAGCGAGGTCACATCCCCTTGCACGTAGATGCCGGCCGTGGCGTTTATCGTGCCGTTGTTGGCCAGATATACGCCGGTCGGTATGGCACCGCCGCCTCCCAAACCAAGCCCGTTTCTTATATCACTATTGTTGGGCGAGGAGGTGTTGGTCGGATCGGTATCATCAAAGGCCGCCCGCTGCTGGCTGTAGGCGTTGGTGGGCAGGCCGATCGAGCCCATACCCCACTGGCTGCCGCCGTTGAACTGCGGGTCGGCGTTGTTAATCTGCGCGCTGGTACCGTAGCTGGTCCAGGCGGAGGTGAACGGCCCGTTGAATATCGGCGAGGCGGAAAACCCCGGTTTGCCGTTGGTGTGCACCGGCCCGCCGAATTTTTCGGCGTTGCGGAAAAAAAGCTGGTTGCCGGCCGTATCCGTCGTCATATGTCTGAAAAGGGCGTATTGGGCAAAGGAGGCCCGGTTCAAGTTGACCGAGAACGTCCCGGCTATGATATTATTTTTCTCGTTAAATCCCAACACCGGGTCGGAATAACGGCCTTGTGAGGTTATGGTGTACCGATAGGTGAAAACAAACCCCCGCGACGTGACGGTCGTGTCGAACGGAGCGATGCTGTACTTCAGCTTGTAGGACTCCCTTCCGCCCATATAGGCGGCGGCCTTGAAGGAATCCTGCGGAAAGCGGTTGGTGAAATTGGGAATGTACTTGGTCAAAAGCCGCATCGGGTCGTCCAAAAAAGTGAGCGCCGTGTCACGCGGGATGACGATGGTGTCGATGGCGTTGACCGCCTCCTTTATGTCCCCGTGGGCCCATTCCAGCCCGCCCTCCGCTGTGTAAAATGCTTTCGCGTCGTTTTTCTTGTTGACCGAGATGTCGGTCTCCGTATCGGACGTCAAAACGGCCGCCAGCCCGATCAGGCTGACCATCAAAAGCAGTCCCATAGCCACCATCAGGGCGATGCCGTTTTGGTTGTTGAGCGTTTTCATCGGGAATACCTCCAGTCGTATCATCGAACCTACAAAAGATTGAGGTTGCGCAGGTGCACTTCGGAATTGAGCGTGCGCAAACGGTAGCCGCCGTCCGTCGGCCAGTGCGGGTCGCGCTTCTGGGTGCGGCTTTGCACCAAAATCTGCACGTTTTGAATGTCGCGTGCGTTCCGGCCGGCCGCTTCGATGTCAGCCACCGTGTCCGGGTTGGCGCCCCCTAGAATATAGACGAACTGCAAATCGACGATGTCTTCGGCATAGATTTGGGGCGCCTGCCCGTTGCGAATCTTCATCAAACGGGGATGGGCCCGGGCCGTATCCGATGAAGATGAATCGATGTAGTATTTGGCCTCTTCCAGAATCAAAACCACATCTCCCGGTTTGGGTTCGCCCAAAAGGTCCTCGTAATGGCTGATTTCCTGCCAGCCGTTACCCTCGTTGTAGGAGGTGCCGGTCAAAGTAAACCATTCCCCCGAGGGTTCCCCGGGGGAAGGGTTGTTGTGGACGAGATAAATTTGCTGGCCAATATTGACGTCGAAGCAGGTGACCGTATCGTGCGTATGAATGGGCCGGGCCTGCTGAATCTGAGTATGTTCCCCCACGGTTATAAAACAGCCGTCTTTGTTGTAGCGAATCACGATGGTGTCCGGATTGGTGTCGTGGCTTATCACCGGCGCAAAGCCGGCCGGCAGTTCGGCCCCGGCGGACATCACGTTAATCGTCAGTTCGTCCAAGGCAATGCGGGCGTTTTGCTGGGCGTTGGAAATCTCTCCCTGCACGGAATAAACCTGATGCTCGCGGCCATAAAACTGGAAAGCGGCCAAGCTTATGATCGACAAAAGAACCGCGGCCACCAAAAGCTCCACTATGGTAAAGCCGCCCAAAAGCCGAATTTTTATAAGCAATTTTGTTTTCTTTCTCATATTCCGCTCCTTCGTCCCTTTCAATTTCGCAATCCCTGTGCCGCATAGTCGTATAAAATTTCCCAAGCGGCACAACGACTTATAGGCTGGAAGCCCGTTGACGGAGGTTTTTAATAGGGGAACTTTCCCATACCCTTCCTGTTCGGGACGGCTTTCCCCAAGGCTGAAGCGCCGCCCTGACGTTTAGCTTTGGGCCTTTTTGTGAAAATGTTCACAATTTCCGGCTTGCCAAAAATTTTTAGGCGCATATATTTGACGGCCTTTGCAAATCGGAACCAAACGCGCGAAAAGGAGAGAAAATGTCGCAACTGTTTAAAAAGCTAACCGTCCTGGGTTTTTCAGCCGTCCTGTTCTTGGTCCCGGGAATGGTTTATGCCGGTGAAGGGAACGTGGTATTGCCCCCCTTCGACCGCTCGGTCAATATCGCTTTGTATCTGGTCTTGTTCTCGGCCTTGGTGGCCTTGGCTTACGGCGCCTACCTCATTCGAAAGGTTTTGGGAGAGGAGGAGGGAACGGCCAAAATGATAGAGGTGGCCAAAGCCGTGCAGGAAGGGGCCAAGGCCTACCTGACCCAGCAGATGAAGGTGCTGGCGGGCTTCATCGTTTTGCTATCCATAATAATATTTTTGGTTTACGCCAACGTCTATAAAATTGGAGAAGATGGTCCTACCAACTGGCCTTTAGTATGGGGAATTTCGGTTGCCTTCTTTTTGGGTGCCTGTTTGTCGGCAGCCACCGGCATTATCGGAATGTCGGTCGCCGTGCGCGGCAACGTCCGCACGGCCAACGCCGCCCGCACCTCCTTCAAAAAAGCGCTCGAAGTCGCCTTCGAAGCCGGCACCGTGACGGGAATGTTCACGGTCGGGATGGGGCTTTTGGGGGCCACCATAATCTTTATGATTTTCAAAGAGCACGCCATGCAGGTTTTAATCGGCTTCGGTTTCGGCGGCTCCTTGGTGGCTTTGTTTATGCGCGTCGGCGGGGGCATTTACACCAAGGCCGCCGACGTGGGGGCGGATTTGGTCGGCAAGGTGGAAGCCGGCATTCCGGAGGATGACCCGCGCAATGCCGCCACCATCGCCGACAACGTGGGGGACAACGTGGGGGACTGCGCCGGTATGGCCGCCGATTTGTTCGAATCGTACGAGGTCACCCTCGTGGCGGCAATGATTTTGGGGGCCGCTTTCGCCCAGTATGACCAACAGCTGGCCTTGAAGATGATTTTGTTCCCCCTTTTGGTGCGGGCCGTGGGGGTGTTCGCCTCCATTTTCGGCGCGATGTCCGTTCGCGGCAAAGACCGGGAGGATTTCAATCCGATGCGCCCGATTCAGAACGGCTTTGTGGTTGCGGCCATCATTTCCACCATCGGCTTTGGGCTGGTCAACTACTTCTATATCCATGGCCCGGCCGGGTTTTTCTGGGCCACTTTTTCCGGCATCGTCTTGGCCGTGGTCATCAGTTACCTGACCGAATATTACACCGCCTTGGAATACGCTCCCGTAAAAGAGACCGCCAAAGCGACCCGCACCGGGCCGGCGACCACCATCCTTTCCGGCTTTGCGGAAGGGCTGGAATCCACCTCCGTGGCGGTTTTGGTCATTGCCGTCACCGTGGTTGCCTCCTTTTTGATATTCCGGAACTTCTCCGCCGACGCCGGAGCCAACTTGGCGATGGCCGCCTATGGCATCGCCCTGGCCGGTATGGGAATGCTCACCACCACTGGCATTATTGTCTCGATGGATACCTTCGGGCCGATTTCCGACAACGCCAACGGGATTTTTGAAATGTCCAAGGTTTTGGAAGAGGACAAAAATCCCAAGGCGCATGCCATCGTTCACAAGCTGGACGCCGTCGGCAACACGACCAAGGCGGTGACCAAGGGGTTCGCCATCGCCTCGGCCGTCGTGGCCGCGGTGGCGCTTTTCCGTTCCTTTACCTCCGACGTGGACCTGCTTGACCCGCTCTTGAATTTTGCGTCCAAGGGAATACAGGTGAACCTGCCGTTCGTGTTCGTCGGGCTTTTAATCGGCGGGGCGATGCCGTTTTTGTTCTCCTCCATCGCCATCCGCGCGGTCGGCCGGGCCGCCTTCCAGGTCGTGGAAGAGGTGCGCCGCCAGTTTAGGGAGATTCCGGGTATTATGGAAGGGAAAGCCAAGCCGGAGTACGGCCGGGTGGTCGCCATCACCACCACCGCCGCCCAGAAGGAACTTTTAGGCCCCGGTCTTTTGGCGATTTTGTCCCCGATGATTGTCGGGTTTTACCTCGGCGTGGAGGGGTTGGGCGGCTTTCTGGCGGGCATCATTCTGACCGGTCAATTGCTGGCCGTTTTACTTTCCAACGCCGGCGGCACTTGGGACAATGCCAAGAAATTGGTGGAGCAGGGAATGTATGGCGGCAAGGGTTCGGAGGCGCACAAAGCCGGCATCATCGGCGATACCGTGGGGGACCCGTTCAAAGACACGGCCGGCCCGTCGTTGAACCCGCTTATCAAGGTAATGAACTTGGTGGCGCTTTTGATTCTCCCTTTAATCGTCGGCCAAAGCAAACTTTCCAACGCACTCGCCGTCGGTTCCGCTTCGGTGGCCCTGGTCGTTTTGATTATCTTTTTAGTCCGCTCCAAACGGGCCGCGCAAACGGATTAAGTAAGGGCGAACCTTGTGTTCGCCCTCCCCTTCCCGATTCGGGAAGGGGATAAAGGGGTTAGATGGTAGGGGCATGGCTCTCCGCGCCCCTTATTTTTTTGAAAAAATTGACCTTGATTAAAAAAATCCTTGACAAGGCGCCGAAGTTCAGTATATCTTTTTGCCGAAATTAAAAGTAGAACCATAAATCGAAAGGAGTGGTGACTGTGCGTCCGCTGGCCTGTAAGCTTTTAACCCTTCTTGTGACTGCAATTTTACTCCTTTCCTTAACCCTCCCCGCCTTTGCCCGGCGCCCCAATCATTTACGGAGATTCCGGGATTTGGATGAACAACCTTACCCCGCCGGCGGTGCCGGCAAGGTGGCCTTTTTCGTAGTCCTAAAAACGGCTAACGGATTCGTTCTGATACCGGTTTTTGTGAAAGCGAGCCGGGTTTCCGATATCACCCCGGCAGAAGGTTCGACCGCTTCGTCACGGAAAAATGAAATCGTCGAGTAGGCAGTCATCTACGGCAGCCGAGCCGTTAAGAAGGGTTGATTCCTTGGTCAAGGCCAACAAGCTCAAGGAAGCCCTGGCCGAACTAAGGTCAATCGCGCCCGCTTTTCGCGCAAAGGTTTTCTCCGAAGAGTTGGCCCAATTCAACTATCTGGAGGGGCTGGTTCTCTGGCGGCTGGGGGAGAAACAACAGGCCCTGGAGCCGGCTCGAAAGGCGTTGGAGTTTTATTTGAGCCGGCAAAGCTTTGAAGGGGTGGCCAAATCGCAAAGTTTGCTCGGGTGGATTTTCATTGATTTGGGCAATTTAAAGGATGCCGAAGAGCACTTGGAGCTGGCGGTTTCCGGTTTCAAACTGGTGGAAGATTGGGGTCAGGCCGCAAAAGCTTTGAATCGAATCGCTTACCTGTACAGTATCGGAGGAAAGCTGGGGTTTGCGAACCACTTCAATGACCAGGCCCGAGCTTGCGCCGTCAAAGCGAACGACCGGTACTACGAGTTGGTGCTGCGTTGCAGCCGGGCGGTTCATCATCGCCTGGCCGGTGACTGGAGGTCCGCTCTGGCCGGGTTGGACGAATTTTTGGTTGAAAGTCAAAAAGCGGGCGATTATTTCAGCCATATTTACGGATGGATAAATTTGGGGCACGCTCGTTTTCTGGGGGGGCATTGGAAACCGGCCAGAAAAAGTTACCTCAAGGCCGTTCAGATTTCGAGCCGGGAGGGCTTAATCGGGAGCTTAAAGGTCGCTTACGAATTTTTGGCGGAACTGGACATTGCCGAGGGGCGTTTCGCCGAAGCGGAAGAAAATCTCAAAAAAGCGCTCGAAATCGGCGAGCGGGTAAGTCCCTACGGCACGATTATGACCCAGTGCTGGCGCTTGATGGGGGATTTGCGCCTGGCTGAAAAAGAGTATGACCGGGCTCTGGATGCCTACGCCACCTGCCGGAGCTATTTGATAAAACTCCCTGAAAAGCTGGAGGAAGGGGCGATGTACCGGGGGATGGGAATTTGCTACATTCGCAAGGACCAACTTTCTCTGGCTCAAGCTTCTTTCAAGAAAACTTTGGAAATCTTTGAGTCCTGCGAAAATGACTGGGAGCTGGCCAAAACCTGCGTCGAAGCGGCCGAATGCGGCGCTTTTGCCCTGGCCGAGCTTCGTCCCAAGCTCGTCTGGTCAAAGGGAATTTTCGAAAAGTTGGAACACCCCTACTGGGAAAACCGCGTGCAGGAACTGCTCGGCCATTTGGAACTGGCTTCCAACGGCCTTCCTTTGCGTTTGGCCCACGATGTGGCCGACCGCCAAAGGATCGTTTTGGCCCTTTCCGAAACCAAAGGGAACATTTCCCACGCCGCCGGAAAACTGGGCATCTCCCGCGGCGCCCTGCACTACCGCATCAAGCGTTACAAGTTGGCCGTCTAAGCCAACTGTCAACTTTTAAGCAGCAACTGTCCAATTTTAAACATTGACCGCCTTTCGTATTGCCTTCAATATTATGGCCGCCTTTGGAAGCGCGTCCCTGATATGGGACTTCGGGGGAATGCCCATTTGACGCCCCACGCCTCCTCCGGTCGAGCCGCTCCCCCGTTTTCGGGGAGATAGCCGGGGGAGGCATCTTTTTTATCCGTTCAAAACGAAAGGCAAAGACGGTTTAAGTGTTTCTGCATCCCGGGAGAGGTGGTTGGTGAATTGCCTCCCCTTCCCGTTTCGGGAGGGGGATACGAGGGGTTAGGTTACAGCACACGTTGCTGCCCCCCCCCTTTTTCGCCCGTCCCCTATTCCAAGAACGACCGTAAATGGTTATATTATTTTTTGTGACCTTCGTCAGTTTTTGCAACCTGACCGAAAATATGGCGTATGAGAAGATGACGTAGATGGGAGGAACGATGCAGGAGAATGTGGCGGCCGTGGCGGCCGCACCGCCGGTAGGCGATTTGGGTTTTTTGGCCCGCTGGGCCCATATTTATTTTTCGCCCAAAAAGACCTTTGAAGCGGTGAAGAGCCGCCCCTTTTGGGCGGCGCCGATGATTCTTTTGGTTTTACTGGGGACCGGCTTCTTTTTCTGGACGGCCCAGCCGCGGATGAAAGACGCGTTGGAGAAGATGCGCAAAAACGAAAACATAATGAATTTGCCGGCCGAGCGCCGCCAAGAAATATTTGAGCAAACGGAGAGGCAGTTCAAAAGCCCATTATGGATTTCCGTGGGTACGATTATTGGAATTGCCTACTATTTTGTTGTTGCTGGAATTTTATTTTTTGTCGGCAATATCATAATGGGGGGAGAAGCCGGCTACGGGCAGGTTTTAGGCGTTTTCGTGTATACCAACTTTATCGCCATTCCGGAAATGCTGGTGCAGGGGCTTCTGGGAACCGCCAAGGGGAGCATGCAGACCGCTCTGTCCCTGGCCGCCTTCTTCCCTCCCGATCAGTCGGAAACGTTGGCCTACCGCCTAATCAACGGCCTCGACATCT
The DNA here is from genome assembly GCA_022614805.1 of Candidatus Zixiibacteriota bacterium. Taxonomy (GTDB): domain Bacteria; phylum Zixibacteria; class MSB-5A5; order DSPP01; family DSPP01; genus DSPP01. Next base: position 13,315 of record JAKEHY010000020.1, on the reverse strand, counting down.
TTTCCATCTGGTTCGTCTCGGTTTTGATTATTGGAATGGCCACCGTTTACAATTTTAAAACCGGCAAAGTGGCAGCTTGGATTCTGCCGCTTTGGATTTTATGGAAATTTGCGCTGGCTGCCCTGGCCGGCTTAGGAGCGATGGTCGGAGGATAAATATGAGGAAAATGGTTGTCTTTATTAGTTTGTGCGTAGTTGGTTCGGCGGCGGAAGGAGCAATCAAGCAACTGACCTTGAATGACGCACTTTCAACAGCCTTGCAAAAAAACTTCGGCTATCGCAAAGCCGAAGGAAACTGGGAGATTGCCAAGGCGGATAAAACCGGCGCCGCCGGCGGGCTTTTGCCTTTTGTTTCCGCCTCCCTCTCCTACGGCTGGACCAAGCGGGGGCCCTCTTCCTCTTTTACCCAGGGGCTGATTACCATCGAAGGTTCCGACCAAACCACCACCACGGCCAACTACAACCTGGGGCTGGATATCCGGCAATCGGTCTTTGACGGCGGGGCCACTTTTTCCGATTACAAGGCGGCCTCGGCGGCGGAGGCCGCCTCGCGCGAGACGTTCCGGAGCGAGCGGCAAAAACTCATCTTCAACGTCAAGAATTCCTATTTTTCGGCGCTCAAGGCCAGAAAGCTTTTGGAGGTTCAGGAAGACGTGGGCAAAAGGGCTGAAGAACAACTGAAAATCGCCCAGGCCCGCTACGATTTGGGTTCGGCTTCCCTTTCCGAAGTTTTAAAAGCAAAGGTGGAGTTCGCCAACGCCCAACTTTCAAGAATTTCAGCCCAGGCCGACTACCAGGTGGCCCTGGCCAAGCTCAATTCCGATATAGGGGAAAACGTGAACGACTCCATTGAACTGGCCGAAGAACTGGGGCAGCCGGAGGCTCCCGCTTTGGGATTTGACGAGGCGCTTTTGAAAGCGGAGAAAAACCACCCCGATTTGCTGGCATCCCAGGAAAATCTGAAAGCGGCCGACTGGAGGGTTCAAGCGGGCCGGGCGGGACTGTATCCCTCCCTCTCTCTAAGCGCCGGCTACGGCTGGAACAACCGGGATTTTTCACGGGTCGCCTCCCTGTTCGACCGGGACTACCAGTGGCGCTTCGGGTTTTCCATCGACTACAACATTTTCGACCGGTTTTCCACCTACCGCTCTTTGAAATCCGCCCAGGCGCGCCATTCCAACGCCCGCCAGGACTACCTGCAAGCCCGCTCCACGGTTGCCTTGGAAGTCAAACAGGCTTTCTTGGATTTGGCTAAAGCCAAACAGAAAGTGGAGGTAACCAACCAGCAGGTCGAGTCGGCCGAAGAGGACTTGAACATAGAACAGGAGAAATACAACCTGGGGGCGGCGACCATTTTGGACCTGCTTAAAGCCCAGGAAAATTACAAACAGGCCAAAACCGGACAGGTGGAGGCGCTTTTTGATTATAATATGGCCATAGCGGGTTTGAAAAAATCCATCGGCGAGGAGTGAAAATGAAAACGAAAACGAAAATCTTCATCGGCGCGGGCGCCGGCCTTGTTGTGCTGGCGCTGGTTTTGGTCAACCTCAAACGCTCTTCCTCCTCGGAAGTCAAAGTCGAGGCGGAGAAGCTGGCCCGCACGGACATCGTCTCCATCGTCACCGCCAACGGCAAAATCAAGCCGAGGACGGACGTCAAAATTTCGGCCAACATCTCCGCCCAGATTATCGAGCTGCCGGTGGAAGAGGGGGACCGAGTCCACCGGGGCCGGCTTTTGGTCGGGCTGGATCCCGGCCGTTACAGGGCCGCTTTGGACCAGGCCAAAGCCCAATTGAAACTGGAGAAGGCCAACTTGGAGCAAGCGGAGCAGAATTTCAATCGCATCAAGCCGCTTTTCGAAAAGAATCTGGCTTCGCAGGAGCAGTTCGATCAGTCGCAAACCCAGCTGTCCGTGGTGCGGGCCCGCCACGAAGCGGCCCAGCACAGCATGGAGCAGGCCGAGGATGATTTGGCCAAAACCAGAATCTCCTCCCCCATCGACGGCGTCGTCTCCGAGTTGAATGCGGAAAAAGGGGAAACCGTGATTCCCGGCACGATGAACAATCCCGGTACGGTGATAATGACCGTGTCGGATTTATCGGCCATCGAGGTGGAAGTGGATGTGGATGAAACCGACATTGCCTTGGTCCAATTGGAGCAGACGGCCGACGTTTCCGTGGATGCCTTCCGGGACACCACGTTCAAGGGGCGGGTCATCGAAGTGGGCAGCGCCGCTTTGGCCCCCGGCACCGGTCTGGGCCAGGAACAGGTGACCAATTTCCGGGTGAAAATTCTTTTGCTGGACAAAGTCGCCGGCATCAAGCCGGGAATGACCGCCACCGCCGACATCATCACGGCCGAGCGAAAAAACGTCCTGGCGGTCCCCATTCAGGCCGTGGTCTTGCGGGATTCGTCGGCTTTGGTCAAAGCCAAGGAGAAGGATAAAAAAGACACCGGTGCCTTCGCCTCCACCCCAAATCCCGCTTCGTCCGAAAACGGCAAGCCGAAAAAGAAAAAAGAGATGGAAGGGGTTTTCGTCATCCGGGGGGGGAAGGCCGTTTTCGTGCCGGTGGCGGTGGGGGTCGCCGACCAGCAGAATATCGAAGTGCTCTCCGGCCTCTCGGAAGGGGATATGGTAATCACCGGCAGCTACAAGACCCTGCGCACCCTCGAAAACGAGGCCAAGGTGAAAACGGAGGAGAAAGGGAAAAAGGCTTCCTGATGTTAATTCACATACGCAACCTCTGGAAGACCTATGATATGGGGCAGGCCGTGCAGGTGCAGGCCCTGCGGGGGGTGGATTTGGACATTGAGCGGGGAGAATATTTGGCCATTATGGGCCCTTCCGGTTCGGGGAAGTCCACCTTGATGAATTTGGTCGGCTGTCTGGATACCCCCACGGAAGGGACCTACGAGTTGAACGGCCGGATGGTCTCCCAGCTTTCCGATGACGAGTTGGCCTACATCCGCAACAAGGAGATCGGCTTCGTTTTTCAGACGTTCAATCTCTTGGCCCGCGCCACGGCCCTGCACAACGTCGAGCTCCCCCTGATTTACAACGGCACCCCGGCTTCCGAGCGGAAGAAAAAAGCGCAGCAGGCGCTGGCGGCGGTGGATTTGACCGACCGGTCCCACCACAAGCCGAATGAGCTCTCTGGCGGCCAGCGCCAACGGGTCGCCATCGCCCGCGCCCTGGTGAACAGTCCCTCGATTATCCTCGCGGACGAGCCGACCGGGAATCTGGACTCCGCCACCGGGGCGGAAATTATGCAGCTGTTCGACCGGCTCTCCAAACAGGGGCACACCATCATTCTGGTCACCCACGAGCACGACATCGCCGCCTACGCCGAGCGGAGCGTGCATTTGCGGGACGGCAAAATCGAAAAGGACGAGCGCCGGGCGGCGTAAAGAGTTTCGCTGTGGGCAAACTGAAAACGCCGATTTGGGAAAGCGTTAAAATCTCCCTTTCCTCCCTGCGGGCCAACAAGCTCCGCTCGATTTTGACTTTAATCGGGGTCATCATCGGGGTCACCTCCATCATCACGATGGTTTCCTTGATTTCCGGCTTCAACAAACTGGTGGCTGACCAACTGGCAACTTTGGGCTCCACCACCTTCATCGTGGAAAAGTTCGGTATCATTTTGTCCGACGACGACTGGTTCGACGCCATGAAGCGGAAGGATTTGACTTTGGCCGACTATCAAGCAATTGCGGCCGGCTGCTCGGAGTGCGAGGAGGTGGCCATCCAGAAAGCCTCCAACCGCAAGGTGAAATACGGCCGGGAGCATTTTTCCCGCGTCCCCATCGTCGGCATCACCCCCAATTATATGAAGGTGGTGGCCCTGGACGACATTGTGGATAAAGGCCAGGGGCGGGTGATTACCGAATTCGAAAACGACCACCGCCGCCAGGTGGCGATTCTGGGGCCGGAACTCGTCGATAAATTTTTCCCCATGCTCGACCCCATCGGCAAAAAAGTCAGAATCGGCGGCATCGATTTCACCGTGGTGGGGGTCCCCAAAAAACGGGGCTCTTTTCTGGGGGACAACCAGGACCGCTTCGCCGCCATTCCCTTCAGCGTCTACCAGAAGTATTTCTCCAACAAGCTGGAGCCCTGGGAGGGGCTGCAGTTTTACATCAAGGCCAAAGATTACCCCTCGATGGAAAAAGCCCAGGACCAGGTGCGTGCCATTTTGCGCGCCCGCCGCCACGTCCCCTACCACGACAAGGATGATTTTGGAATGTACACGGCCGAAACCTTGATGGACCTTTTCAAAAAGGTTACCACCGGCATCTCCTTTACCTTGGTCGGCATCGTTTCCATCTCATTATTGGTGGGCGGCATCGTGATAATGAACATCATGCTGGTCTCCGTCACCGAACGGACCCGCGAAGTGGGGGTGCGCAAGGCTTTGGGAGCCCGCCGCCGCTCGATTCTTCTGCAATTCTTGATTGAAGCGGTCACGTTGGCGGTCGCGGGGGGCACCGCCGGCATTTTGCTGGGAGTGCTTTTGGCCAAAGTCATTTCCTGGACCACTCCCATACCCGCCGCCATCGAACCCTGGTCGATTATAGCCGGGCTTTTAGTCTCCACCGGCGTGGGGGTTTTCTTCGGCGTTTTTCCGGCCGCCAAGGCAGCCCGGCTGGACCCCATCGAGGCGTTGCGTTATGAGTAAATTCCGCTGGGCCGAGATGAAGGAAGGAATGGCCTTGGCCTTCGACAGCCTGCGGGCGCACAAGATGCGCTCCTTTTTGACGATGTTAGGGGTTTTCATCGGCGTTCTCTCCGTCATCGCGATGGCCTCCATCATCGAGGGGCTGAACCGTTCCGTTTCCGACCAGATTCAGAGTTTGGGCTCCAACGTCATCTTCGTCACCCGTTTCAAAATCGGTTTCCAGTTCGGCGACCGTTCGGAGGAGGAGCGGCTGCGCAAGCCGATTACCTTTGAAACGGGGGAGGCGATTGCCGAAAACTGCCCGGCCGTGGACGCCGTTTCCCCGCAGAACTACGTTTTCGTGGACGGCGGCAACGTCGCCAAATACAAGGGAAACACCTTCAAGCGCCCTTCGCTTTTCGGCACCCTGCCGGACTACGAGCGGGTCAATAACCATTACGTGGAGCGGGGGCGCTTCATCACCGACATCGACCACCATTTCAAGGCGATGGTCTGCGTCATCGGCGCGGACGTTTCCGAAGCGCTCTTCCCCAAAATCGAACCCATCGGCAAAGAGATTTTGGTGAACAACCACAAATACCGGGTGGTGGGGGTGATGGAGCACCGCAAGACCAACCTGGGGCGGAACTCGAACCACATCATCGTCCTTCCTTACGGCACCTTCGCCCGGCTGCATCCCTGGGAAAAGGAGCTTTTGCTGGTCGTGCGCAGCCGTTCCCTCGAGGAACAGGAGGCGGCGATGGATCAGATAGAATCCGCCCTGCGGCGCCAGCGGGGGGTACCCTACGACAAGCCGAATGACTTTGAGCTGGCCACCCAGGAGCAACTTTTGGAGTCGTTTCGCTCCGTCACGATGGGGATTTTCTTTTTGATGATAGGCATTTCCGGCATCGGGCTTCTGGTCGGCGGGGTCGGCGTGATGAACATTATGCTCGTTTCGGTCAAGGAGCGCACCCGCGAAATCGGCATCCGCAAGGCCATCGGCGCCAAGCGCCGCAACATCCTCTGGCAGTTTTTGATAGAGGCGGTAACGCTCTCCTGCACGGGCGGCATTGCCGGAATCGTCATCGGCACCGGCATCGCTTTGCTCATCGGCGCCGCCACCCCTTTGCCGGCGGCCGTCTCGCCGGTCTGGGTCTTCATCGGCTTCACCGTCTCCGTTTCGGTCGGCTTAATCTTCGGCATCTACCCCGCCTACCAAGCCGCCAAACTGGACCCGATAGTTTCTTTGCGGTACGAATAATTTTTAATGTTTTTCCTCCCCTTCCCGCTTCGGGAAGGGGACCGAGGGGTTAGGTCTTTAGTTTTTTCGCCTTATTCCACAGCTTATCCAATTCCTTCAATCCCACCTCCCCCAAATTCTTCTTTTGCTTCTTCAAACTCGCCTCGATGTATGCAAACCGTCTTTCAAATTTATCCACCGACGTTTTCAAGGCCTTTTCCGGGTTCACCTTGAGATGGCGCGACAGGTTGATTACCGTGAAAAATAAATCCCCGATTTCCTCCTCCAACTTTCCCGATTTTTTCTTCAAATCCCTCTCAATTTCCTGTATCTCTTCTTTCAATTTTGGCACTACTTGATGGGCTTTCTTCCAGTCAAACCCGAATTGGGCGGCTTTTTCTTGAACCCGTTGCGCCCGGAACAAAATCGGCAAGCTTTTGGGTATCGATTCCAAAACCCCGTCTTCTTTCTCCTTTAGTTTTCGTTTTTCCCAGTTTTCCAATACCTGGGCCGGGGTCAGTTTCTCCTTTTTCCCGAAAACATGAGGGTGACGCCGTATCAGTTTATCCGAAATCCCCTTGGCCACCTTCTCGATGTCAAACCGTTTCTTTTCCTTGGCCAATTGGGCGTGGAAAACCACTTGAAGGAGCAAATCGCCTAATTCCTCTTCCAGTTTCTTGTAATTTTTCTCATAAATCGCCTCAATCGCCTCGTGCGCCTCCTCCATCAGATAGGGCACCAACGTCTCGTGAGTCTGCTTTCGGTCCCACGGGCATCCTTTCGGTCCCCGTAACGTGGCCATAAAGGTTATCAACCGCTCCATTTCCGATTTTTTCTTCATATTGCCTTAAGTTAGCCGTTTTTAAAAAAATAAAAAGCCGGTTGTTTTCAATCGTCAATGACTCAATGATTCAATCACTCAATTCTTGACTTTCCCCCCATAAAAACTATCCTTTCCAAAATGGAGATTTTGCCCAAACATTACGACTTCGCCGCTGCCCGGATGCGCTGGAACCGCTTTTGGCGGGAGGAAAAAATCTTCGAGCCGGATTTGAACACCAAAAAACCGATTTATTCCATCGTGGTGCCGCCCCCCAACGTTACCTCCATTTTGCACATCGGCCACGCCTTGAACGCCACCCTGCAGGATATCCTCATCCGCTGGAGAAAGCTTTCCGGTTTTGAAGTCGAATGGCTGCCCGGAGTGGACCACGCCAGCATCGCCACCGAAGTGATGGTGGGGAAGGAGCTGCGCAAACAGGGCATTAACAAGCGGGACTTGGGGCGGGAAAAGTTTCTGGAGCACGCTTGGGCCTGGAAAAACAAGTACGGCGACGCCATCGTCAACCAGTTCAAAGAGATGGGATGCGGGCTGGACTGGAGCCGGCTGCGCTTTACGATGGACCCCGGCGCCTCCCGCGCCGTAATGGAGGTTTTCGTCCGGCTTTTCAACAAGGGGCTTATTTACCGCGGCAACTACATCATCAACTGGTGCCCCACGGACAAAACCTCCCTTTCGGATGACGAAGTGGAAACGAAAGAGGAGGATTCCTCCCTCTGGTATGTCCGCTATCCGGTGGAGGGAAGCAATGAATTCATAACCGTCGCCACCGCCCGGCCGGAAACGATAATGGGGGATACCGCCATCGCCGTTCATCCGGAAAATCCCCGTTTTAAACATCTCATCGGCAGGCGGGCTGTCGTTCCCTTCGTTGACCGCTCCGTGCCGATTCTGGCGGAGACCTACGTCGATTTGGAATTCGGCACGGGGGCTTTGAAAGTCACCCCGGCCCACGACCCGAACGATTTTCTGCTCGGTCAAAAACACAAACTGCCGACCGTGAACATCCTGAACCCGGACGGGACGTTGAACGCCGAAGCGGGGCCGTTTGCCGGGATGGAGCGCTTCGAGGCCCGCAAAAAGGTGGTGCAGGCCTTGTCCGAAGCCGGGCTTCTGGAAAAAACCGAACCCTATCACCACTCGGTCGGCGTCTGCTACCGGTGTGACACGGTCATCGAGCCGTATCTCTCGGAGCAGTGGTTCGTCAAAATGCAGCCCTTGGCCGCACCGGCCTTGAAAGTTTTCGAGGAGGGTAAGCTCCGCATCCACCCGCCCCACTGGGGCTCGGTCTATTCCCATTGGCTTTCTACCATCCGGGACTGGTGCATCTCCCGCCAGCTTTGGTGGGGGCACCGCATTCCGGTGTACTACTGCGACTGCGGCGAAACTTTTGTTTCGGTCGAAACGCCGAAGTCTTGTCCGAAGTGCAAGAAGTTCAATTTCCGGCAGGATGAAGACGTTCTGGACACCTGGTTTTCCTCCTGGCTCTGGCCTTTTTCCACCTTCGGCTGGCCGGAGAAAACGCGCGACCTGGAGCTTTTTTACCCGACCAAGTCCCTTTTCACCGCTTCCGAAATCATCTTCCTCTGGGTGGCGCGGATGGTTATGGCCGGGATGGAATTTATGGGGAAGGAGCCGTTTGCCGATGTCTACATTCACGGCACCGTGCGGGATGCCGTCGGCCGGCGGATGTCCAAATCGTTGGGCAACGGCATCGACCCCTTGGAAATCATCGACCAATTCGGCCCGGATGCCCTGCGGGCAACTCTGGTTTTCGCCTCGCCCGAAGGAGAGGACCCCAAGCTGTCTCCCACCAGTTTTGAGCAGGGGCGCAACTTTGCCAACAAGCTCTGGAACGCCGCCCGCTTTGTACAAATGTCGGTGCCGAATTTGGAAAAACGGGCGGGGGAGGGCATACCAAGCAAAGTCGAGAACTGGGCCAACCGCTGGATTTTGGGACGCTGGGACGCTTCGGTGGCTAAAGTCACCAAGGAATTGGAGTCCTTCCGCTTCAATGCCGCCGCGCTAACTTTGTACGAACTTTTCTGGCACGATTTTGCCGACTGGTATTTGGAATTATCTAAAACCAGTTTTCGACAGGGTTCGGAAACGGAAAAAGCAGAGACCGAGCGAGTTTTGGCCTCGCTTTTGAGAAGAATGCTCATTTTCCTGCATCCGTTTGTTCCCTTTGTCACGGAGGAGTTGTTTAGTTCTCTCGGTTTCGCTGGAAGTTTGAAGAGCATTACCCAAGAAGGATGGCAAAATCTACGGGTTTATGTCAAACAGGAAATTGATTTAGATGAAAAAGTAAATTTGTTTCAACTGAGTAGTGGTAGTATGAGGAACTTAAGATCTGAAGCTCATGTGCCACCAAATGAAAAAGTTTCTTTTATAGTTACGGTTTCTAATAAAGACTATCATGAATTCTTCGATGAGACAGAACCATATTTGAGAGAAATCGTGCGTGCATCCGAGTTAAAGATATGGCTAAATGATAAGCCCCAAAGTTGGTCAAACGTATCAGTTTTACCGCATGCACAGCATTATTTGATATATAAGAGAAATGTAGACGTTACTGCCGAGCGTGAGAAATTGAGAGTCGAGCTGGAACGGATTTCTGGCCTCATCGCTTCCTCTTCGACTCGTCTGTCAGACTCCCAATTCTTAGCCAAGGCGCCGGAAGCGGTTCGGGCTAAAGAGAAGGAAAAGCTCTCCAGGTTGGAAGGTATGAAACGGGAGTTGGAAGAAAGCTTGAAAAAGCTGGGAATATAGGCAGGGCAGACAGGTATTAACTAATGGGAGAAGGAGATAAAATGACAAAAGTTAGGTCAGTTCCAAGGGGGGGTTTGTTGTGTCTGTTTGGAGCTCTATTTGCCAGTTCTCTCGCATGGGGGCAGGGGGGAGAGCTTACGGTAACGGTCTATAACGATGGCCGGGGATTGGTCAAAGACGTGCGGGAATTGAATTTCAACCGCGGCTCGGACACGGTAAAAATCACCGACGTGGCCGCGGCCCTCGACCCAACCTCCGTCCGCTTTGAGCCGTTGACCAAGAAAAATGACATTGACCTGTTGGAGCAGAATTTTGAGTTCGATTTGGTCGGCTCGGAAAAGCTTTTGAACAAGTACCTGGACAAAACCATCGACGTGGTCACCAAAGACCAAAAGGTCTTTTCCGGCAAATTACTTTCCTACATTGGTGGTAGCTACGTTTTGGACGTTCCCAATGGCGGCATCCGAATGGTCAACCCAGTCGAAGTGGTGAATATCTCAATGCCGGAACTACCGGCCGGTTTCTACACCCGCCCGACCTTGGTCTGGCTCTTCAACAGCCGCTATTCCGGCAAGGAAAAATGCCAGGTTTCCTATCTAACCGGCAATTTGGGCTGGCACGCCGAATACGTCGCCCTGGTCAACCCCACCGACGACCGGCTCTCCCTCTCCGGCTGGGTCTCCATCGACAACCGCTCCGGGGCGACTTATCCGAAAGCGAAATTAAAGCTCGTCGCCGGTGAACTGCACCGGGCCAAACAACCCCGGCTTTTGAGGGGCGCTCTGGATGCGCAATATCCGGCGGCAGAGGCTGCCCCCTTTGAAGAAAAAGCCTTTTTCGAGTACCATCTTTACACGCTGGCATTTCCGACTACCCTTGCCAATAACCAAATCAAACAGGTTGCTCTTTTCGACCCGGCCGAAACGCCGGTGAAGAAAAACTTCATCTACGACCCCGACCGGGATGCCACCAAGGCCTCCGTTGTCCTCGAATTCAAAAACGCCAAGGAAGCCGGTTTGGGGATGGCTCTGCCGGCCGGCATCGTGCGTATAATGAAAAGAGACACCGATGGAAGCATCGAGCTTATCGGCGAGGACAATCTGGAGCACACCCCCAAGGATGAACGGGTGGAGCTTACCGTCGGCAAGGCGTTCGACATCGCCTGCGAACAGGCCCAAAAAGACCGCCGCCAGATTTCCAACAAGGTCTGGGAGGAGGATTGGGAAATCTCCGTCCGCAACCACAAAACCGAGCCAATCACCGTCCGGGTGGTCAAACATTTTTGGGGTTTTTGGGAAATCCGGACAAGTTCTCATACCTTCACCAAAAAAGACGCCTCCACGGCTTGGTTCGAAATACCGGTTGACAAGGACAAGGAGACCAAGCTAACTTTGACGGTGCGCTACCAGAATAAATGAGGAAGGAAAGAGGATGAGACGATTTTTTCTGACGTTCGCCATAGTCGCCGCGTGGGCTTCTTTTGTTTGGGCCGACTGCAAGCCGCGCGACTACTACACCCGCTCGGCCAAAATCTACATCAATCCCTCGCAGGGAAAGCAGGATTTGAAGCGCGCCGAGCAGTTGGTTACCGAAGGGCTGAAATGCTATCCGGAAGACGGCGAGATGCAGTACACGGCCGCCTGGCTCTTTTCCCAGAAAAAGGAATTTCAAAAAATGATGCAGGCCTTGGATGCCGCCATCAAATTCTCTCCCCAATGGAAACCGAAAGCGGAAACTCTGAAGGCCGTCGTTTTCGGAGAGACCTTCAACCAGGCCATCGGATTTCTGGAAAAGGGGACCAAGGTGGCGACGCGTAAAGACAGCATCAAAAATTTCCGGGAGGCGATAAACCTGTACCGGGGCTGCATTCTGATGGACTCCACGGCCACCGGCCCATACAAAAACCTTTCCTTTGTTTACTACGCCCTCGGTATCCACGACACCTCCACCTATTACGACGGGCTGGCCTTCAAAATGAAGCCCGATTCGACCCGCTGGGGGTATGCCTATGCCGTCGGCCTGGTCAATCAGAAAAATTACAAAGAGGCCATCGGCGTTTTGGAAAAGGTGGTGGCGAAAGACACCCTTTTTTGGGATGCCTGGGGGCTTTTGGGTCAGCTATACGGGGCGGAGGACAGTTTGGATAAAATGGTCTTCGTGTACCAAAAACTGTCCCGCCAGTATCCCGACTCGGCCGAATTTTTGGGACAATTAGCCCTGTACAACTTGAGCAAGGGAACGAATGCCAAAACCTCCAAAGAAGGCGCTCCCTTTTTCCGCTTGGCCGATTCGCTGTATGCCCGCTATCTGGCTAAAAACCCGACGGACAGCAATTCCTGGTACAATCACGGTCTCGCCCTTACTTCATTGGGCGGGCAGGATAAAACATACTACACCAAAGCGGCCGATGTCTTAAAGAAAGCCATCGAAAAATTCCCCGGCTTTGGGGACGCGTGGGAAGCACTTTCCGGCGCGTTCGCGCATATGGGAAAGGCCAAGGAAGCGAAAGAGGCCTTTGCGATGGCCGAAAAACTGCGCGGCAAAACAACCACACAAAAATGACCCTGGCTCTCTTTCCCCAAAGGCGGACTCGCTCCGCCTTTTTTGTTTATGCCGCTTGAAATCGGTTTTCCCTTCCGCGCCGGCCCCACCCTTTCCTACGAAGCGCCCAAGGGCGTGGAACCCAAGGCCCTTCTCGGCTGCCGGGTGGTGGCGCCGCTCGGCTCCAAAAAGGAAATCGGTGTGGTGGTCGGTCTGAACGCCCCCCGAACACCTGGGCTCAAGTCAATAGAAAAAGTCATCGATGCCCAGCCGGCCTATCTCTCCTCCATTCTTTCGCTCATCCGCTGGGCGGCGGATTACTACATCAGCCCGCTCGGCCCCGCTTTGCGTGCCGCCGTGCCCGGAGAGGTTCAGAGCAAAATTTACCGCAAAATCAACTTTCTTTTGCCTTCGGATTCTCCCGTTCCGGAGGAGCTTTCCCGCACGGAAAAAGAACTTTTCTTCTTTCTGTCCCAAAAAAAGGAAGTCGGGCTGAAAAAGCTCGCCTCCCGTTTCCCCAAAGCCTCGTTGAACCGCCACCTGCTCGATTTCGAGCGCCGGGGCTGGATTGCCAGTTACGAGGTTCTGGAGAAGGCCCCCGGCGTTAGAAAGATTACCTGCGTCGCCGCCAATATTTCCGAACGGCCGGCCAAAGATGAAAAGAGAAAAGACCTGATTTTGTTTTTGCTCGACCATTCCGGCTTTCACCCGCTTTCCGACCTGGTCAAACGTTTTTCCGTTTCCCCCGGCTCAATATCGAAGCTGGCCCAAAAGGGGCTTGTCCTAATCGAGAAAAAGACGGAGGAAGAATTGGCCGAACTTATGGAAAAAAAGGAAATTGCGCTGTCTCCCCAGCAAAAATCGGCCTTTGCGGACATTTGTCAAACGCTCGGCGCGGGAAAATTCTCCCCTTTTTTGCTTTTCGGCGTCACCGGTTCGGGAAAAACGGAGGTTTATTTTGCCGCCATCGACGAAGTTTTAAACCAAGGCCGTCAAGCCTTGGTTTTACTTCCGGAAATTTCGGTCGCCTCCCAAATCATCGCCCGCTTTCGGGCCCGCTTCGGCAACCAGGTCGCCGCCCTGCATTCCGGACTTACCCCGGGCCAAAAAGCCTCGGCTTGGAAGGCCATCCGCTCCGGCGCCTATCCCATCGTGGTCGGTGTCCGCTCGGCGGTTTTTGCCCCCTTGGAAAAACCCGGTATCATCGTTGTCGACGAAGAACACTCCCCCAGCTACAAACAGACCGAAGCCGTGCCATACTATC
>JAKEHY010000019.1 GCA_022614805.1 Candidatus Zixiibacteriota bacterium | reverse complement strand
TCCCGGCCCGGTTTGTTATGGGGTTTCCCATTCCGGACGACCAAAGGGAAGGAGAAATACCCGGTTACCACTGCTGGGCGGAGTTTTACGTTCCCGAAATGGGCTGGGTTCCGGTGGATGCCTCCGAGGCCTGGAAAAATCCCGGGAAGAAAGAATTCTTTTTCGGCAACCTCGACCCCAACCGGGTGGCCTTCACCCTGGGGCGGGATATATCCGTTGACCCGACGGTGAAACCGGTCAACTATCTGATTTATCCCCACGTAGTGATAGACGGTCGGGAGTTTTCCGAAGTCCGAACCTCCGTTCGGTTTGCCGATAAATTGAATTGAGTTTAAATTGGGGAACTTAAATCTGCCGCGGAAGGTTAGAGGAAAGGTATGTTTACAGAGAACATCAGCTTAATAGCGGCGCTCGGCGCGGGCTTCATCTCTTTCATCTCCCCCTGCGTTCTGCCCCTGATTCCGGGGTACTTGTCTTTTATCTCCGGCGTTTCGGTGGCGGATATGAGCGCAGTGGAAAAACGGGGGGAGGTTTTGCGCAAGGTGGCCTTAAGCTCCTTTATTTTCGTTTTGGGCTTTTCAGCCGTTTTCATAACCTTGGGCGCTTCCGCCACGGCGGTCGGAAAATTTCTGCTCTCCAACAAAATCGGGCTTTTCAACCGCATCGCCGGGGTCGTCATCGTGATTCTGGGGCTGCACGTGATGGGCATCATTCGTATCCCGTTCTTGAATTACGAAAAGCGTTTTCAAACCCGCTCCAAGCCCTTGGGCGCTCTCGGCACCTTTTTAGTCGGAATCGCCTTTGCCTTCGGTTGGACCCCCTGCATCGGGCCGATTTTAGGCGGAATTTTGGGCCTGGCGGCCAACCAGGGAACGGTGGGGGAAGGGATGCTGCTTTTAACGTTTTACTCCTTGGGCTTAGGCATCCCGTTTCTGGTAACCGCAGTCAGCTTTAACTGGTTTATCGGTTTTTCCGGCTTCTTCAAAAAGCATTTCCGCGCCATCGAAATCCTCTCCGGCCTGCTTTTGGTCGGCATCGGGCTTTTGATGTTCTTTAACCAGCTGGGGATTATCGCCAACTGGTTTTTGGAGACCTTTCCCGGCCTGCAGAACGTGGGGTAAGAAGAAGTTATGAAACTGAAAGTATCGGACCAAATCCTGTTCTGGTCCCTTATAGCCATAACAACTTTCGGGCTTATGTTTGCTGAATGGTGGGCCACCCGTGATTGCTGCGGGAACACCGCTTTTTCGGCGCGAGCTTCCTGCTGTGCAGCTGGCCAGGATTGTTTGAAGGCCGGATTTTGTCCGGCGGCAAAAGCTTCGACTCCCTGGTCGGGTTCGTTTAGTCAGTAATTACCGAGGCCTCTTATTCGAGGGTCTTTAATCCCAAAAAAACTTTCATCTTTTCTCTTGACTCTATACTTAGGTATAGGGTGTATATTGCAGGCGTGGAGTTGAATGTGAGCAAAGAACGGTTTCGTATCGGAGAGGTGGCAAGAGAAGCGGGCGTCAACATCCAAACCCTGCGCTATTACGAAAGGCGCGGGCTCTTAAAGAAGCCCGACCGGCGGCCATCCGGGTACCGGGAGTACTCACCGGACACCGTCCAGTTGATTCGATTCATAAAACGAGCCCAGGAGCTTGGCTTTATGCTGACAGAGATTCAGGAGCTCTTATGGTTGCGGGATGACCACGACGCAAGCTGTGCGGATGTGCGTGCCAGAGCCAACGCCAAGATTGCCGACATTGACCATAAAATAGACAGTTTATGCGCCGTGCGTCACGCCCTTCAGGTGCTGGTTAAGACGTGTGTGCATAATGGTTCCACCCGTGAGTGCCCAATCTTAGAATCGCTCGACAACTCCAAGCAGAAGAAAGGAGTAAAACTATGAAAACCCGCACCATCGAAATATTTACGGTCGGCTGCCCGGTCTGCGACGAGGCCGTAAAACAGGTAGAGAGTCTTGCCTGTCCGAGCTGCGACATTCGGATTTTGGACCTGCGCAACGAGAAGGAAGCTCAAGCCCGGGCCCAGCAGTACGGCGTGAAGCGGGTGCCAGCCGTGGCCGTGAATGGAAAACTGGCGGACTGTTGTCAGGAAGGAATAGATGCCGTCGTTCTTCGGGGCCTTGGGCTTGGGGTGAAATTATGAAACGGCTTCTTAGGAATTTTTGGGGCTTGGCGGCTATGTGGGTGTTAGGAATGCTGACGGCCCCCGGCGCCAAAGGCCAGTGAGGACTTTGAGGGTCGCCTCACCTGCCGGTCGGCAGGACGGAAGCCAGCGCGCTGCATAAAGGCCACCTACAGTTCGGCCTTTCTACGGGCTATACTCGGCGGGCGGACCTCCGGAGTGGAAAGACGGTGGGAAGCAATCCGCTTGGTCAATCCTCGCGCTCTTGGGTCTGGACTTCGGAGGCAAGTTACGGGGTGACCGACCGGCTGGCCCTGCGGGCTGTCCTTCCGCTCATTGACGTGGCCTTTAAGGGCCGGACCCTACAAAATCAACCTGTAAATACCCAAGATACAAAGCTGGGCGAGTTGAGCGTGGCGGCCCAATACTACTGGTCGTTGGGTTACTTTGCCGCTCCTACGATGGTTTCCGTGGGGGGTGGGGTCAATCTTCCCACCGGAGGGGGAATCAAGAATCCGGTGGCCTCCGACCGGAATTTTGTTTCCGGCACGGTGGACCCGGTTCTTCTCGGTTCCGTTCTTTTCTCCTTGACCGGCCCTTGGAGCGCAAATGCCAATTTTTACACTCGTCTCGTTTTGGATGAAGCCGAGGATGGAACGAAAACGGGAAGCTTTGTGCTGTTGGGAGCCGGGACCGGCTATTCCTTCGTATTTTCCGAAAATTCTGGCTTGGATTTGTCCTTGAGATTCAGCGGCCTTCACCGCGCGAGAGACGAAATTGACGGGCAGCCGTTTGCCAACAGCGGCGGCAACTGGATTTTTGTCACCCCCGGGGTCACTACTTCGTTTTTCGGGCGGGGCATTCACGGAGTGCAGGTGTGGGCCAACTGGGAGGTTCCGGTCTATCAATTCGTTAACGGAAGCCAGTTGACCGAGGACTGGACCTTGCGGTTCGGCTTGGGTTACGGCTTCCATCTTTTTGGCGGTTGAATGCAAAAAAAGCTTGACCGCAGAGGGCTTTTTATTATTTTGGACTATCCCCCAAGGGGGGATAATGAGGAGGAAAGATGCCGAAAGCGGTAACTGTTTACAGCCAGCCCGGTTGAATCTTCTGCACGAAAGCGAAAGAGTTTCTTTCGAAGAAAGGTATTGCCTACACCGAGCGAAATGTGGCCGAGGATGAGAAGGCAATGGAAGAATTGCAAAAGTTGGGTTACTACTCCACGCCAGTGACTATTATTGACGGGGAAGCAGTGGTGGGGTTTGACGTTAAAAAACTGGAAAGTCTTTTGGCCGGATAGACCAAAAGATTTTTTATTTTCGGGAACATCCCCCTGGGGGGGATATGTTATACGGTATGTAAATGGTCACAAGCGGCTTTGAAGAAGGAGAAGAGATGAAAACAAAGGAGATAATTAAGTGTGATTCCTCGGTCTATTTGACTCCGGACACCGAGAAAGAACTCTCCGACCGGCTGGCCCGCATCCGCGGCCACGTGGAAGGGGTTCGCGGAATGCTTTTAAGGCACGAGGACTGCGATGCGATGCTGGTTCAACTGGCGGCCGTAAAGCGGGCTTTGGACGAGGTAACCCTTCAGCTTCTGGAAGGGCATATGGAAACCTGCGTTTTGGAAAGTGCCCAAAAGGGCAAGGCCAACCAGGCCTTGACCAGTTTGAAACGGGCTTTAGCTCAAGTTTTAAGAAGTTAACCACATTTTTTAGGAGGATGAGATATGCGTACAGGATGGATTAAAGGCGGTTCAATACTATCGGGACTGGTGGCTTCGGCTTGCTGTATCGGGCCTTTGGTTTTTTCGCTATTGGGTTTCGGCAGCTTCGGCTTCGCCGTCGCGCTGGAAAAGTGGCGGCCGTTGTTTATGATGGTCACCTTTGGTTTTTTGGGGCTGGCTTTCTTTTTAACCTACCGTAAAAGAGAGGTTGCTTGCGAAGATGGAACTTGCAAGGTCAAAACTGCGGGCAGGACCCAGAAAATCACTCTCTGGACAGTGGCAGTTTTTGCCGTTGCACTGGCTTTTTATCCCCAGTGGGGACCGGCTCTGGGCATCGGCGCTACCAAAGCCCCCGTGATTCAAGCGACTCAAGCTTCACAAACCGTGGAATTGGGAATATCCGGGATGACCTGCGAAGGGTGCGCCCAGAATGTGAAGAACGCCCTTGTCGGCGTTCCCGGCGTGGTGGATGCAGAGGTTAATTGGGAGGAAGGCAAAGCAGTGGTAAAGGTTTCGGATTCGGTCGAAAAGAATCGATTGAAGTTAGCCGTGGAGAAGTCGGGATACAAGGTCGTCTCCAAACCAGAGAAAACAAATTAAAGGAGGATTAAATGGCTTTAACTTTGACATCCAGAGAAAGCACCAAAGACATCAACGCCGAATTGCGCAAGCTGTCTCCGCAAGTGACCTCCGGCATCGTGCGGATGCGTCAGGCGGCATATGCGGACGGCAAAGTTTTGGGCAAATACAAACTCTTGACCGCTGCCGCGATTTCGGTCGCCATCCGCTGCGAACCCTGCATCCGGGCCTATGTGGAATGGGCCGGAAAGTCGGGCGCCACCAAAGAGGAACTGGTCGAGTTCCTCAACGTGGCGATGACTATGCAGGGCTGCCCCGGCGAAGAATGGGCACTCAAGGCCCTGGCCGCTTATGAGGAATTGGTTGAGCACCAGGGTCCTTCGCCTGATCCCAGTTGCTGCACCGTTCCGGCAAGTGAGTAAGTTTCTCGACAAATACATTTTATCAAACGTTGAAGGAGGTGAGGGAATATGCCACATAGTAACGATACCTGTACCTGTGGTTCGGGACATTCCTACGGAGAATACTGCGGAAAAAAGACCGAAAAGAAGATTCCGACATCCGGCAGTCTCTGCCCGTGCGGTTCCGGCGAAAAGTTTGAGGAATGCTGCGGAAGGAAAAAATAACGCTGCCGCGCCGAAGGCCTCAAAAGATTTTTCAAAATCAGGGAACAGGAAATTGGCCGATGTGGTTTTAAGCAACAAGGATTCGAAGGAAAGAATGCACAACAAGGTAACGGAGAAGGAGGTTTTGTGAGTTTCAAAAAAGCTTTATTGGCAGGATTCGTCGCCACGCTGGCGATGACGATGCTGATGTACATCGCCCCGATGATGGGGATGCCCAAAATGGACATTGCATCGATGCTTGGCGGAATGCTGGGAGGAGGGATGCCCGCAGCAATGAGTGGGTCTTGGCTTATGGGTATGTTGATTCATTTTGTGAATGGAACGGTCATCTTTCCCCTAATTTTTGCCTTCCTGCTTTACAGCCGTTTTCCGGGTGCTCCCGTTGTAAAAGGTATCCTGTGGGGTCTAATCCTCTGGTTTCTGGCGCAGGCAATGGTGATGCCGATAATGGGTGCCGGATTCTTTGCCAGCAAAACCCTGCAGCCGTTTATAACCGTGTTCGGCAGTTTGATGGGCCACATAATCTATGGAGCCATACTTGGTCTTATTTACGGTACGCAACCAGTCGCCCAGCCACGCATGGCCTAAATATCTGCATTTAGTTCTTTTATTTGAGATAGCGCAAAAAAATCAACGTTGAATCTTTGACACAACGAAGGAGGTGATTGAATGAAAAAGGTAGCAGTGACGATCCTGGCGCTCTCCATAGCGCTTTTTGGTCTCGTTTGGGCCCAGGAAAAAGGCAAGAAGGAGGAGCCGCTGAAAACCATCACAGGTCAAGTGGTGGACTACGAGTGTTGCTCGAAGTCCAAAGGGACGATGCTGGGCGGCGACCATCAGGAATGCGCGGAGACCTGTTTGAAAAATGGTCTGCCGATTGGCATTTTAACCAAGGACAAGAAGCTGTACGTGGCCGTCTCGAGCCAGATGATGTCCAGTAAGCACCGCGATTTGCTTACGCCGTTGGTGAACAAGCAGGTGAAGGTAACCGGCAAAGTTTCCAACTTTGGCGGAAGTCCGTCTATCGCCGTGGAGTCGGTTGAGGAAGTGAAGTAGTTTTTCGTAAAAGTGAAAAAGCCCCCGAAATCTCGGGGGCTTTTTATTTCAAACAGGCTGGCCCCATCCGATGAGGCCCATTCACAATCTATTCGTGGGCTATAACCACGGAGCCGGTGTCCGTCAGAGTGAACGGCCCGAAAACAAAGGTTATTGCACTGGTTGAGGCATCAGCCGTTATGCTCACCGCCACCCCAAGGTTGGACGGGTCGTTCGAAAAACTGACGTTCCCGCTTAAGCTGACCACATTTCCGCTCGCCGAGCCGGTTAAAGGAAATCGGCAGTATCCGGGAGGGGTGGTAGCCGTAGGATTGCCGCGAAATGGGGAATCGAATCCCTGTCCAACCAGGGCGTTCGACGGCCCCGAAGCGGTAGCTCCAACTTGGAGCGTGAACCCTTCAGCCAAAGTGACGTTGCCGCTTATGCTAACAACCGTTCCAGGTTCGGCCTGAGCATTTTTGAAAGGGTATGTTAGAAACACAAGACCGACCGCAACTACGGCCAATATGGCTAAGGCTCTCGATTTCATTTTTAATCCTCCTTTTTGCTTTGTGATGCCTCTCTGTTTGGACACAAAAGGCATACACCCCCTAAGGGCTTTCTATGGGACCGTTAAAGTTTAGCACCTCCTTTCTAAATAAAAAGATGCTCTCTCCCTTCTGCGGGTTCCCCCTCGAAACCGTACTTCCGGGAATGCTTTTATATAACTGCCGGTAAAATAGGCAACTCTCTTTGCCTGTCAAGATTGAACGAACTATTTCTTTTGTCCGGGTGTTATGACCAATTGGTGAAAATGGAATTTTAGGAGCGGTTGACAGGCTTTGGCGGCCACTCGGACTCCTATCTAATAAAGTGGTCATACAAAAGCCGGGAAATTTTGGCCACGGCCAAAGTGGCCTTGTTATCCAGATGCTCTCCCAAGTCCTGGGAATTATCGCAAAATATGGCAAAGACGTACGTTCCCCTGGACGAAGATACAATGCCCGCGTCTATTTTCCGGTCGTCCAACGAGCCGGTTTTGTTGGCAATCCAGAGGGTCGTGTCTTCGGCAAACGGCAAAAGCCGCGCAGCTTGCTGAAAGTCCTGCTGTTTGCGCATAATCGCGATGATGGAATCAGACGAAGACTTGCTGATGATGTCACCGCGAACAATTTTTTCCAACAGCACCATCATATCCTTTGGGCAACTCACCCCGATTCCAAACCGCTGGGCTTCTTCCGTTTTCTTCTTGGTGGCAAAGGAATAAAGTTTGTTGAGCAGCTTGGTATTCTTCAAGCCTAAAGAGCGCATCCGGTTGTTCACGGCCTCAAGTTTTTCATCGTGCTGGTTGCCCAATTGGTCGATGACGTAGTTGGTTGCCGTGTTGTCGCTCAAAATAATCATCAAAGTGGCGATATCGATGAGTTGAAGGGTCTGGCCGCCGTGAAGAAATTGCAAAATGCCGGAGCCGGGCTTCTTTACGCTGTCCAAGAGGGCAATCGGTTGACCGGGTGAAAGCTTCCCCCCGTGAAATTGGTAAAACAATTCCACCAAAACGGGCAATTTGATTACGCTGGCAGTCGGGAAAAGCGTGTCGGCGTTAATCAGTATGCTTTCGCCGGTTGCCATCGATTTGGCGGCCACCCCCACCCGGCCGCCGAATTCTTTGGCGTACTGCTGGATTTCTTTTTCAAACGAGGACTGCCGTTCGGCCATCGTATTAGCGGGAGGAAACCACAAAAAAACCGTCAGTGCGCACGCTATCGTTCTCATATTTCCCTCGGTTGGTCTTTGATGGGCGGTGTGAATCTTTCAATATTTCTGCATGGTTTTTTTCGGTTTAACGGTTTTACCTCTCTTCGGGCTGCCCCGTTTTTTCCTGCAGGATTCTTTCGCGGTGCATCAGGTAGCCGGAATCGATGAACAAATACCACTCCCCACCGTCCGACCAGATGTGCCAGGCCGGCAGCCGGTAGGGGTCGGCCGGTCCCAGATAAGGGAGCACAAGGGTGGCGGAGTCGGCTGGCAGGTTCAGTTCGGACGCAAAGTGCCGAAAGACCCAGTCCCGCTCGAACCGTTCCCGGGGAAAAGGCCAGGGGGTCTCGAACACGTACCATTTTTGTCTCTTCCCGCCCACTGCCCAAATTTCGTACGCCCGGGCCTGGCCCAACTCGTCCAGGTAATACCTGAACTCGACATCCGGCTCTCTTTTCCGCTCGTTTTTCAGCCGAAAGCTTGCCGCTTGCTTGGAACTGGCGACCGCCTCCTGGAGGAGCCATTCCTGCTGCCTCTCCGGTTTTCCCTCCCGGACAAAGTGGCTCTCTTCGCCGCTCATCCGCACCCTCCCGGAACGCCCGCAGCTGACCAGCAGGCAAAGGAGCAAAACCGAAACGATTTTCATTTGCTTCCCATCCACCGGCTTTTGTTTGCGAACCGTTGCTTGCGTTTGGGACAAAGCCGCATAGGGGCGAATATAGCTCAATCGACCCCCACAGCGAAGGGGCAAACCGGTGCGTCTGCCCACCAGTCACCCAATCCCCAACTTCTCCAGGTCTTCGTCGTCAAACCCAAAATAGTGCCCCAACTCGTGGAGCACCGTCTCTTGTATGCATCGTATCATTCCGGCCCGGTCTTTCTCAAAGTCCTTTTCGATGGTGTTTTTGAAAAGGATAACCGTGTCCGGCAGCCGTGCCGGCTCGTCGTCCCGGCGGTGGGGAAGGGGCGTTCCCGTGTACAGTCCATAGAGCTCCCGTTCGTCGGGGGCGCCCGGGCGCCGTTTTGGCCGGCGCGCATTTCGGACCACGATTTGCACGTTCTCGATTTTCCTCCGCAGTTTTTGCGGCAGCCGGACGAGCGCCTCTTTGACGACCTGTTCGAATTCGGCCGGTTTCATCCTTCACGGAAGATATGGGTTTTTTGAAGGAAAGTTTCACGCCGCGCGTCGGTTGGGCGGCGGGCGGCCCGCCCCGCTGCTTTACTTTTCTCCCGTGACAGCCTACCTTTCCGCCGAACGGTTATGGCCGGTCAAGACCACAAGGAATTCGAGCAACTGGCAATGCCGCACGCCGATGCGCTGTTGCGCACGGCCGCGCGAATGACCCGCAATTCCTCCGATGCGGAAGATTTGGTGCAGGAAACCTACCTTAAGGCCTACCGCTTCTTCGACCGCTTTGAACGGGGGACCAACATCCGCGCCTGGCTTTTCAAAATAATGACCAACTTGTTCATCAACTCCTACCGGGACAAAGCCAAGCGCCCGGAGGAAACCTCCTTTGACGACATCGAGGAGTTCTCCCTCTACAGCAAGCTCGCCGGCGAGGCCCAAAAAAATGGAACCAATCCGGAGAAGGAGCTGTTTGATAAATTATACGGCGACGAAGTCCAGCGGGCTTTGGACCGCCTGCCGGAAGAGTTTAAGATGGTGGTATTGCTGAATTTTGTGGAAGGTTTTTCCTATCAGGAAGTGGCGGAAATTTTGGGCATCGAATTGGGAACCGTAAAGTCCCGGCTGCACCGGGGCCGCAAGCTGTTGCAAAAAATGCTCTGGGAATTCGCCAAGAAGTCGGGGTTTGCAAAGGAAAAAAGCGAGTAATGGACTGCAGTAAAGCCGCGCAATACCTGTACGAATACGTCGACCGGGAACTGGATGGCCAGACGATGGCGGAAGTGGAAGCCCACCTCAAAATCTGCGGACACTGCTTCGACGCCTTCGATGTGGAATTCAAAATTAAAGAATTGGTGCGCCAGCGGATGGCCGCCTCGCCCCAGGCCGAAAAACTGAAGGTGCGGATTCTGGCCGAACTGGCCCAGATTGCTTCCCGGCCGCCGGTGGAAACCTCGAGGGCCAAGCGCCTCTGGCTATGGGGGGGTGTGGCAACGGCGGCGGCCGCCGTGGTTTTGTTTTTCGCCTTCGGTCTGCCGGATTTGACCTCTTCCGATAACCCCTTGGTTCTCCAGGCGGCCGCCGAGCATCAGAATCACCTTACTGTGGGGAACCGCATTCTGCCGCCGGGCATCTCCCTCGATTCCGTCAACGCCGTTCTGGCCGCCCAATTGGGTTTCGACCCGGAACTTAACCACCTAAAAAACATTGCCTCCCGTCTGAAGGCCTTCCACGCAGCCAGCTGGAACGGCCGGCCGACCGCCTGTCTGTATCTGGCCGGGGCAAACGGTAACCCCCTCTCACTTTTAATTTGCAAGGAGATAGAAGAGTCTTTGCCCGAGGGGGAAAAATACTTGTACGAAGGCAGGGAATATGTCCTTGCCGAGCATGAAGGGGTGCGGATGGTTTTCTGGGTCTGGGACGGTATGCTTTGCTGCAGCGTCGGGAAGTGCTCGGAAAAAGAGCTTCTCGATTTTACCTGGTCGGTTTAAACTTTAATTTCCAATCCTCAATTTTTATTCGACTTTTTCTTCCTGTCCCCCTTGATAAGGGGGACGCTCGCCCCGATGCATTGGAGCGAGCAGGGGGTGTTTTTCGATGATTGTTTTGAATTCGCCGCTGGCGCCGAAAGGGGTTGATTTATCTTTCCGGGACGTTAGATTAAAGGCGGGCTGGTTATGAACAATTCTGAACGCGCATTGGTGGTTTTGGCCCGGGAACCGGAGGAAGGGAAGGTCAAAACCCGTTTGAACCAAGACCTTTCCGCCCGGGACACCCTGGATTTGTACCAAGCCTTCGTTTTGGACACCCTGCACTTGGCATTCTCCGCCGAAGTGGGGCATCTGTACGTTGCCTGTCTGGCCAACGGCCCCAAAGTCCACTTAAACGAGTTGTTGACCAGCTTCGCCGCCGAACTTAAGGGAAAGAAACGGGAATTTTTGAAGGAGAAACTGGTGTTAATCGACCAGCGCGGCCGGCAGTTGGGAGAACGGCTGGAAAAAACCTTCCGGCAAGTTTTTCAGGAAGGGTATAAGGAAGTCGTCGTCATCGGCATCGACAGCCCCAGCCTGCCCAAAAAGACCCTGGACCGGGCCTTCAAAGTGCTGCACAAAAAAGACGTCGTTTTGGGCCCCACCTTGGATGGCGGCTACTATCTTTTGGGGCTGAAAAAACTTCATCCCCAACTTTTCGAAAACATCCCCTGGGGGACGGGTGGGGTGTACCGCGAAACGGTCGAACGGTTAAAAAAACTCGGGCTGGAATGGGAAGAGCTGGAACTGTGGTATGACGTGGACACCACCGACGATTTGGAATTTCTGGTGCGGGACATCAACCAGTTGCGGCTGGCGGGGGATGAAAAAAGCCTGAAGCATACCGAGGACGTGCTGGCCAGAGTATTGAAGGCGGAATGAAGCTGGCCCGCCTTACCTGGCAGGAATTTTCCGAAAACGTTCCGGGCCGGCGGGATGCCGCGATTCTGCCGGTCGGCACTATCGAAGCCCACGGCGTCACCTCGCTCGCGACCGACGTTTTAATTCCGGAAAAAATCGCCGAGGAAATTGCCGACCGCTTGAAAGCGGTCGTTTTGCCCGCCGTTGCCTACAGTCTCACCCGCTCGCTGTACGGCTATCCCGGTTCCCTTACCGTCAAACCGGCCGCCTTCGAGGCCTACCTCTCCGAAATACTGGATTCCTGCGCCGACCACAAATTCCGAAAAGTCGTCATTTTGAACGGCCACGGCGGGAACAGTTCTAGCTTAAACAAGGTTGGATTGGAAGGATTCCACCGCACCGGGTTGAAAATTGCCGTGGTGCATTGGTGGATTTTGGCGGCCGAGGTCTGCCGGGAGGTGTATCGCGAGTCGGGGGGACACGCCGCCTTGGATGAAAACGCTTTCATTCTGGCCTTTTGGCCGGAGTTGGTGAAAAAGGAGCGCTACAAACCGGAAATGATTTACCTGCACCAAGAGGGTCTGGAAGCTTATCCCAATCCAGGCTCGATAATCACCTACACGAAAGGGGAGGGGCATTTGGATTTTGATTTGGCCAAGGCCAAAAAGTATGCTCTTGGAGCCATTGAGAAGGTGGCCGTTCACCTCGAAGATGTTTTCCAGCGCTGGGAGGCGATTTAATGCCTCTTTCCAAGGAACGAGTCAAAAAAATTCTGTCCGAAAACGAAAAACACGTCTGTCCCGAAGAGGTCCTCTGCGTCCGGTTGGTGGCAATGGCGGATTTGCCCTCCCGATTCGGCCAATTTCAGGTGGCCGCCTTTCACAACAACTTTGACAATTTGGACCACGCCGCTTTTCTGGCAGGGGATGTTTACGGCGCCGAGAATGTGCCTGTGCGTTTGCATTCCGAATGTCTGACCGGCGACGTGGCCGGTTCGCTTCGCTGCGACTGCCGCGAACAGCTGGAAGCGGCCTTCCGCTATATCGGCCAGCAAAACTTCGGCATCCTGCTTTATCTCCGGCAGGAAGGGCGGGGCATCGGGCTGTCCAACAAAATCAAGGCCTACGCCCTGCAGGAAGAAGGGCTGGACACCTTCGACGCCAACCGGGCTTTGGGTTTTCGCGAAGACGAACGGGACTATCGCATCGCCGCCCATATGCTTTCCTCCTTGAAAGTCGGGTCAATAAAACTTTTGACCAACAACCCCAAAAAAATCAAACAGTTGACCGATTTGGGCATCAACGTGGTGGAACGAATTCCCCTTATTGTTCAACCCAACGAGTTTAACCGCAAATATCTCGAAACCAAGGCCCGCCGGGGCGCCCACCTTTTGGGGGATAAGAGTTCTTTGCGTTTTTTGGAGCAGATGGATGAGCTTTTGGTTGACGAAGATGGCTTGCCCAGCCAGGGCAAGGGTGATTGAAGTAATACTTTAAGCAAGAACTCGTAGGAACGAACCTTGTGTTCGCCCGTTCTTTTTTGGAGTGGTGTTGGGAGTTATTCCGATACATTTAAAAATCTTTGTTCAGGCTTGTAGGTGCCTTTTCCGGCCGAGAACCGCCAATCCGAGCAGAATAATGGAGATCAGTAAAAAAACCGTCGGCATCCCAGCGGCGATGGATTGAGGTGTGGCCCCGGTGTAATCGAGCGCCGGAATTCCGTTTATCGGGCCCATATACCAGATGGCGGTATAGACTGCTTCAAACAGTTTGGTGGTGCCGCTCCATGTTCCAAGGGCCAAAGCCAGGGAAGGAATAAGCAAGGCCCCCGAAGCCCACGCGAAAAGGTTTTGCCACTCTCCGGTAAAAACGAAACGCAGACCGGCCCCTGCCCCGGTCAATACGGCGACAGCAACACCGGCCAGCCAAATCGCGGGCAATTGCCTCCGCAAAGGATAGGGGGTGGAAAAGAAAAGCTGGTTGGTTTGATTTCGTATTTCGCGAACCCCCATTGGCGACCAAAGCAAAACGGGCCAAAGCCAGCTTATTGGCAGAATAAAAGCTCGACCGGCAGCCACCGGCGCCAAAAGACCGGCGAGAATCAGCCCGCCAGCCACCACCAGCGCAGCCCCTTTAACATCAGCTTTGATTCCGCCAGAAAAATCGAAGTGAAACTAAATCGATAACCTCTTTCCTTTGGCAAAGGAGTCAGATGAACGGTTAGTGGTTGTGAACTCACTTGTGAGGAACCGGATGTTACTATGGGTTGGGGTAAAGCCGGGGCTCGTACCTGCCGTTCCGCCGCCGAGTCAAAGCGGTCGAAAAACAGGGCTGCAATGAAAACCAGAAAAATGGCAGCGAAATACCACACGAAACGAACGGCGACTTTTTGTGTAGTCCAGTCAATGCCTTTCCAGACGAAGGTCAGGTAAGCCCGGTTATCACGCGGGCCGGCGTTCAACGAAAAATTGCCGTTGTAGTCCGGAAATTCCGCACGGGCAGCCGCGCGCAAATCCCTCTCCACAAAGCCGATGCCGAACAAATCCAGGTTGCGGTTTTTGGATTCCACCGGATAAATCAGCATAAAGGCCCAAAGGAAAAAGTAGGCCACATTGCCGAAACCGCCGGAAAGCCAGCTAATGGACTCAAAAGCGACCGCCAGGGCCGCTACCACGGCCATCGCCGGCAGGGCTATCAAAAGAAAGGGAGTCAAAAGCGGCCACCATTCCAAATGGGCTGCCTCGCCTCGCAGAAGCTGCATAATCACGCCGGCAGCCGCCAAAATCAGCACGATAACGGCCAAAACGGCGAAATTGCTCAACCATTTTCCCAAACAGTATTGAAGTTTGGAAAGAGGAGTGGCCGCCAGAATCTGCCCCACCCGGGTTTGTCGGTCCCGGTCAATGGCGTTTTTTACGATGTAAAATCCGACCACCGAAACCAGAAAAGTGGTGGAAAGGGTCATCAAAATCCCCACCCAGGCGGAGTTGTAAACGCCTCGGTATTTATCCAGATTCAGCGTTACGTATCCGGCGTTGACGGCGTATCCCAGATAAATGGTCGCCGCCACCGTCACCAAAAAACTGTAGCGCCGAACCCGCTCCAAAAAATCAGCCCGGGCGAGGTGATAGAGTAGGTGGAAAGTTCTCAACGCTCTTCTTCCGTACGGCTTCTGGAAATAAAATAAAGATACGCGTCTTCCAGCGTGGGTGAAACCGGTTGAGCCCCGGGGGCAGGAGAAGCCTCTGCCACCACCCGCAAATGAAGGCCATCGGAGCGGCGGATGGTGCCGCTGATTAAATGTTTTTGCTTTACTGTCGGGAGATTTTCACTCGGAATCACCCATTCCCACACCTTTCCTTCGACTCCCTGGAGTAACTTTTCGGGAGCAGCGTGCATCAATAGTTTGCCGTGCGAAATCAGGGCAATGTGCGTGGCGGCCGCCTCCACATCGGAAACGATATGGGTGGAGAGTATGACTATTCTTTCACCGGAAAGCTCGGAGAGCAAGTTGCGGAAGCGTACCCGCTCCTCCGGGTCCAACCCGGCGGTCGGCTCATCAACGATTAACAGTTTGGGGTCGTTCAAAAGCGCCTGGGCTATTCCCAAGCGCTGTTTCATCCCTCCTGAAAATCCTCCCAGCGGGCGCTTGCGGAACTCCCTCAAATTGACCAGTTGCAAAAGCTCCTCGATACGGCGGCGGGCCAGCGAGCGGTCGATGCCTTTTACCGCCGCCATATATTCCAAAAACTCGACCGAATTCAGGTTTGGATAGACTCCAAAATCCTGGGGGAGATAGCCCAACACTTGCCGGATTTCATCGGGAAAGCGGAGAATGTCCACTTCGTTCCAGGTTACCCTTCCGGCAGTCGGTTTGGTGACGGTTGCCAGAATGCGCATCAGGGTAGATTTGCCGGCGCCGTTCGGTCCCAAAAGTCCCAGGATACCCGACGAGAGATTCAGGCTGAACTCACGCAAGCCCCACTGATTGCCTTTGTATCGTTTGCTGACCTGTTCAATGGCCAGTTGCATTCAGTTTCCGAATGAGGAGGTCAAGTCAGGACGCGGAATTACCGATAGCGCACCCAGCGCGCCAGTTCCGGCAAAGTCGGCCGCTTGCCGTACATCAAAATCCCCACCCGATAAATCTTGGCGGCCAGCCAGCCCATCGCCAGAATCGAAAAGAACATTATAGCGTAGCTGGCCGCCAACTCCGGCCAGGAAGGAGGCAGGTAGGAAATCCGCATAACCATCAAGGTGGGGGTGAAGAAGGGGATAAGGGAAAGGACGGTAATCCAGCCGGCGTTGGGGTTCTGCGCCACCAGAAAACCGATGATGATCGGGAGAATCATCATCCAGACAATCGGCGCCACCATGCTCTGGACTTCCTGGTCTGAGTTGGAGATGGCCCCCAAAATGGTAAAGATGGTCATAAAAAGAAAGTATCCAAGCAAAAGATAGAGGACGAAATTGATCAATAGAACCGGGTTGAAAACGTTTTTGATGTTTTCCATTTCAAGTATTCGTACCAGGGGGGCGCCGAAAAGGAAACCCAAAAGAAACATTCCCAGAACGGCGGTCAAAGCCGCCCCCCCCAACCCGATGGTTTTTCCCATCAACAGTTGGAACGGCGTGGCCGAGGAGGTGAGCACCTCGATGATGCGGGTGTTTTTTTCCTCCACGATGGAGCGGGCCAGATGTTGCCCGTATCCCAGAACGGTGGTGAATAAAATCATGACCAGAAAAAAGGAAGTGAGATACACCGTGAGGAAGCTGGTTTTAGCCGTCCCCTTTTCGGTCACCTGGCGGAGCTCGATTTCCGTCTCCTTCAATAAACTTTTCAAATTCCCCACCACAATCCCCTGGGCCTCCAGACGCCTCGATACCAAGAGGTCATTAATCCGGTTTTCCAGCCGGCTTTGGGTTATTACGTTCCCCACCGACCGGGCATAATATTCCGGCGGGGCGCCGGTATCGACTCCGGCCGGTATCACCAGATAGGCATCCAGTTTCTTTTTCAGAACCCGCCCCCGGAGTTTATTCTCGTCCTCTTTGAACGCTTGCGGGCGGTAGGGTTCCCGGGAAAGGATATAGGCTCTCTGTCCGTCCGGCAGGGTGTCGACCAAGACGCTGTCCAACTTGTTGAAGAGCCAGCCGGATTTATCGATTACTGCCATTTTCAGTTGCGGCTCCTTCGACTTGCGGGCCAGAAAAGCGGGCAGAAACATAAAAGCTCCCAAAATGAGCGGCCCCAAAAAAATGCCGATGACAAACCCCTTGGTTTTCACCATCCCCAAAAATTCCTTCTTAGTGACCACCCACAAATTTCTCATTTCCCCTCCGATGCCCGGACCGCCTCGATGAAAATGTTGTGCAGGGAAGGCTCCATCAGCTCGAAGCGGTGCACCGCGCTCCGGGCAGAAATTTCCTGCAAGAGCTTTTGAGGATTTCCCCCGTTGGCCAGTCGAATCTCCTTATAGGTGCCGTAATCGTCCACTCGGGCCACCCCGGGCAGACTCGATAAGTAGGAGGAATCCCCTTCCACCGAAACTGCAAGGGAGGATTTGCCGAACCCCCTTTTCACCTCCGACAGCCGCCCATCCAACACCTTTTTTCCCCGATTGATTAAGCAGATATATTCACAGAGCCGCTCGGCGCTGTCCATTTGGTGGGTGGAAAAAAGAATCGTCGACCCCTTGGATTTCAGTTCGAGGATGGTATCCTTCAATAAATCCATGCTGATGGGGTCCAGGCCGGAGAACGGCTCGTCCAAAATCAAAAGCTTCGGCTCGTGCAAAATTGTGCAGACAAACTGAATCTTCTGCTGCATTCCCTTGGAAAGCTCTTCCCCCTTTTTCTTCAGCCAATCTTTTAACCCCAGCCGTTCCGCCCATTCCGTTCCCCGCTGCTTGGCTTCTTTGGATGAAAGCCCCTTCAATTCGCCGAAGTAACCCAATAAGTCGAGGATTTTCATTTTTTTGAAAATCCCCCGTTCCTCCGGCAGATAACCGACCTGCTTTTTCAACTCTTCGGAAAACGGCCTGCCGCCGATTTCAATTTTGCCGGAATCCGGGGCGATGATGTTCAAAAGCATCCGGATGGTGGTGGTCTTGCCGGCGCCGTTCGGCCCCAATATGCCATAGACCGACCCGGCCGGAACTTCCAACGACAGCCCGTCGACGGCCTTGAAGGCGCCGAAACTTTTGCAAATCGAATCGATTTTTAGAAAAACTTCAACCATTTGCTCATCGGTTTCCCGTAGGGGTTTGATTAATCAAACCCCTATCATGAAATCGGAAACCATTTGATTTTTTACTACGTGATTTTCAGCTTCCGGTTGCATTTTTCTCCTTGTTAAGGGAGCGAATATAACCTAAATTCGCCGGATATGAAAATCGGTTTGCCGGACATCTCTTGGGAGGAGTTGTGATTGCCGAAAAATTGGCCCAGGCCGTCGAAATCCTGAAAGAGAAGAAAATCGATTTGTGGCTCACTTTCGTGCGCGAAACGGACGTCGTCCCCGACCCGGCCTACGACTACTTTGGAAATTCAATGATTGTCTGGCAGGCCGCTTTTCTGGTCTCCGCGCGTGGCGATAAAATCGCCATAATGGGTCACTACGACACCGAAAATTTCAAGCGGATGGGGGTGTACGACAAAATCATCGGCTACCATCAGGATTTTGCGCCGTTTTTACTCGAAGAGTTGAAGCGGCTCGACCCGAAAACGATTGCCATCAACTACTCTCCCGATAACAACCTCTCGGACGGGCTGACCTACGGGATGTTTTTGCTTCTGGAGAAGGCACTGCAAGCCACTCCCTACCGCAACCGGCTGATTTCCGCCGACCCGGTAATTTCTGCTTTGCGCGGTCGCAAGCGGACGGCCGAAGTGGCCAAAATCAAAGCGGCGATAAAAATCACCGAAAAAATCTGGCAGGAGCTTTTGGGCTGGCTCAAAACCGGGGTCACCGAAAAGGAGGTGGACGGCTTTGTGGCCGACCGGAGCAAAGCCTATGGCGCTGCCAAATCCTTCGCCCCCATCATTACTCACGGCGACAAATCCCCGGTTGGCCACGTCGGGCCAACCGATGCCAGACTGGAGCCGGGCGACATTTTCCACATCGACTTTGGCCACCGGTTGGATGGCTACTGCTCCGACATCCAGCGTCTCGCCTACTTTTTGCGAACCGGGGAGAAAGAACCTCCCCCGCCGGTCAAAAAGGGGTTTGAAGCCGTGAAAGACACAATTCTTAAAGCCAAGGATGCCCTCAAGCCCGGCGCGGTCGGCGCTGAAATCGATGATATGGCCCGCACGGTGATAAAAAGCCACGGCTTTCCGGACTACCAGCACGCCTTGGGGCATCAGTTAGGC
The DNA here is from genome assembly GCA_022614805.1 of Candidatus Zixiibacteriota bacterium. Classification (GTDB taxonomy): domain Bacteria; phylum Zixibacteria; class MSB-5A5; order DSPP01; family DSPP01; genus DSPP01. Next base: position 89,172 of record JAKEHY010000019.1, on the reverse strand, counting down.
CGGGCCGTGCACGACGGCGGAACCCTTTTGGGCCCCCGTTGGGAGCGGTATGGGCAAACCCCGTATGGAAAAGTGGAAGCGGGCAACGTGTTCACTCTCGAACTGGAAGTGCAAATCCCCGGCGCGGGATGGGTTTCACTCGAAGAAGACCTGTTGGTCACGCAGAACGGAGCGGAGTTTCTTTCCACTCCGCAACTGGACTGGTTCTATATAAAATGATAAATCGATTCTGGGCCTTTGCCCGGCTGGGAAGGGTCTGGAACGGTTTTCTGGTCATCGCTTCCGTTCTTGTGGGTGCTTTTTTTGCCGCCGGTGGAGAAAGCCGGGACACAGCCTGGATAAACTCCGGCGTTTATCTGGGCTGCCTGTCCGCCTTTTTGATAGCCACCGGCGCCTATGCTCTGAACGATTTTTTCGACTGGAAAATAGACAAAATCAACAAGCCGACCCGCCCCCTCCCGGCCGGGGAACTTTCCGGCCCCGCCGCCGCTTTTTTTGGTTTCTTGTGCCTGTTAACCGGGGTTGTCATTTCCTACTTCATCAATTCAAAAAGCTTCTTTGCCGCTTTCATCTCCGGTCTCTTGGCGGCGCAGTATGCGATGATTTTCAAGCGGGTGATGATTATCGGGCACGTCGTCACCGCCTTTCTCTCCGCCTTCGGCTTTCTTTTCGGCGCCTGGGCCTCCGGTTACTCCGGAATCCGTCTGCCGCTCTATGCTTTCCTCTTCGGATTCCTTTTTCATTTGGGGCGCGAGTTTATGAAAGCCGCCGAGGATAGAGAAGCCGATTTGCAGCAAGGCGCCAAAACTTTCGCCGTATTGACTTCGGCCAAACTCTCCGCACGGGTTGCCGCCGCCATTCTCGCCCTTCTGGCTGTTGTTGCCTGGCTTCCTTTTTTCACGGGGGGCTTTAACTGGCTCTATTTGTTTTTGGTGATTCTCGGAATCGACTTGGTTCTGTTTATCACCCTTTACCGTGCTCTTGCCAATCCTGTCCCCGCCGTTTTGTGCCGGGTCAACCGTTATCTTAAATTCTCAATGGCCGCCGGCCTTCTGGCCCTCTGGCTGGGGAATTTGTAGGAGCAACTCCTCGTGGGTGCCCCTACCTACAAACAGATTGCTTTTAGTCCTTTTGGGGTATAAGTTTATATGCTTTTACAGAAGGAGGGTATAATGCACGAAGAGATTGAAAAAATTCAATCTCAAGTAGAAAAAGCCGCCTTTTTCGTCCGTCCCTTGCAGGACGAAGTCGGCAAAGTCATCGTCGGCCAAAAATATATGGTTGACCGGATGCTCATCGGGCTTCTAACCGGCGGCCACATTCTAATCGAAGGCGTCCCCGGCCTGGCAAAGACGTTGGCCGTGCGCACCCTTTCCGCCGCCATCGACGCCGGTTTCCAACGCATCCAGTTCACGCCCGACCTTTTGCCGGCCGATTTAATCGGCACGATGATTTATTCCCCCCAAAAGGGGGAATTCTCGGTCAAAAAGGGGCCGATTTTCGCCAATTTCATCCTCGCCGACGAAATCAACCGCGCTCCGGCCAAAGTCCAGTCGGCCCTTTTGGAGGCGATGCAGGAAAAGCAGGTGACCATCGGGGAGAAAACCTTTCCCCTCGAAGAGCCGTTTCTGGTGATGGCCACCCAGAATCCCATCGAACAGGAGGGAACCTATCCCCTCCCGGAAGCGCAACTGGACCGTTTCATCTTCAAGCTTTCCGTCGGCTATCCCAACCGCAAGGAGGAGCTGGAGATTCTGAACCGGGAGACGGCGGGAACCAATCACAAAGTCGAAGCCGTCATCAAGCCTAAGGAAATTCTTGCGGCGCGGGAGGTCGTCCACAAAATTTACGTGGACGAAAAAGTCAAAGAGTACATCCTGAACATTGTTTTCGCCACCCGTGAACCGAAGGCCTACAAGGTGCCGGTGGAGGGGCTGATTGCCTACGGCGCTTCCCCCCGCGCCACCATTTTCCTGACTTTGGCCGCCAAAGCCCACGCCTTTATGGCCGGGCGGGGATACGTCACTCCGGAGGACGTCAAGGCCATCGGACTGGACGTTTTGCGCCACCGGGTGCTTCTGACCTTCGAGGCGGAAGCCGAGGAAATGAGCTCGGACGCCGTGGTGCGCAAGGTTTTCGACCAGATTGAAGTGCCGTGATTCCGAAGGAAATCAAGGATAAAATCCGCCGCATTGAAATTCACTCCCGCCGGCTGGTCAACGAGGTTTTTTCCGGCGAATACCATTCCACCTTTAAGGGACGGGGGATGGAGTTTGAAGAGGTGCGGGAATACCAGCCCGGGGATGACATCCGCCTGATTGACTGGAACGTCACCGCCCGTACCGGTGCACCTTTCGTCAAGAAATTTCGGGAAGAACGGGAGTTAACCCTGGTCTTTCTGGTGGACGTTTCCGCCTCCGGCCGCTTCGGCACCGCCGGCAAGTGGAAATCGGAAACCGCGGCGGAAGTCTGCGCCATTCTGGCTTTTGCCGCCGCTTTCAACAACGACAAGACCGGCTTGATTTTGTTCACCGGACAAGTCGAGCGCTTCGTCCCCCCGGCCAAGGGGAAAAGCCACGTTTTGCGGCAAATTCGGGAGCTTTTGTATTTTTCCCCGCAGGGTAAAAAGACTTCGCTGGCGGTCGGGCTCGAATACGTCTTGAAAGCCTTGAAACGGCGCAGCATCGTTTTTATCGTCTCCGATTTCATCGATTCCGGCTGGGAGCGGGCCCTCTCTGTCGCCGCCCGCAAGCACGACGTCATCGCCCTGGTTTTGTCCGACCCGCGCGAGGAAGAGCTGCCGCCCGTCGGGCTGGTGGCGCTGGAGGATGCCGAAACCGGAAAGCGGGTGGTGGTGGATGCCGCCGATTTTCAATTCCGCCGGATCTACAAGGGCCGAGCCCGGGCCTTCCGCGCCAATCTGGAGCGCACCTTCCGGCGCTACCAGACCGATTTCATCCCCATTCAAAACGGACGGCCTTATTTAATCCCCTTGATGAAATTCTTCAAAGAACGGGAACGGCGTTTCCGATAAAGGAAATGGCCGCAACTGTCATTCCGAGCGCAGCGCCTGCCCGAGCCGAAGCTCGGATTCGGCCAGGGGGGAATCTGACCGCCTCCTCTGTCATTCCGAGCGTAGCGAGGAATCTGGGTGGGGTGGCGGTGGGGAGACGGATATTTCTACGGGTTGCCGTCTTCTGTGGCGGCTTTCTATTTGCTGTTTCTCTGACTTATGGCCAAGCCAATCTTCCGCCGGTGGAAGTGAAGGCTTCCTTATCCAAGGACAAAATCACGGTAGGGGAGTTCGCCACCTACACGGTCGAGGTCTTCAGCTACCCGGAAGTCAGACTGGACTCAATTCCCTTCGGCTCCAACCTCGTCGGTTTTGACGTGAGAAAAGATACGGTTCTGCCGGTGCGCCGGCTGAAGGGCCGCGAGATTCGCCGGGCCGTCTTCGACATCACCGCCTTTGCCGTGGATACGCACACGATTCCCCCTCTGCCCGTGGTGTATCGGAACCTGAAGGGGGACAGCGGCGGGATGGTTTTTTCCCCCCCCTTGAAACTGGCGGTCGTTTCTCTTCTTGAGCCGGACAGCACAAAACGACGGTTGAAAGCCGAAAAACCCCCGTTTGAAGTCGGCCTCAATTGGTGGCCCTGGATAGGGCTTTCTCTTTGGGCGCTGGCCGCCCTGGCCTTCATTCTTTGGGTCATGAAGCACAAGAAGGTTGAAATTGTGGAAAAGGAAAAACCGGATTTGCGGCCGCCCTGGGAAATAGCTCTGGCCGAGCTGCGGGAACTTTTGCTTTCCCTGCTTTTGTCGGAGGGAAACCTCAAGCATTTTCACATCCGGCTTTCGGAAATTTTCCGCTGGTATGCTCATCGAATGTACCGCATCCCGGCCGAGGATTTGACCACGGAGGAACAACTGGAGCATTTGCGGAGGTTTTTGTCTGATGACTGCTGGGCAGAATCGAAGCGTTTTCTCGTCTTCTGCGACTGGGTCAAATTCGCCCGCTGGGAGCCGGATGAAAAACAAATATCGGAAAACGTGGAACTTTTGAAAAAACTGATTGAGGCCACCCGTCCGAGACCCGAAGCGGAAACGGTCGCTGAAGTGGAGGAGGCGGCGGTCTGATGTTTCAATTCGCCCACCCGGAGGCCTTCTGGTTGTTCACTTTGCTTCCCATCCTGTGGTTGCTTCGATACTGGCGGAAGGGGAAATTGCCCACCCTCCGTTTCTCCGACATCAACCGCGCCGCCGGGGTGCGTAAAAGCTGGCGGCAGAAATTCTCCTTCCTGCCCGATTTTTTGCGGCTGGCGGCCCTGTCGTTTTTAATTCTTGGAATGGCCCGGCCGCAAAAAGGGACCCGCAATCTCGAAAGTTCGACCGCGGGCATCGACATTATGCTGGTGATGGACATTTCCGGCAGTATGAAGGCCGAAGACTTCCACCCGCAGAACCGGCTCTATGTGGCCAAGGATGTCGTCAAAAAATTTATTATGGGGCGCAGCACGGATCGAATCGGTTTGGTCATTTTCTCCAAGGAAAGTTTCACCCAGTGCCCGCTCACCATAGATTACGGCGTCCTGCTTCATTTGGTGGACGAGGTTCGCTTCGGGATGATTGAGGACGGCACCGCCATCGGGATGGGGTTAATCAACGGCGTGAACCGGCTGAAGGATTCCCAGGCGAAAAATAAAGTCATTGTCCTGTTCACCGACGGGGCCAACAATGCCGGCGCCATCGACCCTTTGACCGCCGCCGGTGTCGCCCAGGCTTTGGGTATCAAGGTGTACACCATCGGCGTCGGCCGGCCCGGGATGGTGCCGTTTCCCGTGGACGACCCGGTTTTGGGCCGCCGCTATATGCAGGTTCCGTCCGATGTGGACGAGGAAACCCTGCGAAAAATGGCCCAGTTGACCGGAGGGCGGTACTTCCGGGCCAAAGACCCGGAGACCTTTTCCCGGATTTTCAAAGAAATTGACGTCCTCGAAAAAACCAGGATAAAAGTCAAGGAGCACTGGGAATTCGACGAAAAATTCAGAAATTGGGCCTTGGCGGCCTTGGCGGTTTTGGTTTTTGAACTCTTTCTTTCCGGCACGGTCTTTCGGAGACTACCGTAATGCGTTTCGCCGAACCGATTTTTCTCTGGGGGCTTCTGGCTCTGCCGCTGTTGTTGCTTTTCTTCCTTTGGCTGGAGCGCCGCCGCAAAAAGGCGTTGGGGCGAATCGGCGATTTGGAGATGGTTCTGCGGCTTTTGGAAGGATTTTCGGAAAAAATCCGCCGCTGGAAATATGCGCTCGTTTTGCTCGCCTCGGCTTTTGTGATTTTAGCTTTGGCCCGGCCGCAATGGGGGAAGAAAATGGAACTGGTGAAGCGGGAGGGGCTGGACATCATCGTGGCGATGGACGTTTCCGCCTCGATGCTGGCGGCCGATATGCCCCCCTCCCGGCTGGCCAAGGCCAAATCGGAAACCGCCAACCTGATTGATTTGCTGAAGGGGGACCGCATCGGTCTCGTGGTTTTTGCCGGCGAGGCCTACGTGCAGTGTCCGCTTACTTTGGACTACTCGGCGGCCAAGATGTTTCTTTCCGATATCGATTATGGCTCGGTTCCCCGGCCGGGGTCTGCGCTCGGCGAGGGAATCCGAAAGGCAATCGGAGCTTTTGTAGAGAAGGAACGAAAATACAAGGTTCTGATTTTGATTTCCGACGGGGAGGAGACCGGTGACTCGGACCCAATGAAAGCGGCCGAAGAAGCCCGCAGAGCCGGCGTCGTGATGTACACCATCGGCATCGGAACCCCCTCCGGCGAGCCGATACCGGTGCGTAACGCCGCCGGGCAGGTAATCGGGTATAAAAAAGATGATAATGGGCAGGTGGTGATGAGCCGGCTGGACGAGGCCGGCCTGCAGGAAGCGGCCCTTAAAACCGGCGGAAAGTACTACCGGGCCACCGCCGGGGAGTTGGAATTGGACAAGATTTTTGACGATATATCCAAAATGGAGCGGAAGGAATTGACCGGCCAGTTCATGGCTCGCTGGGAGGAGCGCTTCCGAGCTTTTCTGGCCGCCGCTTTCGCCCTTTTGGGTGTAGAATTTCTATTGAACGAACGGCGCCGGCGGCGGGCTGAAACGCTATCGGCCGCGACCTATGAGACAGTTGGAAAGAAACAAGGCAGGAATTCGTAGAGGGTTAATATATTAAACCCTTGATTGGTAGCCGACACTTTCTTGTCCCGAGCGGAGTCGAGGGAAGTGTCGGGAAAGCAAATGTGGGAATGATGAACGGATTGTTCCGGTTGGTTTTGGGTGTGGCGGCTGTTTTTTCCCTGACCGCCGGGCCGGTTTTTTCCGATTCCTTCAAAAAAGAAATCTCCAAAGGCAACAAGGCCTATAGACAAAGGGATTTCAACGGGGCGGCCAGCCACTACCGCTCGGCGGAAATCGACCGCCCCGGCTCTCCGGTCGCCGCCTACAATCTCGGAACCGCTCTGGTAACCGGAAAAAATTACGAGCTGGCCCTCCCCAAATTGGGGGAAGCGGCCTCCAAGTTGACCGGGCCGGATGCGGCCAAAGCGTATTACAACATCGGCAACGGACTTTTCGGCGCCGGCAAATTCGAGGAAGCGGTCGGGGCTTATAAAAAGACCTTGGAAATAAACCCGAGCGACCGGGACGCCAAGTACAATCTGGAACTGGCCTTAAAGATGCTTGAAGAACAGAAGAAAAACCAGCAAAATCAAAAACAAAATCAGAAACAGAACCAGAAAAACGAAAAGAAGGATAAGGACGGCTCCTCCGATTCCGACTCGACCCGGCAAAAACAGAATCAGAGCCAGCCGCAGAATCAGGAAAAGCAGAAGTCGCCGGACCAGAAAGAACAGCAAAAAATGGCCCGCCCCAGACAGCAGATGACCAGGGAGGAGGCAGAGCGGATTCTGGCGGCTTTGAAAAACGAAGAGATGAAAGTCAAAAAACAAAAGAAAGCGGAGGCCATACCAATTATGGGGGGCCGGGACTGGTGATGAAAAAGACAGGCTTCCTTGCTTTCGCAATCATCACCGGTCTGGCGGCGTTGGTTTTTGGCCAGGGGTTGAACTTTTCGGCAGCGGTGGACAAGGACCGGCTGGAAATCGGCGACCAGCTCACGCTCACCCTGACGGTCACCGGCAACGTGCAGAAAATCCCGGAGCCGAAGGTGAAAAACGTGGGGGATTTCGCCCTCTATGCCTCCGGCCGTTCCCAGAACATCACCTTCGTAAACGGCGTGGTCACCTCCACCACCCAGTTCAACTTTGTATTGGTCCCCAAAAAAGCCGGCACCTTCACGGTCGGCCCGGCGGAGTTGGAAATCGGTGGAAAGCTTTTACAAACGTCGCCGATTTCCGTCACCGTATTGCCCTCCGGCAGCGCCCCCAAACAGCCGGCCCCGGCTCCGACCGAAGCACAGGTGCGGGAAGGGCTGAAGGATATTTTCGTCACCGCCTCGGTGGATAAATCGAGGGTGTACGTGTCCGAGCAGGTGACCTACACGGTGAAGTTCTACCAGGCCGTCCGGCTTTTCGATAACCCGGAGTACTACCCTCCCTCCGTGACCGGATTCTGGAAAGAAGACCTGCCGCCGAATACCTCCCGCTACGAAACCGTGAGCGGCCGCCGCTACCTGGTGTCCGAAGTGAAAATGGCCCTTTTCCCGACCGCCTCCGGCCGGCAGACCATCGGCGAAGCGACGGTAAAATGCAAGGTGGAGGATTTGGACGCCCTCTTCAACCGTGACCCGTTCAACGTCGATTTGAACCAGTTTTTCAACCGGGGGATGCGGGACCGGGTGCTGCGCTCCCAGCCGCTAAGCGTGGAGGTTCTCCCCCTGCCGGAAGGGGGCCGGCCGGACGACTTCACCGGCGCCGTCGGGCAGTTTCAGATGCGTTCCGAATGGAACAAAAAAACCACCGAGGTGAATGAACCGGTGACGGCCAAAATCACCCTCTGGGGCGCCGGCAACGTCAAATCGATTGCCGAGCCGAAGGTTGCCACTCCGCAGAACTTCCGGGTTTTTTTGTCCGGCTCATCCGAGCGTTTGACCCGCGAGGGGGTTAGGATCGGGGGAGGGAAAACCTTTGAACTCTCGTTTGTCCCGCGCGAGCCGGGCAGTTTTTCCCTGCCGCCGGTTTCCTTCTCCTATTTTGACCCGGCCAAAAAAAGGTATGTCAATTTGAAGGGCCAGCCCCTCCATTTGACCGTCACCGGCACCCGCGAACTGGCGGGAGGGTATTCCGGCGTCACCCAGAAGGAGCTGGACGTAAAGCAGACCGACCTGCGCTACTTGAAAAGGGAGCTGGGGGGAGAACACGGAAGTTTCGTCGGCTCGGCCGGCTTCTGGGCTTTGCAGACTTTCCCCCTGATTTTGCTCGGCGCCGCCGTGGCGCTGCGCCGGGTGCGGGATAAGGAAGAGACGGACGTTTCCTATTTCCGTTCCCGGCGGGCCTCCCGGATGGTCAAAAAGGGGTTGAAGGAGATTCGCGCCGCCTCCCGCCTGCCGGCGGTCGAATACTTTGGCCGTTTGCATAAACTGCTTTTGGAATATCTCGGCGACCGTTTCAACGTCGCCAGCTGGGGAATGACACGGGGGGAAATCAAGGCCCTGCTCGATTCCAACCGGGTTTCGGACGAAGACAAAACTTCGCTTCTGGAGCTTTTGGATTTGGCCGACCGAGCCCGCTTTTCCGGCTGGCGGCCCTCTTTGCCCGAACGGGAAGAAGCCCTGGCCAAAGCGGAGCGGGTAATCCGCGCCCTCGAGGGGAGCCGGTGAAAAAATTTTTGTTCCCAATCCTCGTTTTGTTCGTTGCCGCTCTTCCCGCTTGGGGACAGGAAAACGACCCCAAGAAACTTTTTGCCGAAGCCAACCGTCTCTACGACAGTCAAAACTACCCCGCTGCCATTCAACTCTACGAGCAACTGGCAGAGCGGGGCGCGCGCACGCCGGCTTTGTACTACAATTTGGCCTCGGCCTGTTTCAAGACCAAAGCCATCGGCAAATCGGTTCTCTATTTGTTGCGGGCGCAAAAGCTTTCGCCCGGGGATGACGACATCGAAGGCAACCTCCGCTTCGTTTCCCAGTTCACGCTGGACAAAGGCACGCTCTCTGCCCCTCCTTTGGCCTTCTTCACCGAGCGGCTCTCTTTGGGGGGCTGGGCCGTCTGGACTACAGTTTTCTACTTTTTTTTGGCCGGTTTAATTGTCTTCCGCATCTGGTTTAAATCGCGGGCCTTTCCGTTGCGGCTCGGCACATGGGTCGTCGGGGTTCTTTTGACGGTGTTTGCGCTGGGGTTCTACTTGAGCTGGAACTGGTCGAAGGTGCCGAAAGGAGTGCTTTTGGCCAAAGAAGCGCCGGTCAAATCCGGCCCGGGCGACGATTTCGTCACCCAGTTGTTGGGCCACGAGGGACTCACGTTCCAGATTTTGGAAGAGCGGGAAGATTACTTCGAAGTTCTCTTGCCCAACGGCGTCAAGGGGTGGGTAAAAAAATCGGAGGCGGGCAAAGTTTAACTCCCTTTGTTTTTGACGACAACCCAAACGCCGGATAGAATCATCTTCCTTCTGCCCGACGTTTGGGCCGCCGCCCTCGCTACCGTTTCCCGAAATGCTTGTCGATGTTTGCAGCCAAAAGCGACCCTTTGCGCGCCCCGGCGGAAGCCTTGCGCAAATGCTCATCGCGGCTGCCGCGCCCTTTCATTGAACACATTAAAGCGGCGGCAAATTCGATTTCGGAATCCCCGCCGCGCAAAGCCAGCGCTTTTTTGACCCAATCGTAACCAGCCAGTCCGGTACGGAAACCGGCCTGCTCGCAGGATTCGATGAAGTAGCCCGCATCAAACCAGGCGAGCGCATCCGACCGGCCTTCCGATTCGGCATCGAGAGCACGGGCCGAGAGGCGGGAGACAAGCGCAAAGGCGAGCGCCTTATCCTCGTTGGAATATCCTTTATTTCCCTCCAAACCCGCCAGGCCGCGGCTGACGTAAACCGCCGCCCGGCGAAGGGTTTCCATCCGGACGATGACTGGCGTTTCCGATTTCAACAATGTCAGCGTTTGCTCCACCAGCTGCGAGCGATCGTAATTCCCCTTCATCCCAAATGGGCCGCTGCCCGCCGGCAGAGAAGAGGCGTTGCCGATTTCAAACGGATGGCAGACCAAAGGCGGCCCGGCCAAAAGCTTTGCCGGTTGAACAACAACCAAGGTCAAAAGCCCGAGAATTGTCAATCCGGCGCTTGGGAATGTAAAAGACCACTTCTTCATAAAGTACTCCTTTCCGTTAAGGGGGTTTTGGTTTGGGGCTCGGAAAAGAATTCTGTTTTCAGGTCGATTTCCTCCTTCCATCGCAAAAGCATTTCGGCATCCAGTCGCAGGATTCCTTCGCTGGTTACCCCCTCCGGCAGGGGAGTCAGTTCGGCCATCCGGCCGTACAGAAGCTCCCGCTCGACTCCCGCAACGCGCGGCAAGAGATGCCAGAGAGTGAAAGCGTCTGAAGACTGGGACTCATTTAGAATGATTTCCAATTCCGGGAGTCCGCCTTGTTCAAAGTCCAGCCGTTCCAGCGCCTGCTGGAAACGGGCCGGCTTGTTTTTGAAAAAGGGCGTTCCCGGCCCAATGGCGGAGCGAATCAGGCAGACCGCGCCAGCTGGCACCATCGATTCCCGCCCGTCCCGTACCAAGGAAACCCAACCGAAAGTAACTTCCAGCTGCCCGCCGCCAGATTCATCCACCGTCAGCCGGTAGACGCAGCCCATATCGACTGCGGTGGCCGAGGGGGTTTCCACGAAGAAAAGACGAGGCGGGGCGGAAATCTGGGCTTCCAACCCCCCTTTCTGCAAAGCCAGCCGATGTTCGGTCAGCCGGGCTTCCACCAGCCGGATGCGGGAGTTCGGCTCCACCTGCACATGCCCGATGTTGCCGACGCTGATCACCGCTCGCGAGCTGTCATCCGTTTCCAGCCATTCCCCCACCCGCAGTTTGCCGGTGTCGAATAGTTTTTCCGAACCGACTTTCGGACTCCCGGCCAGTCGCCCGACTTCCCAGAACGGAGTGGATGACTGCTTGATTTTCCAGAAAATTCCGGCGGCAACTAAAATCAAAACAGCGGCAACGGCCAAAGCTCCAACAGTTCGGTTCAAAGGCAGGCCGAAGAATGAGCGAGAAGCTGTTTGCTTGGTCAAAGCGATGCGCCCGGCAACCTTCGGCCACAAATCCCGCGCCGGTATCATTTCCTTTGGCAGTGCGGCCGTTTCCGCCATCAAATTGCGCAGGCGCAACAGCTCTTCCTTGCAATTCAGGCAACTTTCCAAGTGCCTTTCGACTTCTGCGTTTTCACTTGCAGACAGAATGCCGTCCAGGTGGTCATTCAGTCGAACTTCAATCTCTTGGCAGTTCATTTCAACACCTCTTTCAAAAGCTTGCGCGCCCGAAAAAGCTGGGCCTTGCAGGTTCCCAGGGAAAGTTTCAGCATTTCGGCAATCTCGCCGTGCCGGTAGCCCTCCACGTCGTGCAAAACAAAAATCGTCCGTGCCTGCGGCGGCAGTTGGGCAATCGCTTTTTCCAAGTCAAACGGCCCGATGGAAGAGTTGAACGGCTCCGATTGTTCCAGCATTTCCAGAGCATCCGTCGTTATCTCCTTTGCGGCCCGTCTTTTTTGAGAGCGTTGCTCCATCAGAACCAAGTTGACCGCCAGACGGTGCAGCCAGGAGAAAAAAGCGCTTTCCCCGCGAAAAGATGGGAGTTTTTCCCAGCATTTTACGAAAACATCCTGCGTCAGCTCTTCCGCTTTGCCTGTATGGGCCGTGATTCGCAGGCAAACGGCATACACCCGTCCCGCGTTCCGGCGGTAGATTTCCTCAAAAGCCGCCCGGTCTCCTTTTTGTGCCCGGCGCACCAGTTCCCATTCGTACCCGGGGTTTTGTTCACCCTCTTTCAGGATTATCTCCATCCCTCGACATTCCGCGGGGTTCTCAACGACTGCTGGTTCTGCCGACATCTATCCTCTTTTCCGGATATAGGATGCCGCCCGGGATGAAAAGGTTTGAATGCCCCCATACTGCTATTTGGAGTTTTTTAACATTGCAGAGCATCATTTGAGGGGTCAATTAAGCGGGTTTATTGCGGCTGGGCAACCGGGCAGATATTAGCGGATGCTTTCGCCCAACGGCGTCAAGGGCTGGGTGAAAAAAGAAGAAGCGGCGAAGGTTTAGATTAGGGTTTATTTAAAAAGGTATTGAATAACTCAAAATGGGCGGATTATCATAATTCAACGAATTCATAATCTTCTGAAAAGGTGTTCGGTATTTTTCAAGCGTTTTTGCGGCTTGATACCGGCTCCAACTCCAGGAGCGCCAGTCCGATTTTAAGGAAACAAATTCAGGGACAATAATGCTGTCAACGACCTTTTTCCGATCTGCTTCGTTTAGAGATGGCAGCGCTTCAACTATGGCAGGAAGAACGTCGTCGCTCAAAGTAGCGGCATAAGTGACGTCAAAGCTTTTACCCGACTGCGCCAGGGAAACGTTGGTACGAATAATGAGATTGTCTGGATTGATGACCTGAAGTGCAAAGATGGCGACGAAACCGGTCACTACCGCTCCGAACATAAAGCGTTCACGATGGTTGCGCAGAACCGTCAGCCCAAACCAGACGAATACTGCCGCAAGCCAACCCATAAAGGCAGTGGTGTAAAGCCGCAGCTCGGTGAGCCCGTATTCGCTCTGATAGAGACGCATCCTTTTGACGGCGGAAGCCATTATTACAAAGAGCAGAACAATCATAGTTCCCGCCAGCACCTGAAAAAGTTTTTTCGATTTTGGGTTTTCTTTTGGCAAAAGCCACTGCCAACCCAAAAGTAAAGGCAAAACCAGACCGGCAACCGCCACCAGTTCAAAAAACCCCCGGCGGGCGTATTCAGCATAGGTCAGCCCGGGTGTAACTTCCACCAGATTGGCCCCTCCAAAAAAATAACGGAATTGGACAATGACAAAGCTTAAGAAAAGCAGATTCAAAAGTCCCAAAGCAATGGTTGTTTCAGTATTACCGATGACCAGTGAATGGGAAGACGGGTTTTCGGGCAGCCGGCCACCCTTGGAGAAGAAAATGCCGTGAAGTGTCCCTGCCGCAATCCAGGCAACCAAACCCGTTATGAAAAGATGCCGAAGAATCTCGGTGAGGTCGATGTCGATAATCTTTTTTACCATTCCCTCGAAGACGGCGTCGGCCGCCATCAAAAGCACGCCGAAAATCAAAACAATGGGAAAAGCGATCAAAATCCCGCGCCCAACGGGCAAGGCGCTTTTGCTCCACCCTTCGCGCTGGGTTTCACCCCACTTAATGTTGATAAATAGAAGGGAAAAAACGCCAACGATGACGTTTAATGCCGTGAAGGCAATTCCCCACACGTATTTTATCAGCCCGGCAACACGAAGCTGGATGGCCTGTGCCCGCATCGTCAAAAGCGCCAAAGCGGTGAGAATGGCGACGGTATTTAGAAACTTGAGCATAACGGAATCCCGCCAGACGACACCGACGGCGAAAGGAATGATTGTCAGGGCTGCCCGGTTGAAATCTTTTGTCAATCCGGTATTCCAGCGGCGCACAATCCAGCCGATTGCGCCGAATAGGGAAAGCGTCCACAGACAGAAATTAAGCCCCCAGGGAGTTTCGCGCAGTAAAAGGTCGCCCAAGACCCCCAAAATCAGTGCCGTCCCGAGAACGGACAACCCCAAACGCGTTTTGTCTCCCATTTCAGGCCGATCCGGCACGCTTTCCGGCGGCTTTGGTATGGCGGTTGTCGTCATCGGTTGGTTTATCGACAGACTGGATGTTTCCGTTGACCCGTTACGCCTGTCATGCTACTTCTTTGTTTTGTGGATTCGGTCAAGTTTTTTTACCGCCCATTCATTATACGTTTCAAAATTCCCAAGGCCCAGCCGTGCTGGGCTACCTCCGGCGGCGATAGAAAGATATCGGCCTTAACACGAACACAGCTTTTCTTCCTGCCACGTTTCGTACCCCTCCCGCAAAAGATAACCGGCAATCAGAATTCCCGCCAGCGGGTCGGCCCACCAGAGGTGGAAAAAGTAATTTAGCCCCAGTCCGATTAAGAGCGCAACGGAAAGCAGCATGCAGGCCAAAGTCTGCTTGGAATCGGCCACCAGGCTCCGGCTTTCAAGCGATTTTCCGGTCTTGTATTTCATCCAGAATAAGACCGGCATTACAATTAATGAAATAATGGCAATGATGATGCCGAAAAGGGATGGTTCCGCCGCTTCTTTCAAATAGAGCTTCCTCCCGGATTCAAAAATCACGTACGCACCGAGAATGAAGAAAGTGACCGCCACCAGCCGGATGGCCTTCTTTTCAACTTTCATCTCCTCCGCTTCCGAAGCCCATTCCCGCTTGCCGAACCGCCAGACCATAATCCCGCCGGAAAGCGATTCCACAAAACTGTCGAACCCAAACCCCAAAAGCGCCGTGCTCCGGGCTAAAACTCCCGCCAGCACCGAAACCAGCCCTTCTATGAGGTTATAACCTACGGTGAAGTAGGAGAGAAGCAGTGCTTTTCTATGAAGCGGGGCGCTCATCAAAATTCAATATAATCCAATCTTCAAAAAAATGTATTTGTAGGGACAACCCTCCGTGGTTGCCCTTTCCTTTTTCATTCCTCTTTCCGCATCGCCTTCTTTTTCCATCCCGCGGGCATCTTTTCTATTGCATACCGCAAGGCCGTCCGGGGCATCTTTTTCCGGTTTTTCATCACATACCGAAAAACTTCCTTCGGGAACCGGTTGCTCGCCTCCTTCAACATCCACCCATACCCCTTTTGCACCAAATCCTCTTCATCCTGCAAAAGAATATCCGCCGTTTGAAACGCTTCCTTCAACAACAGTCTTCTCCTCAACGCCGGTATCAAAGTCACCGCTGCCGCTCTTCTTTCCCAGCGGTTTTTCGATTTTGCCCATTTTTTGACCTTGGGCGCCAGTTCGGGATATTGCAGAATCAAATGCCCCAAAGGATGCGCGCACAAATGGTCGCACGGCCCCCAACTCTTGACATATTTTTTCAGCCAGCTTTCAAACGTTTTAAAATCCTTCTTTTCGTAACGCCTTCGGCAACGGTAAGCCCAATCTCTCGCTATTTCTCCAAGGTTGCCATCTCCGTTTTTGAGCAACTCCTCACAAAGTTTGAAAATTTCATCTTTGGGCAAGCTTTTTATTTCTTTGAAATGTTCCGCCGAAATCTTTCTCACAACCGGCGTCCGCAAAACCATCGGGTTTTCCAATTTCTCCTTTTCAAACCGCTGCATGTTCATAAAATATTGGGAATGGGAAAAACTGGAAAGGGCAGAAAGAAGTTTTTGGACCACAGAGGGCGGGGTCACAATTTTACGAAGCAAAAAGATAGTCCTGTGGGGAATCCTTGGCCGGGCAGGCGAACCGGGGTTCGTCCGTTCAAACCGAACGGAGGGGGCAATGTTTTCACTACCGCGCGGGGAAATTCAGGTTTTTGTGTCGGGGTGTCAACTCAAATCCGTGAATGGTTGGTTGACAGGTTCTTGGTCGAATTGTACTTTGTTCTCAAAATGGCAGGAATTTTTCACCGCAGGAGGGGGGATGGTTAGGCGCAAGTTGCTTCTTACCGCAGCCGCGGGCTTTTTTCTCTGGGCCTCCAGTCTTTTTGGACAGCAGGAGGTGCGCGTCGCCAGCTACAACATCAAGTTTTTGAGCACCGGCGTTACCCAGCAGGGAGACCGGCTGGCGAAATTGAAACAGGTTATCGACCTCCTGGATGCGCAGGTTATCGGCTTGCAGGAAATAGACAGCCGGGACGCGCTAAGGCTGGTTTTTCCAACCTCGCAGTGGCACCTGATAATCGACGACGACAGCCCGGAGAAACAGGATTTGGCAATAGTCGTGAAGAAAGTCTTGAGCGTTAAGGGGTTTTCGGGAAATAATCCGGATGCCGATGACGAACATTTCCTGTTTCCCGCTGCCGGTTCCGACGATTTTTTCCCAAAACGCCGGGACGTTTTGGCCGTTGAAATCGGATTTCCCAATTCCGAAGAATCTTTTTTTGTTATGGTGCACCACGCCAAATCACGCCTCGAAGGGCGGGCCACCACAGACTTGCGCCGGGAGGGAGCCGCCAAAGAACTGGTAAAAGCTCTGGAGCAGCGGTTTGATGAAAAAAACTTCATCCTCCTGGGGGATTTTAACGACAATCCCGACGACAAATCCTTGAACATCCTTGAAACCGGCGATCCGAACGCTCTGGCCGGTCAGGAAGAAACCGATGGCCCGTTTCTGATGAACTTAATGGAACCGCTCTGCGCCGCCGGCCACGTCAGCCACGGCCGCAACAGCGCGAATATTGAGAACGGCACAGTAAACACGATTGACGTCTTAAGCCGCGATACCAACAACCAGTTGCGCGGAACCAACCTGAACACTGGTGACATACTTTTTGACCAGATACTGATTCCCGTGCGGATGGCCCCCAACTACGTGCAAAACTCGGCCGGGGTGTTCAACAATGCGGTGGCGGTAAAGGGAAATGCCCAAACCCGTGCCTCCGACCACCTGCCGGTATTCGCGGAGTTTGTTTTTGGGGCGGAGCCGAATGGGGGCGGTCTTGCCGCCGTTCGCATCTCGGCTTTGCTCCCCAATCCGGCGGGAGAAGATAACAGCCGGGAGGTCGTGGCGCTGCGTAACGATGGCTCCGGTCCGGTTGACCTGGCCGGGTGGAAGCTGCGGGATAAGGCCGGAAACGAGTACCTCTTGCAGGGAACCATCGCGGGCGGAAGCGAGTCAAGAATAACGATGACCAGTTTCTCCATGCCTTTGAACAACGGCGGGGACGAGGTGACTCTACTTGATGCGCAGGGAGCGAGCCGGCACAAAGTCACCTATTCTGCGGCCAACGTCGTGGAAGGGCAGGAGATTTTGTTCTCCCAATAGCCCGAAGGTTTCAATTTAAACTACTTTTCGATTCCAGGTCACTGCAGGAACGGCTCGTGGCGATTGGGTGTAAAAAATCGAGGATGAAAACCGTTCCGTTTGCGGCTCTCTTTGTTGCGTTTATTCTTGCTTCCTGCGGCGAGGCGGATAAGCGTCAGGCCCAGGAGAACACAGAGCAGGCCCCTCCACTATTAGGCCCAGCCAGCTCTGTTGGAGAGCCAGCCAAGCCCCCCAAGATGATGACGATGGAGGTAAACAAGGCCATTATGGTCACCGTCGAGCTGGACTTTGGGGAAAAAATCCCCTCCATTGTGGAAGCCCTGCGCCAAATTCAGCGCATCCACCAACCGGCCGACGGGCAGGGGCGGACTTTTGCCATCATCGACGCCTACGGCGAGCCGACCCCAGAAGGCAAACTGCATCTCTCGATGCACGTCAGCACGGAAAAGCCGGGCACCGGCGCTCTGGTTTTCAGCCGCACGGGGGAGGTTCTGTGGCAGAGTAAAATCGAACCGGCCAAAAACCCGGGAGCTTCTGCCTTCACCGGAAAAAACCTGACCATTTACATCGACAACGGCAAGGGGGAGACCTTTCAGGTGGATGGCTCCGGCAATCCCGGTTCTATTTTGGAAGCCAAACTGAAAGGATCGGGACAGCCGATAAAATCCTTTTGGCCGGACGGCATTGAAAGAGAGGTAACCTTCATCTACAGCGCCTGCGGCTGCCCGGTCAAGGTTATGGCCAAGCCGTCGGGAAACCGCACTGTCCGCACCAAAGACCAGCCAGTCATCTTCCCCGACGACCCGGCCGCCGTCGCCACGATTCAAAAGCTGATGCGCTGGTAACTTTCAAAAAAAACCAGAGAGGCGCCAACTTCCCTTGGCTCGAGAGGATCAATATTCAAGAAATAATTGGAATGGGGAAAGCGAGAGAGGGAAATTTTAAGTTTTTGAAGTATGGAGGAGCTAGCCACGCTTATTGGGGCCGATAATTTTACTCATTGTTAAGTAATCGATTCCTTATATGCTTCATCAAAAACTCCCTTTAAGAAATCTTTGTATGTGGGCACTTCACCTTCGTATAGAGTTAGATAAATGTACCCCCATCTTTTGTCGTGTGTTGTCTCAATTCCTTCTTTTGTGGCACTTTCCTTTAGTGATTCGAGGTCAGCTATGCGGATTCCAACGTCTAAATATTTCTTTTTAGGTCGAAGTTGGATGAAATTGTTAACCCTGTTATTGTCAACCAATCCGATGTAGTATTTGTTATATTTGAATGTTAGTGAGGAGCTTATTTCTTTTAGGATTTTCAGGCACTCATCAGCCATTCCCATTGTTGTAGCTGTCCCCCTTTTTTCCCAATAGGCGCGATCGGCGATTTCCCTTTCGGAGAGTCGTTCTTCATCCTCATCTGTTCCGGGCTCAAATTCGTCAAGAACTTTGGTGAAGTGGAGTGTGACCTTATTTTCTATTTGGAGGGCATTCATTTGGAGCACTATGAGGGGGACCGTTCGATTTAGCAGTGAAATAACGTTTAAAAAACGGGAGGTTATGTCCTCCGCGACTAAAACTGCGCAATGATCATAATTGGGAAACCTTTTTTTCTCCATGTCCCAGTATTCCAAGCATCGGATAATGTGGCTTTCATCGACTTTTCCAAGCATTATTTCAACTTCAAACCTTTTGTCTTCTTCTGCGTCCTGAAAAAGTAAATCCAGGCGTCCAGCTTTGGGTTGCACTCTTTGGCTTTCCTTCAACACGATATCGCCAAGTCCTAAGATTGAAGGGTCATTTTCGATTATGCCTTGAAGCCAATTCTCGTCAAACTCAGGATGATCCTTTAGCCATATTTTTGTGTTCTTGACATACTGTAAACTGTTTGTCACAACCTCACCTCCATAAGAAATCAAAATGAATCATGAAATATTCAAAATAGCCCTAAAGCAACAATAGGTAGAACTTTTAGCTTCTCATTCTCCATAAGGTGACCTCAAAACGTGTAGGCTAATTTTCCCAAAACCAGACGTCCGATTTTCGGTGCGCCAATAAATTCCTGGTGCTTCTTGTCAAGAAGGTTGAGCGCCGAAAGTATCAGCGTTGTACGTTTGGGTTTGACAATCGTGTAACCGATGTTTACGTCAAAGAGGGCCGTCGATCTAATCGAGCCGACGTACACCCCCGAACTCATGCGAAAACCTTCCGTCCAGCGATTTCGCACTTCTACGTTAAGGCCTAGCTTTGCGTATCGATACTTTACCGTGAAAGACCCCTTATTCCGCGGTGCGTTAAGAGCGAGATCTGCGACTCCGTCAAGTCTTTTAAACAAGTTTTTGTTGATATGGGAATATGTCCCCGCAAGTGAGAACCGCTCATTCGGTTGATATTCCAATGAGAGGTCAATGCCCGCGAGATTAACTTTACCATAGTTACGCGGTGCGACTATAATCGCGGTCGGATCGGCCGCCTCCTTGGGCGTCACGGTTCCGAGCGGAATTTGTGCAATCAGGGCTGCACAGCTATCCGCTTCTGGCTCCGAAAGCCCCTGCTGTTGCAAATACGCCTTTGTGTCCGCTTCATTCAGAAACACACTTGGGGTAATCACCTGAAATGGCCCTATGAAATTCGCGACCTGAGAATAATAGAGGTCTATGTTTGCCTGGAGTTTCCGGGAAAGAACCCCCTTGTATCCCAATTCGATCGTTCGCGTAAGGGTGGGCTTTAATGTAGAAAGATCAGCCGGTCCAGCGGCTGGATTGAAGGCTTGGGCTTCGAGATCCAATTTTCCCATCACGGCCCGGATATCGGCGGGCGTGGGTGCGGGTATTTGAGAGATATTCTTACCTTGAGCACCGAGAATTTGAACCACCGCCGGCCACAGGGAAGCTGCCGCATCCACAGGAATCGCGGCTGACCGGTCAGGAGAGAATGTGGAGTGCATGAACGGCCGGCCATTACTGTCACGCTCAAAAATAAAACCCGTTGTCGGTACACCGCTTGCCCGAACCTGAACAGCCTGATCCGCTCCAAATCCAAACACGTCCGCGTTCGCCAGGACATCCAGGAAGAGTTGAGCGGTCGACGGAGTAGAATACGCGCGATTGTACGTTAAGCGGAAGTTCTGATTCTCACCGGGTTTGTAAACAAGAGCCGCTCTCGGTGAGAAGGCTGGATCGTTAATCTGGCTGTGCATGTCAATCCGGCCCGTGAGCACAAGATCGACCGCGTGACGAATAACGCGGGTTTCGGACTGAACGTAACCTCCATATTCGTTGATATTGTCCTTTGCCTCGTTTCGTCCATTAATTGTTCCGGCAGTGAAAGGTCTGGTCAGGAACAGATCCACGCCGTACGTCAGTTGTTCCCTCTCGTTGAACGAAGAGGAATGCTGGGCCTGGGCAACGATTTGTTTCGATTTATCCACGACGCGGTCACCGGTACGGAGCAGGTACGTCTCCCCTGCATCGCTCTGGTTCAAGTAGGCCTGAACGAACAATTCTCCATAATTCACTCGCACTCGATGGTAGAGGTAGCGCCAGTTTTTCACCTGCGCCGCTCCTATGTCCGTAAGCTCAATTGCGCGAGTTGCTTGGTTGAGTCCAAAAGTTACATTGGCGCCCAGGTTACCCGAAGGAACGAAATCCAAGCGAGCTTCGCCACCCAGGCGTTCAATGACCGGGTCGCGTTTGGCAATCCTGAGAGTATCTTCGAGCGCCCCCTGAGCAATCGCCGCCGCGCGTTGCGCTACTTCAGTGGAGTCTTCAAATTCCCAATCGGCACCCCGAAAATACTGGCCCGAGATTTTATATCCCATATGTGTGCCGAATACGCTGGCATGCCGAAAGGCTCCCTGAATCAGTGATTGATTGCCAAAAGTGAGCGATACCGATGTGCCTCTCGAGGCAAAAGGGGAACGAGTAATAATGTTCACGACGCCCTGGGATGCATTGGGACCATACAAAGCCGATCCAGGACCGCGCACCACTTCAATCCGATCGATGTCATCGTCGACTAAGGGGGTAAAGTAAGGAATGTTCACACGCAGTGAGGGCGTGGACGCTATTCGGGTGTCGGTCAGCATGGTGAGCGAGCCGGAGGCGACATTGTTGAAGCCGCGAGTTACCACGCTCTGCTGCACCAGCCCGGATTGTGCAATATCCACGCCGGCAATTGCACGGAGATGATCGGACGGCGCCAAACTCGGTCGCTCCGAAATTTGTCTCGATTCTATCACCGAAACCGATGCGGGCGCATTGAGTATCTTTTCTTGCCGGCGCGACGCCGAGACAATAATAGCATCCCCGTAAATTGTTTGCGGTTCAAGCGCAATATCCCGACGCAGTGTATCACCGGAAGCGATCACCACGGATGGAATGGACACGGGCTCATAACCAATCGAGGTGACGGTTACTCGATAAGCACCCGGTGAGAGAGCCGGGATATTGTAGTTGCCTTTCATGTCCGTAAACGCCCCTCGTACAATCGTGGTATCGCGTGCACTCATTACGCGAATAGTCGCACCAATGAGAGAATTGCCGGTTCTAGCTTCCGTGAGCTGCCCCATGAGTGTACCAGTTGGCGCAGACTGCGTAGCTGGTAAAATCAAGACCAGCAACCAGGGTAGAAACTCTGATAAGGTTCTCATACTATTCTCCTACCGAACTTCTAAATAGCCCCACGGGGAGTCGAACCCCGGTTTGATGGCTGAGAACCACCCGTCCTGGGCCACTAGACGATGGGGCCAAAGTTTTCACAAAAGCAGAGAGAATTTACTTTTTCCGCCAATACCTGTCAACCGTAAGTCATTTTTCCCTCCCCTTGAGGGGAGGGATGGAGGCTCCGCTTTAGCGGGGCCGAAGGGTGGGGTCAAGCTCCTTGGCGGCAAGTAGAGGGGTAAAAACAGGTCAGCGTAGCGGAGGTCTTCAGACCTCCATCTTCCCTCTCCATCCGATGGAGAGGGGCCGAGGGTGAGGTGTTTTTTCCTCTCTCCTCGCAAAAGAGGGCAGGGGAGAGGTTAAAGGTTTTGCAGGGGCGGGAACCCCGCCCCTGCAAAAATCCTCTCCCTATTGACCCTTTCGCGCTTTCCAAAGCGGCATAAAAGTCCGACTCCCGAACAAAGGTTCGGTTAAAACCCGTTCCAAAAGGGCGGTCTCTTCCGCTCCCTCGGCCTCAAACCATTGGTGATAATATCCTTTTGCCTTCACGGCATAGTGCCGCTGCCGGCCGGCTCGAGCGGGCACTTCCTCGAACGTCAGATGGGCATACTGTCCTTTTATGGTCACGTAATACCGGTCGTCGTTCCGCCGCAGCGAGCTGGCTACATCGTTTCCCCGCTCGTCGACTGCGCCGGCCGGTTCGATTTCCGCGACTTCGACCGGCAAATCCGGGGAATAATCCAGATACACCTGATTAATCCGCCAGAGGTCGGTGGCCGATTCCAGTTTGAGCTTGACGGTGCCGCTCGGTATTTGGCTCAAGTCCAGAACCGCGACCTGGTCTTTGCTGATTCCGGGCCCCACGTCCGGAAGGGCCGTTTGCTCCACCCACTCCCCCTCTTTCCAGACTTTCACGTGCAGCATCCCTTCCCGCCTCATCCAGGCAATCAGTTTTCCCCGTTCCGCCGGGTCGCCTTCCAGCTTTTGATACCAGCGCAGTTGGTTCTCTCCTTTCAATTGGAAAAGCTGTTCAAAGGCAAAGATGCCCAAAGCCGTGTTGACGCCGCTGACCACCAACTTGGCGGCTTTCGCCTCCCGCGGTTTTTCAAACTCCAAAACGAGCCCGTCCCGAAGTTTTTCATCCCGGCTCAAGTCCTTGGCCGCCAGCTCGCTTTCCCACCAGCGGTCGTCCTTTTCCCGCACGGCCGAAAGAACGTCCTTGTTTTCCCCGTCCACGCAGCGGAACGGATAAACCGGCCGGGAAAGGGTGTGGAGACTCCCTTTTGCGTCGGGAATGACTTTCACCCCGGGAGGAGCGTCCACCACGAGGAGCTTGATTTCATTCACGTATTCGGTCTCCTCGCTTTCATTGGCCAGCTTCAAGCGGTATTGGCCTTTGACGGGACGCAGCCGTTCCAGCTTGTCAAAGCTGGCCCGCTCGGCCCCTTTGAAAACCGCTCCCGCAAAAGTTTCCGATTCGAGATGGTATTGGCCTCCGTCGTAGCTGTAAATGAAGGGGCAGGAGTACCATCCGTCGCCGCCGCCCGAAGATGGAGGGTAGTAGGTTCCGTGAACCTCCTGCACCGAAAACCCATCGCTTCCCTTGTTTAAATAGGAGATGGCTACGGCGCTGAAGATTACGGCCGCTCCGGTGGCCAAAAGTATCTTCCCCGCACCCCAGTTGTTTTTGGCCTGCACGTAATCGATGTCTCCCAGCGCAAGTCTCCCCTCGAAGGGACGGATTTTTCCATCCTTTTCCAGAGCTCCGGCGGCCCAAAAAAGCGAGTCGGCGAAGCGGTAGTTCTTGACCCGATAAAGCCCGCCGTCTTTGGTCAGGACCGACAGGGGGGATGCCGGAACGGTTTTAGGCTCCGGCCGGCGGGTGAATTCCTTCGTCGAGGAACAGCCCGAATGCAGGCCGGACAGGGCCAGAAAAATCAAGCCGTATGAGACGTTTTTCTTAAACATGGTTCATCCTCCTTTTTGGTTATGAGTGAACGCTTTGATGACCACGGAGGCGTTTCGTCCTCCAAAGCTGAAGGTGTTCGACATCGCCGCCCGTATCCGGGCCGCCCGCCCCCGGCGGGGAATGTAATCCAGGTCGCAAGAGGGGTCGGCCACCTCAAAATTGGCCGTGGGGGGAAGCCATCCTTCCTTCATCGCCAAAGCGCAGGCGGCCAGTTCCAAAGCCCCGCAGGCGCCCAAGAGATGGCCGGTGGTTGCCTTGGTGGAGCTTACCGGCAGCTTTTGGGCGGAAGCCCCAAAGGCTTTCTTGATGGCCTTCGTTTCGACAACGTCGTTTAAGCGGGTGGCGCTTCCGTGCGCGTTCAAATAGTCCACCTCTTCCGCTTCAAGCCCGGCTTCGGCCAGGGCCCGGCGCATCGCTTCGGCAATCATTTCCCCTTCCGGCTCCGGAGCGGTTGGGTGGTAGGCGTCCGTGGTCTCGCCGACTCCGGCCACCTCGGCGTAAATGGGCGCCCCCCGTTTCAGGGCCCGGTTCAACTCCTCCAGAATCAGAATGGCGCCTCCTTCCCCCACCACAATGCCGTCCCGGCGGGCGTCAAACGGTTTGCAGGCCGATGGGGGGTCGTCGTTTTGAGTGGACAAAAGCCGGACGCTGGAAAGCAGGGCAAACAGCTCTTTTGAAATCGGAGCCTCCGCCCCCCCGACAAAAGCGACTTCCAGCTCCCCCGTCTGGATTTTTCTAAAACCGTAATGAATGGCGTACGAGGAGGAGACGCATCCCTGGGAAAAGGTTACCGCCGGGCCGTTCAGGTGAAAGAACAGGGCGATGCTGCCGGAAGCGTTTCCGCTCATCCCGCGAACGAGGTCGGTCGGGTCGACCGGCCGGGAGCCATTGGCAAGAAACTTTCGGTGCTGGTCGAAGATGGCGCTCAAACTTCCCGCCGAAGTCCCCTCGAACACGCCCGCCCGCCGGGTCGCGGCTCCCTCCAGAACCAGCCCGGCATCGCCGGCGGCCAGAATGGAAGCGGCCAGGGCAAACTGGGTATAGCGTTCCGTTCGGCTCATCCAGCGCTGGGACAGAAACTCCCGGGGGTCGAAGTCGGCCGCCTCGGCGGCGATTTTAACCGGCAGGCCGTCTGATTCAAATCGGGTAAGTGGACCGGCGGCGGGCCGGCCTTCCTTCACCCGGCTCCAGAACTTTTCCTTTCCCACACCACCCGGAGCGACCACGCCGACGCCCGTAATGACCACCCGTCGTTTCATAAGCAGACTTCTCATAGATTAATCACCATTCGACCCCCCAAGAGGAGGCCGTTCAGTCCTATCTTGAATTTTGGTCCATTTGCTATTGTCCCCTCAACCGATTCAAGCATTATCAGGTAGCTTATAAATCCCCCCAGCGATACTTTGGAAGTAGGGTCGCTCAAGTCCAGACCACCCAGTAGCTTCAGCCCCATCCCTCCCCCTTCGCTTTCAATTTTATCCAAGTAGGTGTAGGTTCCGTCCGAGCGGGTTGGGCTGATTTGGCTCCCTTCCCCGTAGTTTCGGGTGGCTAAAAAATGATAGCGGCCGATGCCGGCCCCCAAACAGGGTTCAAACGCCTTTCCGAGCAGGAATGGGTACCACAAAAGAGAAGCCGAGACCGCCTTGAAATCCAATCTATCCGCGTCGGCCGTGGTGCCGGCCTCCAGAAGCACGCCTATCGGGGTGGCCGGCCGAAGCCGGAGGGTGAACCATAAAAGCGGCGCAGCGCCGAAATCGGAGCCGTAGCCGGATATGGTATATCCTTGATTGCGGTATTGGTCCTCAACAAAAGTGAAGGCCTTGTTAAGCTCGGAAAAATCCGGCGAATAACTGGAGATTCCGAAGCCGAATCCAAACCGGCGGAGCGGCGGCCGGCCAGGGCCTTCCCCGCCGTTTTCCTGCGCCTCCAGCCGGCCCGGCAGGAAAATCCCCCCCAGGGCCAAAAGCAGCGTCCAAAAAGTTTTCATTTCGACCTCCCTTGTTTTCCGGTTTCCATTTTTTTCTTTCAGCTTTATATACTGGATGGCGCTTCGAGAGTTGTCATGGAAATGTAAAGAAGTTGCAATAATTATTTGGCTGCCGGGAAGGTTTTTTTTGAGGGTTTAAGCGGAGATTCTTGTTTTAAGCAAGGCCGCGCAATCCCCCCGGTTCCCCAAGAAAGATTGGCGGCTTTTTTTGGATTTGGTTATATTTCGATTGCTATGAAGCGCAGGGTCTATTTCGACCACAACGCGACGACTCCCTTGGCCCCGGAAGTCTGGCAGGCGATGGGGGAAGTTGTTTCCAATTTCGGCAATCCCTCCTCCATCCACGCCTTCGGCCGCGAAGTCAAGGTGGCTCTGGAATCGGCAAGGGAGAAAGTCGCCCATTTCATTGGTGCCAGGCCCTCGGAGATTATTTTCACCTCCGGCGGCACGGAAGCGGATAATCTGGCCCTTTTCGGCGTTGCCCACGCCTTCGCCCATCGCGGACGGCATATCATCATCTCCCAAATCGAGCACCACGCCGTTTTGGAATCAGCTCACCAATTGGAAAAGCAGGGGTTTGAAGTCACCCGCCTTGCTTCAACGAGGGAAGGAATCGTTTTGCCGGAAGAATTGATGAAAGCGCTGCGGCCGGATACGATTCTGGTCTCGATTATGGCCGCCAACAACGAAACCGGCACCATTCAGCCCATTGCCGAACTGGCCAAAATTGCCCGCGAGCGGGGCGTTTTGTTCCACACCGATGCCGTGCAAATAGCCGGCAAACGGCCTATCAACGTGGCCGAACTCGGAGTTGATTTGCTCTCGATTTCCGCTCACAAGCTCTACGGTCCAAAGGGGGTGGGCG
The DNA here is from genome assembly GCA_022614805.1 of Candidatus Zixiibacteriota bacterium. Taxonomy (GTDB): domain Bacteria; phylum Zixibacteria; class MSB-5A5; order DSPP01; family DSPP01; genus DSPP01. Next base: position 62,704 of record JAKEHY010000019.1, on the reverse strand, counting down.
CTCTCTGGGTCCGCCGGGGTGTAAAGCTAAACCCGATTTTGGTCGGCGGCGGCCACGAGCAAAATAGAAGGGCTGGCACGGAAAATTTCATCTCCATCATCGGCTTCGCCCGGGCCTGCGAGCTGGCGGTTGCGCGTATGGAAACGGATGAAAAGAAGTTTCTCGCTTTGAGCGAAAAGCTGCAGGCCGGTTTGAAGGAGAAAGTGGAGGATTTTCGGATAAACGGTTCGCTCGAGCGGCGCCTGCCCAATACGCTGAACATCTCGTTCCCCGGCTTGGACGGCGAAGCGATTATCGTCGGGCTGGATATGGAAGGCGTCGCCGTTGCCTCCGGCTCCGCCTGCACCTCCGGCGCCACCGAACCCTCTCACGTTCTCGTGGCTTTGGGTTTGTCGGAACGGGAAGCTCTGGGCTCCATCCGCGTCAGCCTCGGCCGGGACAATACGGAAGAGGACGTCGATTATTTTCTTGCCGTCCTTCCGCCAATCGTGGAACGTTTAAAAGCATTGTCCAAAGAAGTCGTTGAAGCGAAATAGGTCGTCGAAATTTGCTTGCGGTAAACGATAGCAGAGGATAGGGATGGGGAGAGACAACATGGCCGGACAAATTGTAACCCTCGTAATTCACGGCACGTTCGCTCGAGACGAGACGTGGTGGCGACTGGACTCCGACCGTGCTTCGTTCGCGAGCCGACTCGAGGCGGCACTTGCCAGACGGGGGTTAAAAGGGACAGTCTGGCGGTCGGCCCTCGATGCCGGACTCGATTATGATGCGTTCAACTGGTCGGGGCAGAATTACCACCCCGATCGTCATCGTGGGGCGCGAAAGCTTGCAGCCACCCTTCAACGCTTGGCGGTTGCCAGTGGGGCCACTGCGGAGATTCCGCTCGAAGTGAACTTCGTTGCACACTCGCATGGCGGGAATGTGGTGCTCGAAGCACTGCGACGGCTTGGGCGTGGGGTGCAGGTCCGCCAAATTGTGTTGCTTGGTACTCCACTGATTGCAGCTCGCCCGGCCTTGCGACTCCTGCGTGCTGTTATCGCGGTCGTCCTGTTCGGTCTTCTCTCGCTCGGTGTTCTCGCTATCATCGGTAAGCTCATCGTCCCGACCGCAGGAAAATACTCGCTTCTTATGCTCGTCGGTTCCTTGGCGCTCGTCTTGGTGTTTTACGGCTGGCTGCTCTTAGGAGCGGCGGCGCTCGTGGATGTATTGCTTCGGGTGTTGACTTGGCCGCTGGCCTTGGCAGTAGGTCGGGGGATGGGACAGGTCTACGGACCGGCTCCGCACCGGGTAGTTCGCACGATTGCGAGTGGTAAGATCACCTTATTTACTACTCACGATGATGAAGCTGACCTCGCTCTTCAGTTCGGGGCCGCACCGCGCCGCCTCTACTCCGAGTTTGTGCAGAAAAAGTTGCACCCTGTGTTGCGTGTCGCGGAGAGGATCGTGATGCGACCGTTGGTGTATGGAATGGTGTTGGGAATGCTTGAGGCCGTGCTGGAGCGATACGTCCTGGGTTTTCCGTGGTGGCACGTGCTCTTTATGGACAGCGAGATGGCGGACTTGAACCGTGGCGTGGCGTACCCTCCTACCCTTGTCGAGCGCGTCGACGTAAGCGAACACCTCCTACCCGCCATCCACGCCGCTCAACGAGGGCTCCCGGTTGTGGAGGCCACATCGGTTTCGCCACCGTCGGCGGCTATTCAAGCCGATCGGCGGGCGCGAACCCTGTACCAAAAACTGGATTCGGTAGTACGCAACCTGAAGGCGCAAATCCGCCTGCGGCACAGCGTCTACTACGAAAACGAAAAAGTAATAGAACGCGTGGCCGAGGTGCTGACAATGGATCACAGTTCACTAACAACAGCCGGGTCCCCACAGGAAAAACTCCGTTTATCTTTTTGGGGTATGGTTAAAGCCGCGGTCATACATTGTCGGTGACAGCAAGCGTGAAGAGATGAGTAAGAATTTGATTTTAGCCGCAATGTCCGGCGGCGTCGATTCCACCGTCGCGGCCTGCCTTCTCGTTTCGGAAGGCCATCCGGTAATCGGCGTCACGATGAAACTCTGGGATTATTCCAAAGTCGGCGGCGATACCCATCAGGACGGCCGCTGCTGTTCTTTGGAATCGATGGCGGATGCCCGCCAGGCCGCCGTGCGCTTTGGCTTTCCGCATTATGTTCTGGATTTTCAGGAGCCGTTTTTCGAGGCGGTGATTTCCGACTTCGCCTCCGAATATCTCTCCGGCCGCACCCCCAACCCCTGCGTGCAGTGCAACCGCTTTATCAAGTTCCGGGCGCTATGGGAAAAGGTTCGTCATTTTGGAGCAAAGAAAATCGCCACCGGACATTACGCCCGGGTGGAATTTTCCGAAGAGCGCGAACGGTTTGTTCTGAAGAAAGCCGTCGATTTGTCCCGCGACCAGAGCTATTTTCTCTGGGGCCAAAGGCAAGATGAATTGGCAAAAACGCTGTTTCCGCTCGGCAATATGACCAAGCTTGAAGTGCGCGAAAAGGCGCGTCAAATGAGGTTATCCGTTGCCGACAAGCCGGAAAGCCGCGAGATTTGCTTCGTTCCGGATGGCGACTATGCCCGCTTCGTTTCCGAACGGGTCGGTGGAAACGCTTCCGGACCGATTATTGGGCCGGACGGCCGCGAGGTAGGGGCGCATAATGGTGTTTACCGCTATACCATCGGCCAGCGCCACGGCTTGGGAGTCTCCTTCGGCCAGCCGGTATATGTCAAGAAAATCGACCCGTCCCGGCGGGCGGTCTATTTGGCCTACGATTCCGAACTCTGGAAACGGGCTTTCATCCTCCGCGAAGTGAATTGGGTTTCGGTCGCGCCGCCCAGGAAAGAAATCAACGCTTCGGTTCGCATCCGCTATCTTGCCAAGGAGAAACCGGCAGCCATAACTCCGCTTGGCGACGGGAAGGCAGGAGTGGTTTTTGACGCCCCGGAGCGGGCGATTACCCCCGGCCAATCGGCCGTTTTTTACGACGGTGAGTACCTGCTGGGGGGCGGCATCATAGAGCAGATTATAGACGATTAGAGTTTCCTTGAGGAGGGACTATGGCCAAGCTTACCTGGTACGGACACGCCGCTTTTTTGCTGGAAACGGGCCAATACAAAATCCTTTTTGACCCATTCATCACCGGAAACCCCGCCGCTCCGGTGAAGGCGGAACAGCTTCAAGCCACTCACATTCTGGTCTCCCACGGCCACGGCGACCATCTCGGCGACACGGTGGCCATCGCCAAACGCACCCAGGCAACAGTCATTGGCCCCTTCGAGCTGGCGGAAGGCTATTGCGCTTCCAAAGGATGCAAGATTCATCCGATGCATATCGGCGGGAGCTATGCATTTCCTTTCGGCCGGGTGAAGCTGACCATTGCCCATCACGGCTCGGGGGACGAAATAGATGGAAAAATGCTCTATTTGGGGAATCCCTGCGGATTTGTGGTGAACGTGGAGGGTAAAAACGTTTACCATGCCGGGGATACCGGGCTATTTATGGATATGCAGCTTATTGGGCAGATGCATCCTTTGGAAGTGGCCCTTTTGCCCATCGGCGACAACTTCACGATGGGGCCGGAGGATGCCGCCAAGGCGGTCGAATTCTTAAAACCCAAGACGGTGGTGCCGATGCACTACAGCACCTGGGATATCATCAAACAGGACCCCAAATCTTTCGCTTCGAAAGTTAAGGGCTCCAAGGTGGTAATTCTGGAGCCCGGAAAGTCTTTGGAGTTTTGATGAAAAAAATCTTCAAGGGACTCCTCTGGCTTTTCGGCGGGCTCCTTTTGCTATGGGTGGTTGCCGCCACGGTTCTGTACTTTTATTTCACCAAAGAGCGGATTTTGGCGCTCGTTTTACCCAAAGCTGAACAAGCCCTCGGCCGCCCGGTCTCCGTCGGCGACGCTTCCTTTTCCGCCTGGGGAAAAATCAAAATCAATCTATCCAGCGTAAAGGTCAAAAACCGCACCGGTTTTAACGATTCCCTTTTGTTTTCGGCTCAAAAAATTGCCCTGGCGGTCAAAATTCTGCCGCTTTTGAAAAAACAGGCGGAAGTCACCTCGCTGGAGCTGGTCGAGCCGGTCATCAGCTACGAGGTTTCTTCCAGCGGGAAAAGCAACATTGCCGATTGGTTCGCCGCCACGGCCGGAACCGAGAAAACAAAGGGCGGCGGGACCGTTTTTCTGCTGGTGGAAAACCTGTCCCTTTCCAACGGCCAGATTCGCTACCGCAACGATTCCACCGGAACCATTTTTTTTCTTTCCCGTCTAAACTGGAACAGCAAGTCGGCCTATCATGAGGGGGAGAAGAAGCTGGATTTTTCCGGCAAGCTCACCTCCGGCCTGGTTCGCTATCGGTCCCCCAAACAAAAATTTGAAACCGAAAAGCTGGTGCCTGAAATATCTTATAATCTCGATTATTCCTTGGTCCAAGACCGGATGGAAGTCAAAAGCGCCTCCTTCCGCTTCGGTGAAATTGCCCTTTTGGCCTCTGGGGAATTTTCCGGCCTGCGGGGAGAGAAGAAGGGGCGCCTCGACATCAAATCGGAGGAATTCTCGGCCGCTGAATTGAAGGAAAGCTTTGCCGCCTTTCTGCCGGCTGCCGCCAAGGAATGGAAACTTTCAGGAAAGGGAAGGGTTGCGGGCCAAATACGTTTCGCTTCCCCTTTGCAGGGACAGTTGGGTTTGGTGGTGAATAGCTTCGAGCTTGCTGCGCCTCGAGTAAAGGAAAAAATCCGGGTTGAAAAATTGGAAACCAAGGTGGATTTGGGGGCCAAGCGGCTGAATTTGACCACCTCCAACGGCTACTGGGGCGGCGAACCGTTTCAAGTCGGTTTGGGCCTCTCGGATTGGGAAAAGCAGGATATCAATCTGGATGTAAAGGGAAAACTGAACCTGGCCGTGCTGCCCGGGCTTTTGGATATGGCCGACACCAAACTCTCCGGCGAACTTACCCCCGATTTATCCCTCTCCGGTTCGGCCAAAAACAAGGAAAGTTTCCGGCTGAACGGGCGGCTGTTGGTGAAGGATGTGGAATACTCCTCGCCCAAATCCAAGTACCCAATCAGCGATTTGAACGCCGACATCGGCCTTTCCGGCAAAGACATCAGCCAGCTTAAACTTTCACTCAAGGCCGGCAACTCGGACATTTCCGTTGCCGGCAAGGTCGCCAACGCGGTCGCTTGGGCGGCAACGAAAAGAAAAGTTCCGGCCGCGGTTACTTTTACTCTTCGTTCGGAGTTTCTCGACTTGGACCAGCTTTTCCCGCCGCCGGAACGGCTGCCCGGGGGCGGCGTCAAGGTTGATACCGTCCCCCTGCCCGACTGGAACGGCAGCGGCACGGTTGAAGTGAAAAAAGGGGTTTTCAACAAACTCCCTTTTTCCAACTTTCGCTCGCCGGTGAAAATCGATGATGGAATCATCCGTATGAATGGCTTTACAATGGATATGTTGCAGGGGAAAGTAGCGGGGGAATTGACTCGCAACCTGACCGACTTCTCTCGCCCCAAGTTCGACGCCAAAATCCAAGCCACCGGAATAGAGGCCAACGAGCTGTTCTCCGCCGTTACCCCGTTAAAGGGGACGGTTTTTGGCAAAATGAATCTCTCCGGCAATTTTTCCGGTGCCGGTCTGGTCGCCTCGGAAATAATGCGTTCGATGTCCGCCAACGGCAACTGGAACATCGACTCCGGAAAACTGGTGCGCTTCGGCCCGGTGGCCAAACTGGGGGAAAAAATGGGCCAGGATTGGAAAAAAGAGTTGCCCCTGAAAAATCTTAAAGCGCTTTTCCGGATGCAGGATGGCAAACTCATCTTCAACCCGCTCAACTTTGGTCTGCCGCTCGGGGATTTCAAATCGACCGGAAGTCTGGGCCTGAACGGGGCCTTGGACTTTGTGGTGGATTCCAAAATCACCGCCGAAGCGGCGGAGCGTTTCGGTCTTCCGCCGGCGCTTTTGGAAATGATGAAAGACGCGCAGGGGAAAATTCCGGTCACCTTCGCCCTCACCGGCACAGGCGCCGACCCGAAAATCAACCTGACCCTCCCCGGCGCCCGTGAGAAAAAGGAAAGTTTGGTTGAAGAGAAAAAAGAAGAGTTGAAGGAAAAGGGAAGCGAGCTTTTGAAACGGCTGAAGCCGAAATAGCGGGCCCGTCGGGGTTTGATTTATCATACCCCTACTTTAACAACAACATCTTCTTCGTTTCCGAAAAATCCCTTCCTCGTAATCGGTAAAAATAAATCCCGCTGGGCAGCGTTTTCCCTTTTTTATCCGTTCCATTCCAGCTGAAAGCGTATTCTCCGGCGGCTTGCAGGCCGTCTGCCAAAAGGTTCACCCGTTCCCCCAGCAGGTTGAAAATCTCCAGCGCAACCCGTTCCTGTCTGGGCAGGCGGTAACGAATCGTGGTGGCCGGGTTGAAGGGGTTGGGATAATTTTGGGCAAGCTCAAAGCGCGCCGGCCGGTTCGCAATCTCATCCGGTGCGTCGGTGGGAACAAGGCCGTACACGAACACCTGACCCCGCCCCGTATCGGCTTGCGGCGCGCTTATTATGAAATCGGCGTAACCGTCCGCATTGACGTCGCCGGCCCCGGCAACCGGCACTCCCATCCGGTCGTAGGCCCGCGCGCCGTTCAGCCGGAACAACAGTGCGCCGTCCGCCCCGGAAAAAACAAAGGCTGCGCCGGCCTGAAACTGTCCTCCGTTTTCAGCGCCAAAGGCGCCAACCGCCACGTCCCCCTTCCCATCGCCGTCCACGTCGCCGGTTCCCGCCACCGAGGTTCCAAAGTAGTCGCCAACGGCGTCGCCGTGTAAAATCCAAAGGGCCGAGCCGTCCCCTCCGGAATAGATGATTGCCCTGCCAACGTCCGAGGGGCCGATGTTATTGATATGTGGTACTCCCACGACGAAGTCGCTTCGGCCGTCCCCGTTCACGTCTCCGGCCCCGCTGACGGAATAACCCAAATTATCGTCTTCCTTGTCGCTTTGAAAGTTGAAAAGTAGAGAACCATCCCGGCCCGAATAAACAAAAGCGGCCCCGGAGTTAAAACTTTGAGCGCTATCCGGATCTTCCGCGTAAGGAGTTCCAATGACAAAATCAGCATAGCCGTCCCCATCCACATCCCCGGTGCCGGCCACGGAAGTTCCGAAAAACTCCGACATTGAACTTCCATCTTTTCGAAAAAGCGGGGAGCCATCGGTTCCCGAATAGACGAAGACCGAGCCGGCGTTGGGGTGTCCTCCCACGTCGGTTCCGGTGGCTCCCACCATAAAATCGGTTTTCCCGTCGTTGTTTACATCTCCGGCTCCCGCCACGGAAGTGCCAAAGTAGTCGAGCTGGGCGGCTCCATCCTTCTGCAACATTGTTGAGCCGTTTGAGCCGGAAAGGATAAAAACGGAGCCGGCCTGAAACTTCGCGTTGGGGGAAGTATAAGGGGCCCCCACGATGAGGTCGCTTTTACTATCCCCATCCAAGTCTCCAGTTTGGGCCACCGAATACCCAAATCCACCTTCGGGGGAAACCCCATCGACTTGATACAAGAGGTCGCCGTCCGCCCCCGAATAAACGTAAATGGCACCCACTTTGGAAAACCCGTCCGGATTGGCGAGAGGGTTCCCCACGACAAAGTCGGCCTTCCCATCCCCGTTCACGTCCCCCACTCCGGCGATGGAAGAGCCGAAGGCTTCCGGGGCGGAACCATTTTTCTGGTGAAGCAATTGGAAGGGGAGTGTTTCAAGTGCAACATTTTTGCCGAAGCCAATCAAAAGCAGGAGCGCGCCTGCCACGCAAGGCCTGCCGAACATATTTATAATATAAGCTGACAGCCGGTTTGGTGGAAGTCGGTTTGCAAGTTCCAAATGGAAATAATGCTTTTCAAGCGAGGGTCGTTTTCCTCGGAGGTCATTTTTTACTTCCCCCTGACCGCTAACTTGTCAAGTCCGTTCCCTCCCCGGCAGGGGAAGGAACGAGGCCCGCCGGAGGCGGGCCGAGGGGTGGGGTCAAAAAAAGAGGCCGGCTGCTTCGCCCCTTATTTCAAAAACATCATTTTCTTGACTTCGGAATAATCTTTGGTTTTTAGGCGGTAGAAATAAATCCCGCTTGGCAGAATTTTCCCCTTCCCGTCTTTCCCATCCCAAACCGCCGTGCGCTCTCCTGCCGCCTGTTCTTCGTCAACCAGTACCCGCACTTGTTCCCCCAAAATATTGAAAATCTCCAGCGTCACCTTTTCCCGCTTGGGCAGGTAGTATTGAATGGTTGTTGTCGGGTTGAACGGGTTGGGGTAGTTTTGGGCAAGCTCAAAATGGGCCGGACGAGGGCTCTCTTGTTCGGAAACGTCTGTGACAATAAGGCCGTACACGAATGCCGAGCCGGCGTCGGTATTCCCCCCCGGATCGGCCGCTTCGGCCCCGACGATGAAATCGGCGTTGCCGTCTTCGTTTACATCTCCACCCCCGGCAACGGCGTAGCCCATATGGTCATCGGCGCCGGTGCCGTCTTTCTGGAATAGAAGGGAGCCGTCCAGTCCGGAATACAGAAAGGCCGAGCCGGCGTCACTGACCCCGCCCGGGTCGGCAAAACGGGCGCCGATGATAAAATCCGCTTTCCCGTCGCCGTCCGCGTCTCCGGCCCCGGCAACGGAAAAACCGAAATCATCAAAAAGCCCGCTTCCGTCTTTCTGATATAAAAGAGCGCCGTCCGCCCCCGAATAAACATAGGCGGAGCCGACTATGTCGGTTCCGCCCGGCGCGGCGCCAATCGCTCCGACTATAAAATCCGCCCTGGTGTCCCCGTTCACATCCCCGGCCCCGGCCACGGAATAACCCAGTTGCTCGCAGGCTTTGTTTCCGGCTGGTCCGTAAAGCAGGCTGCCAGTGGCGCCGGAGTAAACATAGGCCTCGCCGGCATCAAAAAAAAGCCCGCCTGGCTCGACACCCACGTCGACAAACGGTGCCCCAATGATGAAGTCGGCTCTGCTGTCGCCATCGACATCCCCGGCCGAGGCGACGGAGAAACCCAGTAAGTCATCGGCGTTTTCGCCGTCTTTTTGGTAGAGCAGAGCTCCGTCCGCCCCGGAATAGACATAAGCCGAACCGGCCAAGCTACTCCCCGGGCTGGAAAAAGGGGCGCCGACGATAAAATCCGCTTTCCCATCCCCATTTACATCTCCCGCCCCGGCCACGGAATTACCCAGTTGGCCGCCGGGGTCGTCTCCCTGCTTTATGTAAAGCACGCCGCCGGTGGCTCCGGAATAGACGTAAGCCGACCCACCGTAGAAGAAATCAGGTGGTATTCCGTTGAGGGTGTAGATGGCGCCGATGATGAAATCCGCTTTACCGTCGCCATCTATATCCCCAGCCCCAGCCACGGAATAACCCAGTTGGTCGCCGGAGGAGATACCGTCTTTTTGGTGAAGCAAAGCCCCGTCCGCCCCGGAATAGACATAAGCCGAACCGGCATTCGTGCGCCCCCCGGGGCTGATAAAGGGAGCTCCGATGATAAAATCCGCCTTTCCGTCGCCGTTAACGTCTCCCGCCCCGGCGACCGAGTAGCTCAAAAACGCATCGGCGACGTCGCCGTTTTTTTGATAAAGCAGCTGAAAAGCCGTAGTTTCCGCTTTGGCCAACGATTGAAGGGTTAGAGCTGAAAAAGCGAAGTAAAACAGGCCCCTGCTGAATTTTAACTTTTCAGGCATAATTTTTCCTCCTTTTCTCCTTCAAGATAGAGGCGACCAAAGGGTTGTCAAGGTGAATTGATGTCAAATTGCTTGTTTTTGAATCTTGGCTTTGCTTTCTTACAACGCTCGGAGCCGTATGAGACTGGTGGAAAGTGAGTAATAAAGTTCGAAGGGTGGAATATTTTTTTGAATATCTTCTTCTCGCTGGCTTCGGCCTGTTTTTGGCTTTTTTACCGGAGCGGATGGCTTCATGGCTCGATTGCAAGCTCGGGCGCATATACTACCATCTTGCTCCCTTTCGCCGCAGGGTTGCAGAAACCAATTTGAGCCTGGCAAAGCTGGATTCAAAAGTGGCTAAAGCCGCGTTCGAAAACGTCGGGCTGACAATGGCCGAATTCGCCCGCTTCCGGCGGCTCGATAAAAACTTTTTCGAATCCCGGTTCAACGGGGAGGATATCGAGCACCTGCGGAAAGCGGCCCAAGCAGGAAAGGGGGTTGTGTTAGTAACCGGCCATTTCGGCAATTGGGAACTCATAGGTGCCTTTATCCGCCAATCCGGTTTCCCGCTGGATGTGGTGGTCAAGGAACAGCGCAATCCATTGGTTGACCGATGGATTGACAAAAACCGGATGCGGCAGGGGGTTGGCATTATCAAAACCGGTGTGGCCACCCGCTCGGTGGTGCGTTCGCTTTCGGAGGGCCGGCTGGTGGCTTTTGTATCCGACCAATACGTGGGCGAAGACGGCATCGTGGTCGATTTCATGGGCCTGCCTACCACCGTTTCCAAAGGCCCGGCCGCCTTTGCCGTCCGGCTGCAAGCCCCCATAATTGTCGGCTTTTTGGTTCGAATCGGGCCGTGGAAATACAAGCCGGTGATTTTTCCGGCCCTCTGGCCAAATCCCTCCGCCGACCGGGAGGAGGAAATTTTCCGCTTGACCCAGACCTACACCTCCTGTCTTGAACAGCTCGTCCGCCGGCACCCCCACCACTACCTCTGGATGCACCGCAAATGGAAAAACCTGATTGATTATAAAACCGGTGCCCTGAAAACCCCTGAAGTTGCAGCCCGTTTGCCTCAAGCTTCCCAACTTTAGTTTTTTCTTAATCTTGTTTTTCCCCTCCCCTGTAGGGGAGGGATTAAGGGTGGGGTTGACACGGCAAAAACCTTTTGCTTTTCAAACCGGACGGAGTTTAGTTTCTTGTTTGGAATGCAATCCGTGGATGCAACGAACGTAAACCGCATCGCCGTCCGGCTTCCCAACTGGCTGGGAGACGCCGTAATGGCCACCCCGGCCCTGCAGGCGCTGCATCAGATTTTTCCGAACGCCCCGGTCACGATTCTCGTTCGGGAGCAACTGGCCGAACTTTTTACTTCCTATCCTTTTGCGGATGAAGTAATCCCCTTGCCAAAAGTTTCGGGCCCGGCCAAAGTTTCCCATGTTTTCCGCGTAGCGGGAAATTTGAGAAGGAAAAAGTTTGATTTGGCCGTCTGCTTTCCCCATTCCTTCTCTTCCGCTCTGATGTTCCGGCTGGCGGGCATTCCCCATCGGCTCGGCTACTTCGCCGAAGGCCGCAAAATTTTTCTGACCAAATCCCTGCCCTATCCGCTCGACGGGGAACGGCCGCACCGGGTTAAATTTTACCTTCAGCTTCTGGAGCATTTCGCTGGAAAAAAATTGTCCGTTCCGGCTCTAAACGTGTGGCCCCGGCCGCTCGCGGATGAAAAAAAGGAGAACCTTTTAAGAAAAATCGGCGGTTTCGGGAGCTTGGTGGCCGTCGCGGCCGGTTCGGTAGGGCTCTCCAAACGCTGGTTTTCGAAACGATACGCAGAAATTGTTCAACGGCTGGTTCGGGAAAGACAAGTTAAAGTGGTTCTGGTTGGTGCCCCCCACGACCGCCCGACTTGCGACCAAGTGGCGGAACTTTCGGGTGTCTCGCCGCTTAATCTATCTGGTGAAACCTCACTTTCCGAACTCTTCTTTGTGTTCCAAAAAAGCCGACTGTTTTTGGGGAACGATTCCGGCGCCGGCCATCTGGCGGCCGCTGCCGGAGTGCCGGTCGTCATCCTGGCAGGGGCGGGGGACCCGGACGAAATCGCCCCCTGGACGGATAAAAAGACGGTTTTGTTCAAAAAAATATTCTGTTCTCCCTGTTACAGAAATACCTGCCGCCGAAAAGACCACCCGCTCGAATGTATGGATTTAATCAATGTTGACGAAGTCCGGCAGGCCGTTGAGCATTGGCTGAAAAGAACGGAAGAGCCGGTTGGCACCGCTTAAAATCGCCGTTTTGGGCTCCATCAACGAGGATTTCATCGTCCATCAAGGAGCAACAAGACATTCCTACGGGGGAATTTTATACAACCTGACGGCGCTCTCCCTTCTCTTGCCCGATTCAAAAATCCGCCCGGTTGCTTTTTTGGGGACTAATGTCTGGCCCCGTGTAAAAAGTCTCTCGCAAAGCTTGAAAAACATCCATTGGGATAACACGCGGAAGCTGAAACGACCAGGCAATCGGGTTAACCTCTTTTACCTGCCCAACGGAGAAAAAAGAGAGATTCTCAAACACCCTGTCCCGGAATTTGCTTGGCCGGACCTGAAGCCGGCTTTGCGGGCGGATGCCCTCCTGTTCAATTTCATCTCCGGCTGGGAAGTTTCACCGAAACAATTTCGAAAGCTGCGGGAAAATTTTGCCGGCCTGGTTTACGTAGATATTCATTCGTTGCTTTTGGGGATAAAAAAGAATGGAGAGCGCTTTCCGCGGGTGCCTAAGGATTGGGATGTATTTTTGAATGCCGATTATGTTCAAATGAACCGACAGGAATGGGAACTGGTGGCGGCGATGGCCTTCAACCGGAAAAACCTCCTTCGCTTTTGCCGCCGGTGGAAAAGCAAAGGATGGAGAGGAATAATCGTCACCCTGGCCGAAAAAGGAGCCGTTTTGGCCTATAGGGATGGTGCCGTCCAGACCCTTTCCTATCCGGCCCCAAAGGTGAAGCGGCCGGAACAGACGGGGGCGGGTGATTTTTTTGCCGCCGGATTTATTTCTGCCATCCTCAAAGGAAAAAGCCTTTCGACCGCTCTGAAAAATGGCGTCCGCACCGCCAGCTGGAAATGCCGCTACGCCGGCATCGAGGATGTCTTGAAACATCGCCAAGAATTGGCATCTGTATAAACGGTCTTTCTTCTAATCTCCAATCTCGGATCTTTAATTTCTGTCTTTCTTTCCCTCCCCTTGAGGGGAGGGAGGAGGCCTTCGCTTTAGCGGAGGCCTAGGGTGGGGTCATCGACGGGCCGTTTATGGAGTTAATCTTGACTATATCCAAAAGCCGGTCTAAATTGGGCGCTTAACCGTCTGCCGGGCCTGGCCCCGGCGGCAGAAAACCCTTTGAAAAAGGGGAGGAAAAGTGAAGGAAGAATTATTGGGAGTAATCAAATATCTGAAGTCCAAAAAAGCGGACTACGCCGACGCCCGCTTCATCCGCGCCCAGACGGAGGCCATCGTGGTCAAAGACGGCAAGGTGGAGTCGCTCTCCCGCCAGCAGGATGCCGGTTTCGGCATCCGGGTTCTAATCGGCGGCGGCTGGGGATTTGCTTCCAGTTCCAAACTTTCGGAGGGAGAGTTGAAAAAGACCGCCAATCGGGCCTTGGAAATTGCCCGCGCCTCGGCCACGGTCGCCAGGGAAAAAGTCCGCCTGGCTCCGGTGCAGCCGTACCGGGACCGGTTCGTTACGGTCGTGAAGCAAGACCCGTTTTCCGTGTCGCTGGATGATAAAATTGACCTTTTGGTTTCCTGCTGCGACGTTCTGAAAAAGCATCCCAAAATTGTCGTGGCCGAAGCGGCGATGAACTTTTACAACACGGAAAAGCTGTTTGTCTCAACCGAGGGCTCGGTCATCGAGCAGAAAATCATCGAATCCGGCGCCGGCTACACCGCCACGGCTGCGGAAGAGGGAAACCTCCAGCGCCGCAGCTACCCGAACTCCCACGGCGGCGATTTCGCCACCCGCGGCTGGGAGTTCATCGAAGAGATGGATTTGTTGGGAAACGCCGAGCGGGTTCGCAATGAAGCCGTGGCTCTGCTTTCGGCCCCGGACTGTCCGGCCGGAAAAAAAGATGTGATTATCACCGGGTCGCAGATGGCCCTGCAGGTGCACGAATCCTGCGGCCATCCCATCGAGCTGGACCGGGTTCTGGGTACCGAAATTTCCCTGGCGGGGGGCAGTTTTATGACCCTGGATAAGCTCGGTAAGCTGCGCTACGGTTCCGGCAAGGTCAACATCGTTGCCGACGCTACCACGCCGGGGGGGTTGGGAAGTTTCGGCTATGACGACGAAGGAGTGAAGGCCCAGCGCTCCGACATCATTCGCGGGGGGCTTTTCGTCGGCTATCTCACCTCGCGCGAGACCGCTCCCGTCATCGGCGCCGCCTCCAACGGCACCATGCGGGCCGACGGCTGGAACCGGATTCCTTTGATTCGGATGACCAACATCAACCTGCTTCCGGGGGAATGGGAGCTCGCGGATTTGATTGCCGACACGAAGGAAGGGCTTTTAATCGACACCAACAAAAGCTGGTCGATTGACGACCGCCGGCTGAACTTCCAGTTCGGTTGCGAGGCGGCCTGGGAAATCAAGGATGGCAAGCTGGGAGGTCTCTACCGCAATCCGGTTTACACCGGCATCACGCCGGAGTTCTGGAACTCCTGCGATGCGGTCACGAATGAAAAGCACTGGCACGTCTGGGGCGTGCCCAACTGCGGCAAGGGGGAGCCGATTCAAACCGCCCACGTGGCTCACGGCGCCTCCCCGGCCCGCTTTCGAGGCGTCACGGTAGGAGCGTCGCGATGACCGGCAGGGAGAAAATTTTTTCTTTGCTCGAGCCGCTTTTGAAAAAATCAGGGGCCGACCAGGCTGAAGCGGTTTACGTAGGTTCCAACTCCGGTTTGACCCGCTACGCCAACTCGATTATCCACCAGAACGTGGCCGAGAGTAATTCCAGAGTTTATTTCCGCGTGGCGCTGGGGAAAAAAATCGGGGTGGCTTCCACCAATACCTTCGAAAAAGGGGAACTCTCGCGGGCCTTGAACGCCGCTTTGGAAATCGCCCGCCATCAGCGGGAAACGCTTCATTTTAACGGTCTGCCTGGAAAGCAAAAATACCCGAAACTGACCTCCTACTACAAAGCCACGGCCGCCTTCGGTCCGAAGGAACGGGCGGCGGTGCTTAAAAAGATTTTTGAAAAAGCGGCCAAACATAACCTGCAAGCCTATGGCTCTCTGAAAACAGGCGAGGGGGAACTGGCGGTCTTGAACAGCAACGGCGTCCGGGCCTACCAGCCCCAGACCATCGCCTCCATCAATCTAATCACCATGTCGGACGATTCCTCCGGCTACGCCGAAGGGCTGGCCCAAAACACAAGGAAACTGGACTTCGACCTACTGGCGGAAACCTCCATAGAAAAATGCCTCGCCGCCCATCATCCCCAAGAAATTCCGCCGGGAAAATACGAAGTCGTTCTGGAGCCGGTCGCGGTCGGGAATTTGTTCGAATGGTTGAGCTTCGTCTCCTTCGGCTCGGTCGCCTTTCAGGAAAAATCCTCCTGTCTGGCGGGAAGAATCGGCCAGCAGCTTTTCGGGCCAAACGTCACCATCTACGACGACGCCACCGACGCCGAAGCCCTGCCGTTCCCCTTTGATTTCGAGGGGACGGCCAAAAGAAAAGTGACGATGGTCGATAAGGGGGTTGCCAAGGGGGTGGTGTACGATACTTTGACCGGAGCCAAGGAGGGGAAGAAATCAACCGGTCACGCCTTGACGCCGGATGCTTCGGCGCAGGGGGCCGTTCCCTTGCATATCGGAATGAAAGCCGGCCCGGTCGGGCTTTCCAAAATGGTCAAAAACGTCGCCCGCGGGTTTCTGGTTACCCGCTTCCATTACTTGAACGGCTTTTTAGACCCGCCCCAGGCGACGATGACCGGAATGACCCGGGACGGCGTCTTTCTGGTGGAAGAAGGCCAAATCAAGCACGGGGTCAAAAACCTGCGCTTTACCGAAAGTATGGTAAAAGCCTTTTCCAACGTCGTGGAGCTCTCCCGCGAGCGGAAGTTGGTGAACACCTGGTGGGACGCCTTGGGCGGCATCCACGTCCCCGCCCTGCGCATCCGGGAATTCACCTTCAGCGGCAAAACGGACTTTTAACTCCTTTAGATGTTTCGATGGTAGCCGACACTTCAGTGTCGGGAAAATGCCGTAGCGCAGGTTGGTTTTTGCCTGCCCAGAGCGCAGCCGAAGGGTAACCTGTGCTTGCTTTTTCCCCTCTCCGTTTTACGGAGTGGTGTCAGGGGTGAGGTTTCCATAAATGTTTTCTCGACAATTTCCCGTAGGCCGGACTTCAGTCCGGCTTTTCATTATGCATCAGGGTTTTGCGTAACGGAGGTCTTCAGACCTCCACCGTTTCATTCGGAGTTGATTTTGGGGGTGTTTGAATAATGCCTCCGTAGGCCGGACTTCAGTCCGGCGCTTAACCCCCAACAAACCTGAAACTTAACCCCCCAAAAAGGCGTATCAAAAACTGATGAGCCTGTGGCGTATTCTGTCCTTAATCCTTAGCATCCTGATAAACCTCCTTTTTTCCTTCGTTTTATCCGAGGCGCAACAAATCCCCATCGTCAACTGGAACGACTTCGGCCCCGGCGAGTTGCGAGTGGAGCGGTTCCAAACCAGCCAGCCCCTTACCGTCACGGTTTCGGGAATGGGAATCAAGCCGGATTACGACCGGGATGACTGGGACGATTGGGACGGCTTCCAGGACTACGCCTTGGCCTACGGCTGGATTCTCGACTTGGAAACCAGAAAGCCGGTCTGGTCGATGGCGCGCGAGCTGCGTCCCGGCAAATTCTGGGGTAAAAAGGGGACGGCCAAAGTGGACGCCAAAGTCAACCTGCCCGCGGGCGAGTACGCCCTTTATTACTACTGCGGCATCGGAAAGGATCAGTTCTATTACTTCAACTCCGACTGGAACGACCACGGCTTTTTTGAAGGGCTCAAACGCTTCTTCGGCAACACGGACAAATATTATTCCGAAAAAGACAGGAGAAAACTTTTCCTTTCGGTCACGGCCGGGAAAAACCTCTTCCGTCCGCTGGCGGCCGACCCCTTGGAAGCCAAAGTCGCCCTTTCCATCACCCAGCCACGCAACTCCAGCTTCAAAAGTTTGAATTTCAAGCTTTCCCTTCCGGCCGCGCTCACCATTTACTGCCTCGGAGAAAACCCGGAATCCTACGACCAGCCCGCCGACGGCGGCTACATTCAGGATATGCGCAGCCGCAAAAAAATCTGGGAGCTTGCCTATTCCCGTTCCGACCATGCCGGCGGAGCGGAAAAGAACCGCCGGTATTTCGGCAAACTAACCCTTCCGGCCGGGGATTACCAGCTGGTCTATTTCACCGACGACTCCCACACTTTCGGCCGCTGGAACTCCCCGCCCCCGTACGACCCGGAATTCTGGGGGATTTCCCTTATCGCCGAGCCGGGGCAGAAAAAAATCGTTCCGGTGGAGCCGGCCAAAGAGCCGGTCGTGGTTCAATTCCTCCGCGTGCGGGACAACGAACTGCTCTCCTCCGGCTTCATTTTGGACAAGCCGATGGATTTGCGGATTTACGCCGTCGGCGAGTATTCCGAGGGAGATAATTTCTTCGCCGACTACGGCTACATGGAAAACGCCGCCACGGGAGAGCGGGTTTGGGAGATGACCCGCGCCAACACGGAACCGGCCGGCGGCGCCGACAAAAACCGGATGTTCGACGGCATTGTCCACTTTGGGCGCGGGAAATACCTGGTGCGCTACGTCACGGATGGTTCCCACGCCTTTGGGGAATGGAACTCCACCCCTCCCTATGACCAGGACCACTGGGGCATCGTCGTCGCCGGCGTCCCCGGCAGTTTCGACCCCAAGGCGGTCCGTCCATACAACGAGGAGATTGAATCGAAAGAGATTTTGGTGAAGATGGTCGGTGTTCGGGATGACGACGAGCGGGAGCAGCGTATCCGCCTGACCAAAACCACCTCCCTGCACGTCTACGCCATCGGCGAAGGCAGCCGGGACGAAATGTACGACTACGCTTGGATAGAAAACAACCAGACCGGCCGCACGGTCTGGGAGATGACCTGGCGCAACACGCTGCCCGCCGGCGGTGCTTCCAAAAACCGGCTCTTTGACGACATCGTTGTACTACCCCCCGGCAGCTACGCCGTGAAATATGTAACCGACGGCAGCCATTCCGCCGGGGATTGGAACGCCGCCCCCCCCAAAGACCCCTTCAACTGGGGCGTAACCATCTCGTTGGCACTATGAAGGATACGCATCTATTTCAGTGGGAACTTTTCCACTCCGACAGGGTTATAATAAATGAAGGTCAAAATCGGGTCGACCGAACCTTTGGCCTTCTATGGAACACACAGGAGGGATGCCTGGCTCTTCTCAAGGGTCAAGTCCCTTCTACCAAGAGCCTCCCAGATAGCTGTGTCTGGGAATAACCTGCCCTAAGTTCCGGACGAGGGTCCGGAACTCTGCAATCGAGCCGCCTTCAGCCTAACTGAAGGCGGCTCCCGCTTTTTAGGCCCAATCCAAGTGTTTCTGTAGGGGCGGTTCGTGAACCGCCCACCTCCCTCTCCACTTTGTGGAGAGGGATTGAGGGTGAGGAGTTGTTTTTGTAGGGCGGGTCTTGCCTGCGGTGAGCGTAGCTGAATCCGTGCCCGCCCGTATTTGTTTCGTAAGGGGCCGGTTCACTATCCCGACTCGTCGGGATACAACCTGCCCTAGGTTGGGGATGATGGGGTGTGGCTATATTCCCCCAACCGAATACTCCAACGGCCAAAACGACTTCACCGAAAAATCCGTAAATAACCGGTCCGATTCCTCACAATCCTTCAAATAATTTTTCTCCCCTTCCTCCAATTTTCCCCCCGTCGAAATTTTATCCGCCATCCCCGCCAGCCGGTTAAACTTCTCCCAATGTTCGGCAAATCTCATTTCGGCATAATCCCTTGCGGAAAAAGTCGAAATCAAAAACTGCCAGTCGGAGGATTCCAGAAGCAAAAGCTCGCGCCCCAACTGGGTTAAAATCCTGTTGAGGTCTGGATTGGGTGCGGCCGATTTGAGCAATTCAAGATATCTTTTTTCGGCTTCATAGATTTTCTCCCACGTCCAGACCGTGTCCTCGTTCAGCCAGATGTAATGATGCCCTCCCTCCCCCCACGAACCTTCCGGAAGGCTTATGCGCTCGACGGGAGGGGCCAGTTCGAGTGCCTGCCCGGCCGTGGCCAGGGAGACCTCCGAACTTTGCGAAAATTTTCTCCAGAGTTTCTTCAAAAACTGCGGCCCCTCAAACCACCAGTGCCCAAAAAGCTCGGTGTCATACAGGGCCGAAAGAACCCCCGAAGTTTTGTTCGCTTCGTGGAAACTTTTTAACTGTTGCGTGACCAAAGAAACCATATGGTCGGCATTTTCCTCCAGCCGGGCCTCGACCGCCGCGAGATTATATTCCTCTTTCTCCCCCAAATCCGATTTGACCCGCGTAACCTTCCAATACCGCAGCCCGCCGGGATAATGCTTCTTGTGAAAGTCCAGATAATTCCCATCCCCCGGATAGCCGTGTTCCCCCGACCAGACCAAAACGGTGGTCACCGGGTCGCGGGTGAAAACCGCCGCCGGTTTTTTCTCTTTGGCTTCCCCGACCCAATAGAGCCGATAGGGGCTTCGTTCACTCTCTGGAATCGTTTTCGTTCCCCTTTCTTCCTGTTCTTTCAGAAAACGGAGGGCGGGAAAGCGGTCAACGTACGTGCCCAAAGCCTTTCCTCCCTTCAGCAAATGGCTGTCGATGAAAAAGTACTCGATGCCGGCCTCCTGCAAGAATTCCTCGACCCCTTTTCTCAAATACGGTTTTTGGGAATTTTCCCCCACTGGCGGCGCCCAGGAATAGGAGGGACGGTAGGCGCATTCCGGCAGCCAAATTCCCCTCGGTTTCCGGCCAAAATGTTTCTCGTAACTTTTTACCGCCTCCTTAATCTGGGCCTGAATGGAGGAGTCGCTGCCCAAAAGAGGAAAGTAGCCGTGCGTGGCCCCGGAGGTGAGGATTTCAATAAGGCCTTCATTCTGGAGGTTGCGCAGGTGGGGAATCAGGTTGCCGTGAAATTTGTCAAAGTACCAGTTTTCCAGTTCGGCATAGAACGAAAGCCAGAAACGGGCCGCCTCGGCCCGGTTTTTCAACCCTTCGCGGGAAAAACTTTCCACGTCGGCGCGGGCCGCCTCCCGTTTCTCTTTTATGTAAAAGCGCAGTTCCTCGGCCAGACGTTTATCGGCCAACTGTTCGGCCAGAACGGGAGTTATTCCAAAGGAGACGTGCGCGGCGATGCCCTCCTCTTTCAACTCGGTTACGGCCCGCAAAATCGGCACGTAGCATTCGCACACTGCCTCGGTGAGCCAGTCGGTCCCGTGGGGCCAGCGGCCGTGTCCCAAAACGTAGGGGAGATGGGTGTGTAAAACTAAATTAAAAAAGCCGGAGCTCATTTGCCGCCGGAACTCTGAAAGCCGATTCCCCCCGGCCCCTTCTGGTCCTGCCCGAACACCTTAATCGGCCCGAACTGGGTCTCGAACTTTTTGATGTTGTCCTCCAGCGCCTGCTCGAGCGACTTGACGTGCTGGGGGGTCATTATCACCCGGGCATACACCTTCGATTTCGGCAGCCCCGGCAAAATCCGGGCAAAGTCCAGAATGAACTCCGACGGGGAATGGGTAATCAGAACAAAATTGGAATAAATCCCCTCGGCCTCCTTCTCCGGAAATTCCAGATTTATCTGCTGCTGCACCGGTTGCGGCGGTTTTTCGCTCACTGGTTCCTCCTTTCGTTCGGGCTCCCCTCGACTATGCTCGGGGTCTGCGACAAGGTTTTCAACCTTGTTTTCGCTAAAGATAACAATATATTCAAAAGGCCAGAGTATGCAAAGAAAGCCGGTTACAGCATCCAAACCTTCGTAGGCGGCATTTTAATGCCGCTTTGATGAACAAACGATGACCGACACCATAAAAATCTCCCGCTTGAAACAAATCCTCTCCCGTATGGGAAAAAAACCGGTCATCGTTCTGGGTGATTTGATGCTGGACGAATACGTCTGGGGAAACGTCAGCCGCATCTCGCCGGAAGCCCCCGTTCCGGTGGTGGAAGTCTCCTCCCGCACCCTCAAACTGGGGGGCGCCGCCAACGTCGCCTCCAACTTGAAGGCCCTGGGGCATCCAGTCTCTTTGTACGGATTGATTGGGAAGGATGACAGGGGAGCATCCCTTTTGGGGCTTTTGCGCCGGGCCGGAATCGAATCGGAAGGCATTCTTGCTTTGCCGTCCGCCCCGACGGTCACCAAAACCCGCATCCTCGCCCATTCCCAGCAGGTCGTGCGCATCGATTATGAAAAGCCGGAGGAGTTGAACGGAAATCTTCTGGAAAAGTTGCTTTCCCCGCTCAAAAAAGAGCTTTCCCGCGCCAAATTTCTGATTATCTCCGATTACGGCAAGGGGGTAATCACTCCCCCTTTGCTGGACGGCCTTCTGGACTTTTGCCGTCGCAAGGAAATCTTTGTCGCCGTTGACCCCAAGGAAACCCACTTTCACGAATACCGCCGGGTTTCGGTGATAACCCCAAACCACCACGAAGCCGGCTTCGCCTACGGCAAGCGCATCCGCGACCACGAGTCCTTGAAGGAAGTGGCCTTCGGCCTGATGAAAAAATTGGAGGCCGAGTCGATGCTGGTCACACTCGGAGAAAGAGGGATGTCGCTGTTTGAGGGAAGAAAAGAGCATTACTTCCCGGCCCGGGCCAAAAAAGTGTACGATGTCACCGGCGCCGGGGATACCGTCACGGCGGTGTTTACCTCCGCCGTATCCGCCGGGGCAACGCTTCCGGAAGCGGCCTACGTTTCCAACCGGGCCGCCGGATTGGTGATTGAAGAATTGGGCACCGCCCAGGTCACCAAAAAACAGCTCTGGAACGAAATCAAATCGGAGCTTTGATTGGGACTGGTTTCGCTTCCCGCCCTGCGAAGAATCGTCCGCCGGCTTAAAAAACGGCGTAAAAAAATCGTCTTCACCAACGGTTGTTTCGACCTCCTCCACGCCGGACATATCGCTCTTTTACGCAAAGCCAAAAGCCTGGGGGATGTTTTAATCGTCGGCGTAAACAGCGACCATTCCGTCCGCTGGCTGAAGGGAAGGGGCCGCCCGGTCGTTCCTCAAAAAGACCGCGCCCTCATTCTTTCCTCTCTCCGTGACGTTGACTATGTCGTTTTTTTCTCCGAGCCGATGCCGCGTGCGCTCATTCAGACGCTCTCTCCGGATGTTTTGGTCAAGGGGGCCGACTACGGAAAAAAAGAAATCGTCGGCGCCGGGTGGGTTTTTTTCAATGGCGGGCGAGTGGTTCGGATCCCCGTGGTGAAGGGCAAAAGCAGTTCCGCGTTACTGCGAAAACTGAAATCTTTATAAACGGGGAGACCAAAGCCCCTGCTCCGGGTCTAACTGCCCAACCCCCAATGACTTCCTTTCGCCCTTTTCCCCTTGACTTCCTTTTTCCGGCAAGATTAATTAACTTCAATGCAGAACAAACCGGCCCGGACGGGTGGGTAGTTCGCTTTTCACAATGGATTGGAAAACCAACAAAGTCGACTATTACCTCGAAGCGGCTCAAAGACCGGAGAACCGCCCCTTTTTCGCCCGGATTGCCTCCCGCCTTTTGGAACTGGGACGTCCGGAG
Source organism: Candidatus Zixiibacteriota bacterium (assembly GCA_022614805.1). Lineage (GTDB taxonomy): Bacteria > Zixibacteria > MSB-5A5 > DSPP01 > DSPP01 > DSPP01. The sequence continues at coordinate 40,221 of JAKEHY010000019.1, read as the reverse complement.
GAAGCGGTGGCCCTCTGCAGCGAAAACGTCGGCCGCTCGGCCGGCTACCTTTCCGCTCTTCTGGTTTTGGGGGAGGGGTATCTCGCTTTGGAGGATTACGACAAGGCGAAGGAAGTGCTAAACGCCGCCTTGAAGCAGGACCCCGACAACCTGCGCGCCCTTTACCTGCTCGGGCAGACGGCCCAGCGCGCGGGTGAGATTCTATTGGCCTATTCCTTCTACGAACGGGTGCTGGAAGCCGACCCCTATTGCGAGGAAGCTTCGCTGGAAGCGGAAAAGCTGAAGCACGAAATAGAGTCGCGGGAATTTGCTCCTCCCTCCCGTCCGGCCAAAATTGCGGATAAAGTGGAGCTGACGGTCTCCGTCGGGGAGCTGGAGGAGGCGACGCTGGAGTTTCAGCAAGAAAAACCGAAGCCGGAGCGGGTCCGCCCCGCCCGCAAGGAGCCCGGGGAATTTATGGAAGCCAAGGAAATCGGGGTGGACACCCCCCTGGTCGGAATCGATTTGAGCTTGGTCGAAAAGGCCGCCGAACCAGTCCCCTCCAGCCCGGCGGCCGTTTCCCCGCGCGACTTGGAGCCGGCTCCCGCGCCCAAGCCGGAGCCGCCCGCGCCGGCCCCTTCCGCCCCGGCCGCCCCTAAACCCCTTTTCGAGACCGCCTCGATTGCGGAAATCTACGCCAAGCAGGGGCTTTTCGAACTGGCCCTGCGGGTGTACCAAAAGCTTTTGAACGCCAACCCGGACGAAGCCTTGTATAAAACCAAAATAGCCGAGCTGGAACAGAAAATCCGGGAACAGCGGGCCGGATGAATACGAAAATATATGCAGCCCGCCGCAGAAGGCTGGCTTTAAAGTTGAAAAAAGAGAATCTGGACGCCTTCGTCGCCACCGCGCCCCACCACCTTCGCTACCTTTTCGGTTTTTCCGGCTCCAACGGGCTCGGTTTGATTGCCAACGGCGACGGCAGCCGGTTTTTCACGGATTCCCGCTACGCCGAGCAGATAAAAAGGGAAGTCAAGGGCGTCAAAACGGAGGTGGTTTCCGGCACCCTGTTGAACGGTTTGAAAGAAGTTCCCTTTTTCCGCCGCCCGCGCCGGCGGGTCGGACTGGACGCCAAAAGCACAACCGTCAAAATGCTCGATTTGTGCAGCGCCGCCATCCGGGGCGCCCTCTGGGAAAAGACGGAAAACTTGGTGGAGACCCTCCTGGCGGTGAAGGATGCCGGGGAGCTGGCCCGCATCAAAAAGGCGGTGGAAATTGCCGATATTACTTTTGAGGAGATTCTCCCCGCCATCCGGCCCGGCGTTCGGGAAGCGGATGTGGCCGCCGAAATCGAGTACCGGCTGAAACGAAACGGGGCGGACGAACCGGCTTTCGGCACCATCGTCGCCTCCGGCTTCCGCAGCGCAATGCCGCACGGGCGGGCAAGCGAAAAGAGAATCGGGAGGGGGGAGTTCGTCACCCTGGATTTCGGCGCCTTTTATTCCGGCTACTGTTCGGACATCACCCGTACGGTGGTGATGGGAAAGGCCTCCTCCCGGCAGAAAAAAGTTTACGGCGTGGTTCTCCGGGCGCAAAGGCGGGGGATTGAAGCCCTCCGCCCGGGCGTGAAGGGAAGGGAAGTGGATGGCAAAGTTCGAGAAGTAATCCGGCGGGCCGGGTTGGGTAAATATTTTGGCCACGGCACCGGCCACGGCATCGGCCTTCTGGTGCACGATTTTCCGGGCGTGGGACAGACCAGCGAGGATATTTTGAAAACCGGAATGGTGGTGACGATTGAACCGGGGGTGTATATTCCCGGCTGGGGCGGGGTGCGGATTGAAGACGACGTTTACGTGGGGCCGCATCGCGGCGCAGTGTTGAACCGGGCCCCCAAAGAGCTGTTGGAACTGTAGTCTCCCGAGGAGGGGAGAGGAGGCGCTATGCGTGAAAAGGTAATCCGCAGACTGATTAAAATCGTCGAAGAGTCGAACATAGAATCGCTCGAGTACAAAAACTGGGCCGGCTCCATCCGCATCATCAAAAAGCTCGCCAACGGCTCCAACGGCGCTGGCGCCGCGAATAATTTGACCACCTATCCGGCCGGCCAGCCGGGGGCGCCCGCTTCGGTTTCTTCTCCTTTTGTTTCCGCTCCTCCCGCGGAAGACAAGCTTGTTCCGATAAAATCCCCGATGGTCGGCACCTTCTACCGCGCCCCCGCGCCCGACGCCAAGCCCTACGTGGAGGTGGGCGACGTCGTCGAGCCGGGGCAGGTGGTCTGCATCATCGAGGCGATGAAGCTGATGAACGAAATCGAGTCGGAAGTGAAGGGGAAAATCGTCAAAATCCCCGCCGAAAGCGGCAAACCGGTCGAATTCGGCCAGGCCTTGTTTCTGATAGAACCGCTTTAGAAAATTATTGGTTTTTTTGTAGGGGCAAACCGATGTGGTTGCCCTTTTTTATTTTCCCTGCCACCAACTTCTTAAACCTCGGATGATTCCGCAGCGGCGCCCACGTGGGGTCGAGGCGAACCAGGGGTTTTGAAAGCCAGGAGGGGATGGACAAAAGATATTCCAGTTTTTCCATGGCGGCATTGTACTCGCCGACCATCACCAGTATTTCCGCCAACTCCTGAACTCTTCGCGGGCCGGTAAAAGCATCCACGGAGACCGGATGTAGCTCCACCCCTTTTTCCCCTTCCCGGACGGCTTCATCCTTGCGGCCCAACCCCGCATAGGCCAGGCCGAGTTGGGTGTGATTGTCGGCATCTTGGGGCCGCTCCCGCACCTGGGGTTCAAAAAGCTGCCGCAAGGAATCGTAACAGTCCCGTTTAAGGTTTTCCTGATTTGTCAGGCCGTATAGCTTGGCTTTGGCCAAAAGACAGGTCGGGAAATCATTAAGGAAAAGGTAGTAATTCTCGAAAACAATCGGCTTCGCAAGCTTTTCGATTGCCTCTTGATAGTTGCCGTCCAGCATTTCCAGTACAGCAAGGGGAAAGGCTAACTTGTCCGAACTTATTTTGGCGGAGGCTTTTTCCAAAATTTGACTTGCTTTGGTAACGTTGCCTTCGCCAATCACGTACGACCAGGCTTTTGCAATATGGGCCGCACTGCGCTCGGGAGCCAGCGAAATGTCTTCGTCAAAATAACTTTCCGCTTCCCGGTACCGGCGGATAAAACAGCAGGTAACCCCAACCTCTATGGATCTCCCATAGGTCAGCGGGTCCAGCTCAAAGGCTCTTTTTAGGTTGCCTATCGCCTCCTTGAACTTTCCCTGGCGCCGCTGGACCGCCGCCACCATTGTCGAAAGGTCGGCGCTGTTTGGGAGCCTTTTCTGGGCAATGGCGTAATGCTGCATGGCGCGGTCGTAATCAAAAAAACCCCGGTAGTAGTAACTCCCCAGAGCCATATGGGCTTCCGGCAGCCCCGGTTGAAGCTTGAAGGCCTGCTCCACGGCGGCCTTCGCCTGGTTCATCCGGGTTTCCGTCCGGTCAAAGGAAAACCAGTACAGGAGGGAATGCGCCTCCGAAAGGTGGGCGTAAGCCAGGGCAAAACCGGGGTCCAGTTGAATCGCCTTCGAAAACATTTCGGCGGCCGCTTCGTAGTCCCTTTTGTCCCACCCCCGGTGCAAATACTCGTTGCCCCGTTGATAGTACTGGTAGGCCTCCACGTTCATCGTCGGCTTGTGCTCCAGGGCCTGGCGTTCGTTCTCCAGCAGGGTCACCTTCAGGGCCGATGCCACCTTTTTGGCAATTTTGGATTGAAGGGCAAAAATATCGTTTACGACGATGTCGTAACTTTCCGCCCATTCGTGCGAATCGTCGCTGACCCGAATCAGCTGCGAGCTGACCCGCAACCGCGGCGGGTGGGCGAGCGTATCCGCCCGCAGGGTGCCCTCCACCACGTAATCCACCTTCAGTTCCCGGCCAATCTGCGGCAGCGGTTTTTTGGCGTTCTTATATGTCATGGCGCTGGTGCGGGAGATGACGCCGAGTTCGCTTATTTTGGCCAGATGGGTGGTGATTTCGTCCGTTATTCCGTCGGCAAAGTGTTCCTGCTCGGGGGGGCCCAAATTTTCAAAGGGGAGCACCGCCAGCATGACTCTTCGGAAAGAACGCTCCGGCAGAAGGCTCCCCTCCCGCAGGGCCTTCAAATCCGCCTGCAACTCGGCGGCGCTTGAATAGCGCAACTCCCGGTTTTTTTTCAAGGCCTTTTCGAGGATGCGCTGCAGCCCTTCCGGAAGGCCGGATAGGCGCTCCGGTTCCTCGAAGCAAATGGAGTAGGCGACGGCGGCGGCGTGCGCCCCCGAAAACGGCAGCCGACCGGTTACCAACTCGTATAAAACGACTCCGAAGGAGAACAGGTCGCTACGGGGGTCGGTTTCTTCCCCCCGGGCTTGCTCCGGCGACATATAGGCGGCCGTTCCCGGGGTGGCGTCGGATTCGGTCAGGTTGGCCTGCCCCTTTAATTTGGCCAAACCGAAATCCATAATCTTGACCGTGCCGTCTTTGGTCAGCATGATGTTTTCCGGCTTGATGTCCCGGTGCACCAACTCTTTTTTATGGGCGGCCGCCAGTCCCTCGGCCAGCTGAATGGCGATTCCCAGAGCCTCGTCTAACTTCGGGTTTTCCTTCACGAGCGCCTTGACGGTCTTTCCTTCGAGATATTCCATGGCGATGAAACACTTCCCCTCCGCCTCGTCGATGTCGTACACCGTGGTAATGTTGGGATGATTGATGGCCGAGGCCCCCTTGGCTTCGTGGATAAAGCGGGCCTTGGCGGCGGCATCGTTCAGGAGGTGTTCGGGCAAAAACTTGAGGGCGACCGTTCTGTCCAGACGGGTGTCTTGGGCTTTGTAAACCACCCCCATCCCCCCGGCGCCGATTTTTTCCAGAATTTTATAATGCGAGACGGTTTGGTCTGTCATATCTGTTTACCGCGCTGACTGGAATATAAGAAATTAAGAAAGGGGCCCGTTGTCAATTTTGCGGTGGCGGCAAAATCGAAAAAATAGTAGATTTCTCTTAAATGACCTTTCAAGAATTTCTCACCGAAATCAAGGACTGCACCTTGCCCCAGCTTCTGGAGAAAGCTTCCCAACGGTACGAAGACTTGCCCTTTTTGTGCCGTTTCGAAAACGAAAAAATCACGGGCTACTCCTTCCGCGAAGTTTATCAAATGGCCTTCCGTTTGGCCGCCGGTTTGAAGAAACTGGGTGTCGGCAGAGGCGACCGCGTCGGGTTGCTGTCCGAAAACCGGCCCGAATGGGGGATAAGCTACTTGGGCATCCAGGCCGCCGGTGCGGCCGTCGTGCCGATGGACCCGAGTTTAAAGCCGCAGGAAATCTCCCAGATTTTCGAAATGGCGGAGATGAAAGGACTGATTATCTCCGGGAAATTCTTCGGACCGGAAGCAGAACCCGTCCGTCAGATTTGGGAAAAATACAAACTCGCGTGCGTGGTGAATCTCGACGGCGAAGCGGCGGGAAAATCCCCCGTTGGCTGGAAGACCCTTGTTTCCGGGCCGGAGATGGCTCCCCAGCCGTCAATAAAACCGGACGATTTGGCCGCCTTGATTTTCACGTCCGGAACAATGAGCACCTCCAAAGGGGTAATGCTTACGCACAAAAACCTGGTCACCAACATCTGGAGCGTGCTGTCGGTTTTCGACTGCACCCCGGCGGATACTTTTTTGTCGGTTCTCCCCTTAGCCCACACCTATGAATCCACCGGCGGGTTTTTGATGCCCCTGGGCTTCGGCGCCCGCGTCGTCACGGCCCGCAGCTTGAAGTCCAAAGAACTGGTCGAAGACATCCAACGCTCCGGCGCCACCTTCATTTTGGGCGTGCCGCTCCTCTTCCAAAAAATGGCGGAAGGCCTGTTCCGGGGCGTTTCCAAAAAAGGATTTTTGACCTACTCGATTTTCAAGCTCCTTTTCAAGTGGAGCCGGCGTCAGATAGGAAAGGGAAAAAAGCGAGTTGGCATCGTTCTTTTCAAATCCTTCCGCCACAAAGCCGGTCTCGGAAGTTTGCGCGTTCTGGTTTCCGGCGGGGCGGCCCTGCCGCCCAAAATTGCAGAGGATTTTCTGGTCCTGGGAATCCCCCTTTTGCAGGGATACGGATTGACCGAGACTGCGCCGGTTCTCTCCGTCAATCCCGTGGATGTTTACAAAGTGAAGCCGGCCTCGGTCGGCCCGCCGTTGCCGGGGGTTCAATTCAAAATCGATTCCCCGGACGAAGCCGGCCACGGCGAAATTTTAGCCAAAGGGGAAAACGTTATGGCCGGATATTACAAAAATCCTTCCGCCACCGGCGCCGTTTTGGATGAGGAGGGGTGGTTTCACACCGGCGACGTCGGCTATCTCGACTACGAAGGGTATTTGCACATCTCCGGCCGCTGCAAAAACATCATCGTCACTCCCGGCGGCAAAAATGTTTGCCCCGAGGAGGTGGAGGGGAAGCTTTTGGAATCCCCCTTCATCTCCGAAGCCTTGGTTTTGGGCCGCCGGAATCCCGAACTACACGGGGAGGAAATCGAGGCCATTGTCGTGCCAAACAGGGAGTATTTCGAAGCCGCCGCCATCCAAACCGGGGAAAGTTGGTCGAATGCGGAAATCGAATCCAAAGTGAGAGCCGAAGTCCGCCGTCTTTCCGACCAGCTGGCCGACTACAAGCGGGTGCAGCATATAGCCCTCCGCTGGGAGGAGTTCGAAAAGACCTACACCCGCAAGATTAAACGCCACCTTTTTGCCTCTCTCGTCAAGGGGTTTTCCCAACCCGTTCGTTCCACCCCTCCAACTCCTTGAGCCGCTTGGAGGAAGCCTCCCCGGTTTACATCCTCTGTGGGCCGACCGGTGTGGGAAAGAGTCAATTAGCGGCCCAAATTGCCGATAAATATAAAGGGGAGGTCGTAAGCGCCGATTCCCGGCAGGTTTACGCCGGAATGGATATCGGCACGGCCAAGCTCCCCCCGGCGGAAAGAAGGGTCCGGCACCACCTGTTGGATGTCGTCCGGCCGGAAGAGCCCTTTTCCGCCCAAGCGTATTGCCGGAAGGCAAAAGAGGTGTTGAACGATTTGAAAAAAGAGAGGATAAAACCGTTTGTGGCCGGCGGTACCGGCTTGTACTTGAAAGCCTTGACGGAAGGACTCTTTTCCGGGAGCGGCAGGGTGTCGGAGTTGCGCCAGTCCTGGGAAGGGAAATCCGCCTCGGAGCTTCACGCCGAGTTGGTCCAGGTCGACCCGGAAAAAGCCCGTCGGCTTTCTCCCAACGACCGCCAGCGCGTCGAGCGGGCCTTGGAAGTCTTTTACTCCCACGGCCGGCCGATGTCCTCGCTCGAAAAAAACCGCAGGGCACCGGTCGGATTTCACTTCCTCTGGGCCGGTTTGACCCTGGAGCGGAAAGAGCTCTACCGCCGAATCAATGAACGGGTGGACAAACAATTGGCGGCCGGATGGGTGGAGGAGGTAAAGCGGCTGAAAAAGGATGGCTTTGGGCCAACGTGGCCGGCTTTTAAGACCATCGGATACGGGGAAATTTACAGTTTTTTGGCCGATAGGCTGGGTTATGCCGAAATGGTTCAATTGATTAAGCAGAAAACGCGCAACTATGCCAAACGCCAACTCACGTGGTTTGGCCATCAGGTGCCGGTGGAATGGTTCAACGCCGCCGACCCGGAAGCCATAAAAAAAATCGAAACTTTTTGGGAGCTGAATTAGTAAGATGAAAGTATACAAGAGCTTGGGAAAAAAAGTTAATAAAAAGGCTTGACAAACTATGACTAATTTAATTATTGGTAACGGCTTATGAGGAGGGACGGCACAATGAAACTGTATTTGTCCATACTTTTCTGCCTCTTTTTCGCACTTTTCGGGTGCAGCCACAGCCGGTCTGTCTCCAAACGGGGAGGGGGTAAACCGACCGCTTCGGCCCCTCAAAGTTCAACGAAGGAGACAGCCACTTCTTCTGCTGGTTCGCAGACCTCCCCGGAATCGGGCGAGAGTCAGGAGAAAACCTCCAACGGAGAAGGGGGAAACGGCTCCGGGTCGGGGGAAAACGGCGAAGATGAATACGCCGCCCAGTTGCTCGAAGTCGAAGACCTCTTAAGCGAGGGGGTCACCGCCAACCGCCAGGGGCAATGGGACCTCGCCCAAAAGCAATTCGAGACGGCCTTGAAGCAGCTTTCCGAAATGGGAATAGAGGAAGAGGAGTTTCCCGAGCTGCACACCCGGATGAACAAGCTTTTGGCGGAAATCGCCGACGAGCTTAAAATCACGCTCGAGGCGCAGGGAAGCCTGGGGACGGAAGCCTCCATCACCTCGTTTCTGGACCGTTTTCGCCACCTGAAAAATTTTGAGTCTTTGAAGGCCCAGCTTGTGCCGCAGGCTTTGACCGGGCCGGACCCCTCGATTAAGTTCGACATCCCCATTCCGTTCAACGAGCGGGTGGCGGATGCTTTGGCCTACTTGCAAACGGTGGCCCGCCGCCCCTTTGCCCAGTATCTTTCCCGCTCCAGCCGCTACATTCCCTTGATGCGGCAGATTTTGAAAAAACAGGGGGTGCCGCAGGATTTGGTCTTTTTGCCCTTGATTGAATCCGGCTTCAATCCCCACGCCTATTCCTACGCCCACGCCGTCGGCCCCTGGCAGTTCATCGCCTCCACCGGCCGGCTGTACGACCTGGAGGTCAACTACTTCGTGGACGAACGGCGCGACTTCGTAAAATCGACTTATGCCGCCGCCAATTTTTTGAACGACCTGTACGTCAAATACAACTCCTGGGAACTGGCACTGGCGGCTTACAACGGCGGCCCCGGGCGCATCTCGCGGGCGATGAAGCGCCAGGATACCAAGGACTTCTGGGAAATGAAGCTGCGCCAGCAGACGGAGAACTACGTGCCCCTTTTTGCCGCCGCCACAATGATTGCCAAGGAGCCGAAAAAGTACGGTTTTGGCGACCTGATTTACGAGCCCCCCATCGAATTCGACACGGTGGTGGTCCGCAAACCGCTCGAGCTTTCGGTGGTGGCCCGTTTTGTCGGCTGCACGGTGGCGGAACTGAAGGAATTGAATCCGCACCTGGCCCGCGGCGTGACCCCCCCGGGGAAATTCACCCTGCGCCTTCCCTTGGGGAAAGAAGGGGAGTTCTGGGCCCACTACGAACAGATGCCGCAGGCCAAAAAGATGGTCTTGGTGCGGCACCGAATCCGCCGGGGCGAGTCGCTTATGGCAATTGCCCAGCGCTACGGCACCACCGCCGGAGATTTAATCCGCATCAACCGGCTGCGCAAAGCCTACCGCCCCAAAGCGGGAAGAACCCTGCTGGTGCCGGCCTACGTCTCCAGCGATTACTTGGCGGAAAAGAAATCGACCCGGGGCACCTACCGGGTGCGGCGGGGGGACACCCTCGGCAAGCTCGCTCAGAGATTCGGCGTTTCCATCGCCGCCTTGAAACAGGCCAACAACTTGGATTCGGACATTCTGCCGCGCGGCAAGCGCCTCGTAATTCCGGGTAAGACGCCGGCGGCGCCCAGCAAAGCACAAGCTTCCAGCGATTCGTCCCAGACCCGCCCGACCGCCTACCGGGTCCGGCGCGGGGATTCGCTCTGGGAAATAGCCCAGCGCTTTGGCGTTTCGGTTCGCGAACTGAAGGCTTTCAACAACCTTTCCTCCCACATTCTGGCGGTCGGAATGGTGATTCAGATACCGTAAAATGGCAGCCAAAAGAAATCTGATAGTCGGGCTGGTCATCCTTTTCCTCTTTTTGGGAATCGGCCTTCTGGCGGCCCTGGCTTATTTTTCGGCCGGAGCCGGTTACGCCGAAACCGAAGACGGGATGTTCGCCCTCGGTTCCAAAGTCGCCATCGTGGAGGTCACCGGTATCATCTCCGGCTCCTCCGAAATCGTCCGCCAGTTGAAAAAGTACGGGGACGACGGCTCGGTCAAGGCGATTGTGCTGCGCATCGAAAGCCCGGGCGGCGGCGTTTCCGCCTCGCAGGAGATTTACGACGCCGTCTTGGAGGCGAAAGAAAAGAAAAACGTGGTCGCCTCAATGGGCTCCGTGGCGGCTTCCGGCGGCTACTACATCGCCTGCGCGGCCGATTCCATCGTCGCCAACCCCGGCACGCTCACCGGCTCCATCGGCGTGATTGCCGAGTTCCCGGTTTTCGGCGAGCTGTTCAAAAAAATCGGCATCAAAACGGAGGTAATCAAGTCGGGGGAACTGAAGGACGTCGGCTCCCCCACCCGCCCGATGACCGAAAAGGAACGGCAGATGCTGCAGGCGGTCATCAACGACACTTACGACCAGTTCGTGGAAGCCGTGGTTAAAAACCGCGGGATGGAGCGCGAAAAAGTGCTGGCGCTTGCGGACGGCTCGGTATTCACCGGCCGCCAGGCCCAGGCCAACGGGCTTATTGATGTGCTCGGAAACCAGGAGGACGCCATCCGGCTGGCGGGAAAAATGGGGGGGATTTCCGGCGAGCCGAAAACGGTCAAGGAGAAAAAATACCGCCGCCGCACGATTTTCGATTTTGCGGCCGAGGAGCTTTTCGGCAAGGGGATGGAGCTGCCCGAGGAGTGGAAGGATATGCTCTCCCCCGGCCTCAAATACCTGTATAAGATGTAACTTCGATAATGCCCATATACGAATATCGCTGTAAAAATTGCAATAAGAACTTCGAGCTCCGGCAAAGAATGGAGGAGCGCGGAACGGCGGTCTGCCCTTCCTGCGGGGGCGCGGAGGTCGAAAAACTTTTCTCGCTGTTCGGAGTGGGGACGGCCTCGGAGAGCGGCAGGAGTCCGGCCGGATGCGGCCCGGAGAGTTGTGTATGCGGCAAATACGGAGGCGACAATTGAAGATGGCGTTAAACGGTCGAGGAGGTGAACGATGACCAAAGCGGATTTGGTCGAGCGGGTGGCCGAAAAAACCGGCCTCACGCGGACCGACGTGATGGTGGTGGTGGAAAACTTCCTGGAGCAGATAAAAAAATCGCTCGAGGAGGGGCAGAACATTGAAATTCGGGGTTTCGGGACGTTCAAGGTGAAGGCCCGCAAGGCCAGAAAGGCCAGAAACCCCCGCACCGGCGAGGAGGTGCCGGTGCCCGACCGGAAAGTCCCGGTCTTCAAACCCTCCAACGAGTTCAAGGCGGTAATCGTCAAGCAACCATTGTAATGTATTTGTAGGGGCACAACACCGTTGTGCCCGCCCTTCTTCCCATCGGGAAGAAGGGCCAAAAAACGGCAAGGGAAGATAGGAGACGAATGCCCAGCGGAAAAAAACGGAAGCGGCACAAAATAAAAAAGCACAAGCTGCGCAAACGGCGCCGCCGCGACCGTCACAAAAAGAAACTGCGCTAAGAAGCGTACGTTTTCGGGGTTTTCTTCCGATTCGCCTGTTCAGGTTTTATCGGTTTTCAGGCGGCCTTGTTCGTTTGTCATTCCGAGCAAAGGCGAGGAATCCCTGACCGGGCAGGCTGGGTGGGGTTGGGAAAGCGTAGCGGAAGCCTTTAGGCTTCCAAAGTGGAGGTCTAAAGACCTCCGCTACCAACGAACAAGCAATTTATCCGGGAGCCCCCCAGCCCCTGCTGGGGGTATCAGTAAGTAGAATGGCCATTGTTTACCTAATCGCCGACACCCACGTCCCCGAACGCCGGGAATCGATACCGCAGGAATTTCTTTCCCAATTGAAGGAAGAGGACATCGTCCTCCACGCCGGCGATTGGACGAACGCCGCCACGTTGAAACTCTTGCAGCAAAAGGCCAAAACCTTCGGCGTCTGGGGGAATATGGACGACGGCGCCGTCCGCAAGGAACTGCCGGAAAAAACCATCGTCGAGCTTCAGGGGTTCAAAATCGGCATCACCCACGGCTTCGGCGCGCCGGAGGGTATGGTGGACAAAGTCCGTTCCAAGTTTCTGGAAAAAGTGGATATGATTCTCTACGGCCATACCCATGTCCCCCATCAGGAAGAAAAGGATGGCATCCTCTTTTTCAACCCCGGCTCCCTCTCCTTCAACACCGACCGAAGGGAATTGACTTACGCGATTTTGGAAATCAGAGATAACGAATTATCCCCCCGCCTGATAACGCTGGATTTATAACCCGTAGGGGTGAACCTTCAGGTTCACCCGGGCGAATCTCAAGATTCGCCCCTGTCTTTTTTGTCCCCCTTACCAAGGGGGACGAGACCCGATTTGTCCCGAGCACAGTCGAGGGAAGGGTCGGAGAGGGTGTTTCGTAGGGGCGCGCTTTCCTACCTTCTCTGTTGCTTTAAACTTTTGCCAGTTTATCAAGCAGTTTTCTATATTTGTTTATGAAGTCAGGAATCCTCGGCCCCCTATTGTAGAAGATATCGGAATCATAACCGTGCTCCTCATCCAACTGTAAGTCTTTGCGAATTTTATGAATTGTATTTTTATCTACGTCAGCCCCCATTTTTTGATAAAATACTTGTGTTTGTAAGTGCCCTCTTCGAATATTTATTCGATTTCCGTGTAAGGGTTCAAGTTCACAACCTTCGTCTTCGAGAATTGTTTTTAGATTTCGAAAGCGGAGAGGCTGTTCTCTGCGGGTAACCGTTTTAATTCTGGATTGAAGCCATCGTGCGACCTCTATTACCTCCGTATCGGCCAGCTCAAATTGCCCTTTTTCGGAGTCAATCACTTTGTGATCTGCGAGTTGAAGAAGAAATTTATATATCTCGTCTTCATCACACGTAAGTACCCATCCATTTTTGTCCAAAAATACTAGCGCTGCGACTAAAGCTGTTCGTTTATTGCCATCGTGAAAAGGGTGGCCAAGCACGATTCCATACAGTAAGGAAGCAGCGGCCATCGAAACGGTGGGATACTTCGCAATAAAGCCGAGCGAAGTTCTCTGGCGATGAACGGCGGAGTCAAGGTAGGTTCTACTCCGAGGGCCAGGCATAAATATTGGGTTTTTCGATTTGGCGAAATCCCTGACGAGAACATAATGAAACTCAAGTACGTCTTCTGGTTTCAAATACTCCAGATCTTGCAGTTTCCCAACTCTTGGCCAAAGGGGCTTCGGCTTCCGTCCCTCTTTTTTCGGAATGACCGAAGATTGAGGCGCAGGTGCGATTGGTTTTGGACGAAGACCTAGACATTCTTCGACCTTGGTTAAGGTGTATTGGGGTACACGTTTTAGACGGCGTTTTGCCAGGAGGCCTTCTTTGACTAAACGATCCCTTATTTCGTTTTCACCAATCCCAGCCCTTTCCGAGAGATTTCGGATAGAACAACGGTCGGTTACCTGCGGCGAATGAGGCAATCTCAGTGCCATACGCGCTGTCTGCAAATCATGTCTGTAGATTATCTGCGTTGGTGAGGTTATTTTCAGTCCAATATCTAGAAGATAGATGGTGGCGGTATCCGAATCCATCCCAGCTTCTTCGGCGAGTTCCATGACAGTTGGAAGCCGTTTGGGCATACCAATCTTATTATTACACTATTCCGAATTAGTCAAGAGGGAGGATTCAAAAAAGTGATTCCGTAGGAATACTACCGGTGCTTGTGGCACCGCTCCGTCGGCACCGTTTTTTCGGTGAAAACCTCCCGCGTCGTCTCCGGGCAGCCGTCGGTGGCCAGCTCGCCGGTCTCCGGGTCCACGTCCCGGAACATTATTCCGGAAGGAATCTCGAAGTCCTTGTAGGGATAGTACTGCGAGGCGGCCAGCATAAAGCTGGTCCAAATCGGCAAGGCGTTGGAAGAGCCGGTCTGGTTGGCGCCAATGGAGGTCTTGTCGTCGAACCCCACCCAGGCGCCGGCGGTGATGTTGGGTGTGTAGCCGATAAACCAGTTGTCGGTAAAATCGTCGGTCGTGCCGGTTTTCCCCGCCGCCGGCCGGTCAAACCCGGCCCGCCGCGCCGCGGCCGCCGTGCCGTTGTTGATGACCGAAGACATCATACTTATCATAATGTAGGCCGTCTGCGCGTTCAGCACCTCCTGGCGGGAAGTGGTCTCATGCCGCTCCAAAACGTTGCCGTCCTTGTCCTCAATTTTCAAAATAAAGCGCGGTTCCACTTTTACCCCCAAGTTCGGAAAGACCGAATAGGCCGAAACCATCTCCAGCAAATTCACGTCGGAAGTGCCGATGGCCTGCGAGGGAACGGCTTTGAGCGGGGAGGTGATCCCCATCCGGTGAGCGTAATCGATGGCCTTTTCAATCCCGATTTTTTGCGCCAGCTTGATGGCAATCAGGTTGCGCGACCACGCCAGTCCGCGGCGGAGGGTCATCTCCCCCCAGAACTTGTTGTCCACGTTCTCCGGCCGCCATTCTCCGAATCCGGGAACGTTCATCACCAAGGGAGCGTCGTGCATCAAATCGGTCGGCTTGGCGCCCGCCTCGATGGCGGCGGTATAAACGAACGGCTTGAAGGCCGAGCCGGGCTGGCGGAAGGCTTGGGTGGCGCGGTTGAATTTCGTCTGCACAAAATCCCGCCCCCCCACCAGCCCCAAAATGTTGCCGTTGGAATTGTCAATGGCCACAAAGGCGGCCTGCAGCTGTTTATAGACCCGCTTTTCGCCGATTTTGATTTTAGCTTTGCCGTTTTTTGTGCCCGACTCGGACTCGCTTTCCACTCGGGTCGTCTCCGGCACCAAAACCGTATAGGCGGGGTCTTCGGGGGATTGGCTCATCTCCATATTCTTCTGCAGCGAATCGACTCCGGAGTGGACCGCGTCCTCCGCCACTTTTTGCAGGGTGCTGTTCAGAGTGGTGTAAATCGAAAATCCCTTTTCGTAGAGGGCCCCCTCCCCGTAAAAAGTCTCCACGTACTGCCGCACCATTTCGGTGAAGTAGGGGGCCAGGCCGACGTCGTCGTGCCCTTCCCCCAATCCCAGCGGCAGCTGCTTCAAGCTGTCGGCTTTCTTCTCGGAAAGCTTGCCGTAGTTTACCATGTTGTTCAAGACCAGATTCCGCCGCTTGGTGGCCACTTCCGGTTTGCGGAAGGGGTTGTAGCGTTCCGGCGCCTGCAACAGCCCGACCAAAAGGGCGCACTCCTCGATTTTCAAATTCTGCGCGTTTTTGCCGAAGTAGGTTTGCGCGGCCGCCTGGATTCCGTAGCTCCCCCGGCCGAAGTAATGCTGGTTCAAATACATCTCCAGAATCTCGTCTTTGGAATAGGTTCGTTCGATTTTGATGGCGGTGAGTATCTCTTTCAGCTTGCGGGTCAAAGTCTTTTCGCGGGTCAAGAAAAGATTTCGGGCCAGCTGCTGGGTCAGGGTGGAAAACCCCTGGGCCCATTCCCCCCGCTGCAAATTGACCAAAAAGGCCTTGGGCACCCGGATTAAATCCACCCCCCAGTGGCTGAAAAAGCGCTTGTCCTCGGTGGAAAGCAAAGCATCGCTCATATAGGGGGGGATTTCCTTCAGCGGCACCAAAATCCGCCGCTCGCTGTAAAAATCCTTCAGCACCGAGCCGTCGGCGGCGTACACCCGGGTGACGATTCGGGGCTGGATGTTGGCCAGCTGGGACAAAGAGGGGAGGGCCCGCTCATACTGCCGCACAGTCTGCCCGCCGATTAGAATAAAGCAAAAAAGAACGAGGGCAAAGACCAACAAACTGCCGACCACCAACTTGCTTTTGTTCATTCCGCCTTCCTGAATAAAACCGACCCGTTGAAATAGGTCAAGCTTTATTACCTTCTACCCCCATTGCATATCGGCGTTCGGGCGTGATACAAGGGGATTTTTCGTAGGGGCGAACCTTGCTTGCCCTGGGCGAAGTCGAAGGGTGTTTGCCCGGTAGGGGTTTGATTAACCAAACCCCTACGTTCCAAATTTCAATTCCCCCTTGCCTTTTTTCCCCAACTCGGTAACTTTCAATGACAATGTTTTTGTCGGTCGAAAAACAGCTGGAAATCATCCAGCGCGGCACGGTCGAAATCGTCCCGCTGGAGTTGTTGCAAAAAAAGCTGGAGCGCTCCTTCCAGCAAAAAAAGCCGTTGCGCATCAAGCAGGGATTCGACCCGACCGCGCCGGACATTCATCTCGGGCACACGGTCGGCCTGCGCAAGCTGAAACAGTTCCAAGACTTGGGCCATCAAATCGTTTTAATCGTCGGCGACTACACCGCCCGGGTGGGGGACCCCTCCGGGCGCTCCGCCACCCGCCCCCAGCTTTCCGGGAAGGAAGTGGAGGAAAACGCCGCCACCTACCTGGCCCAGTTTTTCAAGATTTTGGACAAAAACAAAACCGAAGTGCGGAAAAATAGCGAATGGTTCGCCCCGATGAGCTTCGAATACATTCTCAAGCTTCTTTCCCATTTCACGGTCGCGCGGATGCTGGAACGGGACGATTTTGAAAAAAGATATAAGTCCGGCGCCCCCATTTCCGTCCACGAGCTGCTCTATCCGATTATGCAGGCCTACGACTCCGTGGAGGTGGAAGCGGACGTGGAAATCGGCGCCACCGAGCAGAAATTCAATTTGCTGGCCGGGCGCCAGCTGCAGGAGGAATTCGGCCGGGAGCCGCAGGTGGTATTGACTTTGCCGGTTCTGGTCGGCACGGACGGCGTCAATCGTATGAGCAAATCGCTGGGGAACTATATCGGCATAGCCGACCCCCCCGACCAGATTTTCGGCAAAACGATGTCCATCCCCGACGGCCTGATTTTCCATTATTTCGAACTGATGACCGACCTTCCGACCTCCGAACTGGAAAAGCTTGCGGCCAACCTGGCCGATAAAAACAAAAATCCGATGGAACTGAAAAAACAGTTGGCCCATACTTTGGTGCGGATGTATCACGGCGAAGTGGAGGCTCGAAAAGCGCGCGACAATTTTGAGCGGGTCTTTTCCAAAAGAGAGCTTCCGGAAGACGTTCCCGTCTTCCCCCTGCCGGCGGGGGAGGATGGAATGCCGATTATCAGGCTTTTGACCGAATCCGGCCTGGTCGTCTCCGCCAGCGAAGGGCGCCGGCTGGTGGAGCAGGGCGCGGTCGAACTGGATTCCGAACGGGTGTCCGACATCCAGTACAAAGTCCCCGCCCGGTTCTGGAAGGAGGAAAAAATTTTGCGCGTCGGAAAAAGGCGCTTTTTGCGGTTAATCGAGAGCCTAGAGCAGGCCCGGGGATTGGATAAATAATGCCTACCGTGTACAATAGAACGCTGGTCGAAGTGACCGAAAAACTCTCCCAACTGCGGAGCTATCTTTGACCCCGCCAAACGAGCCGAAGCCCTGGCTGGCCTTAAGAAGAAAACCGAAGCCCCCGATTTCTGGGCCGACCCGGCTTCGGCTCAACGGGTTTTAAAACAAATCAACGCCGAAGAAAAAATGCTGGCCACGTTGGAAAGGCTGGAGAAAAAAAGCGCCGATTTGCAAGCCCTTTTGGATATGTCCGCCGAGGAAAAAGATGAAGCCGCCCGCACGGAGACGGAAAGGGAAATCGAAGGACTTGCCGGGGAGCTTTCGGCCTTTGAGGTAATGACGTTGCTCTCCGGCGAGGACGATTCAAAAAACGCCATTTTGACCATCCATCCGGGGGCGGGAGGCACGGAGTCGCAGGACTGGGCCCAGATGCTCTTGCGGATGTACACCCGCTTTCTGGAACGCCGCGGTTTCAAAGTCGAGATGCTGGACTTTCAGGCCGGCGATGAAGCCGGCATCAAGGATGTTACGCTGGAAGTGACCGGCGAGTTTGCCTACGGCTATTTAAAGTCGGAGTCCGGCGTGCACCGGCTGGTTCGAATTTCCCCCTTCGACGCCAACAAGCGCCGCCACACCTCCTTCGCCTCGGTTTTTGTTTTGCCGGAAATCGAGGACAAACTCGAAGTGGAAATCAAAGATGAAGACATAAAACTGGACACCTTCCGGGCCTCCGGCGCCGGCGGCCAGCACGTCAACAAAACCTCCTCGGCCGTGCGCATCACCCACATCCCGACCGGCATCGTCGTGCAGTGCCAGACGGAACGCTCCCAGCACAAAAACCGGGAGTCGGCGATGAAAGTCCTGCGGGCCCGCTTGTATCAGCATTATCGGGAGGCCGAGGAAGCCAAGTTGTCCGAAATGGAAAAAACCAAAAAGAAAATCGAATGGGGGAGCCAGATTCGCTCCTACGTCTTCCAGCCCTACACCCTGGTTAAAGACCACCGCACCGGCCGCGAGACCTCCGACGTGGAGGCCGTGATGGACGGGGAAATCGACAAATTCATCGAGGCGTATTTGTCGAAAACTCCCGACGAAGCCGGGAAGGCGAAGACCCCGTCGAAGATCCCGAGCGTAAGCGAGGGAAGCGAAATCGAGGAGCCCCAACGGGCAAATCGTACAAAAAAGGAGGAAGATGAGCCCCGCCGAAGTTAAACTCTCCCCGACGATTGCCATCGGCACCCGCGCGGCAGAGCTGGCCAGTCAGGGGATTGACGTGATATCCCTTTCCGCCGGCGAGCCGGATTTTCCCACTCCGCCGGATGCCTGCGAAGCCGGCATCGCCGCCATCCGCGCCGGTTTCACCAAATACACCCCCAACAACGGCACGCTTGAGTTGCGCAAGGCCATCGCCGCAAAACTGAAAAACGACAACGGGCTGGAATACGGGCCGGACGAGATTCTGGTCTCCAACGGCGCCAAGCAGGCCTTTTTCAACGCCCTCTGGGCTTTGGTTTCCCCCGGCGACGAAGTTTTAATCCCCCAGCCCTATTGGGTCAGCTACCCGGATATGGTGAATCTCATCGGCGCCGTTCCCAAATTTATTTGCACACCCAAGGCGAACGGATTTCGTTTGACTTTGGATGCGCTGGAAGCGGCCTGCACGCCGAAATCCAGGGTTTTGATTCTCAATTCCCCCTGCAACCCGACCGGCGTGGTTTATTCTCAAAAAGAGTTCGACCGGTTCGCCTTCGTTCTGGCGCAAAGGAAAATCTGGGCTTTGTCGGACGAAATCTACGAGAAGATTGTCTATGATTCCAACGGGAGCTCCTCCATCGCCCGCTCGCCGCGGATGATGGAGCAAACCATCGTCGTCAACGGTTTTTCCAAGGCCTATGCGATGACCGGCTGGCGGCTCGGCTACGCCGCCGGCCCGAAAGAAGTCATCCAAAAGGCCTCCGCCATCCAAAGCCACGTCACCACCAACGCCTGCTCCGTTTCACAAAAGGCGGGAGTCGGGGCCTTGAGAGGAGACCAAAAACCGATGGCTGAAATGGCCCGGGAATTCAAAGCCCGGCGGGACTTTTTGGTGGAAGCTTTGCGCAAGGTCCCTAAACTCGCCTTTCCGGTGCCGCAGGGGGCCTTCTATTTGTGGGTCGATGTTTCCGCCTATCTTGGCGGGCGGGTCAAAACTTCCATCGAACTCTGTCAATATCTTCTCGAAAAGCATAACGTCGCTCTGGTGCCCGGCGAGGCCTTCGGCTCCCCCGGCTACGTCCGGCTGGCCTACGCCATCCAGCAGGCCCGTTTGGAAGAAGGGGTGAAGCGGTTTATTGCGGGGCTTTCAGGGTTATGAATTGCTGTTTTGAGAAACAGGCAACACGATTTCAGGAATTGAGTTCGCGTTTGGTGGCCCATTTAACTTGCTCCCGAACCGCCAGCAGAGGAGTCTTTTCCCTCCCCTTGAGGGGAGGGAACGAGGATTTGCTTTCAGCAAATCCGAGGGGTGGGGTCAACGGACTGTTGAAACTTTAAAGGGGTAAGAAAAGGAGAAGAGTGCCGACTTACGAGTACGAATGCAGTTCCTGCCAGTATCTTTTCGAGGCTTTTCAGAAAATCTCGGAAGCCCCTCTGACCGAATGCCCCCGCTGCGGCGGGCCGGTCCGGCGGAAAATCTCCGGCGGCTCCGGGCTTCTGTTCAAGGGGAAGGGTTTCTACATCACCGACTACCGCAGCGAAAACTACAAGAAAAAAGCGGCGGCTGAAAGCCCCGCCAAAGGCCCCGAAAGGCCATCAGGCGCTGAACGGGAGCGGAGCCGGGGGGAGGAAAAACCGAAAAGCGAAGCCCCGAAAGAAAAAGGAAACAGTTCCAAAGCCAAACCGGAGTCCGCAAAACCCCCCAAACCCTCCGGGGATTAGTCGTGATTCTCGTAGACGGTTACAACCTAATCGGGGAAGAGGCCGGGCGCCTGTCCGGTCTTTCGCTTGAGAAGGAAAGGGAAAAACTGGTCCGCCGGCTGGAACAGCTTTCAGCCGTAAGCGGGGAGCGGTTTTTGGTCGTTTTTGATGGTTCCATTCAGGTTGCCGAAAATTCTTCGGCTGCAAAAATCCCGAACCGGCAAGGCCCGGTTGCGGTCGCCTTCAGCAAATCAGGCCAGACCGCCGATTCCTGGATTCTGAAATATCTTTCCCGCCGACCGAAACGGTCGGCAATTCTGGTCACCCGCGACCGGGAACTGGCCAAAAAGGTGAAAAAGCTGGGCTTTAACGCGGAGCCGGACTTGAGCCGGCTGGAAGCCAAAGCCGAACCGTATCTCTCCCAACCGCTTGCCGGTTCATCAGCAGGCGGCGGCCTCTTTTCTTCCCTCTCCCGCCAAAGCCGCGAGGCGCTGGCCCAGGCCCGAAAGAAATCGAAAAATTCTTGACCTGTTCGCATCTTTTAATCCCGGTTTTTTTGTCCCCCTTACCAAGGGGGACGAGGCCCGACTTGTCCCGAGCGAGGTCGAGGGAAGGGCCGGAGGGGGGTATCCGGAACGCTTGACGGAGATCAAGTGTTTTAATCTATAGAAACGCCGGGTTTTGATTGACTTTTGCTTCCGGTGTCGATATACTGAATGGAGGAGTTTGTGATGACGATTTTGGTGACCATAAAAAAAA
This sequence comes from Candidatus Zixiibacteriota bacterium, assembly GCA_022614805.1. Taxonomy (GTDB): domain Bacteria; phylum Zixibacteria; class MSB-5A5; order DSPP01; family DSPP01; genus DSPP01. The sequence continues at coordinate 19,489 of JAKEHY010000019.1, read as the reverse complement.
TAACGAGCGAGGAGCTATGTTAAACCTGGACAGGCAAAAGCATCTTTTGTCCCGGGCCGGATACAAATTCGAGTTGGTGGACACAGCCGAGCCGAATTTGCTGCGGGAGCAGTTCCCCTACACCGACCCGCCGAAAATCTATTTCCACGGCCGGGAATACCCGATGGACCCGCCCGAGGATTTCTGGGTGACCGACACCACCTTCCGGGACGGCCAGCAGGCCCGCCCGCCCTACACGGTCAAGCAAATCGTCGATTTGTATGACCTTTTGCACCGGCTCTCCGGCCCCAACGGCGTGGTGCGCCAGTGCGAGTTTTTCCTCTATGCCGAAAGGGACCGCGAGGCGGTGGAAAAGTGCCGCGCCAAAAACTACCGCTATCCGGAAATCACCGGCTGGATTCGGGCAGTCAAATCCGACTTTCAGCTGGTCAAGGAAATGGGATTGAAGGAAACCGGCATTCTGACCTCCTGCTCCGATTATCACATCTTTCTCAAGCTCAAAAAGAACCGCCGGCAGGCGATGGAGGATTACCTGGACGTGGTGCGGGCGGCTTTGGAAAACCACATCACCCCCCGCTGCCATCTCGAGGATTTGACCCGCGCCGACGTCTTCGGTTTCGTGGTTCCGTTCGTGCAGGCTTTGATGCGGCTTTCGGAGGAGGCCAAAATCCCCATCAAAATCCGGCTCTGCGACACGATGGGCTACGCCGTTCCCTATCCGGGCGCGGCTCTGCCCCAGTCGGTGCCGGAGCTGGTCTATACGCTGCGGCATTACTGCGGGGTTCCCTCCGAACGGCTGGAATGGCACGGCCACAACGACTTCCACAAGGTTTTGATCAACGCCTCGACCGCCTGGCTCTACGGCTGCTCGGCCGCCAACGGCACCCTTTTGGGTTACGGAGAAAGGACCGGCAACACGCCGGTGGAGGGGCTGGTGATGGAATACATTCTTTTGCGTGGCGACTACAACGGGGTGGACACCACCGCCATCACCGAGATTGCCCGCTACTTCGAGGAGGAAATCGGCTACGTCATTCCGCCCATGTTTCCGCTGGTCGGCAAGCAGTTCAACAAGACCTCGGCCGGCATCCACGCCGACGGCGTTTTGAAGTCGGAGGAAATCTACAACGTGTTCGACACCAAAAAGGTGTTGAAGCGCCCGATCGCCGTGGGTATCACCGACAAGTCCGGCATCGCCGGGGTTTCCTTTTGGGTGAACCAGCATTTGGGCCTTTCCGGCGACAAGCAGATAGACAAGCGCCATCCGGGGATGATGAAAATCCTCGAGTGGATTGAAAAGCAATACGCCGGCAAGCGCACCACCTCCATTTCCGACGAAGAGATGATGGAGCAGGCCCGCCTGCATATGCCGGAATATTTCGGCGACGGGCTCGAGCGCAAGACCGTCAAGGCCAAAGCCACGGCGTAATCGCCTTTTTCATCAGAAAAAGGCCCCGGTTTTCCGGGGCTTTTTTTATCCCTTCCCCCGTAGGGCCCGCGGGCGGGGTTTGCCGTCGTGGCAAAAAACGCAGCTTACTTGCGGGGCCTCCTTGTAGTTGAAGAACTGGGTGTTTATCGTAGTCACCATCGTCTGCATCCGCCGGGCCATCGTAAATTTGTCATTATGCTCCTTGGCCCAGTCCTTGGGGTCGTGGCAATACTCGCACTTCACCCCCAGCTCCTTGTTGTAGGCCGCCATAACCCGCATCAGTTCGGCCTTGTCGGCCGGCTTCAGCACCTTGAGATTTTTGAAGCCCAAATCCTGGGATTTCAGGTAGCGGGCGAAGAAGAAGGCTCCGAACAGAAAGAGAACCGCCGCCAGTATTTTTCTCATCGTATCTCCTTTACGGGGTAAGGGCCGGTGCCAAAAATTTCTTCGGCAGGTGGTTTAAAGGATAGTTTGCCGCCAGCTGCCCGCAGGCGGCCTCCACTTCCCCTCCCTTGCTGAAGCGGACCGTCACCGCCGGGGTTCTGGGAAAAAGAATCTCCCGGAAGCGGTTGATGCGCGCCAGCGACGGCCGTTTGTAAGGCGCAAAGGGGGTCGGGTTGTACGGTATCAAGTTTATCTTGCAGGGAATCGGAGCCACTTTCTTGGCCAAGAGCATTGCATCCTCCGGCGTGTCATTTATCCCCTCTATCAGAATGTACTCGAACGTTATCCGTCTTTTCCGTTTGCGGGCAAACGCCTCCGCCGCCGGCAGAAGCTCTTCCAAGGGGTATTTTTTGTTCAAAGGCACCAGCAGGTTCCGCTTCTCATTCGTGGCGGCGTGCAGGCTGATGGCCAGTTTCAGCTTGATATTCTCGTCCGCCAGTTGATGGATTTTGGGCACCACCCCGGCGGTGGAAAGGGTTATCCTTCGGGCCGCCAAACCGGGCCCCTGCTCCGAGGTTAGGATGCGCATCGCTTTCAACGTTTCATCATAGTTCAAAAGCGGCTCCCCCATTCCCATCAAAACGATGTTTCGCACCGTTTCCCCGGGTTTGAGGCACTTTTTCGCAAAAAGAAACTGGGAGGTGATTTCCCCGGCTATCAGGTTCCGTTTGAACCCCATCGCCCCGGTCATACAGAACGTGCAGCCGAGCGGGCAGCCGATTTGGGTGGAGAGGCAGAGGGTGATTTTTCCCCGGTCGCGGATAATCACCGCCTCGGCCTCCTGCCGGTCGGGGTACTGCAAAAGCAGCTTGGTGGCGCCGTCGGCTGCCGCGGTTGTGCTTTTCACCACCTTGGGGAGATTGATGGGGGCTTTTTCCTGCAGGGTTTTCCGCAACCCCTGCGGCAGGTCGGTCATTTGCTCGAAATCGAAAACTCCCCGCTGGTTGACCCAGCGGAAAATCTGTCTCCCGTGAAACGGCTTTCCCCCCAGCCGCCCGGCCAGCTCCGCCAGCTCCTCTGGTGTTTGCCCCAAAATCCCGGGCTTATGATTCTCTGTCATACGCTACCTTAATTATACGTCACCATCCCCCAAATATGTAGGGGCAGACCGATGTATCTGCCCGTGTAGGGGTTTGCCTGCCCGGCCAGGGATTAATCAAACCCCTACTCATTCGCGACCCTATCCCCCGCCTAAAGAAAGCGCCCTTCCAGCCGAAAATAGGCGTAGGGGGGGAGCGCCCCGGGAGAATATGCCAGCAGGAACCGGAAAGATAAAAACCAGCACCGCCAAAATCCTGGTCATCGACGACGAGCCGGAACTGACCGAAATCGTCCAGACCTTTTTGGAAAACGTCGGCTATCAGGTGATGGCGGAAAACTCGGCCATGATGGGGGTGGAGCGGGCCCGCAATTTCAAACCCGACCTCATCCTCTTGGACATTTCGATGCCCCAGATGGACGGCTACGACGTCTGCAAAGAATTAAAGAAGGCCAAGGGCACCGCCGGCATTCCGGTGATTTTCCTTTCCGGCCGGGACGCCAAGGAGGACGGCGGCCGGAGCTTTCAATCGGGCGGGGATATGTACATCAAAAAGCCCTTCTCGTGTGAAAGGCTTTTAGACATCGTCCGCATCGTTTTGTCCTCCCTCGACCGGTAGTTCGTTTCTTTTTCAATTCCACCTATATTCCCACCCGTGTTGAAACTCAAACCGCTTTTGCTTTCGCTGACAATTTTTTCCTCCGCCTTGGCCCAGGATTACCCTTCCCCCTCCGGGGCGGTGAACGACTTCGCCGGGCTTCTCTCTTACTCGCAAAGGCAGGAACTGGAAGCCAACCTGCGGGGCTTTTTCGACCGCACCGGAGCGGCCATCGTCGTGGCCACCTTCGAATCCTTGGACGGCGTTCCCATCGAGGATTATGCCGTCGGGCTCTTCGAAAAATGGAAAATCGGCCAGAAGGGGCTGGATAACGGGCTTCTCATTCTCATAGCAAAACAAGAGCGGAAAATCCGCTTCGAGGTCGGCTATGGACTGGAGCCGGTGATTCCGGACGGCCGCGCCGGTGAAATCATCCGCACCCAAATGACCCCCCGCTTCAAAGAAGGGGATTTTTACGGCGGCATTTCCGCCGGCGTGGCGGAGGCAGAGCGGATACTCGAAAAGTATTTTGCCACCGGTGAAATCGAAAAACCCCGCTCCGGCCCTCCGGCGTGGTTTGTAATTCTCTTGCTGGTTTTCGTCGTCGCCGTCATCTTTGGCGTTGTCTTCAGCGCCGTTCGCAGAGCCGGTTTACCCCGCTATATGCGCGGCAGCCACTGGCAGAGGGGCCAGCACGGCCTTCCCTGGTGGATGACCGGCGGCTCGGGCGGCTGGTCCTCCGGCGGGGGCGGGGGGAGCGGCGGATTTGGGGGCGGTTTCGGCGGCTTCGGCGGCGGGTCTTCGGGAGGAGGGGGAGCGACGGGAGGTTGGTGAAGGATTGAATCATTGAGGGATTGAGTCATTGAATCATTGAAAAACAAAACCACCCCTATGGTCCCCCTTAAGTACAGGGGGACAGGAAGTAATTTTGGCAAAAATGGAAGGAAAAGAGTTGTGAATTTGGAATTTTTGGGCGGAGGTGTAGCGGGAATTTTGAGAGGGCTGCAAAATCAAAACAATTTTGCAGGTGAAAATGCGGGTGGTCTTTGACCCCACCCTTAATCCCTCCCCTCAAGGGGAGGGGGAAATCAGAAAAAGAAGAGGGAGGGGCGGGGTCCCTTGGCGTTGCTCGGGATAAACCCGCCCCTACGCCTTTCCTTTTTTGTTTCTCTTTTTCGTGCGGCGGGTTTTAAAACAGCAGTGAAAGTAGGAGACAAGACCGTTTACTTGGTCTTCTCCGTGCGGCTTGCCTGTTTCTTGTTTTGCTTACGCGCGGCAAGCCCCGCGCCAGCGTAACTGGTCTATAGCCGCTTATCCCTTTCAAAGACAAGCGGGTTCCGGATGAAAGGAAATCTGCTGTTCTTTCCCCCAGACCAATGGAGGAAATCAACCTTGGAAGGGAGGGATCCGTATTCCTGGTCTTACCGATTCCTTTAACCCTTCCAGGGTTCGGCTGTGGCACGCCAGCGGCGCCGACGCCGACCCGTTGCACAAAACAGGGATGGTGGATTGTGGAGGGATTAGGGAAGACCCTAAACCCCCTTCACACACGTCCCTCTATATAATAGCGCCCTCTGGACAACTCGCTCGAAAGTTGTAGTGAATTTGTCCGGAATAGAAGGGAAAGACTTGTGATTTTGTCGAGCGATGTCGTGCCAGGAATATGGCACTTGACATTCGGTTGGTATTAGCATACCTCATTTATGAGGCACAAGATATGAAGGGCACCGGCTATGGTTTTTGAGGATCAATTTGCTGCGCTGAACGAAACGTATTTCTTTAGGGAATTCACTTTCTCGAAGTCGACGTTCTACCCGGCACCGACCCGAAAGGTTGAGCTTGCGGACAGCTTGATTTGGCTGGGAAATTTTCTCGTTATTTTTCAGCTTAAAGAGCGGAAAGCCGGAGGGGGAACGACTCCTGAGGCCGAAAAGCGGTGGTTTGAACGGAAGGTGCTGAAAAAAGCGACCCAGCAGGTGCAGGATACACTCATCTATCTTGATGAGTCAAATGGTATTGAGGTTCGAAATCATAAGGGCCATGCCTTTTCGCTTTCCGTAGATGCGATAAATGAGCAACACAAGCTGATTGTTTATCTGCCCCACGAATCTCTGCCGGAAACGCACCGACGGATTAAACATCACTGGAGTAGGTCCGCTGGTTTTATCCATATAATGCAGGCGACCGATTATTTAGGCGTTATCAAAACGCTTATCACGCCCACAGAAGTAGTGGACTACTTGAATTTTCGGGAAATCCTCATCACCGACTGGGGAAACGAGACCTCTTTACTACCGGAACAGGCGCTGGTAGGGCAATTCTTGAAGGGTGATTCGGGCGCATGCCCGTCTGTGGAATTTGCCGGCTACCTCCAACGCCTTGACCAGCGCTCTGGCGAATGGGATGTGTCCGGATTAATCAACACTTTTAACGACCAGGTATGGACGGATAACCTGCCGACGGACTATTACCACATCGTCAGGGAGATTGCGCTACTCAAACGAGATGAGTTGCGGGAAATTAAGAAGCGCGTCCTTCTCTCGTTTGAAAATGCCCGGGCGAATAAGGCTGTGCGCCCTTACCGGGTAGCCTGCCCGCGAACCGGTTGCGGATTCGTGTTCGTCCCGCTGGCTGAGAATGAAATCGCCGACCGCCACGACTCACTTGCTTCATTGACGTTGGCTCACAAATACGACCAGAGGTTATACAAGTGTATCGGGGCTTCATTTTCTCATGAAGAAAACGACCAGTTCAAGGCTGAATGGTTTTACGCCGAATTCCCGTGGAAGGAAGACCGGGAAATGGAAGAATTACTCAAGGAGCACAACCCATTCCGTAAAGTTACGGGGGTAGTGTTGGATCGATATACTTTTGATCAACATCAGTAATTTTTGATGCTCTTACCTTTCCCTCCACGATAGAGAACACGCCGGTTCGCCCCTGCGGTCAGCCGCCCAAATACGCCTTTCTCAATTCCTCGTTCGTCACCAAATCCTCGGCGGTGACGGTCATCGTGATTTTGCCGGTTTCCAAAACGTAGCCGCGGGCGGCGATTTTCAAGGCCTGATAGGCGTTCTGCTCCACCAAAATGATGGAAACCCCCTTGGCGTTGATTTCCTTGATGACTTCGAAAATGGCCTTGACCAACAACGGGGCCAGGCCCAACGACGGCTCGTCCAAAAGCAAAAGTTTTGGCGCGGACATCAAAGCCCGGCCAATCGCCAGCATCTGCTGTTCCCCGCCGGAAAGGGTGCCGGCGTTCTGCTTGATGCGTTCCTTCAACCGGGGGAACAAACCAAAAACCCGTTCCATATCCTGCCCGATGGCGGGCTTGTCCCGGCGGAGATAAGCCCCCAGCTCCAGATTTTCCCGCACGGTCAAATTGGCGAAAATTTTGCGCCCCTCGGGGGCGTGGGAAATTCCTTTTTTTACCACTTCATAGGGGGGGATGTTTTTCAACGAGCGCCCCTCCAAAAGAATCTCCCCCTCTCTTGGTTTCAAAAGCCCCGAAATCGCGCGCAGGGTGGTGGATTTGCCGGCGCCGGTGGCGCCGATTAGGGTGATGATTTCCCCTTTTTTGATGCCGAAGGAGATGTCCTTGACCGCCTGGATTCCGCCGTAAAAGACGCAGAGATTTTTGACTTCGAGGATGAAGTTGTTATCGGTCAATTTTGTTCCTTTGCGGCATTAGCGGCACTGAAGTGCCGCCTACCTAACCCCTTAATCCCCTTCCCGACACGGGAAGGGGAGGACGACCAGCCGGTCGCCCCTACGTAATGTTTGTTCGGCGTCACACCGCCTCCTCCCCCAGATAGGCCTCGATGACTTTGGGGTCTTTGCGGATTTCCTCCGGCTTCCCATGGGCGATGGTCTCCCCGTAATCCAAAACCAGAATCCGTTCGCAAATCCCCATCACCACCTGCATATCGTGCTCGATTAACAAAATGGTCAGCTTGAACTTCTCCTTAATCCAGCGAATCAAGGCCATCAGCTCGCGGGATTCCTGCGGGTTGGCGCCGGCGGCGGGCTCGTCCAAAAGCAGAAGCTTCGGGTCGGTCGCCAAAGCGCGGGCAATCTCCAGCCGGCGCTGCTGGCCGTAGGGAAGTCCGGCGGCTTTTTCGCGGGACAGCTGCTTCAATCCGAAAACTTCGAGCAGGGATTCGATTTTTTGGTGCTGACGGGCCTCCTCCTCGCGATACGCTTTTCCCTTCCAGACCGAGCCGAAAAGGGAGGTTTGGTAATGCAGGTGGCAGGCGATTTTGACGTTTTCCTCTACGGAGAGATTGCCGAAGAGGCGGATGTTCTGAAAGGTGCGCGCCAGGCCGCAGGCGGTAATCTGGTACGGCTTTTTACCGTTCAACAGTTTTCCGCCAAAGCGGATTTGGCCGGCGGACGGTTTGTACACGCCGGTAATCAGGTTGAAGACGGTGGTTTTGCCGGCGCCGTTGGGGCCGATAAGCCCGACCAGTTCGCCGGGAAAAAGCTGAAGGTTGAAGGAATCGACCGCCTTCAAGCCGCCGAAGCTGATGGAGCAGGTAGCGAGTTCAAGAAGCGGTTCGGAAGTATTCGGGGGCATCGGCAAAAATCAGGCGACGGGTTGGGGTTTGCGGAACGGCCACCAGCGCCGAAAATCGGGCGTCCAGTTTCCAAAAAGCCCCTGCGGGCGGGTTATCATCAAAATAATCAGGGCCAACGAATAGATGACCATGCGCCAGTCCTTGACCGGGCCCAAATAGCGGAGGGCTTCCGGCAAAAGGGTCAGAATTACGGCGGCGACGACGGCGCCGAAGATGGAGCCCAGGCCGCCGACGATTATCATAATTATAATCTCGAACGATTTCAAAAAGGTGAAGGAGTTCGGGTGCAAAAGCTGCAAGTAATGCCCGAAGAGGCAGCCGGCCATTCCGGCGAAAAAGGCGCCGATGACGAAGGCGATGACCTTGTAATAGGTGGTGTTCACCCCCATCGCCTCGGCGGCGATTTCATCCTCCCGCACGGAAAGAAAGGCGCGGCCGTGGGAGGAGGCGGTCAAACTGGCCACCGCCGCGATGGTCAATGCCGTCAGCGAAATTATCCAGAACAAATTGGTGTAGGCCGGGATGTCGGAAAAGCCGCGGGCGCCGCCGATGGCCTCGACGTTCAGAATCAAAACCCGGACGATTTCCCCCATTCCCAACGTGACGATGGCCAAATAGTCGCCTCTCAACCGCAAAGACGGGATGCCGACCAGAAGCCCCAAAAAAGCGGCGGAGAGGCCGCCCCCCAAAAGGGCGAAAAGAAAAACGAAGTTTTTTGCCAGGATGGCGGGGAGAAAGTCAAGTGTGGCGATAATCTTCGGCCCCAGATAGAAAGTCAGCGAAGCAGAGGTGTAGCCGCCGACGGCCATAAAGCCGGCGTGGCCGAGCGAAAACTGGCCGGTGGTGCCGTTAATCAAATTCAAACTGACCGCCAAAATGACGTTGATGCAGGAAAGGGTGAAGAGGTGGAGATAGTAGGGGTCGATTATTTCCGGCAAAAAGCGGTTGGCTAAAAGAAAGAGGAGGAAAAACCCGATGAAGGCCGCCAGCCGTTTCAAACTTTTTCCCCCACCCGGCTGCCCAAAAGGCCGGTCGGCTTGACCAGCAAAATCACCACCAAAAGGGCGAAGGCGATAGCATCCCGCAACGTAGAGGAGATATAGCCGGCGACCATCGTTTCCGACACCCCCAAAATCATTCCCCCCAGAACGGCGCCGGGGATATTGCCGATGCCTCCCAGAACGGCCGCGACGAAGGCCTTCAACCCGGGCAGAAGTCCCATTAACGGGTCGATTTTGGGGTAGGTCAAAGCCACCAAAATCCCCCCCGCACCGGCCAGGGCGGAACCCAAAAGAAAGGTGAAGCTGATGACGTTGTTGGTGTTTATCCCCATTAAAGCGGCGGCTTCCCGATTAAACGCGGTGGCGCGCATCGCCTTGCCGATGGTTGTTTTCATAACGATGAAGCGGAGCAACAACATCAAGGCCAGCGAAACAACGAGAATGATGACCGGCAGGTTGGAGATGACCAAATTGGCGGATTCGTACAGCCGGGTTTCCGAAATCAGGGAGGGGAAAAATTTGGGGTCGACGCCGAAGAGCAACTGCCCGCCGTTTTCCAAAAGCAAAGAGACGCCGATGGCGGTAATCAAGGCGGTCAAGCGCGGGCGCTCCCGCAGGGGTTTATAAGCGGCCCGCTCGATGATAACTCCTACGAGCGCGCAGGCGGCCATCGCAAACAATAGCGTGGCGAAAAAGCCGAAGAGGGTCGGCTCCTGCGCAATTTTGGTCCAGCGGGAAAAGTAGAAGCCGAAGAAAGCCCCGAGCATAAAGACGTCGCCGTGGGCGAAGTTGATGAGTTGCAAAACCCCGTACACCATCGTGTAGCCCAAGGCAATCAAAGCGTAGATGGAGCCCCAGGAGACGCCGTTGACCAGCTGCTGTAGAAACTCCTGCATTTCCAAGGACCGGCTTCGGGACGAGCAGGCCGCTACGGGTTGACCGTAGCCATATACTCGTAGGCGCCGCCTTCGCCGATTTTCAAAACCACCAGAGGTTTTCTGGCATTGCGGGCGGAATCGATGGTGGTCTGCCCGGCGACGCCGGGAAAGTTGGCGGTTTTGGCGAGCTCGTCCCGGATTTTGGCCCCTTCGGGGGAGCCGGCCCGCTTGATGGCATCGTAGAGAATGTGGGCGGCGTCGTACCCCAAAACGGCCATCGCATCCGGCACTTCCTCGTATTTGGCCTTATACTTTTTGATGAAATCCTGAATCACCGGATTGGGGTCGTCGGCGGCGTAGTGGTTGGAAAAGTAGCAATCCTTGAGGGCGTCGCCGGGCTTTTTGAGGGTGGCGATTTCCGTCAGCTTGGGGGAATCCCAGCCGTCCCCCCCCAGAAGCGGAATGTTCAAACCCAGCTCGCGGGCCTGGCGGGCAATCAGGCCGACTTCGGTATAGTAGCCGGGGATGAAAATCGCCTCCGGTTTTTTCCCCTTGATGGAGGTCAACTGGGCCTTGAAATCCTGGTCCCCTTCAAAATAGGATTCCTCCGCCACGATTTGGCCTCCCAGCCCCTTGAAGGTTTCGGCAAAATACTGGGCTAAACCGACGGAGTAATCGTTTTTGCTATCCTTCAAAATGGCCGCTTTTTTGACCTTCAGGTTCTCGAAGGCGAACTTGGCCATCGCCTCTCCTTGAAAGGGATCGATGAAGCAGATGCGGAAGATGTAATCCCCCTTTTTGGTCACCTCCGGATTGGTGGAGGAGGGGGTGACCATCGGGATTTTGTTTTCCTGGCAGATGGGGGCCCCCGCCAGGGAACGGCTGGAGGCGACTTCTCCCAAGACGGCGACGACCTTGTCCTGGGTCACCAGCTTTTTCACCGCGCTGGCGGCCTCATCCGCCAGGCCGCGGTCATCCTCGACGATGACCTGGATTTTTTTCCCCAAGAGCCCGCCCGCGGCGTTAATCTCCTCGGTGGCCATATCGATGCCGTTTTTGGTGGAGACGCCGAAGGTGGCGGTGGTGCCGGTCAAGCTGCCGTACTCGCCGATTTTGATTACGTCGTCCCGTTTGGCGCAGCCGGCCGAAAGCGAAAGCGCCAATCCGAAAATTATCCATTTACGCATCTTTTTTTCCTCCATAGTTGTTCCTTTCTTGAGGGCGTTAATTTGCGCCGACTTGACGGTATTGTCAAGCCGTTTATCTTGCCCGGCGTGTTTTTCCAACTGATTGCGTTTTCACCTAGCCTGAACAGTCTGCTTTTTTCGGGCGTGGCCGGGCTGGCCACGCTTTTGGGCGGGTTTTTGGTCACCGCTGCCGGGAGCCGCTACCGGGGTTCAGTCAAGTACTTTATGGCGGTGGGAGCCGGGTTTCTTTTGTCTTTGGTTTTTCTCGAAGTGGTGCCTGAAACGCTCTCGGCGGTCGGAAAATCTTTCGCCCTCTGGTTTTTGGGGGGGTATCTGGTCATTCATCTCGTTGAGCACTCCTGGGCGGGGCATTTTCATTTCGGGGAGGAGGTGCACGGAGAGGAGGTCTCCCGCACCAGCCAGGCCGCCTCGCTCGGGCTTTTGGTCCATTCCTTTCTGGACGGGGTTTCCATTTCGGCGGCGTACCATTTCTCCTCGGTCGTCGGAGTCTTGATGTTCGTCGCCATCGGCCTGCACAAGCTGCCAGAGGGGTTCACCGTCGCCTCGTTGAACCTGGCGGCGGGGCGTTCGGAAAAAACGGCTTTGCGCTGGGCCGGGTTTCTCGGCCTGGCGACCTTGGCGGGGGGAGGGGTTTCCTCCTTCGTTTACGCCTATTCTCCCCAGCTTCTATCTTTTTCCGGCGGGGTGGCGCTTTATGTTGCCGCCAGCGATTTGGTGCCGGAGGTGAACCGGGAGCGGGGGGCCAAAGTTCCGATTCTGGTGTTCGCTGGCGTTCTTCTATTCTATTTGACGGAACGGTTGTTACATTATTTGCTGGAGGGATGACGGCTACAAGCAAATTGTCCCAGGGGCAGACGCCCCTGGGCTAAGTGTTTAGGGATGATGTTAAAAAGTATAAAAGGAAAACTCTCGAAGAACGTAATCGTTTTGGGGGTGGTCAGTTTTTTGAACGACCTTTCCTCCGATATGATTGTCCCCTTTTTGCCGGTTTTGTTCACTTCCGGACTCGGCGGGACGACCGCTTTCCTCGGTATGGTCGAGGGAGTGGCGCGGGCGGGGGAAAGTTTTTTGCAGCTTTTTTCCGGCTACCTGTCGCAGGTGAGCGGAAAACGGAAGAGTTTGACTTTTGCCGGTTATTTTTTCTCCAGCGTTTCCAAGCCGCTTTTTTTCTTTGCGGGCAGCCCCATAGTTGCCTTTCTCATCCGCATTTCCGACCGGGCCGGAAAGGGGTTCCGCACCTCGCCGCGGGATGCGCTCTTGTCCGATTCCACGGCGAAGGAGACCATCGGGCTGGCGTTCGGATTCAACCGGGCTTTGGATTCGGCCGGGGCGGTTTTGGGCCCGTTGATTGGGTTCGTTTTAATCTCAACCGTGGGGCTGAACTACACCTGGCTTTTTTTGGTGGCGGCCATCCCCAGTTTTTTTTCGCTTTTGGTTTTGGCCACCGGGGTGAAGGAGATTCCGGGGGCGGTTCTGGCGGAACGGCCGAAAATATTCGGAACTTTGCCGAAGGGAAGTTTCCTTTTGTTTTTGGCGGCGGTTTTTCTTCTTTATCTCGGAAGGATGCCCGATTTGTTGGCCATTCTGCGGGCGCAGGAACTGGGAACCTCCACCGCCACCCTGCCGCTTTTCTGGGTTTTGTTTAACCTGACCGGTTCTTTTTTTGCCGCGCCGTTCGGCCACGCCTTTGACCGCGTCCCGAAAAAAGTCCTCGCGGGGGGCTGGCTGGTTTATCTGGTCTCGCTTCTGGGGTTCGCTTTTTTAAGCCGGGAGTTTTTGCCCTTTTTGTTTTTATTCTTCGGCCTTTTTGACGCCGCCACGGACGGCCCGATGCGGGCGGCGGTGGTGCGCATCGTTCCGGCCGACCAACGGGCCTCGGCCTTCGGCTGGTACCACGCCGTCCGCTCGGTCGCTTTTTTGCTCGCGGGCAGTTTAATCGGCTGGGGGTGGCAGAATTTTGGCGCGGTTCCAGCGCTTTTGGCGGCGGGAGGGATTACGGTTTTGGGGCTTTTTTTGCTTCTGCGAGTGCGGTTGTAATTTAAACAATTGACGATTGAGTCATTGAATCATTGATTCATTTTTTAATGCGAGTATTCCGATGAACAGGATGAAGAAACTTTTAATTTGGATTATCGGCGGATTTATGGCTGCAATTCTTGTTTTCTTTGGATATGTTTTTTACTGGTATAAAGCAGAGGACTACTTGCAACGGCGGGCTTTCGTCTCAAGCGAATGGAAAGATGAAGAGGCGGCGCGTAAACCGCCTTATCCCCGACTTCGAATGGTTGACGATCTATTAAGCAGAGAAAAGTTCATCGGTAAAGCACATGCGGAAGTAATTTCATTGCTTGGTGAGCCCCCAAAAACAGAGTACTTCAGTGAGTACGACCTCGTTTATTGGTTGGGGCCAGAGCGAAGCTTTATCAGTATTGATTCAGAGTGGCTTATAATGAAGTTGGATTTGTCTGGTAAGGTAATCGAGTGCGCCCTCACCACAGATTAGTTGAAACCGATTGAAAAAAAGTTTGACAGCGGCAGGGAGCGGGGTTATTTTCCGGCCACTTTATGGTTGGTCGGGAAAAGTTTATCACAATAGGAGGATGGATGAGAAAAGTTTTTGCATTGGCTCTGGTTTTACTGTTCGCCGCCACCGCCCGGGCGCAGTTTTTGGGGCAGATGATGGATGCGCGAGTCCTGGACCAGGGGCGGAGCTTTATGGGGGGGTATGTCGGTATTTATGACGACGACGCGCTGGCGGTCTTTGGACAATACCGCTACGGCTTTGCCCGCGACGTGGACGGCGGCTTTAAGTTAGGATTCGTGGACGTCGGCCCCGAGGACGGGATTGGGGTGGCCGGGGACGCCCGGTATCAAGTGCTGCATCAACGAGCGGCCAGCCCACAACGAGCGGCCGACCCGGTCGACCTTTCCGTGGGGGGTGGGGTGGAGCTTTTCTTCGGGGATGTTTTCTCCATTTTTTCCATCCAGTTCAACGGAATGGTTTCCCACCGGTTCGTCTCCGCCAGCGGCCGGGGGATGACCCCCTACGGCCGGGCGCAGGTGCGCATCCAGCGGGTGGGCGTGGATTTTGGACCGCCGATTGGCGACAGGAGCAACACGGAGGGGGAATTCGGCATCAACGCGGGCGGGGAGTTTGAATTTGCCCAACAGCTTTCGGCGGTCGGAGAATTGCAGCTGGATTCCGACGTGGATTTTGGGTTGATTTTCGGGTTGAATTATCGGTTCTAAAATTCTTAAAGGCACCTTACCCGTTCGACTTCGCTCAGGGCAAGCCCCTTTATCCCCTCTCCCTCGACTTAACTCGGGACAAGTCTGAAACGGAGAAGGGAAGGGCGAGGCCTGCCTCGCCCCTACGAGATACAAAAAAATCCCCCGCCAAGCAGGGGGATTTTTTATTTTGACGCCGGTGTCTGAAAGAATTTTAGTCATCCGGTTTTCCTCGCTGGGGGATGTTGTTCTTACCGAGCCGGTTTTTCGAGCTTTGAAACAAAAATATCTCCAAGCGCAAATTGCACTTGCCACCAAAAAGGAATATGCCGGGGTTTTCGAGGGATATTCCAACATCGACCGACTCTTTAACCTCGATGGAGGCTTGGAAAAGCTGGCCAGGGAAATTCGGGCCTTCAAGCCCGATTTGATTGTGGATTTGCACAGAAATTTTCGCTCACGAAGGCTGGCCGGACAATTTCCCGAGGCCCGGAAACTGACTTACGCCAAGGCCCGTTGGGAACGGTTTTTGAAAGTTCTGACCAAAACTCGAAGACCAGTGGCGCATACGATGGAGCGGTATTTGAAAACAGTTGAAGCGGTAGGTTCGGTTGCCTTTCCGCAATTAAATGCTTCAACAAGCAAAGACCACAGGCGTTGGGTGGGGCCGGCTGGTTTTACCGTCGGATTCGGTCTTGGGGCGAAATGGGAGGCCAAACTCTGGCCGGTGGGGCATTTTTCACAATTGGCGGAGCTGCTGTCGAAATCTTTTCCGGTTGGACGATTTATCCTGTTCGGTTCGGAAGAGGAGTATGAGTTGGGAAACGAATTCAAAAAGAAGTTTTCCGGTTCATCGCCAGCCGTTATGGTCTTCGGCCAGCCGCTCGAGCGGGCTAAAAACTGTCTTTCCAAACTGGATTTATTGGTTTCAAACGATTCGGGTCTGATGCACCTGGGGGCTGCTTGCGGCGTTCCGACCTTGGGGCTTTTCGGGCCGACCCATCCGGTTTTGGGTTTCGCCCCGCTGGGAGAAAAGTCAAAAGCGTTGAGTTTGGATTTATACTGTTCGCCGTGCAGCTTGCACGGGAAGCTGCCCTGCTTTCGTTCCCGGCGGTTTTGCCTTGAAGACCTGACGCCGGAGAAGGTTTTTGAAGAGGCGCGCGCAGTTTTGAAATCCGTCAAACCGAAACCGGTTTTGGAGCCGGTGCCAGCGGTATTTATGGACCGGGACGGAGTAGTCATCCGGGAACGGAATTTTGACTACACGCCGGATAACATCGAGATTTTGCCCGGGGCGCCGGGGGCCATCCGAAGGTTAAAGGAAGCGGGGTTCAAAATAGTGATAGTATCGAATCAATCGGGAGTAGGAAGGGGGTTTTTGACCGTTGAGGGGGTCGAGGCCGTGCATTCCGCAGTTCAAGAGAAACTGAAGAAAGAAGGGGCGGAAATAGACCGGTTTTACTTCTGTCCACACTGGTCGGATGGAGCGGTTGAAAAATTTCGCAAGGAGTGCGTCTGCCGCAAACCGGAAACAGGAATGCCGGAGCTGGCGGATTTGGAGCTGGGCATCGATTTTTCCCGATCGTTTGTCGTTGGCGACCGGGTTACCGATTTGGAGCTGGGATGGAAAAAGGGAATGCGGTCGATTTTAGTTTTGACGGGGCAGGGAAAAAGGGCGCAAGAGGAATTGGCGGAAAAACGGGATGATTCGGCCATCGTCAAAGGAAATGTTTTGGAGGCGGCGGAGCATATTCTTGGGATGAAAATGGAGGTCTAAAGACCTCCCCTCGGCTTCGCTTCCTCGGCTACGCTCGGAACAAGTCGGGGCAAGCCGCTACGCCGAAACCTCACCCCTTTATCCCCTCTCCACCGGGTGGAGAGGGGAGGGCGAGGTATACCTCGCCCCTACAAAATGGATAAAATCTGCAGCGGATAGAACTGTAATTGACAGAGGAAAAAAGTTGATTAGATTGCAAGAAATGAGGCGTGCGTGAAGACCATCGCTCCCGTTCTTCCCGATATTTCCCGGCGAGCGCGCTTGCAGCCGGCCAGCCCGATTCGGAAGCTGGTGCCTTTGGCGGACGCCGCCAAAAGACGGGGCATCACCGTTTATCATCTGAACATCGGACAGCCGGATTTGCCCCCGCCGCCGGAGTTCGTAAAAGCGGTGAAAAACTGGAACAAACCGGTTCTGGAATACGGCAATTCCAAGGGGGATTTCCGGCTCATCAGCAAGGTCATCCGCTACTACAAGCAGGAACTGGACGTCGATTTGAGAGAGGAGAACGTCCAAATCACCACCGGCGGAAGCGAAGCTCTGCTTTTTGCGATGATGGCGGTGGCGGCTCCGGGGGATGAAATCGTCGTCTTCGAGCCGTTTTACACCAATTACAACGGCTTTGCGGTGATGGCGGGGGTTAGCCTGAACCCGGTCGTCACCTATGGGGAAAACGGTTACCATTTGCCACCCGAGGAGGAGATAGAAAAACATGTCAACTCCCGGACACGGGCAATTTTGGTCTGCTCTCCCAACAATCCGACCGGCACCGTCTATTCCAAAAAGGAAATGGAGATGGTTGCGGAGCTGTGCCGCAGGCACTCGTTGTTTTTGCTGTCCGACGAGCCGTACCGGGAATTCATCTACGAGGGGGAATTTTTCTCCGCTTTGCATCTGAAAGAGATGGAGGAGCAGGTCATCGTTCTGGATTCCGCCTCCAAGCGGTTTTCGCTGTGCGGGGCGCGGGTCGGCTTTCTGGTCAGCAAGAACACCGAAGTCGTCGATGCCGCCTTGCGGATGGGGCAGGCGCGGCTTTCCTCGCCGACCATCGAGCAGGAGGCGGTCACCGCCGCCTTCGACATCCCGCCCGATTATTTCAAAAAGATGGCGGCGGAGTACAAAAAGCGGCGGGATTTACTCTTTGCCCGCCTCGGAGCAATGAGCGGCGTTTCTTGCGAAAAGCCGGAGGGAGCTTTTTACCTGATGGCGCGGCTGCCGGTGGAGGACGCGGAGGATTTTTGCCGGTGGCTGCTCTCCGATTTTTCCCTCCAGGGGGAGACTTTGATGATGGCGCCGGGAGCCGGCTTTTACGCCACGCCGGGAGCCGGAAAGGATGAAGTCCGCATCGCCTACGTTTTATCCACCGACAAGTTAGAACGGGCCACGGCCATCCTGGCCTCCGGCCTGGAAAAATTTGGCGGCAGGTAAAGCTTCCGTTTTCATCGGACTGGATTTGGGGGGAACCGACCTCAAGTACGGGCTGGTGGGCCCGAACGGAAAAATCCTCGTTTCCAGAAAAATTCGGGCCCGAACGGACGTGGGGCAAAAGGTTCTGGTAGAGCAGTTGCGCTCGGCGGCACGGGAGCTTCTTTCGATTGCTTCCGAGAAAAAATGGCGGGTTGGCCGAATCGGCGTCGGAAGCCCGGGGGCGGTCAATTTCGAAACGGGAAAAGTTTTCGGCGATTCTCCCAACATTCCGGGATGGGAGGGGGTCAATCTCAAAAAAAGTTTGCGGATGGCGGGCATCCCAGTGTATGCCGACAACGACGCCAACTGCGTGGCTTTGGCCGAGCTGCTTTTCGGAGCGGCGCGGGGCTCCAAGTCCGCTTTGTGCGTGACGGTCGGCACCGGCATCGGCGGCGGATTGATTCTGGACGGAAAGGTTTATCGCGGCTCTTCCTTTTCGGCGGGGGAAATCGGGCATACGACGGTCGTTTTTGGAGGCAAGGAGTGCGCCTGCGGCAACCGGGGCTGTTTGGAAAAGTATGCTTCGGTGAGCGCGCTTATAGATGCGGCGAAGGGGCGCGGCTACGCCAACGTTCAGGCCTTGACGGATTCCGCCAAGAAAGAAGAGCAACCGGCGGTGGAACTTATCGACAGGCAGGCGGCCTACCTCGGAGCCGGGCTGGCGTCGGCCATCAATCTCATCAACCCCGAAGAGATAGTTCTGGGGGGCGGGTTTGTGGATGCTTATCCGCCGTTGTTGAAATTGGTTGAAAATGAAATTCGGCAACGGGCCTTTCCGGCGGCTTTGCTCACCCTTAAGGTGGTTAAAGCCCGGCTGGGGAACGAGGCGGGGGTGGTGGGGGCGGCGTTTTTGGGAAGCAAATAGGGTTTTCTCTTTACTTTTGATAAAAAGGGTTTGATTAATCAAACCCCTACGGGGCGCTTTAATTTTGACGGATAAAAAAATAGCTTATATTTGCGGGCGGTAGTAATATGCGCGGAAAAATCGTGGTGGCCCCGATGGGGGAAATAGATTTTTACCAAATCAACAAACTGGCGAGCCAGCTTTCGGCCATCTTCGGCTCGTCGGTCGATATTTTGCAGGGGATGCGGCTGCCAGAAGAGGCCTTCAGCGAGCGGCGGGGGCAGTACTATTCCACCGTGATTTTAGCCAAGCTGGAGATTTTGAAGTCCAACGACCGGGAGAAGATTTTGGGGATTTTGGACGAGGATTTGTACACCCCCAATTCCTCCAACATCATCGGCGAGGCGGACCGGCTGGGGTCGGTGGCCTTGATTTCCCTTTATCATCTCAAGCAGGATTTTTTTGCCGGCGGGGAGGAGGACCGGGTGGTTTATCACCGGTTGTTTAAGAAGGCGGTGCAGGAGGTGGCCTATTTGTTCGGGCTTTCCTACTGCCACAACCCCAAGTGCGTGATGTTCCGGGCCTCCGGCGTTCTGGAGCTGGACCAGCTTTCCGACCGGTTCTGCGATAATTGCCAGAGAAAATTGGGGTGGTAGGGTTTCAGTTTTAGCTACAGTTGCGGCAAATGGTGCTTAGCTTTCTTGAACTGTTTTAAAATCTATCACTCTATTGTTATGGAATTCGATAATGAGAAGAGTGCCACCGGATAGAAATGAGCCTCCATCCATGAAGTAAATCAAATCCGATTCTTTAGAAGTTTCCGGAGATTGCCGTGCCCCACTTAAGATTTGGACAGGTATAATTGGTCAAGGAGGTTAAATGGAGACAGCGACGATGCTTGTTCAGATCCGGAAGGTTTCGGGTAGGAAGCGTTGGGATGTGGAGCAAAAGCTGGCGGTTTTACGGGAGTGGAAGGAAGGTTTGCCGGTACAAGAACTC